>CAWVRK010000005.1:0-103469 GCA_963932955.1 uncultured Flavobacteriaceae bacterium
TTTTTTTTAGAAATTGTAACGCAACCCTATTCCTATTTTCAAACTGTTATAATTTTCATCATTATCTATTGTTATCCCAGACAGAGTGCCTTCATTGAAGCTGCCCCATAGGTAATCAAAATCAAGTGAAAAGCCAAAACCACTTCCGCAATTTCCAAAAACTAGAGAGTTTCCAAATAAAAAACCATTTCCTGACATGTTAATATCATCTATAGCTTCAACGTCATCTCCTGTAAAAACTCCTTTCATTCTAAGGGCGTATTGAGGCTTTAAATCCCAGGACACATTGCATCCAATAGGAAAACTAACCATGGGTCCAAAACTTAAAACACCAATACCAATAGCACCATCAGTATCATTTATTGCATGTGCGGATGAACTCAAATTGGCTGTCATACCCCAAGTCTCGGAAAAACGAAACCCTAAATTCACTAAATTTAAATTGAGGCCACTTTTATGACCTTCATCTACATCTCCGCCTTTGGTGGCGTAGCCAACTCCGACTCCTAAATAAACCCAGGAATCTTGTGCATTGACAGCAAACGAAGCCATGGCCAAACAAATTACTGCTAGTGCTTTTTTCATTCTGTGTAAATTTATAGTTAAAAGTGTAATGTATGAAATTAAAAAACTATTTATGATAAAATTTACTAAAACAAAAAAAGCACCTCAATTGAGGTGCTTTTCGCGGTCTGGACGGGACTCGAACCCGCGACCCCCTGCGTGACAGGCAGGTATTCTAACCAGCTGAACTACCAGACCGTGGCATTTAGCGAAGGCAAATATAGTGCTTTTTAAAAATATGACAAGTATTTTGTTTTTTATTTTTAGCTGAATAAAAAGAGCTCCTCCTCCACCTAGAATGGGGCAGTAGCAAAAAAAAGCGATCAAACAAAGCCCATTTTCTTATGTACAAAGCCTGCCGAAAGAAACTTCCAGAACAGCTTGTACAAAGAAACAACAAATGCGTAGCAAAAAAACACCCGTAGTTTTGTAAATTTGCTGTGATGCCTATAAAAATAACATTTTCCATCTTACTTTTTTCACTTTTTTGCCGCGGGCAAATCACCTGTCAATTAATGGAAACCACAGCTGTCCAAACGGATTACTATGTAGGAGTCGATTTTCTTAAAAGCCACTACCACAGAACCGCCTCGGTTTTGTACAAGAAAAGCGGCCAAAAAACCTACACATACACAAACCTCCGCTACGGAGACATCCATTCTGTAGACATTAGCAACCCTTTAAAAATTGTGGTTTTTTACAGAAACTTCAACACTGTGGTCTTGTTAGACAACCGACTCAATGAGCTGGAGACAATTTCATTTGAGGCAAATGTTTCCTTTGTAAGAAAAAGCAGTGGGCATCATTTGTGGCGCTATAATGCAGATGCCCAACAACTAGAAAACTACGACACCAAAACCCATCGCATCAGTAGCAGCAGTCCCCCACTGCCACACACATTTGTCAGCGACATGAAAAGCGATCTCAACTTTGTTTTTTTGCTAAGCGACCAAGGAATCTACACCTACGACTACCTCGGCAACCTCAGCGATGTGTACCACGACCCTTCGGCAACACAATTTGCAATCGAAGGCACATACCGCTATGTGCTTTCCAAGGAAAAATTGTTTCGAATCTCAAATACACGAGAAGAAATTGAGCTTCCAAAAGAAATTTCCATCAAAAGTTTTTTTGTTTTTAAAAACGACCTATATCTTTTTGATGGAATTCAACGACATCATTTTTTAATTGATAAAAATGACTAAATTAGCATCCTAATCTTAAAAAAAAATCCATCCATGCACGTAGCAATCGCAGGCAATATAGGCGCCGGAAAAACCACACTTACCGAGCTTTTGGCAAACCATTACCGATGGAACTCCCATTTTGAAACCGTGGACGACAATCCCTATTTGGACGATTTTTACGGCGAGATGGAACGCTGGTCTTTCAACCTGCAGGTCTATTTTTTAAACAATCGATTTGGACAAATTCTTGAAATTCAAAAAAGCGGTCAAAACATCATACAAGACCGAACGATTTACGAAGACGCCAAAATATTTGCACCCAACCTTCACGCCATGGGCCTGTTGACCAATCGAGATTTCAACAACTACAACAACTTGTTCGATTTGATGGAAAACTTGGTCACGCCTCCCGATTTGTTGATTTACCTACGAGCAGATATCAAAACACTGGTGGGGCAAATTCACAAACGCGGAAGGGCTTATGAAAATACCATCAGCATCGACTACCTCAGTCGTTTGAACGAACGCTACGAAGCGTGGGTCTCTCAATACGACAAAGGAAAATTACTCATCATCGATGTCGACGACATCGACTTTGTGGAAAACCCAGAAGATTTGGGAAAAGTCATTGACCGCGTAGATGCCCACATCCACGGCTTGTTTTAAAAAACCTTCAAGCAGTCTTTCTCAAAACAAAAAACAAAAAAAAAGGTTCTCATCAGATGAGAACCTTTTTTTTTACATTGAAAATTGCTAAGAAGCGCTTTCCAACTCTTTTCTTTTAACTGCATAGACCTTCTTGATTCCGACAAGTATTTGCTCATTAGAAACAGATGTACTTGTTTCAGAAACAACTTCCTTGACAACTTCTTCAGCTGGTAAAACCAACTCAACAGCAGGCTGTTGTGCGTTTTTTTCTTGCACGTAGTTTGCCACTGCCTCTGAATTGGCAATACTCGGTGCAATCACCAAAGCCACAACCGACATCAATTTTAATAAGATGTTCAAAGAGGGTCCAGAAGTATCTTTGAAAGGATCTCCTACGGTATCCCCTACCACAGCTGCTTTGTGCACGTCCGTTCCTTTTTTTCCTTGTTCTTCAATGGTTTTCTTTGCATTGTCCCAAGCGCCTCCGGCATTGGACTGGAAAATTGCCATCAAGACCCCACAAGTCGTCACACCAGCCAAAAGACCGCCCAACATTTCTGGCCCCCCTACAAAACCAATCGCTACAGGTACCGCAATCGCTAGTAATCCCGGAAACACCATTTCTTTCAAAGAAGCTTTTGTGGAGATGTCTACACATTTCCCGTAATCCGCAACGCCGTCGGCAGCATCAAAAATAGCACGGTCTGCATCGGACGCTTTTGACATGTCTGAATCGTATTTTCGCATGACCTCCAATGCCGCTTTCAAGGCAGGAATGTCCCGAAACTGACGACGAACTTCTTCAATCATTGCCATGGCCGCTCTTCCGACCGCATTCATAGACAAGGCAGAAAAAACAAAAGGCAGCATCCCTCCGATCAAGAGACCCGCCATAATTTTAGGCTGAGAAACGTCGATGGACACCACGTTGGCAGTTTCCATAAATGCCGCAAACAAAGCCAAAGCAGTCAATGCTGCAGAAGCAATGGCAAAACCTTTTCCAATCGCAGCTGTCGTATTTCCTACGGCATCCAATTTGTCTGTACGTTCGCGAACATGGCTTGGCAATTCTGCCATTTCAGCAATCCCTCCAGCATTGTCAGAAATCGGTCCGTAAGCATCTACCGCCAATTGAATTCCTGTATTGGCCAACATCCCGACGGCTGCAATTGCAATTCCGTACAAACCTGCAAAATGGTGAGAAATTATGATTGCTGCAGCAATCAATAAAATTGGCAATGCCGTTGACATCATCCCCACTCCCAAACCAGCAATGATATTGGTAGCCGCTCCTGTCTCGGACTGTGCTATGATAGCGTTCACCGGCTTGGATCCCGTTCCTGTATAATATTCTGTTACTTTTCCTACCAGCAAGCCAGTAACCAATCCGGTAATGGTCGCCCAAAAGACGCCGATAGAAGTATAGTCTATACCTTTATAGGTCCACGCGGCCGGAAGCATTTCTTGAATGATAAAATACGAAGCAATCAACATCAAAGCAGCAGATCCAAATTCACCGATGTTCAGGGCGGCATGTGGAGAACCTCCGTCTTTTACTTTCACAAAGAAAGTTCCAATAATGGACATGATTATTCCTACTGCTGCCAAGACCATCGGCAAATAAACAGCTCCCAGTCCGTCAAAAGCAGCTGAAAACTCAGGTAAGGTAGCATAAATTGCTCCCAAGACCATGGTTCCGATAATGGATCCTACATAAGATTCAAACAAATCGGCACCCATTCCGGCAACATCTCCAACATTGTCTCCTACATTGTCTGCAATGGTTGCAGGGTTCAAGGGATGGTCTTCAGGGATTCCTGCTTCTACTTTTCCGACCAAATCCGCGCCAACATCTGCCGCTTTTGTATAAATTCCTCCACCCACACGGGCAAACAAGGCAATGGAAGAAGCCCCCAATGAGAATCCAGAAAGCACGTTCAGTACTTCCCCAACTGCCCAACCTTGAGCACTGTAAATCATAAAGAGTCCGCTCAGACCCAATACGCCCAATCCAACAACACCGAGTCCCATCACAGCTCCTCCTGCAAAAGCAACTTCCAAAGCAGTCCCCAAAGAGGTACGCGCTGCTTGGGTAGTTCTTACATTCGCTTTGGTAGCCACTTTCATACCGATAAAGCCTGCCAAAGCAGAACAAATCGCTCCTACAATAAAAGAAACAGCCACCATTCCATTGGATCCAGCTTCTGTACTTCCTTTAAAAAAGAGCAAAATGGCGACGGCTACCACAAAAAGTGAGAGTATCTTGTATTCTGCCTTTAAAAAAGACATGGCGCCGTCTGCAATGTTTTTTGCAATCCGAACCATTTTTTCGTTTCCTTCATCTTGTTTAGAAACCCATCTGTTTTTTAAAAACACAAAGGCGAGTGCGACTACTCCAAAGAGGGGTAGGTAGTACTTTACAATTAATTCCATTCTTGGTTTGGTTTAAGTTTAAATGATTAAAATTCAGTTGCCTAAAAATAGAAAAAAATGGCAGATAAAAAAACACCGTGTTTAATTAAATAAACACGGTGTTTTAAAAAGAGTTGGAAAACTGCTTTATATCTTGAAACTTCCCTTGGCTTTGTGCTCGCTATTTTCGTAACGCTCTACACATTTCACATAGATTTCTCTAGCTTCTTGAGCATCTCCCCATCCACCGACATCTACTTTCTTTTCTTCCAAATCTTTGTACACTTGAAAGAAATGCTCGATTTCTTTCAAACGGTGGGGATTCAAATCAGCGATGTCTTTTTTATCGTTCCAAATGGGATCGGAAATTGGCACGCAGATTATTTTTTCATCCGGTCCTTTTTCATCGGCCATATGAAAGACACCGATTGGACGTACTTCAACAACGGTCATCGGATACATGGGCTGGTGTCCCAACACCAAGACGTCCAAAGGATCTTGATCCAAGGCCAACGTTTCAGGAATAAATCCATAGTCTCCTGGATACATCATGGAAGAAAACAACATTCTATCAAAACGAATTTTGTGAAGGTCGAAGTCGTATTCGTACTTATTTCTACTTCCTTTTGGGATCTCTACCAAGACATCAAAAGTTTCTACTGCTTTTGCATTCATATTTTTTGTGATTGGGTACTTATTTTTTTTGCAAAAATAGCAAAATCAGTCGGTTGACGCTTTTATTTTTCAAAAAAAAACACAAACTTACTACAAGGCAGTTTGTCCCAAAAAAAATTCCTTTCTCAAATGAGAAAGGAATTGATGGTTTTGCAGCTTAAAAAAGCGGTTTACTTTGCATACAACACTTCTTTTACTTCTTTGATCACGTCTGTATAGTCTGGCAACCATTCTGCCAACAATACCGGTGAATAAGGTGCAGGCGTGTCCGCTGTGTTGATGCGTTTGATCGGCGCATCCAAATAGTTAAATGCTTTTTCTTGTATCTGATAGGTGATTTCCGTAGAAATGTTTCCATAAGGCCAAGCTTCTTCCAAAATGACCAACCTGTTGGTTTTTTTGACCGACGTTATGATGGCATCAATGTCCAAAGGACGGATGGTTCTCAAATCAATGATTTCTATCGAAATGCCTTCTTTTTCTAAAATTTCTGCAGCTTTGTATGCTTCTTTTATGATTTTACCAAAAGAAACCACCGTCACATCTGTTCCTTTTCTTTTGATGTCAGCCACTCCTAAAGGAATGATGTATTCTCCCTCAGGAACTTCTCCCTTGTCGCCATACATTTGCTCAGACTCCATAAAGATCACCGGGTCGTTGTCGCGAATCGAGGCTTTTAACAGTCCTTTTGCATCGTAAGGATTTGAAGGAACCACTACTTTCAATCCCGGAGTGTTTGCAAACCAGTTTTCAAAAGCTTGTGAGTGGGTCGCTCCCAATTGGCCTGCAGAAGCTGTAGGTCCTCTAAAAACAATAGGACATGGAAATTGTCCTCCCGACATTTGACGGATTTTGGCGGCGTTGTTGATGATTTGATCAATTCCAACCAAGGCAAAATTAAAGGTCATGTATTCTACAATTGGACGGTTGCCCGTCATGGTAGATCCAACAGCTATTCCGCCAAAACCAAGCTCGGCAATGGGGGCGTCAATCACACGCTTCTCTCCAAATTCGTCCAACATTCCTTTGGAAGCTTTGTAAGCTCCGTTGTATTCCGCTACTTCTTCTCCAATCAAGTATACGCTTTCATCCAAACGCATCTCTTCACTCATGGCTTCGCAAATAGCTTCTCTAAACTGTATCGTTTTCATAGGTATCATCTTTATGAGGCAACAAAAATAAGGATTTTCATGGCATTCTAGGAATTTCTCTTTTAAAAAAAACAAAAAAAAGAAAGCGCCCAACGGCTGCCAATTGCTACCTCCTTTTTTTTCTCATAACTTTTGACATTTCAAGCCTTAAAAATCAGGCAGTCACATCGAAAACAAACAACTTCAAAAACCCGCTAAGAATCCAACAGACTGAAAACCCACGCACTAAGACCTAAAAATAATCTTCTTTTTTTACTATGCGTGCATAGTTTTTTTGAAAAAAATGTTGTAATTTTGAAAGGTAAAAATCAAGCTAATTTAAAGCCCACTTTTTCTATGAAAGTATTCGTATGTATCAGCCACGTTCCTGATACAACCTCAAAAATAAATTTTACTGAAAATGCGTCTGAATTTGACAAAACAGGCGTGCAATTTGTTATCAATCCCTACGATGAATTTGCCCTGGCACGTGCCATGTGGTTGAAAGAAAAACAAGGGGCTACGATTACGGTAATTTCCGTAGGAGATGCTTCTGTAGAGTCTTCTTTGCGAAAATCATTGGCCATCGGAGCAGACGATGCCATCCGCATAGACGCCGCACCAACAGACGGTCTTTTTGTTGCCCAACAATTGGCCGCCGTTCTCAAAGAGCATGCCTGCGATTTGATTTTGACAGGTAGAGAGTCGATCGACTACAATGGCGCCATGGTTCCTGGAATGCTCGCAACGCTGTTGGATTGGAATTTTATCAATGCTTGCGTCGGACTGGAGATCGAAAACCAAACAGCGACTGCTCTTAAAGAAATTGACGGAGGTACAGAATCCCTTTCGGCAACATTGCCTTTGGTTGTGGCCGGTCAAAAAGGTTTGGTGGAAGAAAAAGACCTTCGCATTCCAAACATGCGCGGCATCATGATGGCTCGAAAAAAACCTTTGACAGTTTTAGCACCCATTGCCATAGAAAGCAGTACTCATGCCAATCGCTTTGAAAAACCCGCAGCCAAATCCGCTTGTAAATTGGTGGATGCTTCGGATGTGGACGGATTGATTGCGCTGCTACACAAAGAAGCCAAAGTCATCTGATAAAAAAATTTCACCAACAAGATACCATTCATCTTTAACAACCCATCGCTATGTCTGTAGTCGTATATGCCGAAACTTCGGAAGGAAATTTTAAAAACGCCGCACTTGAAGCCGTTTCTTACGGGAAAAAAGTTGCCAAACAAATGGATTTGCCATTGATCGCTTTGACTGTCAATGCCACGAACCCAACTGAACTGTCTAGGTATGGAGCCGATAAAATCGTCAAAATAAACCATGCGGATTTGAACAGCTTCAATGCCAAGATTTTTGCAGGCATCGTTCAACAAGTCGCCGAAAGAGAAAACGCAACTGTCGTTGTCGTTGATAGTAGCTCCAACGGTTTGTACTTAGCACCCATCTTAGCAATAAACCTTTCTGCGGGCTACGCTTCCAATGTCGTTGCAGCACCGAGTTCGATCCACCCCTTTGTTGTCAAAAGAAAAGCCTTTTCCAACAAGGCTTTCAACCACACTGAAATCAAAAGTGATAAAAAATTAATCGGTTTGGCAAAAAATTCCTTTGGGATTTTTGAAAATCCCGTCACCGCAAACGAAGAAGGTTTCTCACCTGAGATCTGCAGCTCTGAGGTTCGCTCTACTGCCATCAACAAGGCTTCTGGCAAAGTAAGCATCGCAGATGCAGATGTTGTTGTCTCAGGAGGAAGGGGATTGAAAGGTCCTGAAAATTGGGGTCTTATTGAAGAGCTCGCTGCAGTTTTGGGTGCCGCCACTGCCTGTTCCAAACCCGTTTCTGACATGGGCTGGAGACCGCATGGAGAACACGTGGGGCAAACTGGAAAACCCGTAGCTTCAAACCTTTACATCGCTATCGGAATCTCTGGAGCAATTCAACACCTCGCCGGAGTCAATGCCTCCAAAGTAAAAGTAGTCATCAATACAGATCCAGAAGCGCCATTTTTCAAAGCAGCTGATTATGGAATCGTCGGAGATGCTTTTGAAGTGGTTCCGAAATTAATTGAAAAGTTACGTGATTTTAAGGCTCAAAATTCTTAATTTTTATTAAATTGTGCCTTGAAAGGCTGTCTGTAGAGCGAGGTGTATTTTTTCTCCCAGACAGCTTTTGAATTTTAAAAATGAGCCCATTACCATGAGTACTGTAAAATTGGACATCAAAGGGATTTCCTACAGCCAAACACAAAGTGGCGCTTATGCGTTGGTTTTGTCGGAAGTAGAAGGAGAGAGAACACTCCCAATTATCATCGGAGCTTTTGAAGCCCAATCCATTGCGATTGCACTCGAAAAAGAAATCAAACCTCCTCGGCCTTTGACACACGACCTTTTTCGAGATTTCGCTGATTGTTTTGACATCAACATCATTCAAGTAACCATCTACAAATTGGTAGACGGTGTGTTTTTCTCCAATCTGATTTGTGAACGAGAGGGGCAAGAACATACTATCGATGCTCGTACTTCCGATGCAATTGCACTCGCCACGCGTTTCAACGCTCCAATTTACACCTACGAATCCATCCTAGATCAAGCGGGAATCTATCTGGAAATAAATACAGAAGATATCATTTCGGCAACGGAAGCGCCAGAAGGAGAAGTCGTTGTCGATAGCGCAACTAAAAGCGATGTTCCCAATGAACTTTCAGGTTTTTCTCTAAAAGAACTTCATCAAGAATTGAACAAAGCGGTGGCGCAAGAGAATTACGAAATGGCAGCAAAGTTTCGCGATGAAATCAGCAATCGCTCGTAAAGATTTCTTTTAATATCCCCAAAAAAAACATCGAATTTCTTTTGCATTGCTTTGTGCTTTAATGGTTGCAAATTCACAGAAGAATCATTTCGAAATCTTTCTAGTAATGTTGTGTGACATGGCAAACTATATATTTTGTGGCTTTACAAATATAGCCTCTACTGGCTTACAAATTGGTGGCATCGGCACCTTGTCTCCAAAACAACGAAAAAATTTATAAAAATTGGGTATGAAATCCATATAAGACACAAGCATCTCCTCATTGATGTCTTCGACCATGTTGAGAATCATTTTGAGCGAAACGTTTTGAACATCATTGTTAACAAAAAGAAAGCAATCTCCTTTTACAGTCGTTTCCATTTTGTATTTTTGTGGATCTACAGCGACAAAGTGCTGTTTTTTAGAACAGAATACAGATTATGAAGCAGTATTTAGACTTAGTAAAACACGTCAAAGAAAATGGCGTTTTCAAAGGAGATCGAACGGGAACTGGAACCAAGAGTGTTTTTGGCTACCAAATGCGTTTTGACCTTTCCAAAGGTTTCCCAATGGTTACCACAAAGAAATTGCACCTAAAATCCATCATTCATGAATTGCTGTGGTTTTTAAAAGGAGAGACTAACATCGCCTATTTACAAGAAAACAAAGTGAAAATATGGGATGCTTGGGCAGATGAAAATGGAGATTTGGGACCTGTATACGGACACCAATGGCGCAGTTGGAATAGCGAAGACATCGATCAGATTGCCGAATTGATCGAAACCTTAAAAACAAACCCAAACAGCAGACGCATGTTGGTTTCTGCATGGAATCCAAGTGTCTTGCCAGATACCTCTGTGTCTTTTGCAGAAAATGTGGCCAACAACAAAGCCGCTTTGCCACCTTGCCATGCTTTTTTTCAATTTTATGTCGCAGAAGGAAAGCTCTCTTGTCAATTGTACCAACGAAGTGCCGACATCTTTTTGGGAGTACCGTTCAACATCGCCTCCTACGCTTTGCTTACCCTAATGATTGCTCAAGTCGTAGGTTTGGAGGCCGGTGACTTTATCCATACTTTTGGAGATGCCCACATCTACACAAACCATTTTGAGCAGATCGAAACTCAATTGTCTCGATCTCCGCGTCCTCTACCTGTTATGAAAATCAATCCTAATATAAAGTCGATTTTTGATTTTACTTACGAGGATTTCACCTTGGAAGATTATGATCCGCATCCATTGATTCGCGGTGCCGTTTCTGTCTAATTCAACACTTTAAAAGCATTTCCTATTCATGACGACCCTTATCGCCGCCATCGCAAACAACAACGCACTCGGAAAAGACAACGATCTGATTTGGCACCTCCCCGCAGATTTGATCCGATTTCGTCACACCACCACCGGACACCACATCCTCATGGGAAGAAACACCTATGAGTCTATCGGAAAACCACTTCCAAACAGGACTTCCGTCATCATCACTCGCAATGCAAACTACAAAGCTGAAGGTTGTATTGTGGTCACTTCTTTGGAAGCCGCACTGGAAGTAGCCAAAGAGGATTCGAGTCCTTTTGTGATTGGAGGGGCACAAATCTACAAAGAGGCTATCAGCCTCGTAGACCAATTGGACATCACCGAAGTACATCACGATTTTGAAGCCGATGTGTTTTTTCCGGAAATTGACAGCGCTGTTTGGAAAGAAACCCGAAGAGAACGGTTTGAAGCAGATGCAAAAAACCCCTATCCTTATAGCTTTGTAAGCTACCAGAGAAAATAATTCAGTTTAAAAAAAGCACAAAAAAAAGGGGTTATCAAGCGATGACCCCTTTTCTCAACTAAACTTAAACCATTATTTGAAGATGAACAACTTAAATACTGCAAAGGCTCTTTGAAGTAACCACTCTTCTTTTTTCAATTGCAATTGATTGTTCTTTCAAAGTATGGTACAAAGATACGACGGTATCGAATACAAATACATCGTCTTAATTACCTAGTATCTATTATATTTTAACCATAATATTAAAGAGATATCTTGTTAACGATAAAATAACATAGAATTATTGGATTTCCTTATCTTTGTTGCATTGAAAACAAGACACTTATGCTGCCCAACAAACCGACCTTAAAAAAAATAGAACCCGACTTTGGGAGCTCCTTTATCATTAAGCAATACAAAGAATCGGTCAAAGGACGCGTACCCTTTTGGCATTTCCATCCGGAATTGGAGTTGGTATACGTGATCAATGGAGGTGGAAAACGACATATAGGAAACCACATTTCCTATTTTAAAAACAGCCAACTCATTCTGATTGGGTCGAACTTGCCCCACATGGGGTTTACTGACAGGCTGACTATCAATGGTTCCGAGACGATTGTTCAGATGAAACCGGATTTTTTAGGAGAAGCCTTTTTCCATTTACCAGAAACACACGCCATTCAAAAATTATTTGAACGGGCAAAAATGGGTGTCATTTTTCATCCTGAAATCAAAAGAGAAATCGGGCCATTGATTGAAGAATTGGGAAACAAAAAAGGATTCAAAAGAATGCTTTCTTTTCTTAAAATTCTTCAGAAGCTCGCCAAAACCAAAGATTACTCCCTTTTAAACGTGCATGATTTTGGAGTTGAAATCTACCAACAGGACAACGACCGTGTGGATCGTATTTTCAAATACATCACAAATCATTTTAAGGAACACATCAGCTTGGACGAGATTGCGGAACTGGTCAACATGACCCCTCCCTCCTTTTGTCGCTACCTAAAAAAAGTCACTGGAAAAACCTTTACGGCGCTGGTGAATGAATACCGCATCGTACATGCTTCCAAATTGCTGACAGAAAAGCCTACAAGCATTACGGATATCTGCTATGAAAGTGGTTTTAACAACTTTTCGCATTTCAACAAATTGTTTAAAAAGACGACTGGAAAGAGTCCGTCCGCATACAGAAACGAAATGAAACGTTTGATTTCTTAATTCACACCCTTCTTAACTTCCTCTTGTTGAAGAATCTCAATCTACATCCATTAATTTGACAAACATGTTTTCTTTTTGAATCCACAATTTTTGTGCTTGCGCAAGAGTTACCATCCGAAAACGCAAGCAGTCTCCTGGTTTTTGCTGTGCCAAAAAAGGAAGGTCTGCAGAGATCACATTGCCAATTCTCGGATAACCTCCAGTGGTTTGTGCGTCGGCAAGCAAGACGATCGGCTGCCCGTTTGGAGGTACTTGAATGGTTCCAGGCACGATTCCTGAGGAAAGTAAATTAACCGGTTGAAAGGTTTGGAGCACCGGTCCTTCCATGCGGTAACCCATTCGATTGCTGGCCGTAGCAATTCTGTATTCACTTGTCTCAAAAGAAACCAAACTCTCTTTCTTAAAAAGAGTGTTTTCAGGTCCGGACAACACACGAACTGCCAAGACTTTGGTTGCTTTGCAATGAAATCGACTCGGTACTTTTCTCAGTTGAAAGGCATTGGGATTGCCAAGTGGAATGCAGTCTCCTTTTTGCAAGGGCACTCCGGAAAGCCCACCTACTTTTGCCTCGGTATAAGTCGCAGTGCTGCCCATCATTTTGGGAAGACAAAGTCCACCTGAAAAAGCCAGGTAAGCCCTACAACCTGAAATGCATTTTCCAAATTGCAACACGGCATCTTTGGGAACAGAAAGTGTTTGGTTTGTTGGGACAGGTTTCCCGTTCAAAAGGGGTTGTAAATCGGCACCTGTAATGCCAATCATGGCGGTGCTGTGAAATTTTAGAACCGGTCCTTTGAGCGTAATTTCCAATACGGCCTCTTGCTTTGTATTCCCTACTAACCAATTGGCCAAGCGATAGGCATCGGTATCAAGCACCCCAGAAAGCGGCATGCCATAAGACCGGTAGTGGGCCCTTCCAGCATCTTGAATTAAGGTATAAAAACCGGGCTGTATAATGGAAATCATCGTTTGTAATTTTTAAATTCCTCCAGATCAATGCTGTAAAACTGTACCGTATCTCCTTGGCTGACAAGAAAATGAGCGTCTTTGTTGAGTCTGTCAAAAATGGGAACCGGTGTTTTTCCAATCAATTGCCACCCGCCAGGACTGTCTACAGAATAAACGCCTGTCTGTTCGCCAGCAATGCCCACAGCACCCGATTCAATTCGAAGTCTGGGACTTTCTTTCCGAGGGCAAAAAAGACGTTTGTCCATTCCTGCCAAATAAAAAAAACCAGGCGTAAAACCCAACATAGAAACGCGGTAGGACTGTTCGGTATGCAAGCGGATGATTTGGGAAGCACTCAAACCAGTATGTGCTTCAACGTGCTGCATGTCAATGCCAAAAACAGGATCGTAACAAACCGGAATTTTGACCACTCGTCCCGGAACTATTGCTCCCGGATCAACTTCCATACTTTTTAAAACACCAAGCAACTCCTGGTATGAAATTTCTGAAGGATTGTACAAAATAGTCAGTGTCGTGTAGGCAGGAATCAAATCTGTAATATAAGATATGTTCGCTTTTCTTAGGTGTGCTGCCCAGGCCCTGACTTCAAGCTGTATTTTTTCTGTGTACACCTCTCCAAAAGTGAGCAAGATGGCTGCATCACCAAAATTCTGATATCCAATCATTGTGAAAAAGCTTTTACACGAATTCCATGGTTTTCAAAAGCAGCCCGCAAAGCCATCAACAATTCCAGCGCATTTTTAGTGTCTCCATGTACACATAGGGTATCTGCAACAATGGGAACCTCGCCGTTGTTTGAGGAAACAACCCGCCCCTTCTGCATGATATTCAAGCTTTGTTCGACCACCAAAGAAAGATCGGTGAGTACTGCATTCGGTTGGTCTCGAGGTAGCAGAGTGCCTTGATTTGTATAGGACCTGTCTGCAAAAGCTTCTCTTACAAAAGGGATTTGCACATGCTGCGCTGCTTTTTCCATCTCGGATTGTGCCATACCGACAAACAACAAATCAAATTCCTGAATGACTTCAGCGATCTGAACGGCGAGGTCAAAATCAACCGCCGCGGCATTGTAAAGGGCGCCATGAGGTTTGACATGTGCCAAACGAACTCCCTGAAGCTTTGCCATTCCTTGCAAGGCAGCGATTTGATACCGCAAACAGGCTTTCAATTCCTCTGAAGAAAGGCGCATGTATGTGCGTCCAAAATTTTCGATGTCTGGAAAGGAAGGATGTGCGCCCACCTGTACTTGGTATTTGGCTGCCAAAAAAAGGGTGTTTTCAATGGTTTTGGGATCGCCTCCGTGAAATCCACAGGCGATATTGCAAGAGCTGATCAAAGGCATAAGTTGGGCATCTTTTCCGACCAAACGATCGAAGTAGGTTTCTCCGACATCGCAATTCAAATCTATCTTCATGTTTTTATTTGTAAGGTAAAATGACACGCTCAGGAACAAAGGAATGTCTATAAAATACGTGTTCTTTATTTCTAAAAAACCGATTCAAAAACGATGTTTAGTTGATGTCCAACACAAAAGGCATTCTTGCTTGGATTCCTTGGACATTTCTCAAGTTGTGAATTTTCTGAAACAGTGAGAAATTGGCATCTCCAACCCAATCTTTCAAGAACCCTTCTTTGCTTCTCAGAAAAGGCATACTTTCAAAGACCTCACTCAATTCTTTTTTGTAAGAAGGATAATTTTTGACTTTGTAGGTCTTTACTTCTGCTAAGGAAGCAGCCAATGCTACCGCTCGGTCCAACCCTCCCAACTCGTCCACCAAACCTTGCTCCAGAGCTTGTGCCCCTGACCAAACACGCCCTTGGGCGACTTCATGTACCTCATCAAACGTCATGTTTCTTCCTTTGGCCACTTTTCCGACAAAGGTCTTGTAGATGTTGTCAACTCCTTCTTTGGTCAAGGCGTAAAAAGAGGCGTCTATGGGGTGAAAAGGACTGTAGCTGGCAGGAGAATTTGTGGCTACTTTTTCTGAATAAACACCCATTTTATCTGTAAGCTGACTGATGTTTGGCAACATTCCAAAAACGCCAATGGATCCAGTAATCGTGGTTGGTTCCGCCACAATTTTATCGGCATTGCAAGCGATGTAATACCCTCCAGAAGCAGCGAGGTCACCCATAGAAACTACCAAGGGTTTTTCAGCTTTGGTCAACTCCATGGCCCTCCAGATCAAATCTGACGCCAAAGCACTCCCTCCGGGAGAATTGACTCTCAAAACCACAGCTTTTACTTTTTTATCGCTACAGGCTTGCTCCAACGCTTTGACCATCAGCTCTTGACCGATGTAGTTTTCATCACCTTTGCCGTACTGTATGTCTCCTTGCGCATAAACTACCGCGATTCTTTCAGTAGCCGGATTGAAAACACGCCCACTTCTCGATTGGATGTAGTCCATCAAATTGAGGGTGTTTAGATTTTCTGTTTGCGCCAAGGCTTTTAGTTTTTCATCATAGGCATCTCGGTACAAAGCAGCATCTGCGAGTTTGTTCT
Organism: uncultured Flavobacteriaceae bacterium; assembly: GCA_963932955.1. Lineage (GTDB taxonomy): Bacteria > Bacteroidota > Bacteroidia > Flavobacteriales > Flavobacteriaceae > Flavicella. The sequence goes on from CAWVRK010000005.1 coordinate 15,867, forward strand.
CCACAGCCATGTCTGCTGCTCTCCCTTTGGAAAGGTCTGCAATCTCATTCAAGGTTTCTACGGACAAACTCCGCGACAAGGAGATGTCTTGGACAAGGGCTGACCAAAGCGACTGCAACAAAGATTGAATTTGTTTTCTATTTGCTTTGCTCATTTTATTTTCCAAAAACGGCTCTACCGCACTTTTGTATTTTCCGTGGCGAATGACCTCCATCTTTACGCCGTATTTGTCTTGAAAATCTTTAAAAAATAAAATTTCGGAAGCCAAGCCTTTGAATTCAATCTGCCCAATCGGACTTAAAAACAAGGAGTCCGCCACAGAACTCAAATAATATTCTTTTTGACCGTATACATCGGCGTAGGCCATGACAAATTTTCCAGTGGTTTTGAAATCTTCCAAAGCACTGCGAATGGCTGTGAGTTGGGAAATACCTCCTTGCAAACTTTTTGTTTCGATACTGATGCCCAAAATTTTTTCGTCGTTTTTCGCATTTTCAATCGCCTCTAAAAGAGTGTTCAGTCCCGTGACCTTGTCCAAAGTTCCCAAAACTACTGTCAATGGGTTGTCGTCTTTGGGCGCATAATCTTTGATTTGGGTATCCAATTGAATTTTCAAAACCGATTTTTCAGACACAACTATTTGCGGAGTATCATTGACTGCAACAGCAATTCCTGCAAAAACTGCGATGAGAAGAAAAATAGCTATAAAAAAGCCCAAAATAGACGCAAATAGGTTTCTTAGAAAATTCATATAATTTGATTGGAGATTGATCACAAATATAACATTTTCTTTTGTTTCTTTGTGTCGCAATGCCTTGACATCGTTGCCAGACATCCCTATTTAAAAATGACAAAAGCTACACAAAATACATTTCTGTCCTTGGGCAGCAACTTGGACAACAAATTTGACAACTTACAGTTGGCAGTGCGTGCCATTGATAAAACACTTGGCGATGTCAAAAAAATTTCTTCGCTCTACGAGTCTCCCGCATGGGGTTTTGATGGACTTCCTTTTTACAACCTTTGCATAGAAGTCGCCACGCAGTTCAAAGCAACGGAGTTTTTGGAAAAACTTTTGGAATTGGAATTGATTTTGGGAAGAACACGTGGCCATAAAAAAGGATACCAAGACCGGACGATTGACATCGACTTGCTTTTGTATGAAAACAAAATCTTTGAAACTACTGTATTGACACTGCCACATCCCCGAATGCTCGAACGAAAGTTTGTGCTCCTTCCTTTATCAGAAATCGCTGGGGAAATGACCTACCCCACTTCGGACAAAACAATTCAAGAATGCCTGAATGCATGTCCCGATGTCAGCCTATTGCAGAAGGTTGCTAAAAAAATAACCCTTCTCTAGAAAAATTTATTTCTGAAGTTCTAGTTTTTCGGCAAAATAGTCACAGAAATCTCGCATGGTTGCCCCCATCTTTTCGTCGTTGGTGGCTCTTTCAAAGCTATGGCTCATGGAGACCAAAGTTTGGTGAAAAAATTGCTTCATCTCGTCTACAGGCATGTCTTTTGTCCACAAATCGATGCGAAGGGTGTCTTTCTTTTTGGAGTCCCATATGGACAAGAGAACGGCTTTGCTCTCCGCTTTGTCGACACCTCCGTCTTCTGCAATCCAAGAAATCGTTTCTGGAACCTTGTTTTCGTCCAATCCTATTTCAAATTCGATCTTTGATTTGTGTGCTACTGCCATTTTTTTGTAGGTTGTAATTCGCTGCAAATATAGCACATTATAGATTGAAAAAACCGCTGTTTTAAAAGCTAGCTTTCGAACGGAGAGCTCACTTTAGATTACGCTGTATTTCTCCGATTTAAAAAGGGTTTATCTGTCAATTAAATTTCTACACTTGGTCGGAATTAAGTATATTTGTTTGTTCTTACAAAAAAACAAATGGAAAATCAATCGATTGGAAGCAAAGAAATTGTAAAATGTTACGGATTGTTATTGGGAGGAACTTCCATCCTCATCAGCATCATTCAATATGCTTTGGGAGACCACCTGAGTCCAAAACCTATATACGGTACGCTGAGCTTTGCGTTGATCGCTGCTTTCATTGTAGTAGGAATTAAAAAATTCAAAGCTGCTAACGAAGGGTATTTGTCTTTTGGTGAAGCGGCAAAAGTCGGGGTGGGAATTGCCTTGGTAAGCGCTGTGATTTCGATTGTTTACAACCAACTGTTTATGACCTTTATTGAACCTGACTTTATGAATCAAATTCTTTTACAACAGCAAGAAGACATGTTCAACAAAGGAATGACTGAACAAGAAATTGAATTGGCTGCTCAGATCGGTGAAAAACTAAAAGGACCCTTTATTTCTTCTGCCATTGGTTTGGTTGCAAGTGCTTTTATTGGGTTTGTCATTTCCGCCATCACAGGAGCCATCCTGAAAAACACAAAGGAAGCTTAATTCTTTTTTAATTTGGAATTCCACACAGACCTTTCCGTAGTCATCCCCCTTTTAAACGAAGAAGAATCGTTGCAAGAATTGCACGATTGGATTGTTCGGGTGATGCATGCAGAAAACTACCGCTATGAGATTTTGTTTATCGACGACGGTAGTACGGACAAGTCCTGGGATATCATTGAAAAACTAAGTGCTGCAAACCCCTGTGTCAAAGCCCTTCGGTTTTCGAGAAATTACGGAAAATCCCAAGCTTTACACGCGGGCTTCAAAGAAGTCAAAGGAAATGTAGTTATTACCATGGATGCAGATTTACAGGACGCTCCAGATGAAATCCCCGCACTGTACCAAAAGATTGTCACTGAAAAATACGACTTGGTGAGCGGTTGGAAAAAGAAACGCTTCGATTCCAAAATTCGCAAAAACATCCCTTCCAAATTGTTCAATTGGGCGGCTCGAAAAGTTTCTGGAATCTCCTTGAACGACTTCAATTGTGGACTCAAAGCCTTTGATATCAAAGTCGTCAAAGCAATTGATGTGGAAGGAGAAATGCACCGATACATTCCCTTGCTAGCGAAAAATGCGGGTTTTGAAAAAATCGCAGAACAAGTGGTGCAACACCAAGCCCGAAAATACGGAGAGACTAAATTTGGTATGGAACGCTTTGTCAATGGTTTTTTAGACCTATTGACCCTTTGGTTTGTCAGTCGATTTGGGAAACGTCCCATGTACCTTTTTGGCTTTGCTGGCACGCTTGCTTTTTTGTTTGGTTTGATCGCGACCATGTACATGGGTGCCTCTAAATTGATCGCTGTTTTTTACTTGCAAAAACCTGCCCCATTGGTCACAGACAACCCCTTTTTTTACATAGCCTTGACTTGTATGGTTCTAGGAACACAGCTCTTTTTAGCGGGTTTTCTTGGAGAATTGGTCTTGCGCAGTAAAAAGAAAACTAAAAACTATAAAACAATACAAGAGATCCTGTAAAAACAGCGTTGATTATTTCAACAATAACAGGCTTCTGTTACCTAGAATCTTTTACTTTTGCATAAACTAAAAAAAATACTATGAGTACCCTTCAAAGCAACGAAACAGCCCAAAAGTGGCTATCGCCTACCTTCGATACGGAGACACAAACAGCGGTCAAGACACTTTTAGAGAGCAACCCCGATGTACTGTTGGACAGTTTTTACAAAGACCTTGAGTTTGGAACAGGAGGCATACGTGGTTTGATGGGTGCAGGCACCAACCGCATCAACAAATACACACTTGGAAAAGCCACCCAAGGGCTTTCCAATTACTTACTAAAAAACGTTCCAAACAAAGACTGCAGTGTGGCCATTGCCTACGATTGCAGACACCAAAGCGACACGTTGGCAAAAGTGGTGGCGGATGTACTTACCGCCAACGGAATTCAAGTCTACCTTTTTGAGGCCTTGCGCACCACACCTGCTTTGTCCTTTGCCGTGAACCACTTGTCATGTGATGCGGGAATTGTCTTGACAGCCTCACACAACCCACCTGAATACAATGGCTACAAAGTCTATTGGTCTGACGGGGGTCAAATTGTCCCACCCCACGACAGCGGAATCATCGCAGAAGTAAACCGATTGGATTTTTCTGAAATTAAATTTGATGCCAATCCAGCATTGTTGGAATACATCGGAAAAGAGGTGGATGCTTCATTTACAGACGCCTGTGTGGCCAACGGAAGTTTGGAATTGACAAACAGAGATGATCTCTGTATTGTTTTTACTTCTTTGCACGGAACTTCCATTACAGCCATGCCGGAAACTTTGGAAAAAGCAGGGTATCAGAATGTACACATTGTGGAAGAGCAACGCGTACCGAACGGAAATTTCCCGACAGTCGACTCCCCAAACCCTGAAGAGCCTGCTGCCTTGAAGATGGCAACCGAATTGGCAGAAAAAGTAACTGCTGACATCGTCATCGGAACAGATCCAGACAGCGATCGTGTAGGAATCGCAGTACGAGACTTGGACGGAAAGATCAAACTCTTGAACGGAAACCAAACCATGGTCTTAATGATTGACTTTTTGGTCAAAAAATGGCAGCAAGAAGGCCGTTTGGATGGAAAGCAATTTGTCGGTACGACCATAGTATCTACGGACATGGTTTCTGCCATTGCAAACAGCTATGGTGTGGAAACTAAAATTTGCTTGACCGGATTCAAATGGATTGCCAAAATGATTGTGGACTTTCCCGAATTGGAGTTTATTGGCGGTGGAGAAGAGAGTTTTGGGTTTATGGTCGGTGATTTTGTAAGAGACAAAGATGCCATTACCTCTGCCCTGTTGGCTTGCGAAATTGCTACCGATGCAAAAGCAAACGGCAGCTCTTTTTACAAAGAATTGGTCAAGCTTTATGTCCAACACGGTTTTTACAAGGAGCATTTGATTTCCATCACCAAAAAAGGAATGGACGGAGCCGCTCAAATCAAACAGATGATGGCTGCTCTAAGAGACAAACCTTATACACATATTGATGGTGAAAGGGTTGAGTACGTCGCTGACTACCAAGCAGCAACCATACAGAACTTGATCACAGGAGAAGCAAGTGTCATTGACCTACCGAAATCCAATGTATTGATTTTTACAACCGAACAAGGTACCCGTGTAGCCGCAAGGCCGAGTGGCACCGAACCAAAAATAAAATTCTACTTCAGTGTGAATACTGCGTTGGACTCCATAGAAAGTGCAACGGAAACAGAACGTGCTTTGGATGAAAAAATACAACGAATCATCTCAGAATTATCTCTATAAAAAAACGAAATGAATCATTTTAAAAAAATATTAAACTTTGCACGTCCTTTTATCAAACACGCTTGGCTGAGTGGTTTGTTCAATGTGCTCTATGCCATTTTTAATATTTTGACTGTGCTTTCTTTTTTGCCTGTATTGGCCATCCTTTTCAAAACGGATACAAAGACCTATGGCAAGCCTATATACGAGGGAATTGCAAAGAGTTTTGACTTTTTAAAAGACAGTTTTTACTACGAGATCACCCAACATGTTGAATCCAACGGAGTCTTGGCTACTTTGGGCGTAATTTGCGCAGTCTGTATCGGCTTGTTTTTCTTTAAAAATTTGTTCCGGTATTTGGCAACTTTCGAATTGGCATACATCAACAATGGCATCGTTCGAGATTTGCAAAATGCCTTGTACAGCAAAATCATTGAATTGCCCATCTCTTATTTTTCTGAAAAAAGAAAAGGAGATTTGATGTCTCGGATGACGTTAGATGTACAGGCAGTAAGAGTGTCTTTTTTATCGACCTTAGAAACGATTTTTAGAGATCCTATCACGATCTGCATCACCTTGCTGATGATGTTTTCGATGAGTGCCAAGCTAACTCTATTTGTTTTTATCATGTTGCCTGTTTCTGGTTTGATCATCTCTTCTATTGGCAAAAAGTTAAAATCCAATTCTATGAAAGCCCAAAAAGAAGGCGGACGCTTTTTATCTTTTGTAGAAGAAACTCTTACTGGGCTTCGTGTCATCAAAGGATTCAATGCCGAAGACAAGATCAAAAATAGATTTTTGGCTTCGACAAGTAACTATGCCAGACTGATGGTGAAAGTGACCCAAAGACAAGCCTTGGCATCTCCGACAAGCGAATTTTTAGGAGCACTCACCATCATTGCAATCCTTTGGTACGGCGGCAACTTGGTACTGTCCAACAACAGCAATTTGGACGCCCCTACTTTCTTTACGTATATCGGGCTTTTTTACTCGGTATTGGCGCCTGTAAAATCAATTTCAGGAGCCTTTTCAAAAATTCAAAAAGGAGGTGCTTCTGCAGAACGCATCTTAGAAATTTTAGAAACCGAAAACAGCATCAAAGAGGTTGAGAATCCAACGTCCAAAACAAGCTTTGACAAAGAAATTGTCTTTGACAACATCTCTTTCAAATACAAGGAAGATTATGTGTTAAAAAATTTCTCTTTGACCATTCCAAAAGGACAAACAGTGGCTTTGGTCGGACAATCTGGAAGTGGAAAATCTACATTGGCAAATTTGATTACGCGTTTTTACGATGTCAATGAAGGAAGTATTTCTATTGACGGTACAGACATCCGTAACATGACTAAAAAGTCGTTGAGAGACTTGATGGGAATTGTCACCCAAGACTCCATCTTGTTCAACGACAGTGTTGCTGAAAACCTCTCGTTGGGGACAGAAAAATCCTCGGAGGCTGAAATCGTCGAAGCTGCAAAAATTGCAAATGCCCACGAATTCATCAAAGACCTTGCAGCACAGTACCAAACCAATATTGGGGATGGCGGCAACAAACTATCGGGAGGACAGAAACAGCGCTTGAGCATCGCAAGAGCAGTTCTCAAAAACCCTCCTATCATGATCCTAGATGAAGCAACCTCTGCATTGGATACCGAATCAGAACAGTTGGTGCAAGGCGCATTAGAAAAAATGATGAAAAACAGAACGTCTTTCGTCATTGCGCACCGCTTGTCAACCATCCAAAAAGCAGATTTGATTGTGGTCTTGAAAAAGGGTGAAATCATCGAACAAGGAAACCATACCGAATTGTTGAAAACAAAAGGTGCTTATTACAACCTTGTCAACATGCAAACGATGTAAACAATTTTAAAACGAAATTTCCATACCCCTCCCCCATAAAATGATTGAAAAAATTATGTTTGTGCTGATTTTTAAATGGAAGTACCGCATCGCTGCTTTCAATGCGTGGCTCTTATTTGAAAAACCTCCCAAGGAGATAAAATCCATAACTTATGTGGCTCGTGAAGCAGATAAAAAATGGATTTTTGGCGCCCAAGTCAGACGCCTCTCCAACTATTCTCAACTCAATTCCCAGCCTTATTTTCATGCCAAACTGAGGGACATCCCCCAATCAGATGCCTACTTTTTTATTTTTCCAAATTATTTTTGCCGTGCAATGCGCCACAATCCATTCCTCCTGAATCGAAAAAACATAGTGATGTACACGCATGCACACTGGACACGTTCCTATTCAAAAACACACATCGCGTGGTGTTTGAACAAAGCCCACAAAGTTGTTTGTTTGAACAGTACAACCAAAAAGCAGCTAGTTAAAATCGGGGTCAACATAGAAAAAATTGAAGTCCTTCACATCGCCGCATGCCCAGAAACCTTTTACGAACACGAACGTAAAGAAGGACGCATAGGTTTTTGTGCTGCGTATAGCGAACGAAAAAATCCTAATTTGATTTTTGACCTTGTCAAAAACATGCCTGAAAAGAAATTCACGCTGATTGGAAAAAACTGGAAAAACTACGAGCGCTTCGAGGAATTGATTCGTTTTCCCAACTTTACTTATCTCGACAATCCTCCCTATGAAACTTATCCAAAACTGTATTCAGAAATTGACTTTTTTGTGTCGGCGTCCCTATTAGAAGGGGGTCCCGTACCCGTTCTTGAAGCCATGCTTTCCAACTGTGTGCCGATTGCCTCCAGGACTGGATTTTGTCCAGACATCATACAACACGGCGAAAACGGTTTTCTCTTCGAACCCGATGCTCATTTCAGAGACGTCATGAAATTGATCACAGAAGCAGCTGATTTAAAGACCAATACGCGTGCTAGTGTGCTTTCGCATTCCTGGAAAAATTGTTCGAAGAAAATCGATGCGCTTTGCTCCTAAAACCAGGAAAATTAAGCTTCTATTTTGAATCCCAATTTGGCTGCACAAGCCAACATCAATTCGTAAGCCGGCTCGTATTCATTCGGGATTTGTCCTTCCAAAATGGCTTCTTTGATGACTTCTTTGATTTGTCCGATTTCTCGGCAGGGTTTCAACTGAAAAGTTTCCATAATGAGCGCTCCTGAAATCGGAGGTTCAAAATTACGGATGTGATCCCTTGCTTCTACTTCTTTGACCTTTTCACGTACCTTTTTAAAATTGCGGTGGTACTTTTTAAATTTGAGGTGGTTTTTGGTCGTAATGTCTGCTTCGCACAGTGTCATCAAACTGTCCAAATCATCGCCCGCATCAAAGATCAGTCGACGGACAGCCGAATCGGTTACATCGGACGCCAAAACGATAGGCCTAGAACTCAAAAGCACCAACTTCTGAACAAATTTCATTTTTGTATTCAATGGCATTTTCAAACGTTTGAACAGTTTGTAAACCATTTTCGCACCTAAAAACTCATGTCCGTGAAACGTCCATCCATTTTTTTTGTCAAATTTTTTGGTTGGAGCTTTGCCGATGTCGTGTAACAGTGCTGCCCAACGCAACCAGAGATCATCGGTGTTTGCAGCGATGTTGTCTAGCACTTCAAGTGTGTGGTAGAAATTATCTTTGTGTTTCTGTCCTTGCTGTTCGTCAACTCCCTTAAGATCTGTCAATTCGGGAAGAATCTTTGACAACAATCCAACTTGTTCTAAAAGCAAGAAACCGGCAGAAGGTTTCTCAGAAAGAATTATTTTATGCAACTCCGTTACAATACGCTCGTTGGTAATGATCTGGATGCGATCACAATTTTTGGCGATGGAGGCCAGACAGGCAGCATCAATTTGAAAATTCAATTGACTGGCAAATCGGATGCCTCTCAGCATGCGAAGTGGATCGTCAGAAAAAGTAATGTCTGGAGACGAAGGGGTAACCAATATTTTGTCTTCTATCGCTTGCAAACCATCAAAAGGATCCAATAACTGTCCATAGCTGTCGGGTTGCAAACTCAATGCCAAAGCGTTGATTGAAAAGTCTCTTCGGTTTTGGTCGTCCTGCAAGGTTCCCGAACTGACGGTTGGGTTTCTGCTGTCCGAAGCATAAGACTCTTTTCGAGCCCCTACAAATTCCACTTCCAGGTCTTCATAGCGCAACATGGCAGTTCCATAGGTCTTAAAAACTTGGACTTTGGGTTGGTTGGGAAGGAGTGCCGCAACCTTTTGGGCCAATTCGATGCCACTGCCTACTGAGACGATATCAACGTCTGTGGCGGTTTGTCTTTGCAAGATGTAGTCACGTACAAAACCTCCTATGACATAGCTTTCTGTCTGCAAGGCAACAGATGCTTTGGAAATGTAGTTGAATATTTCAGCACGAAGTGCTTCTTTGTAATTTGGTTGTTGCATGTATTATTCTCTTAAAATCGCAATGTCACCCGCTTCTGTAATCCTGAGGATTGTGGACGGTTTTTCTGCTGTTTGATTTTGATGCAAAGCTACCACATAATCTACGCTCTCCAAAATAGCGGGACTTATTTCTGAAAAGGATTTGGGTGTGGGTTTGCCACTGGTATTTGCGGAAGTGGAGACAATGGGCTTGTCAAAACGACGAATCAATTCATGGCAAAAGCCACTTTTGACAATGCGAATGGCAATTGTTTGGTCTGAAGCAATCGTGTTTTTCGCCAATCTTTCGGGGTTTCGATAAATGATGGTGGTGGGATTTTGGGCTTTGTCTAAAACTTCCAAAGCTGCCTTAGGAATGGCTTTGACGTACCTTTGCAACATGTGCAAAGAACTGACCAAAAGAATCAAACTTTTGCTTTCTTCCCTGTTTTTAATCTTGTATATTTTTGCAACCGCAACAGGATCTGTGGCATCACAGCCCAAGCCCCAAACCGTATCGGTAGGATATAAAATTGTACCTGACAATTCCAACGCTTTCAAAGCTTGTTGTAGCACCTCTTTAAACATGTGACTTTCCAAAAATTTTGTGAATTTTCATACGTCTTAAAAAAGACAATTTTCTCTTTTCAGGAACTCCGTGGATGGCGATGTGTTTTTTGGTTGCATTTACCATGCGCAAGGCAGCGTTGCCATCTCTGTAAGGATGGTACTGCTCTGCTATGGCAGATCTTTCTTTCGCAAAAGAATCGGCCGTTAAATTTTCTGAAAGTTTTGCAGGAAGTGCTCCTGCCTCTTGAATGTTTTCCCATCGAATGTTCTGGGAGGTGTTTCGAAAGGTAATGACGGGTTTGTCTAACAATAAAAATTCGTAAACAACAGACGAGGTATCGCTGATAAGAATGTCTGACATCAGTAAAAACTTGATGATGTTGCGCTCCGATTCAAACCGAATGTTGGGCGTAGCTGCTGCTAATTTTTTATAGGCATCAACCCATGCAACCGCCATTAAATCGTGAAATTTAATAAGGATCAGGTACGAGTTGTCTGTTGCAATTTCTTGGAGAGCCTCAAATAAAAGAGGAGCAGAGGTGAGTGACGGCGAAAATGTGGGAGCGTACAAAACTATTTTTTTTGCGGCGTGTAATTCTAACAATGCCTTTTTTTCATCTCTGTATTTGTGGAGCTCTTTTCCATACACGTCCAATTTGGGCCAACCCGTTTCTACTACTTCAAAATTTTTGTGCTTGGCCTTTAGCTTTTCAAATCTATTGGTAAAATAAGGCCCTTGGGTTAGGTACAAATCAAAATAATGACGAATCCTAAAATGCCCTTTTTTTTCGCCTGCAAAACCGTGAAAAATTTGCGTTTTTACGCCTCTTACATCGTACGGAACTTCGTTTCCGGGAACAAATAGTGCGTCGCTTTGGAACTGAGCTACTTGATTCACATCGGAAGTGTGGGCTTCGTCTTTGAACGGGAATTTTGAAGCGATCGATGCTTTTACATACCACAAATAGGAATCCCCCTCTTCTTTGAGCACGTCCATGATCGGAAGTAGAATTCCAAAAGCATAGGGATTTTGACAAAAAAGAACAGCTTTCATTGTACCTAAATTATGTCGTTGGCATTTTGCAAGTCTTCTTTGAAATCGACTTCAACACAGTTGTAACGTGAGATGTCCACTACTTTCAACTGCAGCCCGTCTTCTGATATTGCAGTTTCCAATCCTTTTTCAAAATAATCGTTGTCGTCACATTTTTCAAGATGTTTGATAAACAGTTCCAAATCTTTAGCGGAAATAAAATTAATTCCCACTGCCTCTCCCAATCCATTTTTCACTTCTTTGGAAAGTGCATCAACAAAACCGTTTTTCAAGGTGTATTTGACCTCTTCAACGGCTACTCTTGCGGTGTTGACGGAGATAAAAGAGCAGTTGTTTTGAATGTCCTCGAGCAAAAGAGAAAGCAGTTTTTCATCAAAAACCACGTCTCCATTGAACCATAAAATCGACTTGCCTTTGTTTTTTTTCAAGGCTTTTAGAAGGCTTTTTGACGTGTTTGTTCTGTCAAAAAAAGGGTTGTATACATAGTTTACTTCAGGAAAACGCTCCATGATCAAGTCTTTCTTAAATCCAACAACCGTAGTCACATCGTCGATGTCAAAATAGTTCTGAATGTTCTTCAATTGCCTTCCCATTATGGTTTGACCGTTTTTCAAGGGTGTCAATGGTTTTGGAAACGGATTCCCCAAGCGAGAACCCATGCCTGCTGCTAAAATAATAATCTTCATAAATGTGAATTTGTATTGGGATCTGCAAAAAGCAAATCTAACGACTTTGATGCTACAAATATAAATTCAATTCTACGATTAAGCTAAAAATCCTGGGATTTGTTGTGAGATTAAAGCACAAAAACAATTTCTAAACCAAAAATTAGTCTTTGAAATTGTATTTTTACAAAAAAAAAGAAACTGACATGTCCAAAATCTTAGCCCTTGACTTCGGCATCAAAAGAACCGGAATTGCGGTGACAGACGACTTGCAACTCATTGCTTCTGGCTTGACAACTGTAGAAACATCAAAATTGATTGTCTTTCTAAAAGAATACCTTCAAAAGGAAGAAGTCGTACTTTTTGTGGTTGGAAAGCCCAAACAAATGAACAATACAGACAGTGAGAGTGAACCGATAATTCAGAAGTTTCTACACAAATTGCAAGGGAATTTTCCAAACATTCCGATCCGTAGAGAAGACGAGCGATTTACGTCCAAAATGGCTTTTCAGTCGATGATTGACAGCGGCCTTTCAAAAAAGAAGCGTCAAAACAAAGGGCTTGTAGATGAAATCAGTGCCACTCTCATCTTGCAGTCGTATCTGTACCAGCAATGAGGCGGTGATGAAAAGTTAAATTGCGGGCAAATAAATTTCTCCACAAGCGCAAACTTCGTACTTTTGCAAACAACAAAAACACCTAGCAAATGATTTTACCAATTGTCGCCTATGGGGATTCCGTTCTTAGAAAAGCAGGAAAAGAGATTGACAGCAACTATCCTGAATTGAAGCAATTGCTTGCCAACATGAAGGCAACCATGGAAAATGCACAAGGTGTGGGATTGGCAGCGCCTCAAATAGGAAGGGCGATTCGTTTGTTTTTGATTGATGCCTCCCCCTTTGCAGAGGACGAAGATTTGACTCAAGAAGAGCGCAACATCCTTAAAGACTTCAAACACATATTTATCAATGCTAAAATTATAAAAGAAGAAGGAGAAGAATGGGGCTTTCAAGAAGGCTGCTTGAGCATTCCTGACATTCGAGAAGAGGTGTTTCGAAAAGAAAAAATCACGGTAGAATACCAAGACGAACACTTTGAAAAACACACAAAAGTTTTGGAGGGGCTTGCTGCAAGAGTTTTTCAACACGAATACGACCACATTGAAGGCATTCTTTTTACAGACAAACTCTCCTCTTTGAAAAAACGTTTGCTCAAAAAGAAGTTGGATAACATCTCCAAAGGAAAAACGACTGCGGATTATCGCATGCGGTATCCAAATGCAAAAAAGCGGTAATGCAGGAATGCAATGAACTAAAGAACAAGTAACAAACAAGAAATACAACTTAAAAAAAATCAAATAAATGGGACTTACAAAAACGATAGCCATTTCAGGAAAACCTGGTCTTTTCAGTATCATCAACCAATCCAAAGGGGGATTTTTAGTGCAATCCTTGGTAAATCAAAAGAAATTTCCCGTGACTCAAGCACAAAACATCAGTGTCTTAAACGACATTGCCATTTACACCTATGACGAAGAAAAACCATTGAGAGAGGTTTTCTTGACAATGCATGCGAAAGAAGAAGGCAAAGCTGCCCTTAGTCACAAAGAGAGCAATGCCAAATTGCAGTCTTACTTTTCAGAAATACTTCCTGATTATGACCAAGAACGGGTGTATACATCCAATATCAAAAAGGTCATTCAGTGGTACAATATTATGGTGGCTGCTAAATTTGACTTTGCAACTCTGGAAGAAAAGGAAGACAAAAAAGTGGAAACAGTTAAATAATGGCTTACGACATTACACTTGAAGGAAAAAACAATATTGAAGCCCTTCAGTTATTGGAGAACGTTAGTAAAATTCTTCAAAAAGACAATTTGGACTATTGGCTAGACGGAGGAACTCTGCTTGGAATTGTTCGAGAAAACAGATTGCTTCCTTGGGATGATGATGTCGATTTATCCATTATTGATCCTGGAGAGCGTTCTCTTTCAAAACTAGTCAAATCAATAAAAAAAAATGGCTTAAGAGTACGTGTAAAACTGTTTAAGTATAGTGATGAGTTCTTTCAAGAAAACGACATTAGAATCCTAAAGATCCGAAATAAAAAAGTATTTGGGTTGATAAAAGGAAAGGTTTGTTTAGAAATATTTATTCGAAAAAGAATTGGTAAAAATACGTACTGCAGGGTCGGAAAAACAACCCAAATAATTCCTTATAAATACTGTTCTCCGCAAAAAAAAATCAACTTTCAAGGGCATAATTATTTAGCACCTGAACTTACAAGCGAATATCTAACTTGTAAATACGGAGATTGGCAAACACCTGTAAAAGAATGGAATGTATTTACTGATGACAAATCTATGTCATAATTACAAAATCACTATTTAAAAAAAATAGACAATGACTTCTTTTATGTATTATTGTTTGGCAATAATTAATTGTTTTTGCTTAAAAAAACACGCATGAACTCACGTAAACAACAACTCTCCGCTTTCAGCTCCCTCTTAGACATCATGGACGAATTGCGTGAAAAATGTCCTTGGGATAAAAAGCAAACCTTGGAAAGCCTCCGGCACTTGACCATCGAAGAGACCTATGAATTGGGGGATGCCATTTTAGACAACAATCTGGGAGAAGTTAAAAACGAATTGGGAGACTTGTTGCTCCATATTATTTTTTACGCAAAAATCGGTTCCGAAACCAAGGCTTTTGACATTGGAGATGTTGCAAAAGGCATTGCTGAAAAATTAATTCACAGACACCCTCATATTTACGGAGATGCAACCGTTGCAGACGAAGAGGAAGTGAAAAAAAACTGGGAAAAACTCAAGTTAAAAGAAGGAAGAAACTCCGTTTTGGAAGGAGTACCAAAATCTTTACCTGCCATGATCAAAGCCAACCGCATCCAAGACAAGGTATCGGGTGTCGGTTTTGATTGGGAAGCCCCTGAGCAAGTTTGGGAAAAAGTACAAGAAGAACTACAAGAATTTCAGGAAGAAGTAACAAAAGGAAAGCATGACCGAATGGAAGCCGAATTTGGAGACCTGCTCTTTTCAATGATCAACTACGCGCGCTTTCTCAAAATAAATCCTGAAAACGCCTTGGAAAAAACAAATCAAAAATTCAGCAAACGTTTTCAGTACTTAGAAAACGCTTCCAAAACATCAGGAAAAGAACTCGCAGACATGTCCCTGCAAGAAATGGAACTTTATTGGGAAAAATCAAAAGCTTTTTTCAAATAAGCAAGGACAACAAAACGAAAAACATGAAAACCACATGAAAATCATATCCATTGGATCCTACAAGAGAACCACGAACAACCACAAAGCCCAGTTTGAATTGCTAATTGGCTTGAAAAAAAGGGGTGTTGATCTAACCGTAGTTGCCGACTTTTCAGAAGAAATTCGCAATGAATTTACCAAAGAAAACGTTCGGATAGTAGCGGATTCTCCGAAGTCAAAAGTGGATTTTGACTACATCCAAAGAACACGAGATTACATCGTTGAAAACGGATTCCACATCGTTCATGTGTTCAATGGAAAAGTCACTCGCAATGTCATCCTAGCAACAAAAGGACTTCCTGTGAAAGTAATTGCCTACATGGGCTCTACCAGTTTGCACTGGCACGACCCAAGTTCCTACCTCACTTATCTGAGCGCACGAAATGACAAAATCATCTGCAACAGTCAATATGTCTACCAACACGTCAAAAAACAACTTTTTGGAAAACGAAAGGAAAAGGCCGTACGCATTTACAAAGGTTACAATCCCAATTGGTTTGAAGATGCGCTTCCATTTGACTACACAAAATTAGGCATTGACTCCGCTGCCATCGTGGTCTGTATGGCTGCTAACAACCGCAGAGTCAAAGGAGTCAAATACTTTGTAAAAAGCACTTACTTCTTTAAAAAAAGTCAACAGATACATTTTGTCTTGATGGGGAATAATTGTGACAAACCCGCAATTTTGAGCCTTATCGAAAAAAGCCCTCTCAAAGACAACATTCACGTTTTGGGCTCTCGAAAAGACGCAATTTCCCTAATCAAAGGAGCAGACATCTATGCACAGACATCCACAAGCGAAGGCTTTGGAAGAGCCATCAGCGAAGCCATGTGTGTTAAAAAACCCATTGTGATGACCGATGCAGGTGGCTGTACAGAATTGATTGATGCCAAAAGTGGCATCATTGTTAAAAACAAAAGCCCAAAAGCGATTGCCGAAGGAATCCTTCGCCTAGCTGGTGATGCGGATCTTCGTCTTAAAATGGGAGAAAATGCATACCAAAGAATTCTAAAAACCTACCACGTAGACAAAACTGTGGACGAAACTTTAGCGCTCTACGAAGAATTGTACAAGACCTTTTGACACTTACTTGAATGGAAAATACCGCAATCATCACAGGAGGGAGCAGTGGCATTGGAAAAGCCTTGACTGAACTCTATGTACAAAATGGCTACCAAGTCTACACCCTTTCAAGATCGCTTGTGAGCGATTCCAAAAACCCCATATGTATTTCTGCTGATTTGTCAAAAACCACAGAAACCTCCAAAGCCATCACTGGCATCCTAGATCTTATAGACACTGATAAACTAAAAAACTTTGTCTTAATCAACAATGCAGGTACGTTGGGACCACTCACAACTATCGAACAGCAATCGAGTGAAGCCATTCGACACACCCTACACACCAATTTGACAGCTCCAATGATTTTGACGGCCATATGTCTCCAAAAGCTAGCAAACACCCACTGTTCCAAAAGAGTGCTAAACATCTCTTCAGGAGCTGCAGCAAAACCCTACGACGGATGGACGGGATATTGTGCTTCGAAAGCAGGGTTGGACATGCTTACCAAAACGGTGGCTCTGGAACAAGAGCACTTGGAGAATGGCGCAAAAATAAGTGCTGTCTATCCAGGAGTTGTAGAAACGGAAATGCAAGTCACATTGAGAAAAGCTTCGAAAACAGCCTTTAGAAATGCACAACGATTTGTCGACTTGAAAAAAGAAAACAAATTGTATTCCCCTGAATTTGTCGCCAATAAAATCTTAGAACTCGATACACGAGGACTATTAAAAAATGGTGAAATTGTGGATATTCGAAATTTGTAACACTACAAATCTTGCGCATTGGCAATCATCTCAACAATGTCCATGACTTCCACACTCCCCTCTTTCTCTTTGTTTTTGACGCCGTCTGTGAGCATCGTTTTACAGAATGGACAGCCTGTGGCAATGATCTCTGGTTGGATTTGCAATGCTTCTTCGGTGCGCAATAGATTGATTTCTTGATTGCCTTTTTCAGCATCTTTAAACATTTGTGCTCCTCCAGCTCCGCAACACAATCCATTGCTTTTGCAACGTTTCATCTCTACCAATTCAACTTCGAGTTTTTGAATCAGATCTCTTGGTGCTTCGTATACTTCGTTGGCGCGTCCCAAATAACAAGGGTCGTGAAAGGTGATTCTTTTTCCTTTGTATTGCCCCCCTTCAATGGTCAAGCGCCCATCTGATAGCAGCGATTTTAAAAACTGTGTATGGTGCATGACCTCATAAGAACCGCCCAATTCGGGGTATTCATTTTTAATTGTATTGAAGCAGTGGGGACAGGCTGTGACAATTTTTTTCACCTCGTAGGCATTCAGCACTTCGATATTTGTCATCGCTTGCATTTGAAACAAAAACTCATTTCCAGAACGCTTTGCAGGATCCCCCGTACAGGTTTCTTCGGTTCCAAGGACAGCAAAATCGACTTTTGCACGGTTTAAAATTTGCACAAATGCTTTGGTTACTTTCTTCGCTCTGTCGTCAAAACTTCCCGCACAGCCGACCCAAAAAAGTACTTCGGGTTGTTTTCCTTGAGCCGTCATTTCTGCCATTGTTGGTACATTCATCGTGTCTTGGTTAGGTTACAGTACAACTGTAAGGTTTGTTCTAATTGTCGTTTGAAGGTGTTCCTTCGTGTTCAGCTGCTGCGTTTTCAAGATTCCTCTTTCCAATTCAAGCGGTCCTGCTGATTGAATTGCCAAGGAGCGCCGTTGTTTTCGATATTGGACATCATCGCATTGAGTTCTTGAGGCGCTGCAGATTCTTCCATGACCAGGTATTGCCGCATGTCCATGATGATGGACAGGGGATCGATGTTGACAGGGCATTCTTCAACACAGGCATTGCAACTGGTACATGCCCAAAGCTCTTCAGGACTGATGTAATCCTTGAGCAGTTGTTTGCCATCGTCTTTGAAAACTCCCTGGTTGGCATCGGTGTTTTTTCCTACTTCCTCCAAACGATCTCGTGTTTTCATCATGATGGCCCTAGGAGACAATTCTTTTCCTGTTTGATTTGCAGGACAAACCGTACTACAACGTCCACATTCTGTACACGTATAGGCGTTCATCAGTTGAACCCAATTGAGATCTTGTACATCACTGGCACCAAACTTTTCTGGTTCAGAAGTCTCTTCAGGCACGGCGTAAGGATCTGCATTGGGATCCATCATGGTTTTCACTTCTTTGCGAACTGTTTTGTTGTTCTCAAACTTCCCTTTGGCCTCCAAATTGGCGTAAAAGGTGTTGGGAAAGGCCAAAAGGATGTGAAGGTGCTTGGAATAGTAGAGGTAATTCAAAAAGAGTAGAATCCCCGAAATGTGCAACCACCAAGCTGTTCTTTCGATCAAATGAAGCGAACTCTCCGAAAAAGAAGCAAAAAGAGGCGCTATGAATTGACTGATTGGATTGCCCGCATCCATGGCCTGGAAGGAATGGTCAGTCGCATTCATGGTCAAAAACAAGCCCATCAAAACCACCTCAAAATACAGGATGATGTTCCCATCGCTTTTGGGCCAAGAGGTCATCTCTTTGCTCCAGAAACGTTTGACTTTTACCAGATTTCTACGTGCCCAAAATACGCCCACAGCAAACAAAACCAGCACTGCCAGAATTTCAAAGGTGCCAATTAAAAAACCATAAAAAGAAATCCAACTGGAAAAAAGTCGGTGCGTACCAAGTAGGCCGTCTAAAATAATTTCTAGAACTTCGATGTTGATAATGACAAAACCGATGTAAACCACCAAGTGTAAGATGCCCGCTACTGGACGTCTCACCATTTTTGATTGCCCTAGTGCGATTCGAAACATGTTTTTCCATCGTTCCTTGGAGCGATCGTTTCGGCTTGCGGGTTTCCCCATCAAAATGTTGCGGCGAAGTTTTTGAATATTTTTCACAAAAAAACCAATTCCAACGGTACATAGAATTGCAAAAAGCAGGTTGGGAATGTAGTGCATTGTCATTCGTTTTTGGCTTGGGAGTTAAGTGTTCAAATTGTTGTTTTTCGATATTTACTTTGGGATGGCTATTGAAAAAAAGTTAGGTGGCTCCTGCCTACCTACTTTTCCAACGGCATTGACAACGTATCTTGGTATTCTTTTTCTTTCTTCCCAAAAAGCGAAAAATGGACAAATCGCTTTGGATGTAACTTTACATCTTTTAACAAGGCTTCCAGTTCTTTGGTCGCATTGTTCAGATTGTCGTACACCGCATCGTCGTTGATCAATTTTCCAAGGGTTCCTTTTCCATTGTTGATTCCAGTTGTCAAACTTTCGATGCCCTGAAGCGTCGTTGCTATTTTTTGAGCCAAAAGCTGCACATTGACTTGTGCCAAGGAGTCGGAGAATCTTTCTAAGTTTTCTGTAATTTTTTCAACGTTTTGGAGGGTCCGGGTGACATTTTCTTTGTTGAGCACTAGCAATTCATCAGCGTGTTTGGTGATTTCATTAAGGTTGGCCATGGTCAGATCCAAATTTTTGATGGTAGATTTGATACGGATTTTCGACTCGTCATCAATCACGGTATTGAGATGTACCAAAAGAGAATCTGCACTGACAATTACATTCTCTAATTTTGCTTGCAGTGGATTTAGTTTTTCCTCCACTGATGAAAAAATATCCGATTCTATTTCTCCATTCAAGAAGTCTCCAGGAACGGCATTTTCTCCTTCGTATGAAGGCACAATGGCAAGGGATTTACCGCCCATTAAACTAGCACTGTAGATTTTAGCGATGCTGTTTATTGAAAACTCAAAATCGTGCTCCACACTAAATTCTACTTTCAAAGCTCCTTTTTTATCGGGTGCCGTATTGAAAGAGATGTCCACTACCTTTCCAACTTCATAACCATTCACAGTAACCACGCTGGCAGTATTGAGCCCTTGTACGTTGTTGTATTCTGTAAAGAACGTATTGGAAGGTCCATCAAACAGATTGTGTCCTTTGAGGTAATTGTAGCCCCAAATAAAAAGTGCTATCACGGCGATGACAAAAACACCTGTTTTGAATTCTCTTGAGATATGGATCATAGACAAAAATTTAAGGAACAAATTTACTAATTATTTGTGTGAGTAAAAACTATTGGCTCAATTTATCACTTCTGAAACGGGTACTCTGATGCCATTTTTAAAAGCAGTGACAAATGCAGATACATAGCCTTTTTTCTTAGCGATCTTTAATTGTTGTTTGCACTTTTCATAGCTATCTGTCTTTCCGATGTAATATTTATAAAGGCCCGAAACAAGAATTCTTTCCACACCTTTTAAACCTTTGAAATTGTAACTTTCTGTACTTACTTTTGACTTCCCAGAAGCGATCTGAACTTTGAAATAAACGCCATCGGTAGAAAGTTTTTTTGTTGCCGGAACTTGCATCGATGCATCAACAATGGGCACGTTGTTTACCTTGATGTTTTGTATGTGTGTAATGATTGCTTTTGAAATGGCAGAGGCCATGTCGGCTTTTCCTCTTTTAGAATGGAGGTAAGCCCCTTCTTTTTTGTTGGTCAAAAAACCCGTCTCTATCAAAACACTCGGCATGTAAGTTTGATGCAACACTACAAAACCTGCTTGCTTCACTCCCCGATCAGTTCTTCTAAAAGTGTTTTTAAAATTGTTTTGGACTGCAGTCGCTAAGGAAAGGCTCTTGTCTAAATTCTCCTCCTGTTCCAAGTTGAGTCCGATAACCGATTGAGGTGAATTGGGATCAAATCCACGGTATTTCTCTTGGTAATTGTCTTCCAAAAGAATTACTTCATTCTCGGCTTTTGCCACTTCAAAATTGCGTTGGTTGGCATGTAATCCCAATACCCAAGTTTCGGAACCAGAGGCCTGAGAATTGTGAGCATTGCAATGTACCGAGACGAATAAATCGGCATCCGCCTTGTTGGCGATGCGTCCTCGTTCCCACAAATCGACAAATTTGTCTTTTTTTCGGGTATAAATGACTTTGAAATCTTTTTTCTTCTCCAAGATAGCACCCACCCTGAGAACAATGTCCAGGGCAATTTCCTTTTCCTTGTATTTGCGAAAACCTATTTTACCGGGATCTTTTCCTCCATGCCCCGCATCCAACACAACGGTGTGTACTTTTTTTTGAGCAAAAGCGATGTTGCTTGTAAAAAAGAACTGAAGAAAAGCCAAACAAACAAACGCCTGAAGCAGTTTGCTATTAATTTTAGGCGTTTGTGCCAAGTTCGTCAACATTTTTTGAGTAATTTTGAAATCTTATCGGCATTGAAAATCAACAAGGCCCTTTGCACAAAAATAGCACATAAAGCATTGCGAACAAATTTAAACCACATACTTTTCATTTTCAGCTTCCTGTGCTTTGGACTCCAAACGGCCGTTGCACAAGAAGAACCTATCCCCACCCCCTCTGCAGAAATCAGAAATCTCAAATTTGAAGTTCCTTCTGCAAATTTAAAACCGGTTCAAAAAGACAGTATTGCAACAGATATCTTGCCTGCAAAGGAGGCCATTGATGCCATCATTAGCCATAGCGCGAAAGACTATATCTTGGAGGATGTGGCTCGGAAAACAATTCTTTTGTACGACGGTGCAGAAATCTTCTACAAAGACATCGTCATCAAAGCAGGAAGCATCTCGATTGATTACAATAAAAATTTACTGCGAGCAAAAGGGATTTTAGACAGCATCGGCAGCTATTCACAGCTGCCAGAATTCAAACAGGGAGGAGAAGAATCTACGCAAGACTCCATCGTCTTCAACTTCAAAACAGAAAAAGCACTGATCTACGGATTGAAAACCTCGCAAAACGGTATCATCACCTTGGGCGAAAAGACAAAAAAGGTAAACGATTCGACAATTTTTGTAAGAAACATTCGATTCACTACCTCCGACAAAAAGAATCCCGATTATTATTTGGTGACTAAAAAAGCCAAAATCGTCCCTAATAAAAAAATCATTGTAGGATCTACAAATTTGGTGATCGCAGATGTGCCCACTCCAATTGTGCTGCCTTTTGGGTATTTGCCAATGACCACTTCGAAAACTTCCGGATTTATTGTTCCTGCCTATGGAGAATCGAATAACCAAGGCTTCTTTCTGCAAAATGGGGGCTATTATTTTGCGGGCAATGATTATTTTGATTTGACAGTTCTTGGCGATTTTTATTCGAACAGCAGTTGGGGATTTCGAACAGAATCCTCTTATAAAAGACGCTACAAATATTCTGGAAGGATGTCTTTTCGCCTTGAAAATTTGATTTACGGCATCAAAGGATTTGACGACTATAGCAAGCGAAGAAATTTCAACATCCGCTGGTCACATTCCCAAGATTCTAAATCCAACCCAAATGCAAGGCTTTCTGCGTCGGTCAATCTAGGGAGTAGCAAGTATTACCGGGAGTCTTTGAACCAATTGAACAATTCCCAAACGCTTACGAACACCTTGAGTTCCTCGATCTCGTATTATAGAAAGTTTGTAGACACTCCATTTAACTTGTCCGTGACGGCTTCTCATTCTCAAAATACCAATACAGAAATCATCAGCATGTCTTTGCCTTCACTTCAGTTGAACATGAATCGTATTTATCCTTTTGCACCCAAGTCGGGGAGCAAAAAAAATGCCCTTCAAAAGATCGGCTTGAATTATTCTTTGAGAGGAGACAACAGAATTACCACAACTGAAGACGAATTCTTTTCTAAAAAAATGTTTGACGAAGCGAAATCGGGGATGCAACACACCGCATCGCTGAGTACAAACATGAAGCTCCTAAAGTACTTTACCTTGTCGCCAAATATCAATTTTAAAGAAACTTGGTACTTCAAGTCGATTGAAAAAAACTACGATGCCGGTGCTCAAGAGGTTGTAACAGACACCTTGAATGGATTCAAGGCATTTCGAGAATATGCTGCAGGAGTCTCTATTTCTACAAATATCTACGGGATGTTTAAGTTCAATGGAAAACGACTCAAAGCTATTCGTCACACGATTCGTCCCTCTATTTCCTATAATTACAAACCTGATTTTAGTTTTTATTTCAAGGAAGTACAACAAAGTGCAGATCCACAAGATGTCAAATTGTACTCCGCTTTTGACAATGGAATTTATGGAACTCCTTCAAAAAATCTTTCCAATTCGATTGGCTTTTCAATCGCCAACAACTTGGAAGCCAAAGTACGCCCGAAAGAGGGATCTGAAGATAAAGAGGATAAAAAAATAAAAATAGTAAACAATTTGAACCTTTCGTCAAGCTACAACATTGCCGCAGACAGTTTGCGATGGAGCCCTGTAAATCTGAGTGCGGGGACCCAATTGTTTCGAAAAAAACTAAGCGTCAACATGGGAGCTTCTTTAGATCCTTATGCCCTCAATGCCAATGGAAGGAGGTACAACACTTTTAACATTCACAACAACGGTAGTTTGTTCCGATTGACCCGAGCCAACCTTACCATGAGCTATTCAATCTCAAGCAAAGACTTCAAAAAAAACAAATCGGAGGACAAAGAGGAGGAGTCAAACATGGACAATGTGCAAAACACAGACCTATTTGGCAAAAATTTGACACGTAATTTTGACGAGCGAGATGCGCTCGACCAAGAAGCCGTCAATTCTGAAAACAAAGCTGAGAAAGTGAAGGAAGACAAAGAAGTAGCGCTTTACGAAAATGCAATGCCGTGGTCCTTGCGAATGTCCTACTCCAGCACCTATTCCAACAGCAATCGACAAGATGAAATTTCCAACAACACTTTGATGTTTTCAGGAGACATTGAACTGACGCCCAAATGGAAGGTGGGCGCCTCTTCAGGGTACGATATTAAAAACCATGGATTCACCTACACGCAACTTCGTTTTTCGAGAGATCTGGATAGTTGGAAGTTGAATTTCAATTGGGTGCCCTTCGGCAGGAGGACATCGTATTATTTCTTTATCGGAGTAAAATCGGCTTTCTTAAGTGACCTGAAATGGGAAAAAAGAAATGCACCTGACCGGCGTTTATTTTAACTGAAAAAAGGACTTTATTATTTTTTTTTACCAATAAGATTAAGCAATTTTACAGCTGCAAACAAATACACTATTGACATGGAAAATGAGATCATTTTACTGAATGTTTCTGGACAAGACAAGCCGGGACTTACCTCGAGTTTGACAAAAGCATTGACCGAATACGGTGCCAAAATTTTAGACATCGGACAGGCCAACATCCACAATACTTTGTCTTTGGGGATTTTGTTTGAAATCAAGAAAAATTCGAGTTCCGCACCGGTTTTGAAAGACCTATTGTTCAAATCCTACGAATTGGGAATAAATGCTAAATTCACGCCTGTTTCCATCGAAGAATACGAAGAATGGGTATCCTCCCAAGGTAAAAACAGGTATATCATCACATTGTTGGGTGAAAAGTTAGATGCCGAACAAATCTCTGCAGTGACCAGTGTGATTTCTGACATCAATTTGAACATTGATGCGATCAAACGCTTGACAGGTCGTATTTCTTTGGTGAAAAAAGAGGCATACCAAAGAGCCTCTATCCAATTATCTGTTCGAGGAGAGATCAAAGACAAAAGCTATGTGACGGCAAAACTTATGGAGATTTCTCACGATTTGGATGTTGACATCGCTTTTCAAGAAGACAATATTTTCCGACGCAACAGACGCTTGGTTTGTTTTGACATGGATTCTACCCTGATTCAAGCAGAAGTCATCGACAAATTGGCAGAATTGGCCGGTGTGGGAGACGAAGTGAAAGCAATCACCGAATCTGCCATGCAAGGTGAAATTGATTTTAACGAAAGTTTTAAAAGACGCATGAGCTTGTTAAAAGGATTGAGCGAAGATGTGCTGCAAGAAGTTGCAGAAAACCTGCCCATCACCAAAGGAGCGCATCGATTGATTTCCACTTTGAAAAGCTACGGTTTTAAAACAGCCATTTTATCCGGAGGATTTACCTATTTTGGAAAATACCTCCAAAAAGAACTAGGCATTGACTATGTGCATGCCAACCAACTAGAAATCAAAGACGGTGTTTTAACTGGGGGCTATCTCGGAGAAATCGTAGACGGAAATAAAAAGGCTGAATACCTGAAAGAAATTGCCGAAAAAGAAGGCATCGATATCAATCAGACGATTGCGGTTGGTGATGGTGCAAACGATTTGCCAATGATTGATTTGGCCGGCTTGGGAATTGCTTTTCACGCCAAACCGAAAGTCAAAGAAAATGCGCAAAGTTCGATTTCCAGCATTGGACTGGATGGAGTACTGTATTTGTTGGGCTACCACGACAGGCATATTGACCTGATCGACTAATTCTCCTCTTGGATTTTAAAATCGAAAATCTCATGAAAAACGTTGTGAAAACAAACAAAGCTCCTGAACCAATTGGTCCTTACAACCAAGCCATTCTCAGCAACGGAACCTTGTATATTTCTGGGCAAATCGCGATCGATTCGGGTACTGGAATTCAAATCCATGACGACATCAAGGCAGAGACCCATCAAGTCATGCAAAATCTAGGCGCTATCTTGAAAGCGGCTGGAATGGGATTCGAACAAGTAGTAAAATCCTCAATTTTTATTGTTGACATGGAAGATTTCAGCAGCGTCAACGAAGTGTATGGACAATTTTTTGATGAAGACAAAGCGCCTGCAAGAGAAACGGTTGCCGTTTCAAAACTTCCAAAAAATGCAGGGGTAGAAATCTCCATGATTGCTGTCCTCTAAAAGACTTCTCAATCTCTTTCTTTTACTGAGAAAAAATCATCCGAAAGGTTTCACTCAAAGGATTGCATCAACAAACTCGCCGTTCTGTTTATACTTCTAGCTGTGTGCCAAAAAAATATCCCGTTTCGAAATCGAAACGGGATATCTTATATACAATAAAGCGTTTCTTTACAGAGACGCAGAATATTCGATCAAATCAACAATTTTTGTAGAGTATCCGATCTCATTGTCGTACCATGCAACCACTTTTACAAAGTTGTCAGTCAAAGCAATTCCTGCATTGGCATCAAAAATAGAAGTTCTTGTATCTCCGACAAAATCTTGAGAAACTACCAAATCTTCTGTGTATCCTAAGACTCCCGCCATTTCGTTTTCAGAAGCATTTTTCATCGCTGCTTTTATGTCTTCGTAGCTCGCTGCTTTTTCCAATTTCACAGTCAAATCAACAACAGACACATCCATTGTAGGGATGCGGAATGCCATTCCTGTTAATTTTCCATTCAATTCAGGAATTACTTTTCCAACTGCTTTTGCAGCTCCTGTTGAGGAAGGAATGATGTTGTGCAATGCCGAACGTCCACCTCTCCAATCTTTCATAGAAGGCCCGTCAACTGTTTTTTGAGTTGCAGTAGCTGCATGAACCGTTGTCATCAACCCTTCTGAAATTCCAAAGTTGTCATTCAATACTTTTGCAATCGGTGACAAACAGTTTGTGGTACAAGATGCATTAGAAAAGATGGCATCGTCTGCTTTCAACTCTTGGTTGTTTACGCCCATGACAAACATCGGTGCATCGGGTGATGGTGCAGAGATCACTACTTTTTTGGCGCCTCCTTCAATGTGCAAGGCTGCTTTTTCTTTTGTCGTAAAAAATCCGGTAGACTCAATTATGTATTCAGCACCTACTTCGTCCCACTTTAAGTCTACTGGATTGCGCTCAGCAGTGATGCGGATTTCACTTCCGTTGACGATTAATTTTCCGTCTACTACTTCAACAGTACCGTTAAAAGCTCCGTGAACAGAGTCGTACTTAAGCATGTATGCCAAATAATCTACATCTAACAAATCGTTGATTCCAACAACTTGTACATTTTCTCTTGCCATTGCAGACCTGAAAGCAAACCTTCCAATTCTACCGAATCCATTAATTCCAATTTTAATCATGTTACCTGTATTTAATTTAGTTTTTGTTTATATTGAGATGATGTCTGACACACGCATCAATTCTTGATCGATGTTGTGGTGTTCTTTTACCGCTTTGTCTAGTGCCGTATATTGGATTTGGTTGTTCACAAAACCAACCATCAAGTTGGATGCTCCAGACAATAGGAGTTCTACAGCGCTGACACCATAACGACTTGCCAATACACGGTCAAAGCAGCTCGGAGCACCTCCTCGTTGCATGTGTCCAAGTACGGATACACGTACGTCGTACTCTGGAAGGTTTTCTTCCACATACTCTGCCAGTTCAAAAGTGTTCTTTCCTGTCTTTTCACCTTCAGCAACGACTACGATGCTTGATGTTTTACCAGCTTCCTTGCTTTTTACCAAGGATTCTAACATTTTGTCCAAACCGATGTTTTCTTCCGGTATTAGGATTTCTTCAGCTCCTGCTCCAATTCCTGCATTCAGTGCAATAAACCCGGAGTCTCGACCCATCACTTCAACAAAAAACAAGCGGTTGTGTGAAGAAGCCGTATCTCTAATTTTGTCAATAGCTTCTACCACTGTATTGAGGGCTGTATCATAACCCAAGGTGTACTGAGTTCCGAAAATGTCATTGTCAATGGTACAAGGAATCCCAATGATTGGAAAATTGAACTCTTGATTGAAAATCATTCCTCCTGTAAAAGTTCCGTCTCCTCCAATAACAATCAAGCCTTCGATGCCTTCTGCTATGAGATTGGCATGTGCTTTCGCCCTGCCCTCTGGAGTTCGAAACTCCGTAGAACGGGCAGACAGCAGCATGGTGCCGCCTTTGTTGATGATGTTGTGCACACTTCTGGCGTTCAATTCAACAAAGTTAGCTTCGATCATTCCTTGGTAGCCTTGGTAAATACCAATGCAGGTTACATCGTAATATGCACTCGTTCTAACGACTGCTCTTATGGCCGCATTCATACCAGGAGAGTCTCCTCCGGATGTCATGACAGCTATCTTTTTTAGTTTTGTATTCATGTGTTCAAATATCGCATAAAATTACTGTTAATTTGAATTGGTTCTCGTATATAATTATTTTTTTACGAAAACGTTTTCAGTCGTTTCTCCCCTATAAATAAAGGGATGAAAGGACGCTAAACAAACAAATCAAATCTTCTGACTTTTTAAAACCTGATAAAAATAGGTTTCTTTCAGGACACTTCATTCGTTTTTACTGTTAAAAAAACATTCTTATAAATGAGGACTGTCACTTTTTTTTAAAACTAGTGCCATAAATTTTTAGGGTAGATGTCTTCTTTTTTCAAACGTGCCACTTCTTGAACGACAGAAGCGCGGTCTTCTGCATAGGTCACTCCCATCCATTTGGCATCAGAAGTCAAAACCTTGACTTTGCCCAATTTGGATTCAAGAATTTTATTGACAACTGAAGGGATGAAAAATTCACTTTTCAATTCAAAAGATCTTTCTTTTAAAAAAAGGTGAAACGCTTCTGCTACAACTTTTAAATATTTGGGCGTAAAACCCCAAAAATTCATCGATACTACGGTGTTTTCTGACATTGAAACCAGCGCTCCACTTTCATCTTTACGTAGAATTTTACCGCCAACTCTTTCTATGTGAAGTCGCTCTGTAATCTCTATCAATTCGTTAGCATTGTTTACAAAACACTCACCACGTGAAACAAAACCATTGTCAGAAAGTGTGTTTTTTAGATTGTAGCCAACCATACACATATCGTAAGAATCTGCGTCTAAAGAATCCAATTCTTGAGTCATGGTTTGAAAAGCACCTCTGCTGTAAAAGTCATCTCCGTTGATCACACAAAAATTACCAGCAATCTCCTCTTGCGCCATTAAAGTAGCGTGTCCTGTCCCCCATGGCTTGACTCTGTCCGGATGCACCTCATAACCAGAAGGAATTTTGTGTAGCTCTTGAAAGACATAAGCAACTTCGATTTTACCTTTTAATTTTTCATCAAAATTCTGAACAAAGCGTTCTTTGAATTCCTCTCGAATGATAAATACCACCTTCGAAAACCCTGCATCTATGGCATCGTAAAGAGAAAAATCTATGATGGTATCTCCTTCATCCGACATTGCGTCCAATTGTTTCAACCCTCCATAACGACTCCCCATTCCGGCAGCCAATACAACTAATGTGTGTTTTTTCATGCTGTAAATATCTATTTTTCTTTGATCTTAAATAACTCTTATAAAATGTTTTCTCTCCCCTAACAGGACACTCCTACAAGTGAGTCGGAACAACCAAAATCAAATCCTCTGAGATGGAATTTGTGCTTTTATTTTCAAAAGTATTCCTTTTTTTCCCTTTCAGACCCAATTTTTGAAACATTTCTCTTAGGTTGTCAAAATCAATCTGATAGGTCAAACCAAGACCCTGGGTATACCCTTCTTCTTCTTCAGAATACTGAATCTCATTTTGTCGGTTGAAAATTGTCCAGCGCAACTTTCCTGCTTCGTCAACCAAAAACTCTACTTTCACTTCTCCAATGATCGTGGACTGTGTTTTTGCCCCAACAGGAACTCCCAGTTTTCCATTGATCAAAATACGATCGTTGATTTGGGTTGCCAAAGAAATGTCTACTAGATCGTCGATATTTTGAGTTTCAACATCACTTTTTTCTCCTGATGTATAGCCCAAATCGATTTGAAACTTGTCTCCTTTTTTGTTAAAAATATCGGACAAAGCTCCAGATATGATGTCGGAAGTGGTCCCTGAAATGGCAGAATTCCGGTTGGCCCCTAGATTGTTTTCATTGAAAAAGCTTTTAGAAATCAGCAAGGAAAAGAACTGCCTCATTTTCGTATTGTCGTCATTTTCATTCAATTTAAAATCCAATTCCGAAGCGACCAAAGAGCTTGAATTTGGAATGACTATGTCAAATTTCTCTGTTGAATTGAATAGTTTTCCTTCTACTTTGGTGACCAAATCGATCGGAATCTTTCTATTGGTGTTTAAATTGTCTAATAATATTTTTGGATTTGCTTTGACTCGGTGAACGGCTTCCAAGTTCAAATCAGCTCCGAAAGGATCTCCATCCCATGAAATAACCCCTCCCTTTCTAACTTCAAAGGGTTTGTTAATGACCCCTCCGTACACAAAATTATAAATCCCATTCTCAATCAAAAAATCTCCAAACATATTGAACTTTCCCTTGGTATCAATTTCCACCAAAAGATTTCCAGTCCCATTTCCTTTGAGGGAGCTACCAGAAATTCGGTCAATCACAATTTCAGCTTCTGCAGCTTTGGTCACATCCAAATCAAAGTTCAAAGAAATCCCTTGTATCTTTTTCAAGAGGGAAGCTTTGTCAAAAAAGGGATCGATTTCAGTTGTTTTTTCAACTGTTTTGAAATGTATCAAATCCGAATTCTGAATGGTTTTTACATCGTTTAGAGGAATGACAAAGCGGGTACCAGAAAGCGTTTTTGCTTTGACATCTATTTGCAAATCATTTGTCACTCCTTTGACATTGGCTTCTCCATCAATGATCCCCGTACCATAGAAACTTGCATTTTCGCTGTCTTGAGTATTTAAAACCAGCAATTTATCTGACCTTAGATTGAGGTCCAATCGCCAATTTCTAAAGCCCGTATGTTGGATGCTCCCCGTCAAAACCCCTTGTGTGTTTGCTTTGGTGTCTTGCAGTAACAAACGATCAAATACAAAAGATTGCTTGCTCAGACGGATTTTTGGCGCAGCGATAAAATTGTAATCTACATTCAAATAAGGAAAGGTCAATCCTGCCGCTGACAAGGACAATAACCCATCCATATTTGGATTTCTCAATGGACCTGAAACTTGAAACTGCCCATCGGCAACACCTCGGATATTGGAGAGTACATTTTTCCCCAAGGGACTAAAGGCGTTCAGTTGAAAAGCATCCAAATCAACGGAGAGATCGATTGTCGGTATTTTGGGAGTCAAATCTACAGTCCCTTGTGCGTTTAACTTTTTGTAAGAATCGCTGAGCAATTGCAAATCTACACGGTATTTTTTGTAGGAATCTTCTGCTTGTAAATCAAGAGTCAAATCTCCTTGTGAGGACTCGTTTATACGAAATGCATCAATGCGCATTTTTCCATAGGGCTGGTAGACGCCTTTTTCTTGTTTGAAATGCAGCTTTCCGTTCAAAATACCTTCCAAAGAAAGACTGTCTATTTTAGGACTGATAGCAGCCAAACTAACCTTGTCAAAATTGATTTTCAAATCTTTAGCCGTCGCCTCTCTCAAGCTGCCTTCAAAACTGATGGATTGCTCACCAGAGGAAAATTCAACGGCTTTGAAATTGAAGTACTGCTTTTGCAAATCAAAAATCAATTTGTTTGCCTTGTTGTTGGTGCTATTGAGGAACCAATCTTTGTCTTTAAAGTGAATTTTTGATTTTTGAAAGCCAATTACAGAATTTTTGTCATCGTCAAAAGCATAATAAAACGACAGGTCAAAACGTTCCTTATTTTCTTTTCCACCTGTAAAATCGGCTCTGAAGTACAACGTATCGTTTAGGGTTTTGTTCAAAAGATTCAGATTGCGCACTGTATAACCCGGTGTTGTTACTTTCTCAATGGTAAAATTCGTGTTTAAAACCGGATTTTTATTGTCAATTTGCAAGTAAACACTGTCCAAAATAGTGTTGTAGGCTCTTAATTTAGGCGCTTTTAAAAGCAGTTTTATTTCTTTGTTTTCATCAATTACTTTTCCTTTAAACACACTGCTGGAAGCCAAGTGTACTTGGGGTAAAAATACAGCGATTATTTCATTGTGTATTTGAAAATCAAATTCAAAAAATTGACCTTTGACACTAAGTTTCACTGGGCTGTAATTTGCAGACATACTCCCCAAAGCATTCTTGAGCATTGGGCTGATGTCAGCCATCTTAAAAACCCCTTTTACCTGCCCGTCTACAAGGTCTTTCGATTGCACCTGTAAGGTTTTGATGCCCGCATCTAAGGAAGCGGATATGTTGAAATCTTTGAATTCAAAAAACTCATGTTCGTTGGTGTAACTTGAATTTGAAAACCTGACATTGCCTTGAAGCTCGTCCAAAGTATTTCCGCTAAAATCCATACGGATGTCTCCTTTTAAAACCGCAATGCTGTCGCGTTTGAAAAGATTCAACTTGTTGAAATTAGCATGCCCAATAGCGGCCTTAAAATCAAATTTATTAACTCGAGAAGAAAAATCTGCCAAACCTTTGAAATCCAATTGAATGTTTGGGTCGTTCACTTGAAGATTTCCGTTGAATAGTTTGTTTTTAAAAAACCCCTTGACGCGGATTTTTTGATAGGTGTATCCCTTGTACTGATGTTTGGTGACTTTTCCATCGAAAGAAGCATTCATATTGGCAAGTGTAAAACCATTTCCTTTTACCAAACCTTCCAAAGAAATCTTTCCAATCAGTGGGTCGTTTATAAATTTTCCCAATTTGAAATTTGAAATTTTCACCATTCCCGCATAAGAGGCCTCGTCAATGTTTTCAAAATTTTTCAATTTTAATGAGGCAAACGCACTACCCATGTCTGAAATCACGTTCAAATCCAAATCGATAAGAGCTTTATCAATTTCCGTTGTACCTTGCAGCGTAAAATTTCCTATTTTTTTCAATTCGGTGGGTATGTTTTTCCCTAATAAATTGGGCAGAATACGTTTCAACTGTCCATAGTTGGAATCTACCTGCTCCATATCTGCTTTCATGAAAAAAGCAGCGACCCCTCGAAAACTATTTTTAAAATGAAAATCTCCTTTAGCAACCAGTTTTTGGTCGGACTGCAGATCAAATTGGGTCAAATTGAAATCGTTGAGCGTGCCCTTGCACTTTGTAGAAAAATGCAAGACATCACTTTCTCCAAATCCGGCATACAACCGATTGAGGTCCTGTAAAGAGAGACTGGATTCTTGGAAAGAGGCATCAATACGAACTTTG
Source organism: uncultured Flavobacteriaceae bacterium (assembly GCA_963932955.1). Taxonomy (GTDB): domain Bacteria; phylum Bacteroidota; class Bacteroidia; order Flavobacteriales; family Flavobacteriaceae; genus Flavicella. The sequence continues at coordinate 48,757 of CAWVRK010000005.1, forward strand.
TTTACAAAGTCTTTCAAGTCTTTGAGATCGTATTCAAATGTGATATCTGCTTTTAATAAAGAACTTTCTGTTTGCAAATGCAACTGTTTAAAAAGCATTTTGGAAGGAGTGTAGCGATAGCTTGTCGTAAAATCTTGTATCTCCAATCCATGATTATCAATAAATTGCAGCGCTTTCAAATTTACAGAAATCTCATTTCCTCTCAATTCAAACTCTGTCAAATCTCCTTGAATGTTTTTATAAAATGCCAAGGAAGCATCCTTTTCTTTATTTTGATTTGAGATTTCAACATCAATTCCACGAAGCTGGATCTGATCCGAAGTCAATTGAAAAGGGAGACTTGTTATTTTTTGATTGGGTTTTAGTTTATTTGAAAAAACAGTCAAGTTGTTTTGTCTTTCGCCAGGGTAGGTGGTCAAATTAAACCTGCCATTTTCCAAAACAACCGTCCCGAGAGATACTTGTTTTTGAAAAATATGGTAGAGGCTGAGCAGGGATGTTTGCATATTGGCAACCGCAATCAAAGTGTCGTTGTGATGGTCTTTGATCAAAAGTTCATTCAACTTTATGAGTCCCAAATAAGAGAGGTCAATTTTTTTGACAGTAATTTGAACATCTGCCCGCTCTCTAAGAACCCGAGTGGCATAGTTTCCTAATTTGGTTTGCACTCTTGAAAAGGAAAAAAAAGTACTGAGAAGCAAAAGAATCAAAAAGCTTCCTCCTAAAATTTTGACCCGTATTTTTCTAGTTTGTTTGATAAGCTTTAACTTTGCAGCATCTTTGCAAAAAAGATGCCTAAATTTTTATTGATGTCTAAAAAACTAATATACATTCTTGCGATTGAATCTTCTTGTGACGATACCAGTGCTGCAATCATTTGCAACGACAAGGTCTTGTCGAATTGTGTCGCCAATCAAAAAATCCACGCAGCTTATGGAGGCGTAGTTCCTGAGTTGGCTTCACGGGCACATCAACAAAATATCGTCCCTGTTGTAGCACAAGCGATTCAGAAAGCAAATATCAACAAAAAAGATGTAAACGCCATAGCTTTTACACGCGGACCTGGATTGATGGGCTCTCTTTTGGTAGGAACCTCTTTTGCAAAATCTTTGTCCTTGGCGCTCGGGGTCCCTTTGCTGGACATCAATCACATGCAAGGACATGTCTTGGCTCATTTTATCGCAGCGGAAAACTGCCCCAAACCCACGTTCCCTTTTTTGTGTTTGACCATCAGTGGAGGGCATACACAGATTGTAAAAGTAACTGACTATTTTGAGATGGAAGTGCTTGGAGAAACTATCGATGATGCAGTAGGAGAAGCTTTTGACAAATCCGCAAAAATCCTCAACCTACCCTATCCAGGAGGACCTTTAATTGACAAATATGCACAACTTGGAAACCCCAAAGCTTATTCTTTTACAAAACCCAAAGTAGGCCCCCTAGATTTTAGCTTTAGCGGCTTGAAAACAGGCATCTTGTATTTTGTTCAAAAAATGGAGAAAGAAAACCCTTCTTTTGTTGAGGAGAACCTTTGCGATCTCTGTGCTTCTATTCAAGATACCATTGTTACCATTTTGATGGACAAATTGAAAAATGCGGTTGCAGCAACTGGCATCAAAGTGGTAGCCATCGCTGGAGGCGTCTCTGCCAATTCTGAAATAAGAAAGCGTCTCAAAGCAACGGAAAAAACACTTGGGTGGACGAGTTATGTTCCAAAATTTGAATACACAACAGACAATGCAGCTATGATAGGCATCGCAGGCTATTACAAGTACTTAAATAAAACTTACAGTGATTTAAACGTCTCTGCCAACGCGCGGTGGAAAGTAGATCAATAAGAGCTGTGTCGTCTTTTTGTATAAAACAAGCATTCTAAAAAATTAAGTGCATGTTCCTTACTACTTAGTCACTGAGTTAGTTCTTGAAACAATGCGTCCAAACTTTTGTTTTTTGATGTCAAGCTGAGAAGCTTAAGGCCTTTTTTCAAAGCAAAATCAAATACTTCAGCACGTTGGTCTTCATCGGTTTCAAAGGTCAACTCCCAAGTAGTTTCTCCAATATTGACAGCCTCTTTCAAGCTAGAAAGCTCTTTGAAAAAACGTTTTTCAAGTTGAAAATCAAAAGTAACTTCAATGATTTGGGCTTGTCCTTCCTTGAGGCTTTTTAATTGCCTGTCGGCAACCAACTTTCCTTTATGAAGAACCAACACACGGTTGCAGACTGCTTCAACCTCCTGCAAAATATGTGTGGAAAAAAGCACTGTTTTTTCCTTTCCGATCTCTTTTATCAATGTACGTATTTCCACCAATTGATTGGGGTCCAATCCCGTGGTCGGCTCGTCCAAGATCAAAACGTCTGGTTGGTGCAAGATGGCCGCAGCAATTCCGACGCGTTGTTGGTAGCCTTTTGACAATTGTTGGATTTTTTTATGTGCTTCTGACATCAGGCCTACCTTTTGAAGGGTAGAAGTGATTTCTTTTTTTGGGACCTTGTGAATTTCCGCAATAAATTGAAGGTATTCTCTCACGTACATTTCTTTGTACAAGGGATTGTGTTCTGGCAAGTATCCAATGCTTTTTTGGGCTAAAATACGTTGTTGGCTGCAATCCAAACCGTTAATTTTCGCAGTTCCCTCCGAAGCTTGCAAATAGCCTGTCAACAATTTCATCAAGGTGGATTTACCGGCTCCGTTCGGTCCTAAAAACCCAACAACCTCTCCTTTTTCAATAGAAAAAGAAAGGGAATCCAATGCTTTTTGATTGGTGTAAAATTTAGAAAGATGGTTTACAACGATGGACATGCTAAGTAATTGCTGAACAAAAATACATTAATCTAAGCGAGACCACAACAAAGAGGCGCTTGTTATTCGTAATTTTTTCAGACCTTTGTAAAACGAAGGGTTGATTGAAAACTTGAAACAGCGCTTGAGAATAAAAACGTTCAGCGCTTCGCTTTTGTCCCTTTTTAACTAAAAGAAATAATGAATAAAAAAGTACAGCTACAAGATTTAGGGTCCATTGCTTACAAAGAGGCTTGGGACTACCAAGACAGACTGTTTCAAAGTATCATCGATGTAAAAATAGACAACCGAAAAAACGGTCTTGAGCAAAGTACGTCGAATTATTTTTTATTTGTAGAACACCCCCCTGTCTACACATTGGGAAAAAGTGGAAACCTCAACAACCTGTTGCTCAGCGAAAAAGAATTGAAAGCAAAGGACGTGACTTTTTACAAAAGCAATCGAGGTGGTGACATTACTTTTCACGGACCGGGACAAATCGTGGGCTACCCCATTTTTGATTTGGAAAACTTTTTTACAGACATACACAAGTACCTTCGCTATTTGGAAGATGCCATTCTTTTGACGCTTTGTGATTACGGACTAAAAGCAGAGCGCAGTCCTGGAGAAACGGGTGTTTGGTTTGATGTTGGAACTCCTTTTGCACGCAAAATTTGTGCCCTTGGGGTCCGGAGCAGTCGCTGGGTAAGCATGCACGGTTTTGCGTTAAATGTAAATGTGGATTTGGGTTATTTTGACCACATCGTTCCTTGTGGAATTCAAGGAAAGGCCGTGACATCGATGCAAGCCGAATTGGGTAAAAAAATACCGGTAACGGAAGTCAAAGAGAAAATCACTCAGCATCTAGCAGATTTGTTTGCCATTGAATTTATCGTTTGAAACAAAAACGACGTATTTGAAACTTGAAAGAAAACATTCTTTTAACTACAGCGGTAGACCACGGCGTTGATATTCATCCCTGCTCCTACAGAAGCCAAAAGAATCACATCTCCTTTTTGGACACCGTGGGGTTCTATTTCCCCCTTCAAAACCAAGTCCAACAAGGTAGGTACGGTTGCGACCGAACTGTTGCCGAGTTTGTGAATGCACATGGGCATGACGTGTTTTGGTGCCGGCATTTTATAAAGTCTAAAAAAACGTTTTACAATGGCTTCGTCCATTTTTTCATTTGCTTGGTGTAGGAAGATCTTTTTGACTTCAGAAATGGAGACACCGCTTTTATCCAAAGCGACTTTCATGGCATTGGGCACCTTGCTCAAAGCAAATTCATAGATTTTTCTTCCGTGCATTTTGATATACGAAATACTTCTGTCCTCATTTGTATTGTATGAAGGGCCAAAAAACAAATAGTCGACCTCTTCTCCTGCAAATGTTTGTGCAGCATGACTTAAAACTCCAAACCCATCTCTGTCAGTTTTGGACTCTAAAACACAGGCACCTGCACCATCTGCATAAATCATGGAATCTCTGTCAGATGGATCGGTAACCCTAGAGAGGGCTTCGGTACCGATGACCAATACTTTTTTTGCCATCCCCGATTTGAGATAGGCTTCCGCTTGAATGACGCCTTGCACCCATCCAGGACACCCAAACAACAGGTCGTAAGCAACGCAATTGGGATTGGATATTTTCAATTTATTTTTTACTCTCGAGGCCAGACTGGGGAGCATGTCTCCTTGGACACTTCCGGTTTTCACATCCCCGAAATTGTGAGCAACCACAATAAAATCAAGTGTCTCTTTGTCTGTAGCTGCCGATTCAATAGCCGCCAAAGCTGCAATAGCAGCTAAATCAGAGGCATTTTCGCCTGGGCTTAGATACCGCCTCTCTTCGATTCCTGTAATGGCGTGAAATTTCTTTATGATTTCTCGGTTGCCACCTGAAAAAGGGCTGCCATCTGTGTTTAAAAACTGATGGTCTAAAAATGTTTCGTTGGACCTAACTGTAGAAGGAATACAACTTCCTGTACCAGTAATCAAGGTTTGAATCGACATAGGAGTTTGCTTGAAAATTATTAAAAAAACATCAAAGCTTCCAAAATTAAAAGCCCAATTCTAACAAATACAAAGATTCCCAGAAAATGAGTCTATCTGACCGTTTTTTGAAAATAACTTTTTAATTCGTGCGTTATTTTGATTTCGTCTGACATCTTTTAGGATTGGATAAGCATTTGATCTAAGACAAGAAATTTCGCATCGCTATCCTGATTTCACCCTCAAGAAAATGAGGTTTTTTTAAAAATTTTCATAGATATCTCCCAAGTCAAATGACAGCGAAAAGCGCAGGGTTTTTTCCAAAGGGTTGTTTACGTCCGAAGCATTCATCAAATAGGACAAATCGATGTTGAAAGATTTGGCTTTCAAACCTCCTCCCAAAGTTAAATATTGACGGTTTCCTTTGTTCTCACTTTCGTGAAAATAACCCGCTCGAAGTGCAAAATCTTTATTGTATAGGTATTCTGCACCTAAAGCCCATGTAAATTCTTCCATTTCTTCGCTAAAACCATCTGGAGCATCTCCAAAAGATTGAAAGATTCCTTCTACCCAGCCTACGTTGTTGTCTTTACCTGAAATAACTTCGCCCGTTACTTTGTCTGTAATAGGAGGAGTCGGCACCAAAAGCTTGGAGGTTTCAAATGTCAGACCGATGGTATTGTAGTCGTCCATAATAAAATCGAAACCGGCTCCCAAACGTATGCGAGAAGGAATGAAATTTTCATCTCCAAAAGTATATGACACTTTCGGCCCCAAGTTGGAAAGATTGAATCCTGCTCTGACCCGTCCGTTAAAACTTCCGTAGTTTTTTTCTGGTGACAAATAGTACCCAGAAATATCAACACCAAATCCATTGATGGCAGAAATGGGCGTATCCAAAGATTTGATGGAAATATCCGATCGGATGTACCGCAATGCCACACCCATTGAAAAGTAATCACTCAATTTCAATGCATAAGAACCTGCTACAGTCAACTCAGAAGGATTTTCCGTTCCTAAAGGAGCTGCTTGTTCGTCAAAAAGTTCAATTTTTCCGAGAGAAAAGAAACGCACATTGGCTCCCCATGCACTGCGTTCGTTGATTCTGTTGATCATCGAACCTCCACCGATAAAAAGACCGTCTACGAGGTTTTGCAACCAAGGTGTGTAGTTGAAGCCTACGGTATACTCCGACGTATTGAAAGCCATCTTTGCGGAGTTGTGGTAGACAGCACTGGCATCTGAAGAAGTGGCCACACCGACATCTCCCATTCCTGCTGAGCGTGCATCTGAATTGATCAATAACAGAGGGGCCACTGTTGAAATGGTTCTCGATTGAGCTTGTACTTCAAAAAAACTGATAAAAAGGGCTAGAATTGTAATTGTTTTATTTCTCATTTGTGAGTGTAAATTGTTTGTATATAATTTATAAACTAAAAAAGCTTGCATTTATTGTAATAAAACCAATTTTTCGTATTTCTCGGCAGCAACGCCTGTAGCTGAATCTGTCACTTCAAGTTTGTACACATAGACTCCCTTTCCTACTTTTTGTCCATAGTCATCTTTTCCATCCCAGCTGATGGATCTCGAAAGACCTCCACTGGTTTCTACTGTTTGCTTGATCGACTTTACCAATTTTCCGTTGACTGTAAAAATAAAAACATTTACATCTAGTGACGTGTTGGGCTTGTTGTGGTTGAACCAAAACTCTGTATAATTGATAAATGGATTTGGATAATTCAAAACATTTTCAAGCAAAAAAGAATTCTCATCGATTACCGTAAACTCCAACGTTTCTTCAGATGAATTATTGTGCGTATCCCATGCTTTAACTTTTAGGACATGGGGTCCGGGTGTCAATTCTCGTAATCTGTAGTTCAAACGCCCTTTTGTGAAGTCTCCCAAATCGGATTCGTAATACTCGTTTAGCTGAATGGGATTGCTGTCGTCTGCATCTAAAATGGCAACAATACTGTGACCAATAGCGCCCAAAGAGGTATTGATTCCATTGTTATCAGACAATTGAACAATTAAATTTGGTGAGACATTGGTATTTCCTCCATTGACAAAGGAGTCGTCATTTAAAAACAGTAAAATTTCTGGACCCAGCGTATCACTTTCAGCGTTTTCGTCAATCCCTCCGATGATGGTCTCTAAATCGAATCCTCCCTTGCTGTTTGATTGGTCTTCTGCATACAAACTTATTTTGGATGTCCCGTAAGACAGTTTGATGTCTTTTGGAACTACAAATTCCAAACTAAACACCCCATTGTTTACAGCTGATTTTCCGTTGAATATTTTACTCTCCTGAACATCAAAATTCATGGTGACGCCAAAGTCATCATTGTCCAAAGTTGTTTTTACAATTTCTTTGTCGAAAATTGAGGCTGTCAAGGTTCCTTCAAAATCACTGAGCACCTCCCCAGCAAGCGATGAAACAACCCCTTCCAATTTTATTTTTGAAAGGGCTTTTAGGGTGTCTCTATAAACCGAAACATCTTTGTCATTGATTTTGGTGATTTGAATATTTGGCAAAGGCCTACCCAATTTCATGGCTGGATCTCCAAAAGAATAGATAAAGTAATGTTGCCCTCCATTAGAGGGTTTTGAGTTTTTAGTTGCCATCAAAGCTTCAGCGATGGTATAATCATCGGAGTTGTAGTCTAAAAGATTTGAAATCAGGTCTCTATTAAAAGAGCGTCCGTAATTGATAAAGATCTCTCTGGTTGTTGAAATCAAACTAGCAGCACCTCCATTAGCATCTAAAAGCATCTCCTCACCTGCAGTTATCCTTGAGGGATTGTCAAATCGAGAAAAATCACAAGTAACTGTTATAAACAACGGTAATTTGTTGAAATTACTCCACTCTCTAATTTCTGAAACTTCCAAAAAGCGCTCGTGCCCCAATCCTAGTTCCCCTCCATGTCCGAAATAGTCAATCAACAAACTTCCTTTTTCAACGATGTCCGACAGGGCAATGTTGAGTTCCGGATAGCGATCTCCTCCCGAACTCGATTGTTGTACGAAAGAATCTGCGTACAGTTTTTTGATATTGTATTGTGGTTTGTTTACTTTGATCAAATCTGCAATGTATTCCATATCTCCTTGCAAAACAGATTCGGAACGAGTTTTCAAATCATCCGCCATCAAAGTCAATTGGTTTCTCCATGCCCCCAAAGAAGCAGTGCTGTAATAATTTAAAATCTTATCAATTCCATTAGTGAGTTCTTGTAAGTTAGAAGCCAATATCCTCCCCGTAGCTACATCTTGTCGATCCGTGCTGTTGAGATTCCCTTCATTGGCATCCATCATTCCGTAAAAATCGTCCGTTGCATAGGAATACACCAAACTGAAACTTTCGGGTGCTTGATAGTTGGGCACGATGTTGTTGTTGTTTGGAGTTCTACCGGTGTCCTTGTAATCATATGTAGCATCTCCTAACAAGCAAAGGTACTTTATTTTGGTATCTGATGTACTCGCATTGTCATATAGGAATTTTACAAAGTCACGAATCGCAGTAATGTCCTTAGACCCAGAACCAAATTCATTGTACACCTGCTCCAAATCAACAACCTGAGTACTCAATCCAGAATTGGCACTGTGGTGAGCTGCCAATCTTTGTGCTTGGGACATAAATTCTTTTTTGGTGATCAAAAGGTACTGAATGTCTTTCAATCCATGTAGGTTTTGATTCTCGACACTGGAATTGTCCAAAAGTATAGGTTCGTAATAATCAAAACTGCTTGCAAGGACGTACTCGTTCAGCACGCCAGAATTGGCTTTGAAACGAAAACCAACTTCCGAATCACTTTGGTTTGTAATCTTCTTAGGATTGAGAAAATCTGTCACATCCCAGATCCGATCTATGTTTTCGACATTGGCAATCTCATATTCCAAAACTTTATTATTTGTTTGGGACAAATAGTTCCGAAAAGAAAACTGATTCCCGCTCGCAATCAAAAGCTTGTCTCCAATAACTTCAATATAGTCAAGATGTGCATCTGCTGAGGGGTTTCCGTTGTTGTTGTAAGAAATTGTCAAGTCAATATCCCCATCAACCAAGTTCGTTGAAAATTCTTTAGTTGCTGCTGAGGCTCTTACATAAGATCCATTATTAATCAAATTGAAATTGATGTCGAAAGAAGAAAGCCCGTCTATTTGAATGTTCATCAAAGAAGTGGAAGAAGATTCTGCAACGGCTCTTACGCGGAACAAGACTTCACTGCTTGTGTCTAAGTTTTGAAAATCTATGGAATAGTTTCTCGTGTTTTTAATTTGAAAAGAATCTCCGAACCACTGTTGGCCGGAGCCAAATAAATTGGTCAAATCTTTTTCATAAAAAACAAAATCTTTAAAGGAAGAAATCTGATCCGTCGCAACGGTTTCTATAACCGGGGCAGTAGAGATGCGTTTTCCGATCCCGTTGTCAACCGAAATAAAGTAGAAAGCTTGGTCGGAATACCTATTTTTACGATGAGTGATGTTGGATTCCGAACTCGTTTCCCAATCGTCAGGACCCACAGCATAAAACAAAACAAAGTCGTTGGAATTGAAAACACCGCCCTGTTCCCCAGATACGTAAACACTATTTTCTTGTAAGTTTTCATGTCGAAACGAACCATTCAATTGAGGAAGCATGGCGCCACCATTTCCATAAATTCGTATATTTCTAGGATCTAATGTAGAAACATCAATTCCCAATTGTTGTAAAAAGCTTGAATTCAATTTAAAAATCCCCGTACGGTCCACCGCAAATTTAAACCAAGTTCCATTGGCCAAAACAGAATCTTCTACCAAAGCCGTGGACTTGCGGCTTCGTCTACTACCCAATTCGTATTCCAATTCAAAAGAAACCAATCGCGTTACCTTGTTGCCAGACCTGAGCAGCGGCGTCAAGGAAAGCAATGCATAATAGTGTTCGCCTCCCTTAGAGATGACGAAACTAGGTGACAACTCGACAGGGATTTCTACTCCCGCCAAAGAAGTGTACTTTCCGATATCTATGGATTCATACCTGAGATTTTTTAAACGATAATCTACCACGTTGCTATTCTCAGCAACCTCCCACTGAACATCAAAGGCAGGAAGTCCTTGAGCATCTATATAATTGTTCTGCACCAATGGATACAAAATCGATTTGTCATTGGGCACTGCCAGTTGAGCAGACAAATCCCAATTCAATTCAAAAGATTTTGTTTGCTTTGTCTGAGAAAAACTCTGGAGCGACAAACATGTGATGAGAAATATCAGTAGTACTTTTATTTTCATGTCTATAATTTGTAGAGAAACGCGAATTCAAGAATTCATATAATCGTACGCAATATAACACATAAAATAGGAATATGCCAATGAACCTTTGAGCCAAGAAAAAATCATTACGAGAGGCTATTTATCTCTAAAAAATTGTGAGAATCCATAAATATTGTAAATTGCAAAGCATATCAAATAACCAACCCTTTCTTAAGAATGAATGTTTTTTTTAAATTTAGAATTTTAACGGCAAGTTTAATTTTCACCTGTTTGACAGGATGCAGCATGTTTGACTCCTCTCAGAACACTACAAATCGCTCCGTTCTTACAGGCTGGAATTACAACGATCCTGCCTATGGGAATTTTTCAATCGAAACCAATTACAAAAACCAAGAAACACCAGAAGGGATGGTTCTTATTGAAGGCGGTAGCTTCACGATGGGTGCTGTTGAAGAAGATATTATGGCCGACTGGAATACAACACCCAAACGCATTCAACTGAATTCGTTTTACATGGATGAAACTGAAGTTACCAATTCTGAATATTTATTTTATTTGCTGTGGCTACAACGTGTATTTCCTCCAAAAAACAACAACAGCCTTATCTACAAAAGCGCCTTGCCCGACACCTTGGTTTGGAGAAATCAATTGGGTAACAACGAATCTTTAATGAATACCTACCTTCGCCATCCGGCTTATGCAAACTACCCCGTTGTAGGTGTAAATTGGATGCAAGCAAATGACTATTGCGAATGGAGGACGGACCGGGTCAACGAAAAAATATTGATGGACCTCGGTGTCCTCAAAAGTTTATTTGGAGAAAAATCCATCAAAGTGGAAGGGAAAAATCATTTCAACACCGAGATGTATTATTTAAATCCAAAACTATTGTTTGACGGAGACACGGCCATCTACACCAAAAAACTTTACAAAGGAAGACATGTAAAACCCCATGATGGAATCTTATATGCTAAATTCCGACTTCCGACAGAGGCAGAATGGGAATACGCAGCAAAAGCTTTGACAGAAAACAGAGAATACAACAACATAAAAGGGCGTAAAAAATTCCCTTGGAAAGGAAAATACAGCCGCAACAACACATTTAATAAAGCAGGAGATCAATTGGCCAACTTTAAAATTGGCAAAGGAGATTACAGCGGAATCGCAGGTTGGAGTAATGATGGTGCCGCCATCACAAATAAAGTAAAATCCTACCCGCCAAACGCTTATGGACTCTATGACATGGCAGGAAATGTTTCCGAATGGGTGTACGATGTTTACAGACCAATTATTGACAGTGAACTAAATGACTTCAATTACACCAGGGGGAATGTTTTCTTAAAGAAAAAGATTGATCGAGACGGAAAAACGATTATTGCAGACAACAATACCAAGATAGATACGCTGCCAAATGGAAAATTAAACCGCAGATCTAAACCCGGAGAAATCGAATACGAACTTGTCGAAGAAATAGACATCGTTTCCCGATACAACTACAAAAAATCGGACAATTCAGATGTAGGTGATGGAGAACTGATTTACTCAAGAGATTACTCTAAAGTATCTTATGACTCAAAATCACCGCCCAGAATGTACAACTCTCCTTTGGAAACTAAAAAAACATATAGCAAAGAAACTGACTCCTACCAAATTGAAAATGACAACAAGAGAAGAACGACACTTATTGGAAACAAAACAAGGGTCCATAAAGGAGGATCTTGGAAAGATCGACAATTTTGGCTTGATCCAGCCCAAAGAAGATTTCTTCCCCAACACATAGCAATGGACTTCATAGGCTTTCGTTGTGCTTTGGATAAATTAGGAAACTTCTCAAACAAACCAAAAAAAAGGTTTAACAATTAACCTCCTAAAATAAACTAAGGAATTTGAAACCTCGCTAAATTTTAGTGAGGTTTTTAGTTCCGAACAACACAAAGCTATGGAAATCTCCATCCTGTACTCTTTTTACAAACAGTGTTCTGGAATCAGTACTGATACGCGTAAAATCAATCCAGGGAGCATGTATGTCGCATTGAAAGGAGCCCGTTTTAACGGAAATTATTTTGCGCTAGAAGCCTTGAAGAAAGGCGCTTCCTTCGCTGTGGTTGACGAACAACTTTCAACAGACGACCCTCGGGTAATACTGGTAGACAACGCTTTAAAAACTTTGCATCACCTTGCAACACACCACAGAAACAAGCTCGGAATTCCCATCATCTCCCTGACGGGTAGCAATGGAAAAACAACCAGTAAAGAACTGCTGCATGCCATTCTCTCCAAAAAGTTTAAAACCGCCGCAACTGTTGGTAATTTGAACAATGCCATTGGAGTTCCCCTCACCCTTCTTTCCTTTGCAACATCGACAGAAATAGGCATTGTAGAAATGGGTGCCAATCATCAAAATGAGATAGCGTCCTTATGCGAAATGACCCTGCCCGATTTTGGATACATTACCAATTTCGGAAAAGCACACCTCGAAGGATTTGGTGGCTTCTCTGGTGTCGTAAAAGGAAAGTCAGAACTCTATGACTACCTTAGAAAAAACAAAAGAGAAGCCTTTGTCAACTCCAATGATCCTTTGCAACTAGAAAATTCACAAGGGATAAAACGCCATTTCTTCGGAACGCAAGTAACCCTAAAGGATGTAGCTCCTTTTGTAAGTGTAAATCATCAAGGAAACTGTATTCAAAGTCATTTAATCGGACATTACAACTTTCAAAACCTACAAGCTGCCATTGCAATTGGAAACCACTTTGGAGTTCCCTCACAAGACATCAAAGAAGCTATTGAAAACTACGTCCCCACCAACAACAGGTCACAAATTTTACAAAAAGGAAACACAACAATTATTTTAGATGCTTACAATGCAAATCCTAGCAGTATGGAAGTTGCACTTGAAAATTTTCAAAAACTAGAAGCAAACTATAAAATAGTAGTTTTGGGAGACATGTTTGAATTGGGAACTGCAAGCAAAGCCGAACACGAACGCGTCGCAGAAACCGCCATTGCTTTTGACTTTGACGAAATTCATCTCATCGGAGCACAATTTTCAAAAACAAAAACTTCAAAAGTTATCACCTACACGACTTTTGAAGTTTTTAAAAATGCCTTCCAACCCAATAAAAAAAGTTCTTATTTAATCAAAGGATCAAGAGGAATGGCTTTGGAACGTTTGTTGGAATTATTTGATTAAATACGTTTTGTGGTATTCTATCAAATTGTTAATAGGACGTTGAATCACGCCAGTGATGGTCAAACCATGCTTTTTTGCGACTTTTTCCAAAATATTTGAAAAGTAGTGAGCAATCGAACCTATAAAGTAAATGGGTGTATTCTTATCTTTTTTATAAGGCAATACGCGACTTCTAAAAAAGGCATCAAAACCGTCTTCCATCAAATCCAAAATGTAAGGGTCCTCTTTGAATTGAAACATAAAACTGGCAAAATTCGCCAAATAAGTGTTCGGATTGGGTTGTCTGTATAGGTTGTACTTGATATGGTCGGGCTCCAAATTGAATTCTTTTTCGAATTGCGAGGCAATGTTTGCAGGCATTACTTTGTAAAAATAATTCCGCAACAAACGTTTTCCAAAATAATTTCCACTTGCTTCATCCATGATGATATAGCCCAAAGAAACCGCATTGGACTCAATTGTATTGCCATCAAAATAACTACTGTTCGAACCTGTTCCTAAAATACAAACAATTGCAGGTGTTTTACCCGCAGCTGCATACACAGCAGCAAGTGTATCTTCGCCCACAAAAACCTTGGCATTTGAAAACAACTCTTCAAAAAGATCTTTTAGGATTTTAGTGGCCACTTGAGTTCCACAACCCGCTCCATAAAAAAATACTTGGGTCACTTTGTCCAAATTTTCCGAAAATTCTGCTGTTTCAAGAATGCGTGCTCGCAAAACCTCCACAGCAACAACAGCAGGATTCAACCCACCTGTTCGAACTTTGAACAACTCCTTTTTTTGTTCATCCAAAGCAATCCAATCCGCTTTGGTAGATCCGCCATCCGCTATTAAAATCATGTATTTTTTTTTAAAAGTTACCAAATATATCAACTACAAATCACATACACAATAAGATTCGAAACTACATCGATTTCGAAAATTAAAAATTTTTACAAAACTACTGAGATAAAACGTATTTTTATAAAAATAGCTACAAATAATTACCATCGATTAAATCAATACGATTCTGTAGTTTGCATTTAAAAGTAAAGTAGCCACCTTATTAAAAATAAATCAATAAATTTGTTTTTATTTAAAACTCATTGCTTGTGTTTTCATTGTTTAAAAAAAGTTGCCCCATAACTGAAGTGTTTCCAGAGGGTTTTGTCGACATCCATTCCCACTTTTTACCGGGAATTGACGATGGTGCAAAAACAATCGAAGAAAGCATAGAATTGCTCTTAAAAATGAGCTCCTATGGCATTCAAAATTTTACAACCACACCGCATGTTATGGCTGGAGTATGGGAAAACAGCAGCGATGCAATTCTCGACAAACGCGACTTGGTACTTGAAGAACTTGAAAAAAGAGACCTGTCCTTTATCAAACTTGAAGCAGCTGCTGAATACATGCTTGACGAACAGTTTGTAGAACTCCTTAAAAAAAGAGACCTTTTGACACTTGGAAAAGACACGCTTCTGGTAGAGATGTCTTACCTCAATGCTCCTGTAAATCTTTTTGAGCTGCTTTTTGACATCCAAATGGCAGGCTACCAACCCATTCTTGCGCACCCGGAACGCTATTGTTTTTACCACCATAATTTTGAGATATTTCACAAACTAAAAGAAGCTGGATTCCGATTCCAATTAAACCTCTTGTCCCTTACAGGCTATTATGGAAACTCCATTCAAAAAATCGCTGAACTTCTTCTAAAAAAAGGAATGATTGATTTTACAGGGAGTGATGCACACCATATGAAGCACTTAGAAGCATTTAAAAAAATTGGAACTGAAAAAAATTTAAAACTTCTAAAGCCTATTCTCAAGAACAATCTAGAGCTTTCACCTTTCAGTTAAGTATTAAAGTATGGAGTCCTTTTTCGGTTGGGCCGTTGAGGTACTTTCCAAATCATTGAGCACCTGAATGGACAAATCTTCGTTGTATTTTAATAAAAATGCTGCCTTGTTGTACGTGGGGGCTTCTGGTGTTCTTTTGTCAAAGCTAAAAGAAGAATTCAACCGCTTGGAACTTCCTTTAAAAACAAATCCTTCTGTGTCGTCTGGATCTTGTAAAGCCATTCGCAGCAACACGTCGTATACCACATCAAATCCACGAAGAGCATGCTTGCTCGGATAAGCGTGATTTTTTGCCGCATAGCGTTCGTAAAAATTTAAGACCTCTGGAAGACTGTCTCCTAAGACTTCCGAACTGGCATAGGTGAAATTCATCTTTGCCAATTGGTTGTTGTCAACCTTGTCGAAATTTTTTACCTTTTCAAAAGCGAATAATTTCACTTTCGGATTGTTGGGCAAGGATTTTAAATTATTGACAACATCTGCTGTAACAACTTTGTTATTGCTCGTTAACAAGACCCAGTTGACCCCCAAAGTATCGACAGCAGTGACAAAGCGCTCCCGGTCGATATAGCCATTTTCCGGTTGCAAATAATCAACCTCCTGAATAGAATCAGACTGTTTCAATTGGGCACCTATTGCAGCCATTTTCAAAAGACTGTTTGGTTTTTCATCACCTACCACTACGATGTGCTGGCCTGAATACGTCGCTTTTATATGCTGTAGTATCAATTCTTGGTAGTGTGCTACATCCGTAGCTGTTTTTACCAAATTGGGACTTTGAAACGTGTGCTGACGCGAGGAGTGTAAAGGGAATACCACGGGAATTTCAGGCAATTGAGATGCAACTCGGTCTGCAAACTGACTAAATACAGGACCAAAAACTACATCCACGCCCTCAAATTCGTTTCGATCTAAAAAATCTTCGACACAGTCTTTGTTTTTTTCAGTGTCAAAAACACGAAGATCTATTTCCAATCCGCGTGAAACCAACGAGTCAATCGCCAGCTCTGCGCCTAAATAAAAATCGGTGATGATATTGGCCAGGTTATTTTTCGTTGAAAACAAAGCTTCTTTGGGCAAGGTATCATTCTTGACAAACTTAAAAGGCATCAAAAACGCCACGTTCAAGGGTTGCTTAATAAGCAACGAATCTGTAAAACTCATTGTAATGGAATCATCAGTTCCATAGATCGAAACGAACTCTTTTCGCTTTCGGATCTTTAAAACCGCTCCCAATTTCAAGCCTTCATCAAGCGTCGGGTTCAAAGCGAGGAGTTGTGCTTTTGAAACTTTGTAAAAATGTGTCAAGCGATAAAAGGTATCGTCCTTTACAACGGTGTGCAATTCGTATTGACTGGTCCATAAATCCATTTGTTCTTGCAAAAGATCTTCCTTGGAGATAACTTTTATATTTGGAATTTTCAAAAGTATGCCAATCTCTAAGCCTGTTTCTTTTAGGGAGGGGTTAATATCCATCAATGCAGCAATTGCCACATTGTATTTTTTGGAAATCCCATACAGGGTTTCTTTGGCTTGAACGGGATGCATTTGTAAACCGTCAAAAAGAAAAGGTTTTTTGATGTCTTTGATAGGAATTAAGAGAATTGTATTCGCTTTTGGCCGTTTTCTTACACCCGGGTTCACCCGATAAAGCTCTTTGTATTTCACTCCGTAGTCTTTGGCTATTTGACGAACCCGCTCCCCTTTTTTGACAACGTATTTGAAGAATACCTGCTCTTGCCCATTCGCAGCAAAGACGAACAGCAACAACATACCTAAAAAAACAAATTCCTTTTTCATTTTTTAATACGTTTCTCAAATAAAAACAATGCCATCGCAAACTTTACAATTTCTTAAAATACTTTTGTAGAAACCTAAAACCATGCCAAAAACACTTATCATTATTCCCATTCAATCGTGGCAGGAGGCTTGGAGCTGATATCGTAGACCACTCGGTTTATCCCTTTGACACTGTTGATGATTTTATTCGATGTCTCTTGTAAAAATTTATACGGTAAATCGACCCAGTCGGCCGTCATTCCATCAGTAGACTCAACGGCTCGCAAAGCCACGACTTTTTCATAGGTGCGTTCGTCACCCATCACTCCTACAGAATCTACAGGCAACAACATAGCTCCGGCCTGCCAAACACGGTCGTAAAGACCCCAAGCTTTCAATCCGTTGATAAAAACCGCATCTACCTCCTGTAAAATGCGCACCTTTTCTGCGGTGATGTCCCCCAATATTCGAATTCCCATTCCTGGTCCAGGAAAAGGATGTCTCCCCAACAATTCTGGGTCGATTCCCAAGGACTTTCCGACCCTACGTACTTCGTCTTTAAAAATCATTCGCAAAGGCTCCACGATTTTCAACTTCATGAAATCTGGCAAACCTCCCACATTGTGATGGGATTTGATGGTGGCGGAAGGACCTCCATTGGCAGAAACAGATTCGATGACATCGGGATAAATGGTCCCTTGTGCCAACCATTTTACGGAAGTCAATTTGTGCGCTTCTTCATCGAAAACTTCGATAAAACAACGTCCTATAATTTTGCGTTTTTTTTCGGGATCCGAGACTCCTTTGAGTCCCTCTAAAAAACGACTCGAGGCATCCACTCCTTTGACATTCAAACCCATGCCTTCGTATTGGTCCAAAACGCTTTCAAATTCATTTTTGCGCAACAAACCGTTGTTGACAAAAATACAATGCAAGTTTTTCCCAATAGCCTTGTCTAAAAGGACAGCAGCAACTGTAGAATCGACTCCGCCTGACAAGCCCAAAACCACTTTGTCGCCCCCTACCTTTTCTCTGATAGCAGCCACGGTCGTTTCTACAAAACAATCGGGTGTCCAGGTCTGTTCAACAGCTGCAATGTCTACCAAGAAATTTTTCAACAAAGTCAGCCCATCGGTTGAGTGATACACCTCTGGATGAAATTGGATGGCATAGGTATCTTCTTCTTCAATTTTATAGGCTGCATGTTCAACATCGTGCGTGCTCGCAATACAGGTGTAATTTTCTGGCAAATGCAAGATGGTGTCAGAATGACTCATCCATACCTGGCTATCTTTTTTGATTCCATGAAACAAAATACTGTTAGAAGCTATATAAGACAAATGCGCCCTTCCGTATTCCCTTGTTTTGGAAGCACCAACTTCTCCTCCAAAAAAGTGTGCTAAATATTGAGCACCGTAACAAACTCCTAAGAGAGGTATCTTCCCTTTTATTTTTGACAAGTCTGGCTGAGGCGCCTCTGAGGAGCGAACCGAATGTGGGCTTCCTGAGAGAATGACTGCTTTGTAATCTTCTACATCAACTTTTACACTGTTGTAGGGATGTATTTCGCAATAGATGTTGAGTTCTCTGACTCTACGCGCTATGAGCTGGGTAAATTGCGATCCGAAATCTAGAATAAGTACTTTTTGTTGCATGCGCAAAAATAGCACTAAATTCACAAAAGTGGCTTGTATTTTTTAAAAAAAACAAGGAAAACCCCAGAACGAAAAACACCATTTGCTAAGCTTTATACCAACGCGCATATTTGAGGTAATTTTCAGCAATTCGGTGAATTTCTCCATGCAGTAATTCTTCACTGATGTCTTTGATTTTTTTTGCAGGAACTCCTGCATACACACTTCCAGACTCTACATGTGTTCCTTTGGAGAGAACAGCCCCTGCTGCTATGATGCTATTGCTCTCTATTACACAATCGTCCATCACTATGGCTCCCATCCCGATCAACACATTGTCGTGGATTGTACAACCGTGGACAATGGCATTGTGCCCTACAGAAACGCTATTGCCAAGCGTTGTTGGGTGTTTTTCAAAAGTAGCGTGAATGACCGCACCATCTTGTATGTTTACCTTGTTGCCCATTTTGATATAATGCACATCACCGCGAACCACGGCGTTGTACCATACGCTACAGGAATCTCCCATTACAACCTCTCCAACAACCACAGCATTTTCTGCAAAAAAACAATCTTTTCCATAGCTAGGACGGTGTCCCCTTACTTCTTTTTCAATCATACAACTCCCTTTTAATTTGAAAACAACACACTTAAAAGTGTTTTAAGAATTCATAAAAATAATCAATTTTACAATGAAATTCCTTGAGGTTTTAATGGTTTTTCAGTTTCGATTTGAAAATTCCTAAAAACACTCCAATATATCTGCCTATTTTCTGTAATTTGGATCACCAATTGAAACGGTACTATGAGAACAATTTTCTTTTTTTTGTTGATTCCTTTCCTCCTTTTTTCTCAACAAAAACTGACCTTAGAAGAAATTTGGCGTGGAATATTTCGAGTCATTGAGAAATGCATACCTTCGAAAAAAACTAAAATCTAATTTATGTCCCCCACATCCAACAGCCCAGCTTCTTCAAAAGAACTTTTCGGACAACCTATCGGTTTGTACGTTTTGTTTTTCACCGAAATGTGGGAACGATTTTCCTATTATGGCATGCGGGCTATCCTCGTATTGTACCTCGTACAAAGCACTACGGAGCCCAACGCAGGTTTAGGGTGGTCCAACGGTGAAGCCTTAGAACTCTATGGGTGGTATACCATGCTCGTCTACGTAGCTTCCATTCCCGGTGGATGGATTGCCGATAGGGTTTTAGGCCAGAAAAAAGCAGTGATTTGGGGTGCTGTCTTGTTGGTCTTTGGTCACAGCATCTTGGCCATAGAACAACTGTGGGCTTTTTATACCGGACTTGGATTAATTATTGCGGGAGTTGGCATGTTGAAACCCAACATCTCTACCATGGTCGGAGGCTTATACAAAGAAGGAGACATCCGCCGAGACAAAGGATTTACCATTTTTTATATCGGCATCAATGTGGGTGCTTTTCTTTCGAGTCTTGTGGTGGGCTATGTAGGAGAAATTTACGGATGGCATTACGGATTTGGACTGGCTGGAATCTGCATGTTCTTGGGATTGTTCCAATTTATTATTGGTCAAAAACACTTGCTCGGTGTGGGTGATTTCTTGGGCAACAATCAAGAAACCCAAGCCGTGATGAAGAACCCATTGACTAAAATTGAAAAAGACAAAATCGCGGTGTTGATCCTGTCCTTTCTAATGGTGATTGTATTCTTTGGCGCTTTTGAGCAAGCTGGCGGCTTGATGAACCTCTACACCAAAGAAAAAACGAATCGGATACTGATGGGCTGGGAAATTCCTGCCTCTTGGTTCCAATCTTTAAACGCCTTTTTTATCATTACTTTAGGAACCTTGACAGCTGGCTTTTGGGCCACTCGAAAACGCAAAGGAAAAGAAGCTTCTTCGCTGTTTAAAATGATCGTTGGCTTGGTTATTATGGGGCTTGGATTTTTATTTATGACAGCCGCTGCACTCGAGTTTGAAAGCCATGGCTCATCGGCCATGTACTGGCTTGTCTTTGCCTACTTGTTTCATACTTTGGGTGAATTGAGTCTCTCTCCCGTCGCATTGTCTTTTGTGACCAAATTGGCGCCTGCAAAATACGCTTCTCTGATGATGGGCTTGTATTTTGCGACCACAGGGATTGGAAACAAAATAGCAGGCCTTTTAGGAGAATCCGCTTCTGAGTTTGGAGAAGTTTCTATTTTTACGGCGATTGCCTTCTTTTGCATTCTCTTTGGAATCTTTATCAACTTGTTTTTGAAAAAACTTAAAACACTGACCCACGGTGCTGAAGACCAAGAAATTTAACAACCCTAGCACGTAACAACACCATCAAACACCACCTCCTTTCATGAAAAAAAATACAACTGACCAATTTTTCGAATCCAATGTATTAGGACATCCTAGTGGATTGTATGTTTTATTTTTTACAGAAATGTGGGAACGTTTTTCCTACTACGGCATGCGCGCCTTGTTGGTGATGTTTTTCACTACCTCTCTGATAGAGGGCGGCTGGAACTGGCCTCGAGAACATGCCATGGCCATCTTCGGTTCCTATGTTGGCTTGGTCTACCTTTCAACAATGTTAGGCGGGTATTTTGCGGATAAAAAAATCGGTTACCGATGGGCCGTGCTCATTGGTGCTTTGTTGATGTCTTTAGGACATGGTGCTATGGCCTTAGAAACGCCATTTTTTATCTATACAGGGCTGACCTTATTGGTCTTTGGAAGCGGTTTTTTCAAACCCAACATGACCTCAATCATCTCAGAGATGTACAAAGACCGTCCTGAAAAGAAAGACGGAGCCTATACCCTCTTCTACATGGGGGTAAATGCCGGCGCCTTTTTTGGTATTTTACTATGTGGTTACTTGGGAGAAAAAGTGGGTTGGAGTGTCGGTTTTGGACTAGCGGGAATTTTTATGCTCTTTGGGTTGATTCAATTTTGGCTTTCACAAAGTATATTTGGTGACATCGGTCTCAAACCATCCGCAAAGAAAAAAGAGCTGATCAAATCTCCAAATAAGGACAACAGCAAACCGAACCCCTTTCCTAAATGGCAGTTGGCACTCATCGCAATCACAACTGTATTGGGCTTGTCTTGGCTTATTTTTGAACCCGTAGCATTGATCTCCGAAGGAACAATCAATATTTTTAATTTTGAAATTTTTGGAATGCAAGGAAACAATGCAACCATCCTATTTGCATTGGTCTTGTTTTTATTTTTGTTGATTTACCGAATTCGAAAATACGACCCCATAACCAAAGAAAAGATGATTGCTGTTTCCTTTTTTGGCTTTTTGACCATTTTCTTTTGGGCAATTTTTGAACAAGCCCCGGGTACTTTGACCATTTTTGCGAGAGATTATACCGACCGAGTGTTAGAGGGCAATGCGAGTATTATTTTCCTTATCATTGATGCTTTGATGACCTTTGTTCCCTTAAGCATCATCACTGGGGTACTCTACCTGCTATTCAAACAAACCTTTGAAAAATACGCTTTGGCGAACCTCGTACTGAGCCTTAGTTTTGTAATGCTATGGGGCATCGCTCTTTGGAAATTGATGAAAGACATTTATTCTGCAGGGTACCTTTCTTTGTCAGACAGTACCCTGGACTTCTTGGCAATTGAAAAAGTCACTGAAAGCTTAACGGAAATACAAGCATCTTGGTTTGGCATACTCAATTCTCTGTTTATAATCACCTTAGCACCACTGTTCTCTAAATGGTGGGAAAGCAAGCACAACCCTTCTGCAAATGTAAAATTTGGAATGGGCATGTTTTTGTTGGGCTTGGGAATGGCATGCGTGGCAATCGGAGCCAACGGCATCGAGCCGGGAGCAAAAAGCGCTTCGGTGGGCATGATCTGGTTGGTATTGGTCTTTTTCTTTCACACCATGGGAGAACTCTGTATTTCTCCTGTCGGTCTTTCTTATGTAAGCAAACTCGTACCGCCAAGAATGATTGCTTTTATGTTTGGCGTATGGTATTTGGCTGTTGCCATCGGAATGAAAGGAGCTGGAAAATTCGGTGAAAATATCGATAAGATTGCCGACCAAAACGGCATCAGTTATTTCTTTTGGATTTTGACAATCGTCTCCCTAATTATGGGGTTGATTGCGATTGCTTTTCAACCTGTGATCAAAAAGTACATGCACGGCGTTCGGTAGTTAAAAACAAGAGCGTATTTAAAATAATATTCGTAAATTGAAGCCTAAACAACTCAAAATTGCATCGGTCTCATTACCTTTCCATCAAATGAAAAAATTTTTTTTATTGTTTTTATTTTTAGGAGTCTTCGCTGAGATAGATGCGCAAGAAATCAATTGGATTTCTTTTGAAGAGGCCATTTCTCAAAACAAAAAGACACCCAAACAGTTTTTGATTGACGTATACACGGATTGGTGTGGTTATTGCAAAAAAATGGACCGAAACACTTATGCCTTTGCTCCTATTGCGTCGTATATCAACGAAAATTTTTATGCTGTCAAATTGAATGCAGAGCAAAAGCAAGAAATCCATTACTTAGAAAACACCTTTCGATTTGTCGCACAAGGCAGAAGAGGATACCATGAATTTGCCTCCGCCTTACTGCAAGGAAAAATGAGCTACCCAAGTACGGTTTTTTTGAGCAAAGAAGAAACATTGCTGACGAGAATTCCTGGCTACCTAAACACCACTCTCATGGAACAACTGTTGGTTTATTTTGGGGAATACAAGTACGAAAACCAAGAGTGGACTGCTTTTCAAAAAGAGTACAAAAGCAATTGGTAACCTGAAGCATGCCTTCCTTCTTTGTCACTCCTAAAAGTCTTATTCTTTAAAGCTTGTAAACACCTCGTTTGACCAATTCAAAAATAATGCTGGCTTCCATTTTAGAATCTTCCAATCCACGGTGTTTCTCTAGCTTCGGTGTTTCAGGAAACAAAAGATCCCAGGCCTCTTGTGCTTTTGGCCATTTGAATCCGAAGGGTCCTTGTATTTTAAAAAAAGAAGCGCTTTCTTTCATCGGACAGGGTACAGGAGCACCCAAATCAAATCCATTTTTTTCTAAAAAAGAACTGTCAAATTCGCGGTTCCAAGCAGTCACTCTTCCTTTAAATGGCGTCAATAAACTTTGAATCTCATCCGTATAACAAGCAAGTGGTTTTGCATTTCGAACCTCATCAATGTGCATGTAACCGTTTTCAAAAATCCAAGCCTTCCGGTGTTTGGCTTTTAGTTCAGGATGCTTGAATAGCTGGTCAAAAAGAGGCGTAATCTCTCCCGTATCCAAGTCCAGCTTGACAATTCCCAATTCCAAAATATGGTCTGAATGTACGTTCAAACCCGTTGTTTCAATGTCTAAAACCAATAGTTCCTTTTTCATGAGTGTTCTTGTTGTTTTGTGATGTATCTCAATACCTGCATGAGAGCTGTTTTATTCCAAAATCAAAGCCACCGTTTGCATTCGTTGGATTTTTTGAGTGGGGGTTTCTACAAATTTTGGCACGTAATAAATTTCCTTTGGGAGTTCGTACTTGGACAAATCCACACCTTTCAAAAGGGATGCAATGCGCTGTTTTGAAGCAGTTTTTTCTCCCTTTCCCTCAAGGAGTAAGACCACTTTTTGACCTAAAATAGAATCGGGAATCCCTGCAATAAAAAAGCGTTGGTCAAAACAGGGTGCGAGCTTTGATTCTATTTGTTCGGGAATCAATTTTACCCCGCCGCTATTGATCACACTGTCAAAACGCCCGAGCCATTCAAATTCAGTTGGAGAGTGGAGAGCGACAAGGTCGTTGGTTTTCAACAATGAGTCAGCGCACCAGGGAAACGCAATTGTCAAACAAGCTCTTTCGTCCAAAGCAATGGAAACACCGGGCAAGGTACGATAATAGGATCCGTATTCGGTATTTAAAAAGTTGAGCTTTTTGACTGCGATGTGGGAGCAAGTTTCCGTCATGCCATAAGTCGCATAAACCTCTGTAGAACACTTTTGAAGTTGCCGTTCCAAATCTTTGGAAACAGGAGCTCCTCCAACAATCAATTGCTTGACCATGGAAAGGTTTTTCAAGCTAGAATTGAGTTGAAGCGGCACCATAGCTGCAAAGTCATAGGATTTGGTCAGGTTCTTTAAGGGATTTGAGTTCATGGGAGCTAGGTCCAAATGCCAGCCCAAGACCAATGCGCGAACCCACATCATTTTTCCGGCAATGTAGTTTGGAGACAAACAAAGCAAGGCTGTGGATTGAGCTCCCAACCCAAAAAAGGACCCCGTTGCCTTGGCAGATGCCGCCATTGCTTGTTTTGAGAGTCGAAGCTCTTTTGGAATTCCTGTAGCGCCGGATGTTTGAAGGTCGATATAAGAATTCCCATCAAACCATTGCTTTAAAAAATCTGCACTTTCCTCGGAAAGACTTTCGACAAAAGCAAGCAGTGCTTCTGGGGTTTGAAAAGCGCGTTCTTGAAAGTGAAATTCCTTGTGAAAATTAGTCAAGTCCATCTGTACTGTTGGTATTGGAAACGGAAAAAACACCCGTCAATTTATTTTGCCAATCTGTCCATTGGTATTTTTTTGCAAACACATAAATCAAGAAAGGATAGAGTACCACTACAGGAAAAAACATTTGCCAGCCGACGGAAGGTTCAGAAACATCTATGAACAAGGCCTGTGTTTGGAAAACACTCCAATCCGTTGTGACAAACAACGCAGCGACGATGTTGTTGGCAGCATGAAAACCCAAAGCCAACTCTGTACCCGCATCCATCAACGTAAAAACTCCCAACAGAAGTCCGGTACCGATGTAATAGACCATGGTGATGCTACCCAATTTTTGAACTTCGGGATTCATCCCGTGCAGCAACCCAAACAAAACCGAAGTGACCAACAATGGAAACCAGCGATTTTGAGCCAAAACGCCAATACCTTGCATCAAATAACCTCGAAACAACAACTCTTCTGCACTGGTTTGCAAAGGCAAAAACAACAAGGAAATCAAAACCAATACAAAAAAAGGCACCGGTTTGAAATTCCAAACATAATTTTCAGGACTGACGGAAATTCCTATAACAATGACAAAAATCGAAATTGCGGCCCATAGTCCAAATGAGAATAAAACACGTTGGATTGCGATGTCTTTTTTTGAAGTGATGATATCTTTGAACCGCAACTTGTGCAAGTATTTGACCGATAGGTACAAGGCGCCAAGAACAGCCACAAAAGAAAGTAGCATCAAAAACAAATACAGGTTGGAATCAATCCCGATATTTAGAAAGTGGTCAGCAGCTGCTTTTTGAAACTCGAAGCTGTCAAAATCCACTGCCATCAAAGCCACCAAGAGCAGTGGAAAACTGCCTATTTGACTGGCAATGAACACTATTAAAAGTGTCAAGAGGTAGCGCCACCAATTTGTTTTTCCTTTGCAAGCATTTTGTAAAAAATTCATTTGTGGCTTTTAAAAATTAAGTTCTTTTTTGATCCTTTCGAAATCCCATTCTTTCTGAGAATTGCAATACAAAGCTCCCTGATCGACAAGCAAAGGAGCATCGAAATTGTTTGTAAACAGGCTTCCTGTCCCCAAACCTTGTGGCAGTTTGGTATTCAAAGTACTCGTCCATTGTGCAATGGCATTCAACCCGATGTTGCTCTCCAAAGCGGAGGTAACCCACCAAGCAATCTGGTGCTTTTCAGCAATGGAAATCCATTCTTCACTCCCTTGTATGCCTCCGAGCAAACTGGGTTTGAGAATGATGTATTGGGGTTGGATCTCTTGAAGAAGTTGTTCTTTTTTGTCTTTTGAAAAAACACCGATCAGTTCTTCGTCTAAGGCGATGGGCAAAGGGGTGTTTTTACAAAGAGCTGCCATGGCTTCGGGTTGTCCTTGTCGAATCGGTTGCTCGATTGAATGGAGGTCATATGCCGCCAAGCGTTTTAATTTCTCCAACGCGTCTGAAGGAGAAAAGGCACCATTGGCATCAACACGCAACGTTATTTGGTCGGCAGAAAAACGCTTTCGTATGGAAGACAACAACGCACATTCTTTTTCAAAATCAAGCGCTCCTATTTTCATTTTAAGCGTTGCAAAGCCCTGCTCTAATTTTTCTTCTATTTGGGCTTTCATAAATTCTGTATCCCCCATCCAAATCAATCCGTTGATCGCAATGGGCTGTTTCTTTTTTACAAATCCTGTAGAATAAAGTTCAAAGGGTGTGGGGGCATTTAAAGACAAAAATGCTTGTTCCAATCCAAATTGAAGGGATGGATAAGCTTGAAGCTTTTGCAACAGTTGTTCTTTTCCGAGGTGAATGTGTGCACAAGTCCAGGCCAACTTGTCTTCATAGTCTGGCAGGTCGTCGGAACTCAAGCCTCTAAAAACAGCACATTCTCCAATTCCTTGACGGACTGTGTCTTTCAAATAAATAAAAAAAGTTTCTTTGGTTTTTAGCACACCTCTTGAGGTTCCGCTTGGCCTTTTAAAATTCAGAAGGTATTTCCTGTAGTGGGCTGTAATCATTGGGTCATTTCTAAAAAAATGGAAGCTTGCAAGCATTACAATTCAAGACTCGATCTGATCTGAAGTAAAAACTAGCATGGTCTAAAAAAGGATTTTTTTATCTCATTTTTATTTGTTTTAAAAAGTAAAGATACTGTTAATTTCAACTTGTTTTGCAAACTTATTGAAGCTGTTTTTCATTTTACAAAAACAGTTCACAAAGACGTTGGAAGCACAAAAAAACGACCCGTTTTTAGCAGGTCGTTTGAGTTAAAAGTATTTTTCTAGTTTAGTGAGCTCCAAAAGCGTATTGAATTCCAGAGACGAACACCAAAGTGTTTTGCATCTGGATTCCCGTCACATTTTGAGCCAAAGGAATACCGACTTCCGTTCCAAAACGCAATCCCTTTAAGGGTCCTTTGAACAGCGCGTAGTTGAAACCTAAGAAAATATCCGATGCAGTTTTTCCAGAATTGGCTGGATTGAAGACTGGAGTCATCGATTTGTCGGACATACTAGGCATTTCACCCATATTATCCATAGCAGACATCCCAATCTTAGAATCTTTCCCTTTGGTGCTTTGAAGCTGAAGGTGCTTGATTCGAAGCGAAACACTTGCTTGTTTAGAAAAAGAAAATGCCCCCCAAAGACTGCTATTCCAAATATCTCCCAAGGTGTAACCTTCTAAATTCTCACCCATACGCGTCAAATACGTCGACTGGAAACCATAGGAAAATTGGTCGAATTGTTTAAGGTAGGTAAACCCGAAATTGGTATCCCAAGTTCCACTTCCCAATTGCATGGGGTAGCCCAAGCGTTTGCCATCTGCTTTTGTTTCTTCCAAACTTCCCACAGGAACTGACACACCGATGTTAAGGAGCATCGATCGACGGTCTTTGTTGAACAGTTGGAACAAGGCACCGACTTTCAAATCACCAAAACCTTGAGACTCCATGCTCATAGTTCCCATCATTTTCTTGCTGGTCATCTCATTACTAAGAAATTTGGCCATCGCTACCAAGGTCAATCTGTCTGTAGGAGCATACATAATACCCAACATGTGCATTTGCATCGACATGTCTTGAGGCACCATCATGTACTCGTTGAATAATTCAGAATTTTCAATTGTTTTGGAGCCCTTGAGCATGCCTTCCATTTGCATGTCCATCAAGCGGTAAGAGGCCATCCATTCGCCTTTGTGGTGCACGTGGTCGCCCATGACCCCGAGAGGTGCATGTCCGTCCGCTCGCGAAGAAGTCCATGGTGAAGATTGGGCGAAGGCGAGAGTTGACATTGCGATGGTAAAAAAAGTTGTCAATTTTATTTTAAAATTCATTTTTGTTTTTGTTTTAATACTCGTTTTAAAATCTCAACAAGGAGATTTCTATTAAAGACTCAGCAAACTTAAGAAACCCCATAGGCGCCTAAAAGCATTGTCTTTATTTGTGTAAATATGTATTCGATACGCATTGAATAAAAGCAGTGTCGAAAACCGTTTTAAACTCAATTTGCTACTCATATTTTTGAATAAAATCCATTCCACAAATAAGCCGAAGACTTTTAAGTGTACTGGAAATCAGGCATGGAAAGAGAAAGGTATCGGAGGTCGCAACAAGCAAGAAAAATAGGTGCTAGGTTTCCAAGGTGGACTGTGCCATTCATTTTTGGTCACGTTTTTTGGGCGCGAAAGGACGATAGTTTCATAAGAAACCGGAGCGACCGGGTATTTGCTAAAGTCTATTTGAGGTGCGCTTTTTTGATGTTGGTGGCTGTCGTCAGAATGTTGAACACTGAGATTTTTTTGGAGTTGTTTCTTAAGGTAACACTTCCCATTACATGCCAATGCAGGACGTTCCCTGTTTTCGCACAAGACAGCGACGATATGAGCTTTATTGGCAGAATATTCTAGCACCGGCA
Source organism: uncultured Flavobacteriaceae bacterium (assembly GCA_963932955.1). Taxonomy (GTDB): domain Bacteria; phylum Bacteroidota; class Bacteroidia; order Flavobacteriales; family Flavobacteriaceae; genus Flavicella. The sequence goes on from CAWVRK010000005.1 coordinate 77,597, forward strand.
AAAGAGGTCGTAACATGGCCAGCAGGTACAAGCAATAAAAAAACAAGGCTGCGAACTCTTTTTTCATAGGTTTTGAAAATCGGTGACAAAAATATACTTTTTAATGCACTTAAAAAAGCTGACCCAAACCAAATAAGAGGGCAAACAAAAAAGTGCTCAATGCCAATTTTTTCAATTCTGGATCCAAGTCTTTTGGATCGTTGCTTCTTCTGACAACAAGTCCGTGCTTGGCAATGGGCAAAAAAGCGCTTAAAAACAAAAATTGATAAGGGGATTGGAAGTCTAGCAGGACATAGACAGTCGCTGAAGAAAAAGCCAATAAAAGGAGTATCTCATGGTATGATTTGGCTTTGTCTGCACCCATTTTCACAACCAGTGTGTTTTTTTGGGAGCGCAAATCGGAAGCGCGGTCTCGCATGTTGTTGAGATTCAAAACACCGACACTTAAGAAACCGATGGCACAAGCAGGAAGGATGTCAAGGGCGTAAAAGCTTTTTACTTGTAAGAAAGCACTTCCCAAAACACCCAGAAGACCAAAGAACAAAAAAACAAAAAGATCTCCAAACCCACTGTAACCATAAGCATTTTTCCCCATGGTGTATTTGATAGCCGCCAGAATACTGGCGATTCCGAGCAATAAAAAAAGAACCGAATGATAAAAATCACCATCTCCGAAAGAGATATAAATCAATACCAATGCCAAGACAAAGGTAACGAGTGCAGTAATCGAGATGCCCCACAACATTTGCTGTGGTTGGATGTTCCCACTTTGCAACGCTCTTTTGGGACCAATCCTCTCTGCATTGTCTGTCCCTTTGACGCCGTCACCATAGTCGTTTGCAAAATTAGAAAGCACTTGAAATCCGACGGTTGTCAAAAAAGCCAACAAGACAATTTTCCATGAAAACTCTCCGTGTTTGGCCGCCAAAAAAGTGCCCGTAACGATTCCCGATAAGGACAAAGGCAAAGTTCTCAGTCGTGCCGCTTCAATCCAATGTTTTCCCTGTGTGGTGCTTTTTTTTGTTTGCATGTTTTTTTACTGTTTTCTATGAGATAACACCGGACCCAAGCAATTCTTCTCCTGCATACCAAGCGACAAACTGTCCTTCTGTAATTGCAGATTGGGGGCTTTCAAAAGCCACATACATACCCGTACTCACTTTGTAGAGAGTGGCTTTTTCCAGTTTTTGACGGTAGCGAATGCGCGCTTTTACGCACATTTCTTCTCCGTCTTTTAAAGACAAATCTTCACGAATCCAATGCAACTCTTCATTGCTCACGAACAAAACGTTTCTAAACAAGCCTGGGTGTTGCTTGCCTTCTCCTGTGTAAATGGTGTTTTCTTTTACGTCGGTTTCAATTACGAACAAGGGTTCCACCGTCCCTCCTACCGCCAACCCTTTGCGTTGGCCTTTGGTAAAATAATGGGCTCCCTGGTGTTTGCCCATGATTTTTCCGTCGGAAATAGCGTAGCTGTATTTGTCAGCGAAAAAAGCGAGTTCCGCTTCTTTGTCGGCAAAGTCAGGCGGGGTTCTTTTGTAGATATCTGATGTTGAGGGAATATCGACAATGAGGCCTTCTTTGGGTTGTAATTTTTGTTGTAAAAAATCGGGCAATCGAACTTTTCCGATAAAACAAAGGCCCTGAGAATCTTTTTTCTCTGCCGTTACCAATTTTTGTGCATTCGCAATTTTACGAACTTCCGGTTTTGTCAATTCTCCAATAGGAAACAAGGCTTTGGATAGCTGTTCTTGCGAAAGTTGGCACAAAAAATACGACTGATCTTTGTTGCTGTCTCTTCCAGAAAGGAGTTGGTAGGTTTGCATTGTTTCAGATGTGAGTGTCCCTTTTCTGCAATAATGCCCTGTCGCAACAAAATCGGCTCCAAGTTCCATTGCAATCTTCATAAAAACATCAAATTTGATTTCACGGTTGCACAAAACATCTGGATTGGGTGTTCTCCCCAACTCGTATTCACGAAACATATAATTTACGATTCGCTCCTTGTACTGTTCGCTTAAATCGACGACTTGGAAGGGGATGCCTAATTTTTCAGCGACAAGCATCGCATCATTGCTGTCCTCAAGCCATGGACATTCGTTGGAAATGGTCACCGAATCGTCGTGCCAATTTTTCATAAACAAGCCGATTACCTCATAGCCTTGTTGCTGCAATAGATACGCAGCTACACTGCTATCAACACCTCCTGAAAGCCCTACTATGACACGTTTCATTTCTTGTAAATTTAAGGTTACAAAGATAGGCAATTGGACCTTAGTTCAAAAGCGGGTTTCAAAGATTCTGAAGGTTTTTGTTGTGTGCAGAAATAGCAAGAAGAAAGTGCCATTTTCTCAGTTGGATTTTCTTTTCTTGGGCAATGGCGGAAAAGGCTCCCATTAAAAATAAGCAGGTAAAAAAACGGAATGTTGTTTTCATATCAAGTGATCATTTGCACGTAGTATTTACAAATACGCATTTTTTTTTTGCAGAACATTCAATACAATCCGATTCTAGGAAAGCGCCGTTTCGAATCAGTGCAAAATTTTAAACAGCAACTCTTTTAGCAAATCTCTTTGAGAAATGGTGGCTCCCACACCTTTGCTTTTGACGTCAGCTTCCCTGAGATAAGCGATGATTTGAGATACTTTTCGCATGGGGTAATTGCGAGACGCCATGACATAATCATCTACAAAATAAGGACTTACCCCTAATTTCTTCGCGACATTCCCTTTTGATTTGTCGAGTAAACCATGGTACAAAAACAACTGCGTAAAATAGCTGTTCAACAAAGAAATGGTCATGACTGTTGGGTTGCTTTTCGGGTTGTTGGAAAAGTAATTGATTATTTGATTGGCTTTGACTGTGTTTTTGACCCCAATCGCTTTTCGCAATTCAAAATTATTAAAGTCTTTGCTGATGCCGATGTTTTCTTCGATGTGGGCTGGATTGATGCAGGTTCCTTCAGGAAGAATCAAAACAAGCTTGTCCAATTCATTGCTGATTTTACTCAAATTGGTTCCCAAAAACTCGACCAACATCTGGGCAGCCTTGGGTTCCATTTGGTAATTTTTACCGTTCAATACCCGGCGAATCCAGTCAGCCACCTGGTTTTCATACAATTTCTTGCTCTCAAAGACAAGACCACTTTTGGAGATGGCTTTGTGCAATTTCTTACGCTTGTCTAAGGTTTTGTATTTGTAATTGAACACCAATACTGTTGACGGTTGCGGATTTTCAGCATAGGAGGCGAGTTTCTCAATGCTTCGAGAAAGGTCTTGGGCTTCTTTGACGACAATCACTGTTTTTTCGGCCATCATCGGGAAACGTTTGGCATTGGAAACAATCTCTTCTACTGATACATCCCTTCCGTACAAGACCATTTGGTTGAACCCTTTTTCTTCTTCAGTCAAGACATTATTTTCGATGTAGGTGGAAATTTTATCGATGTAATAGGACTCTTCACCCATCAAAAAGTAAATGGGTTTGGTTTGCCCATTTTTGATAGCTGCTACAATTTCATTTACTTGGTTCATATCGTTGATTTGGCTTTCAAAGGCCTGTATTGGAAAAAATGGCTCGAAAGATGCATGTACATGAACCCATTGCATCTGTCGAAAAATCCTTAGTTTTGTGCTATGACTGTGTTGAACTTGCCTTTTTACAAATTCAAAATCAAAAGTAGCGAAAATAAGCGACTCCTATTTGATGCAATCCGAAAAAAATATGTGGTCCTGACTCCTGAAGAATGGGTGCGTCAGCACTTTGTATGTTATTTAATAGAAGAAAAGAAATACCCTGCTTCCTTAATTGCCGTCGAAAAACAAGTGACGGTAAACAATTTAAAAAAAAGAACCGATATTTTGATTTTCAATCGGGAGGGACGTCACGAAATTGTGGTCGAATGCAAAGCACCATCGGTGCCCATTACCCAAAGTACTTTTGACCAAATTGCACGCTACAACTTAAAACTAAAGGCCAACTACTTGGTTGTTACCAATGGCCTCAGTCATTTTTATTGCCAAATGGACTTTAAAAACAAAACCTACTTATTTTTAGACGACATTCCTTCTTATCAATGATTTTTTTCTCGCTACTTTAACAAGAGCAAACAGGCAAAGAGTCGCAAAATTAAAGTAAATTTGCAGGTGCCTTCTCTATTTTGAGTACTTGTATTTCACTTCAAGTATACGAACAATTACTTGGCAGATAGGCTTCTTTAAAAATCACATTGCACTCATTGGATTTATGAAAATCGCTGTAGTTATTTTGAACTGGAATGGAAGAAAGTTGTTGGAGACTTTTTTACCTTCACTAGTGCGCTACAGTAAGGAAGCAAGCCTATACGTAGTGGACAATGCTTCTAAAGACGATTCGGTTTCATTTATCAAGACAAATTTTCCGGAAGTTCAAGTGGTTGTCAATACAGAAAATGGAGGATTTTCCAAGGGCTATAACGAGGCTTTGAAACAAATTGACGCCAGTATTTACGCCTTGGTCAATTCGGATGTGGAAGTGTCGGAAAACTGGCTTTCCCCGGTTATTGAGGAGTTTCAAAACCACCCTTCCACAGGTATTGTACAGCCAAAAATCCTGGATTATAAAAACAGAGATACTTTTGAGTATGCAGGAGCTGGAGGAGGCTTTTTGGATGCATTGGGTTATCCCTATTGCCGAGGACGTATTTTCAATTCCTTGGAAAAAGACCGAGGACAGTTCGATGATTCCATCTCCATACAATGGGCTTCGGGTGCTTGTTTTTTTATCAAAAAAAGCATTTTTCAAGAATTGGAAGGCTTCGACGAAGATTATTTTGCACACCAAGAAGAAATTGATTTGTGTTGGAGAACTTTCAACTTAGGGCATGACATACGCTATGTAGGAGCTTCGACCGTTTACCACGTAGGTGGTGCTACACTGCAAGAAAGCAATGCGTACAAAACTTTTTTAAATTTCAGAAACAGCTTGTATTCTTTGGTAAAAAACCTTCCTTCTGACAAAGTGTTGCAATTGGTTTTCATTCGAATGTGTTTGGACGGCATCGCAGGGATTCGCTTTGTCATACAAGGCAGGCCAATTCATACAATCGCCATTTTAAAATCACACATCAGTTTTTATAGGAATGCAAAAAAAATGTTTGCTAAGAGAGCGAACTCAAAACATAAACAAAAATTTTTTCAAACAAAAAGCATCGTTTGGAGTCATTTTGTGATGAATATCCGAAAATGGAACAAACTTGTTTGAGCAATCCAAAGCAAGTGTATTTGAGCAACTACAAAATATCCAAACTTCCTTTGCCTTTTCGCAATATTTGAGGGGTTTCTTCTGTAAGGTCTATGACCGTAGAAGCCAGATTGTCACCATAGCCTCCGTCAATGACTAAGTCCACCTGGTGTTTCCATTTTTCGTAAATCAATTCTGGATCCGTGGTGTACTCCAACAAAGCGTCTTCGTCATGTATGGAAATGGAGACGATGGGGTTTCCCAAAAGACGGACCAGCTCCAAGGCAATTTGATTGTCAGGAATCCGAATGCCGACCGTTTTTTTGTTTTTAAACGCATTTGGCAGGGTTTTGCTCCCTGGTAGAATAAAAGTATAGGGACCCGGCAAGGCTCGTTTCAAAATCTTGAACGTTTGGGTGTTAATCTGTTTTACGTAGTCTGATAGGTTGCTCAGGTCTTTGCAAATAAAAGAAAAATTGGCTTTTTCCAATTTGACGCCTTTGAGCTGGGCTATTTTTTTGAGCGCTTTTGGCTGAGTGATGTCACAGCCCAAACCGTATACAGTATCCGTAGGATAAATAATCAAACCTCCTTTTTTCAAAACAGCCAATGCCTTTTGGATTTCCCTTGGGTGGATGTTATCTGGATATATTTTGATGAATTCTGACATAAAAAAAAAGCGATTTACACAAAAGTAAGTATTAAATCCAAAAATTACTCAAATTGGTTTGCTTATTTTTGGGTGCTATGAAACCAACTGATTCCTTAGAACCGTTCTCAAAAACAAAAGCACAATACCAAGGTTTTATGGACACTCCTTCCCTTTTTTTAGGCACTGGATGTTATGTAAAACAACCGTTGTTTGCCTTTGAAAAAGTTTCGCCTTTAAAAGGGGAACTCCAAGAACTCAAAAAGAATACGATGCTCGGCAAACGTGCTGAATTATTTTTCAAACAACAGATAGAAGGCTCCAAAGACTACAAAGTCCTGGCTGATGGCATTCAGGTTTTCAAAGACAAACGAACAGTTGGCGAATTGGATTTTATCGTCCAACATCGAAAAAGTTTGGAGGTCTTTCACACCGAACTCACCTATAAATTTTACGCATACGACCCCAACATTACTGCCGCAGCAATTGAGAAATGGATAGGTCCCAACAGAAAAGACACACTGGTCCAAAAGCTTGAGAAATTAAACACACGTCAGTTCCCACTACTCTATACCAAAGAGACCCAACTAAGATTCAAAAAGCTCGGCTTGCCCCTCGATGGAATTGCACAAAGATTGGTTTTCAAAGCACAATTGTTTGTTCCAGAAAACACCGTGCTATCTCTATTTCCCGAATTTAACAAAAATGCCATTCGAGGCAATTACATGCGTTTGGAAGCATTGACAAACAAGATTTCAAGCAATTCAAGGTTTTACCTCCCAAAAAAACAAGATTGGATGCTTCCTGCAGAAAACAACAGAACCTGGCTGGCCTTTTCCGAAATTAAAAACGAACTTACAAACAGTTTGGATGTGCAAAAATCACGGATTGTTTGGTCTAAAGATGGTTCCGACAACTACAAAACACAACTGATCGTCTGGTGGTAAAAGACAGGCTTTCTTTTTAGTGAATTTTACAAATTCTGAGCTTTAGATTTCCTTCAAAAGAGTATATTTGTCAACTTTAATCAAACTTAAAACAAGACCTCCTATGTGGTACGAATGCAAAATAAAATACAGCCGAATTGACGAAGACGAACGCAGCAAGACCTTTAACCAAGCCTACTTGTTTGACGCGCTGTCTTTTACAGAAGCTGAGGCACGCGTAAACGATGAAATGAGGCAGTACATTTCTACCGAATTTAAAATCACCAACATCAAAGTGGCTAATTTTTCAGAAATCTGTCCAAATGAAAATGGAGACCGTTGGTTCAAGTGTAAATTTGTCTGTGCTACCTTAGACGAAGACAGCGGTACGGAACGCAAATCCAATGCCTATGTGTTGGTGCAAGCAAACGATGTAAAAGATGCATACGAGACCTTGGAAGCAAGTCTTACAGATACGGTCAGTAATTACGAAATCCCCAGTGTCGTCGAATCACCGATCTTGGATGTTTTTCCATACTACGACGGTCAAGAAGAAACGCCTAATGAAAAGACAGAGGAGTTGGAACCTTCAGAAGCTTGAAAAGTATCTAGGTGTAGTTGAAAGATTCAATTCCTGCTGAGGAGGTAAATCACATTCCAATTTTATAAAGGGTTAAAAAGCGCGAACAATTGCGACATTGCAGCGATTTGAAGCATCCGTGTTTCACCAAAAATTTAAAAACTCGGTTTGTGTAAATCAAAATTCCTAAAAGAAATAAAGGCACTTCTCGAATTACACACTTCCGTTTCACAAGGGAATGAGTAGTTTGTCAATAAGTTTCTTCGTAACTTTGCATGCTTATAAAACGATTCTCTATGTCTGAAGAAACGAGTACTGAAAAAAGAGTCGCAAAACCAAAGTGGCTCCGGGTAAAACTTCCTGTTGGAAAAAAATACACCGAGCTAAGAGGCTTGGTAGACAAATACAAATTGAACACTATTTGCGCGAGTGGCAGCTGTCCAAATATGGGCGAATGCTGGGGAGAAGGTACCGCAACCTTCATGATTTTGGGAAATATCTGTACGCGTTCTTGTGGTTTTTGTGGTGTCAAAACAGGCAGGCCGGAAACCGTGGAATGGGACGAGCCTGAAAAAGTAGCCCGGTCCATCAAGTTGATGAATATCAAACACGCTGTGATCACCTCTGTAGACAGAGACGATTTGAAAGACGGAGGCTCGATCATTTGGGAAGAAACCATTGCAGCCATTCGGAGAGCAAACCCCAAAACTACAATGGAAACCTTGATTCCTGACTTCCAAGGTATTGAAAAAAACATCGACCGCTTGATCAAAGCTGCACCTGAAGTGATCTCTCACAATTTAGAAACTGTGAGAAGGCTGACACGTGAAGTACGCATCCAAGCCAAATACGACCGAAGTTTGTCTGTTTTAAAATACTTAAAAGACCAAGGGCAAGCACGTACGAAATCCGGTATCATGCTCGGATTGGGAGAAACTGAAGAAGAAGTGGTACAGACCTTAAAAGATTTAGCCAAAGCGAAAGTTGACATCGTCACCATTGGTCAATACTTACAACCCAGCAAAAAAAACCTTCCTGTCAAAGAGTTCATTACTCCCGAACAATTTGAAAAATACAAGAAAATTGGTTTGGAACTTGGCTTCCGACATGTGGAAAGTGGCGCCTTGGTTCGCTCTTCCTACAAAGCTCAAAAACATTTGGAATAAACTTGTTGTGGCAGGATAATTGCCTCATTATTAAATAAAAACAGTGGTTTATTTTCCTTTATAAATTAAGTTTGGTTCGGTTTTAATACCCTGTATCGGCAGCGTTTTTTTGTGCAATTCCAAGTGTTTCCATCAGTCCTCCTGAAAGGCGTTATTTTGGAAGCCCAGCAAGTACAGTTTTTTCTTTGCCCGTGTCACTGCGGTATACAACCAACGCAAATATTCATGATTTTGACCTTCTGGCAAATAGGGCTGCTCGATAAAAACAGTATCCCATTGCCCTCCTTGAGATTTGTGACAGGTCATTGCATAGGAAAATTTGACTTGCAATGCATTGAAGTATTTGTTGTTTTTGACCTCCAGTAGTTTTTTGTATTTGGAGCGAATGTGTGGGTAGTCCTTGGAAACTTCCAAGTATAATTTGTTGGCATCTTCATAAGACAAAGAAGGACTTTCGGCAATCAGTGTATCCAACAGAAAGACGGTTTCAAAAGGAGGCTGAGCTGGGTAGTCAATCATCCGTATTTTTACTTCCGCAAAACGAAACCCGTAGAGTTCTTTGATTCCAAAAAGTTCCATAACTTCAAAAGTATCTCCGTTGGCAATGAAACTGATTTCAGAAGTGTCTTTCATCCAAAAGTAGTTGTTTTTGACGGCCATGACATGATCTCCCACAGAAATTTCTGATTCCAAATCTCGAATCTTGGTTCGGATCTGTTGGTTGTATTGGTTGGCTCTTTTGTTGGAGCGGACAATGATAGCCGTATCTTCTACCCCGTCGGCATCGTAAGCGCTCGTAATGGCATCTTGGATGTCGTAACTGTCTTCCAAACGGACAATATCACTGTAGGTCACATCAAATTTAAAATCAGTTCCCCCTCTACTGTCAAGGCGCTCACGAAGAAGGGTCGCGTTGGACAAGATTCCTGAACTTCGGTGTTGTCGCATGACTTCGTCCAACTCAATCAGGGAAACAGTTTTATTGTAGTGGTAAGATAATTTATCCTCGTCCAATGCAGGGCTCAATGCTAATTTTACAGGAGGCAACTGTGCGGTGTCTCCGATCAAAACCAATTTGCAATGGGCTCCTGAATACACATAAGAAATCAGATCGTCCAACAAAGAACCGTTGTCAAAAAGCTTGGAATTGTTAGTCGTATCTGGAACCATAGAGGCTTCATCTACAAAAAAAAGAGTATGGGTATGCTTGTTTACCTGCCGCACAAATTCCACACCGCCATTGGAGGTTTTTTTAGGATGGTATATTTTTTTATGAATGGTAAAAGCTTTCTTATCGGCGTAAAGAGAAATCACTTTGGCAGCTCGACCTGTCGGCGCCAACAAGACGTGTTTCTTTCCCACTTTCCACAAATTGTTGACCACCGTACTGATGCTGGTAGTTTTTCCAGTTCCCGCATACCCTTTCAATAAAAACAACCCGTTTTTGTCGCTGTCAAAAACAAAATCCGAAAACAGTTGCAACAGTTTTTTTTGAGTAGTTGTCGCATCAAATGGAAAGGATTTGACGAGTTCTTTGTAAAATTCCGAATTGCTTTTGATCATAACTGTAAATAAAGCGTAAAGATAGGGATTGATTTAAGGTTAAAAGTTTTTAACAATGAAAAAAAATTGTAGATTTGTGAGGTTGAATTATAAAAAAAATAAAAATGATCATTACTTTACTAGCTGGTATTTTAGGAGCCGTCCTAATTGCGATTTTAATCATGAAATACATCCCGTTAAAACTGCATTGGGTGGTCTCTCTAGTATTGATGAGTATCGCTGTCGTTCTAGGTTATGCCATATACAACAGTGTCATGGGACCGATTCGATTCAACGAAGAAAAAAAAGTGAGGTATGCGCAAGTAATTGAAAATTTGAGAATGATTCGCGATGCGGAAGAAGCTCATAAAACAATACGAGGATCTTATGAAAAAGATGGTGAAAAACTGATTCAATTTATTGATTCGGCACAATTTGCAATAACCAATACACGCAACGAAATTATTGAAGTAAACAAAGGAACCAAATGGCAACCCATTATGGTGGAAATTGAAAAAAAGGTAGTTGATACAACTGGATATGAGTCTGTAAAATCGTCCTTGTTTGCCGGAAGGAATTACACAAAAATGCTATCCGTCCCTGGGACTGACAAGAAATTTGAAATCAACACTGGGTTCATCCAAAAAGTAGCAGGGCTTCAAGTCCCTGTTTTTGAAGCCAAAATTGACAAAAAAAGCCTGCTATCTGACATGAACAGTTCTTTGGTCAATCAAGAATGTGAGGCCATTGGAGGAGATGAAGTAAAAGGCCCATTTCTTTCTGTTGGTTCTTTAGAAGAAGTAAACTCAAATGGCAACTGGCCTCCCTTTTATGATAAAAAGGCTCAATAACATACTTGACAAATCATTAGAAAATAATGATTTAAAAGAATCTTATCTATCCATCCAAATAAGTTTGGATGGATTTTCTTTTGCCGTCTACGACAGTCGTCTTGAAAAATACCTTGCATGGTCTTACTTCACACTCGAACTGCCTCAAAAAACACCTGAAAAATTGCTCGAAGCCCTCGAGGGCATCTACCAAGAAAACAACTTGCTCAACCACGCCTACAAAAAGGTGGTGGTGGTCCACCAAAACAATTTGTCCTGCTTGGTTCCAAACAACTATTTTGAGGAGGCACATATGAAGACATATCTCGAGCACACTGTCAAAGTATTGCCCAATGATTTTATCAGCCACGACCCTCTAAAAAACACCCCTACAAATGTTGTTTACATTCCATTTGTCAACCTCAACAACTTTTTCTTTTCGAAGTACGGCACTTTTGACTTCTACCACGCTTCTTCGGTTGTCATCGACCAATTGATCAAAAAACACAAAGCAGACAAAGAGCCTAAAATGTTTGTCAATGCATCGGGAGCTCATTTTGAAATTCTTGTCTTGAAGGCAGGATCCTTGATTTTTTACAATTCATTTGAAGCCGCAACCGCAAATGACTTTCTCTACTATACCTTGTTTGCAATGGAACAATTGAACTTGGACCCGGAAACCATTGAGACGGTTTTACTAGGAACGCTGACAGAAGAAACGGAAGCGTTCACCTTGGCTTATAAATACATTCGAAACCTGCACCTCTATTCTGAAGAAAACCCAAAATTAACAATCGCTTTTGAAAGCCTGCCCAAGCAGTCCAACTTCGCTTTATTTCACTTATTTTCATGAGAATTATTTCTGGAATCCACAAAGGACGTCGATTGACAGCTCCTAAAAACCTACCTGTACGCCCGACTACAGACATGTCAAAAGAAGCGCTGTTTAACATCCTAAACAATCAGTATGATTTTGAAAAGCTGCAAGTACTCGATCTCTTTAGCGGAACGGGAAACATCAGTTATGAATTTGCCTCAAGAGGGACGCAAAACATCACCGCAGTAGACCAAAATTATGGATGTGTACGTTACATCAACAAGGTAAACAAAGAATTGGATTTTTCAATACACCCCCTCAAAAGTGACGTTTATAAATTTCTCGAAAACACCCACCTAAAGGCAGACATCATCTTTGCGGACCCTCCGTATGATTTTAAGGAAGCGGAATTTTTAAAAATTGCAACACTCGTTTTTGAAAAACAACTTTTAAAAGAAGGGGGCGTCCTGATCATCGAACACGCAAAGCAAACAAAACTGAGTGATCACCAGCAATTCAGTCACGAGAAAAGATACGGTAGCAATGTCTTTAGCTTTTTTGAACAAAGCAACTCCTAACTCCAACAAGCCCATTCTCTATTTCTTAGCCCAATTGTATTTAAAACTGCACGCTTGATTGTTGGCATTGATTTTTACATAGGTCTCTGAAACGTGCTCTTTGTTCCATTTCTCCAAAACTTCCTGTTGCTTCTTTTGCAGGGTCATCTGTTGGATTTTTACATAGTCTTTGACAAAATCTGCTTGGTGCGCTGCTACTTTGTCTTTCATCAATAAAATTTTAAACATTTTAAGTCCCTCGCGCGTTTCGTCGTAATAAGGTTCTGAAATCTCTCCTTTCTCCAAAGAACTGACTCTTGCATAAAGTGCAGGATCCATTCTGGTCAGTTCAAAACGAGAATCGTTGGTTTGAGGATTGACGAGAATCCCTTTGTTTTGTTTGGTGTCTTTGTCTTCAGAATAGCGCGTGACTGCGGTTTCAAAACTCAAGTCTGCTGCCAATATACTATCACGGATTTTCGTCACACTCTCTTGCACTTCCTCTAATTTTTCGTCGGAAACTTTGGGCTGTAACAGAACGTGTCTCACGTCAATTTCCTGCCCTTTTATTTTTTCCAATTCGATGACGTGGTAGCCAAAATCCGATTTGAATGGTTCAGAAACCTCTCCTTCGTCCAAACTAAAGGCAACTTCTTTGAATTCTTTGACAAACTGACTTTCTCGAGTCAGGGTGTATTTACCGCCGTTCTGAGTGACCCCTGGATCCTCAGAATAGAGGATGGCTTTCATTCGCATGCTCGAACCGTTCAACACGTCTTGACGAATTTTCGATAACTTTTCTATTGTTTCTTGTGTTTCCAATTCGGAGGGAACTACATGAACAACGATTTGTGCCAATTCTATTTCTGTTCCAAATTCTGGCAATTCACCGGTAGTTTCCAAACTTTTAAAATACAAGCGTACTTCTTCTGGAGTGACCGCCACCTCTTCTACGATGCTTTGCTTCTCTCTCCGAATCAATGCAGCTTCTTTTTCTATTTTTGAAAGTTCCTTTCTCAAATCACTTTCGTCATTGAACCCGTAAAGTGCAACGACTTTTTCGATGCTGCCCATTTGTTGTTTGAAATAGGCAATATTTCGGTCTACACTTGATGCAATTTCTGCGTCAGAGACCACCACACTGTCAACAACAGCGTGGTGGGCCAATAGTTTTTGCACCATGATTTCTTCAAGCATCTCACAATCTGACAGACTGACTTTTCCTTCACTTTTAGAGAGGATTTCTTCTTTGAATTTTTGCACGTCTGAATCCAACACAATATTCTCTCCTACCACAACGGCAACTCCATCTACTTTAATTTTTGATTGAGCAAATAACTGGGTTGTTGTAAGAAAAATCACAAAAATAAATGCTGTTCTTTTTACCATCTTAATATATTTCAAATTGTTTGTTTTTGATTGCGTCGTCTACCAACACATCTTCTATCGTGTGTACCAATTTTAATTTTCTTTGGTGCAAAATCATTTCTTGGAGGGTCTTCTCTATGTATTCCAAAGGAGCAATTTCATTCTTCCTACGCAGCTCCTTGATATGAATGTAGTACAGGCCTTCGGAATCGGATTTTTGAACAAAGGCGTTTGGACGCACCCAAGAAGAAACTTTCAAATCTACCAAAATCGGCAATTCTTCAGCCACTTTTTTATAAGACACCCATACAGAATCGTTTAGAAAGGAATCTTGAAATTGCGCTTCCGACTCAGCCAAGAGCTGCAAATCTGCATGTTTGTTGGAACGAAGCAAACGCTTCCATCGGTTTCTGTCTTTTTGCTTCTTAGAGATTTTAACAAATTTAAATTGAATCAAAACTTCATTCAACTTAAAGCTCTCTTTGTTGGATTCGTAATAAGAAAGCAGTTGCTCCTTTTGAACAATCGTATCCAATTTCTGTTTGATCAACGCTTCTTTAAAAGTGTTGATAAATAAGTCTTGCCGGTACTTCGCTACGAGTTCTTCCATCGCGTTGTTCTCTGTGGGCATATTTACCTTCGATTTGCGAAACAAAAGTTGTTGTTTTGCCCAAGAGTTGATAAAATTACGTGTCAGTACAATACTGTCTTCATACGATAAATTTTCAGGAAAAACACCTTGTATGTCTTCTTGGTGCAGTTTTGCATCGTAGACCCTAGCCACAACTTTGGAGTTTTTTTTAGGGGTACCACCTCCCAAAAAACCACAAGAGGTTACAAGTATCAAAAGAGCGGAATAAACGAATGATTTACTCATAAAAAGAGAGTTGTTTTTTGATTTTTCGAAGCCTTCTTTTGTTGATTTTCAAGCTGTGCTGTGCTCGTAAGCCCCGCAACCAATCTTCTTGAATCTGGTTTTGATAATCGCTGATCACCTTTCCTTTGACTTCGCCAAGAGGCTGAATCCTGGCTTCTATTTGTCCCATTATCTTCACCAATACATGGTTGTCCTTTTCTTGATAAACTTGAGGGCTATGCTTTGAAAAATCTGTTTCTTGTGGAAAAATAGAGGCTTCTTTTTCTAAATCTCCTGCTTTTAACAATACGTCTTTGTATCCTTCCAAAACGGATTTGAGAGAATCTACATTGGAAGAATTTTCCAAAAGTGTTTGCAAGCCTTCAATTTCCTTGCTGTTTTTAGTCGTCAAGACCAAAGCATTTACGGTGGCCTTGGTTTTGTAATTCTCTAAATTAGCTGCGTAAAACGCTTCAAGACCCAAGCTGTCTTTCTGAGCAGCATCCCAAACTTTCAAATCCATCAAGTCAAACAACAACAGTCCATTTTTATACTCGTGAAATAGGTTTTTATACTCCTCATTGGTCGTTTCCAAATTGCTCTTGTAATAACTCAAAACTTGGTCGTCAACAAAGGCATCGTATACACTCAATGGGGAGCTTGCCTTTTTTGTTTTGGCAAAAGTCCTCAAATCATTTTGTGTCAAGGTGTCTTTTTCGACAACCAACAACCACGAATTTGAGGAATCCGAAAGACCGAACTGCTCCGGCGCTTTCAAAGCTTCTTTTGCTGGCAGATTTGTCTGAAGACTGTATTCTTTTTTCAATCGTTCAGCAACCGGATTTGCTAGGCTTTGCGAACGACTGTCTTTTTTTACTTTGTCAAACAGTTCTTTTTCAACTTCTTCAAACGTTTTGATGGGGTAGTGTTTGATGAATTTTACAACATGCCAACCAAAGGCGGTGCGAAATGGTTGGGAATACTTTTTTTCTTCGGACAAAGAAAAGCTAATTTCTCCAAAAGGAGGCGGCAGGGCACCCATCGTAAAACGTTTTAGTTTCCCTCCTTGATTGGCGCTTCTCCGGTCGTCAGAATATTTCTTAGAGAGTTCTTCAAAGGCTTCTCCGTTCTGGATTTGTCGGTATACTTTGTCAATCGTGCTTTTCCCATTGGAAGTTGTGTCGCGAATCATGATGTGCGCCACTTCTATTTCACCCATTGAATCTCGAATGTCTGTAACTTTCATAATGTGGTACCCAAAGCGGGTGCGAAAGATGTTGGAGATCTCTCCCAATGGAGTTTTATAGGCTGCGTCTTCAAAAGGGTACACCATTCTAAAAACTGAAAAATACCCCAGATCTCCACCGTTTTTTATGGCACTCGGATCTTCCGAATGTTGTTTTGCGAGTTTGGAAAAATCAGCCCCTACAAGTAGGTCTGTTCTCAGTTTAGAAATTTTTGCAAAAGCCTGTGCAGTATCCTTTGATTTTTCAGGTGACTTGATTAGGATATGGCTGGCTTTTATTTCTTTCAAACTGCGGTCATAGGCTTGCTGTACCAAACTATCGACATAGGAATTGTCTGTCAAATAGGGTTCCATCAACTGTTCTCTGTATTTGGCCACTTCTTTCAAATAAGAAGGCATCGTATCCAATTTCAATTTCTTGGCTTCCAACACTTTTAATTTGTAATCGATGAACAATTCCAAATCACTTTCGATAGACGGTTTTTGACCCGCATCTTTGATGCTGTTATTTTTACTGAACAAACGAATAAATTCGGACTGAAAAACAGGTTGCTCATCAATTTTCAAAAGGACTTTTTCTTTTTTTTGTTGTCCTTGAGCAGCAAAACTCAGAAGGACACAAAGTGCAAGTGTGTTTAATTTATATCGCATTGTTTGTGGTTTTTTGTCAAAAATAAAACTTTAATTGTGGATTCAGTTCAGTTCGAAAGATATTCTAATGCCTGCTTTTGTATTGTTAAAAGAATCACAAAGATATAATTCCTTCAATCTCGGTGACTTCTTTGTATTTTTCAATGATTGCCTCCGAACTCGACATTTTTATGGAAATCGAAATGCTTACATATTTATTGGTTTTGGAATTTTTTGTTCGAATGACAGCTCCGCTCAGCTCAAAAACTTGTTTTACCTCATTCAACTGGTTTTTAGTGGTTGGAACGATAAATTTAAACAGGTATTCGGAAGGAAAGTCGGTAGAAACATCTAGACTTTTTTTTAATTTATCATAAAACTCAACTTGTTTGCTCATCACAGAATTGTTTTGTTTGTTTTATTTTGATTGTGCATCCAACAGCAAATCTAAGGTAAATCCGCGAAATACGGAATGTTTATGGGGTGGATTCTCAGAAGGTTTTTGCCTCTAAAAACCAAGTCTCACAAATAGAAAATCATTATTTTTGTGGTATGCAACAAAAAATTGTCATCACAGGCGGTCCGGGAACTGGAAAATCAACCATTCTAAAGGTTTTGAAAACCCTTTCTTACTTCTGTCTTGCAGAAATTTCCAGAGAAGTGATTTTGGATGCGAGAGAGAAAGGCATTGCTCATTTGTTTCATACAGATCCTTTGCTGTTTAGCAATATCTTGCTAAAAAAACGACAAGCCCAACACGCAGAGGCTACAGAAAAAATGGACGATTTGGTGTTTTTTGACCGAGGAATTCCAGATATTTTGGCTTACTTGAATTTTGCAAAGACAAGCCCTTTAGAAAATTTTACAGAGCTCAACAAAACCTATTCGTACCACAAGGTGTTTGTCACCCCTCCTTGGGAAGCGATTTACCGAAAAGACAACGAGCGCTCTGAAACGTTTGAAGAATCCCAAGAAATCCACCAACACATTTGCCATACCTATGCCCAATTGGGCTATGAAGTCGTTGAAATCCCTTATGGAATTCCTTCGGAAAGAGCTGAATTCATCCTTCAGAATCTTCTCGTTTAAAAACGCTATTTTTGGAAAGGAATTGCTCAGGTGTCAACCAAAAATAAGCACTACTATCGAGACGAAAAAAAACAAAGCCAAAGAGTGAAAACAGCCATTGACATATTGCAAAGTAAATGGGGACATGCGGATTTTAGACCCCTGCAAAAAGAGATCATCGATGCTGTGCTTTCCAAAAAAAACTGCATCGCTTTGCTCCCTACCGGCGGAGGAAAGTCTCTTTGTTATCAGATTCCTGCCTTGCTACAAGAGGGTCTTTGCTTGGTCATCTCTCCTCTGTTGGCTTTGATGCAAGATCAGGTGGACAGTTTGCACAAAAAAAATATCAAAGCAACCTCTTTAAACAGCAGCTTGTCGGAAAATGAGATGGTCGTGTTGTTTGACAACATTCAAAACAGGAACTACAAGTTTCTGTATATTTCCCCAGAAAAATTACAAGCGCCTTTTGTACAACAAAAAATAAAACAACTCAACATCTCCCTAGTCGCAATTGACGAAGCGCATTGTGTCTCTGAATGGGGGCATGACTTTCGACCTTCTTACACGGAATTAGAAATATTAAAAGACCTCTGTCCTACTGCGAACACCATTGCTTTGACAGCCTCTGCCACTCATATCGTTCTTGAGGATCTTTGCCATATGGAAACGCTCAAAGAAGCGGTTCTCTTTAAAAGTTCCTATCTCCGAGAACGACTCGCCTATCAAATTTTTGAGGTCTCAGACAAATATTTTAAAATCAAACAGATCTTGACCAAAATCAAAGCACCTGCCATCCTGTATGTACAAACTAGAAATCAGGCTGAAAAGACAAGTGCTTTTTTAAATCGAGCGGGATTTGCAAGCACCTATTACCACGGCGGGATGGTCGCTGCCGAAAAGAAAAAAGCGTACGAAGAGTGGTTTTGCGAAAAGAAGACTACGATGGTCGCTACAAATGCTTTTGGAATGGGCATTGACAAACCCAACATTCGGGTGGTGATTCACCTAGAACTGCCTTACAGCATTGAAAACTATTTACAAGAAGCAGGAAGAGCCGGAAGAGATGGGAAAAAAGCGTTTTCAGTACTGCTAAAAAACAACAGCGACCTCGATCGATTTGAACAGAGAAGAAAAGCCCAAAAGATTTCAATCGATTTTATCAAAAAAGTCTATTTGCAATTGAACCAATATTTTTACATCGGAAAAGGAGAACTCATTGAAACCCCATTTTCATTCAATCTCGATGACTTTTGCCAAAGCTACCAACTCCCTTCGCAACAAACAGCAACCGCCATCCATACGTTGCAAGTCCAAGGAGTGCTTGTGACTCATCGAGAATTTCAAAAAAGAGCCGCCTTGAAATTTGTCGCTTCAAGTTCGGTGGTTCTAAGGTATGGGGAACAACACCCTGGCCTCAATCCCTTGCTCAAAACTGTGTTGAGAAATTACGGCGGCTTGTTTGAGAATTTTGTGAACATCAACGAGTTTGAGCTGGCAAAAAAGACCTCTCTTTTAAAAAGACAAGTCATCGCGGGGCTCGAAAAACTTCACAAAGAGGGACTCGTTGTATACCGGCGCGCAAACAAGGATGCCACCTTGCAGTTTTTGGTCCCTCGAGAAGACGAAAAAACCATCAATCGCATTTCAAAAAGAATTGTAAAACAGCAGAAGAACAAGGACAAAAAAGCAGAAAAACTCTTGGAATTTATTGAAAATAA
Organism: uncultured Flavobacteriaceae bacterium; assembly: GCA_963932955.1. Lineage (GTDB taxonomy): Bacteria > Bacteroidota > Bacteroidia > Flavobacteriales > Flavobacteriaceae > Flavicella. Next base: position 96,770 of record CAWVRK010000005.1, read on the forward strand.
AACCCGTTGTAGAAGCCAACAACTATTGCAATACTTTGAAGAAAAGGACAGTGTCTCATGCGGGATTTGCGACGTCTGTCTCAAAAATAAAAAGCAGCCCAAAACGGTCTCAAAAACTCAAAAAGAACTACTTTTGGGATTGCTGAAAAAAGAAGGAGAATTGTCTTCGAGAGCGCTTGTGACGCTGATGGAAGAAAACGAAAACTGCGTTTTAAAAACGGTACAAACTCTTTTGGAAGAAGGTCAAATTCTTCTCACAGCACACAATACGTACACCTTGAACCTTTGAATACGACAGAAACATGAAAGATTTGAAAATTGTTTTTATGGGAACCCCTGATTTTGCGGTTTCAATTTTGAAAAAGTTGGTCGAACAAAAATACGAGGTTGTTGGCGTCATCACAGCACCTGACAAACCCGCAGGAAGGGGCAGAAAATTGAATGAGTCGGCCGTAAAAAGATACGCAGTTCAAAACAATTTGAAACTCTTGCAACCCACCAATTTAAAAGAGCCCACGTTTTTAGAAGCTTTGAAAGCACTCAAAGCCAATCTGCAAATTGTGGTGGCATTCCGAATGCTACCAAAAGCGGTATGGAGTCTTCCAGAGTTGGGCACCTTCAACCTACACGCTTCTTTACTCCCAGACTATAGAGGGGCGGCCCCCATCAATTGGGCACTGATCAATGGAGAGGTAAAAACTGGAGTTACGACCTTTTTTTTAGACGACAAAATCGACACAGGGGCGATTATTTTGCAAAAAGAAATCGCAATCGGAAAAGAGGAAACTGTGGGAATGCTCCACGACAAATTGATGCACCTCGGTGGAGATTTGGTTCTTGAAACGGTTGAACAAATCCAAAAAGGCACGGTCACAACCACAAAACAACCCGAAAAAACGCCAAAAGTGGCTTTTAAAATCCATAAGGACACCTGCAAAATAGATTGGCATTCTTCTATGGATGCAATCCATAACAAAATACGAGGTTTAGACCCGTATCCGGCTGCTTGGGCTCATTTGCAAAACGACGGAGTCGAGAGCACTGTCAAATTGTTTGGAGCAGTCAAAGAGCAGGAGAAACACGCATACCCCATCGGCAAGGTGATCACCGACAAAAAAAACATAAAAATTGCCGTTGAGGGTGGTTATCTAATGATCCAAGAACTTCAACTTTCGGGAAAGAAAAGAATGGCAGCTGCTAGTCTGCTCAATGGATACCACTTTCACAAGGACGCAAAAATGGTCTGAGCGCAATTGAAAATGACAAATAAGCCTTGTTTTACCTGGTCTTATTAACAATTTACACACTTTTATCAACAAATACTTGTATTTTGAGGCCCAAAACTTGCACAAACCCTTATTCCTACTATATTTGTTAGAGTAATTTTTATTATTTAGTAACCAATTTTTTAATTTTTAAACTATAAATTATGAACAAATCAGATTTAATCAATGCAATGGCTGCAGACGCAGGAATCTCAAAAGCAGCTGCAAAAGCAGCTTTGGAATCTTTAACTGACAATGTAACTAGCGCTTTGAAAGGTGGTGGTAAAGTAGCATTAGTTGGATGGGGTACTTGGTCTGTATCAAGAAGAGAAGCTAGAGAAGGTAGAAACCCTCAAACAGGAGCTACGATTCAAATTGCTGCTAAAAACATTGTAAAATTTAAAGCAGGAGCTGGATTGAGCGATTCAGTAAACTAAGTTTTAGTTTTCGATACTTTACAAAAACTTCTTTGCTTCGGTAAAGAAGTTTTTTTTTGCTATTTTAGTTTGCAACTTTCAACCGCTCCATGAATATACCAATACCTCAAAAAGGCCACCTTCTCATCGCAGCCCCTTCCATTCTGACTGACAGTTCCTTCAACCGATCCGTGATTTTGCTTACCGAACACACCGATCACAATACCGTGGGTTTTATTTTAAACAAACTTACGGACTTTACTTTGACGGATTTGATTCCAACGAGCAACTGTGATTTTCAAGTGTTTGAAGGAGGGCCTGTAGAACAAGACAATTTGTATTTTGTCCACAAACTTCCACAACTGATTCCCGAAAGTACAGAAATTGGCAACGGCCTTTATTGGGGTGGCGATTTTGAAACGGTCCTGGAACTCATAGAAAAGGGTGCAATTGGAGCAAAACAGATTCGCTTTTTCTTGGGGTATTCAGGCTGGGCTTCTAAGCAACTGAGCGAAGAACTAGCGCTCGATTCTTGGCTCTGCAATGAAAACCAATATCCACATATATTCAATGTAGACATTGCTACTTTTTGGAAAAATCACTTGTTGAAAATTGGAGGTGCTTACACTCTTTGGGCCAATGCGCCCGCTGATCCTTCTTTGAATTGAGTTTTTTTGGATGTAAAAAGCAGTTAACCCTCTAACAATTCAAACGCTTTTGACAAAGCGGCTCCAACTCCTGTCGCATACTTCTTTTTCCGATAGTGAGTTACGGATTGTACACCAATGATGGCATTGGTCAAAAACAGCTCGTCTGCCTTCTGCAAATCAAAAGACGAAATGCTTGTTTCTTCCAAAGTATATTCAGCATGCGTCTCTAAAATTTCTATGACTTTTTTTCGAGAGATTCCTTTGATGCAACCGTCTGAAAGCTGTGGAGTTCGAATGTGGTTTCCCTGAACGAGAAATAGATTTGCATTGGAAAATTCGACAATGTTTTTTTGTTCATTGAGCAACACACAATTGTCCAAATCATTTTCTGTTGCAAAAATACTGGACATTACATTGAGTAACCTGTTGGAAGATTTCAACGTAGATAAGAAGCCTGAGTTCACAAAATGGTCTTTGTACAAATCAACAACGTAGTTCTCTTTTGTGGAATGGTGACTCGAAAAACCTTGGATTAAAAATTCAATTTCATTGGAAGTAGGCGTGTACAAACCCCCTTCCTTTCGAAATACGGAACATTTGAGCTTGGTGATTTCCTGTTCCGAAAGCGCATCGAGCAAACTTCTCAACTGCAGTTCAAAATACTCCAACGTAAAATCCATTGGAATCTGCATGCGCAGCATCCGCATGGAAGCCATCAAACGGAAGTAGTGGTCTTCTAAAAAACAAATACGCCCTCCTTTTACTCGCAGGGTTTCAAACAAAGAATCTCCATAATGAAAACCTCTGTTTCCAAGGGAAAGGTTGCAAGATTCTCTCTCCAAAAGGGAGCCGTTGTAATTGACCATAAAACTCAAATTTAAAAAAACAAATTTACGCAAAAAAAAACCTTGAACAAAGGTTCAAGGTGTATCTATAAACGGATATCTTTCAAGCACCAATGGTGTATTTCAATTCACTGATTTGATTTTCCCACAACATTTTTGCTTCATCTTCTTCTTCTTCTTCAGCAAAATCTGTCACGATAAGAGAGACGTCTTTGGTTATGGCATCTATTTGAATTTTAAATTCGAAATAACCTTCAGCACTTTCATCTTCCAGCCATTTGAAGCGAATGCGTTCGTCTGCTTTTTTTTGCAACAGCTTGGCTACTTCTTCCGAACCGTCCCAAATGAACGTATACACTTTGCCTCGTGAATTGACATTGTCTGCAAACCACTCACTCAAACCCGAAGGTGTGGAAAAGTACTGATACAGCATCGTTGGAGATGCGTGTATCGGAAATTCCAATTCAAATTTTACTTTGGACATTTTAAAAAAATTTTTCTGTCACAATGTATGTAATATTTCCAAAAAAAAATGAAATTTGTTCGTTTATTTTTTTTCAGAAACCACTTGTTCTACATCAAATTTATATTATATTTGCACCCGCAAAAGGCGTGGTAGCTCAGATGGTTAGAGCGTCGGATTCATAACCCGGAGGTCTGCAGTTCAATTCTGCATCACGCTACAAATGAGTCATCAGAAATGGTGACTCATTTTTTTTGTACTGCATTTTTACTGCACAGGTGTTATGTAGATTTTATTATATTTGCAAAGAACCCCGCTGTAATGAAAAACCTCCCCCTTTTTTTTCTTGCCATTCTTTTTTCCTTTGCCAGTGTGCATTCCCAATCCCTGCACCGTCCGCTCATCGCTTCCCAAGGAAGTCAGTTGTCACAAGGTTCGGTACAACTCAACTACTCCATAGGCGAACCTCTTGTAGGGCTTATGAATACAGCAACCGTTCAGCTCTCAGTAGGAATCCACCAAGCACTTGACTTGAGCATTCTATCGGTTGAAGACCTTCAATTCACAGTCGGGACTTTCTATCCCAACCCAACTTCGGCACTACTGAGAATCGACACCCAAGAAGCCAAAGCCCCTTTGCAACTTCGGATCTCCAACACCTCGGGGCAAGTCTTTCTAGAAACACAAGTCACAAATGGGCAAGAGGTCGATGTCCAAGACTTGGCACAAGGCGTCTACTTTTTGCAATTGTTCGACAGCAGTACCCAACGACAAAACACCTACAAACTCATAAAAAAATAAGCCATGTTTCAAAAAAACCGCTTTCTTTTCGTTCTTTTATTTGCCGTACAAAGCCTTTTTGCGCAAATCCCCCAAGGATTCAATTACCAAGCCACGGTGCGGAACCAGACAGGAGAGTTGCTCAAGAACAAAAGCGTGGGCTTTAAATTTCATATCCTGCAGGGCAGCAGCGACAAAACATCGACATATTCTGAGTCGCATATTATCTCCACGGATGATTTGGGAGTGGTACACCTTAGTATAGGTAGTGGAAGTGCAGAAGCAGGTGCTTTTAATCAAATAGATTGGTCTTTGGGGGATTACCACATGGGCATAGAAATCAATACGGGATCTGGATTTATAGACATGGGCACGACCCAATTGATGAGTGTGCCATTTGCGTTGTATGCACTGAATTCGGGTAATGATTCGACTGAGTCAAATAACAGTGCGGAAGAAAGTGTTTTTGAAACAGTTGCATTTACAAAAACAAATGGTATCTCTAAAAATACTGGGCTATTCATAGCAAACGAAACAGGACCTTGGTATACGTGTTTGGCTCAATCTTTGAAAGATGTAACAAAAATTAAATTCAAAGCATTAACTTATAACAACGATCAAGCATCTATTTACTATTATAAATTATCCGATTTTGACAGCTACACATTTGTTTCAAAAATGAGATATACTGATGAAGTTGAATTGACACAAGCTGATTTTCCAGAGAATGCAACTCATTTTATGATTGCCGCTATTGCTTCAATAACTCCAAATGTTTATTGTAATATTTACAAAGAAACAAAAGCATTAATTAAGAATAACTCAAATGAAATAAATTCCTTAGGCACATTTCAAACCCAGCAGTCAGGACAAATACGTGTAGCCTTGTTTGATATTGAAACTTACGAGATAGGATATGGCATGCACAAGTTGACTGGCCGTAAAATAACATCACAATCACAAAGTAGTTTTTTTTCAGATTATGCAGATGTTTTGTCAAATCAAGAATACATCAGCCAATATGTTTTAGGAGTTTATGGCTACAAGGCAAACGGGGATTATGTAGAAGAAATTAACACAGTAAACAATACTTCTTTTATAATAACGAATCCAGAGATAAAGAAAATACGATGTGTATTTCCGTCAAATTGGCATAATGTGTTTTTATCAGGATTCGAAGTTTACGGAAGTAACGGGTCTAAAAGGTATTATCCTTTCAGAAAAGAAAAGGAATTTCATCAGCCAAATATGATAAAAAGATACATCCAGGGGTTTGGAGATAGCTTAATTGGTAGAGGAGAAATGTTTGTTACTTTACAGGAGAAAACAGGACACCCAGCTACCTATCTGACTTATGGAGGTCGTGGTTCTTCGTTTATAAGAGATAGGTTTGAAGAAAACGGGAATTTTGACAATGCAATAAATGTGTTTTGGGTTGGTCAAAATAATACGGATGAGCCAGACACCATAATCGAAGATCTCAAATACATGGTCAGGCTCTTAAATCACAATCGTTTTGTAGTCTTAACTCCTTTCGTAGGTGCTCCTAGTTCACCAGAAATAGTAAGGGAGAGATTGGAAAGAAATGCGGTCATTAGTGAAAAAATACAATCTATATTTGGAAATCACTCCTTAGCATTAAATGCAGCAATCGTAAATGGAGGCTACGATATGGGGGGGAGCAAATTAAAAACTTCATTTGTGCAGCCACCAATAGGTGGAAGTGTTGATGTACAAGTATCAGATGTTTCGTTCTTTCAAACAATCAACTCCAATGACGCGAGTTTGTCGTATATTCCTGACGAAAAATACATTTTAATAGGTTTCAATGGGTTGTATGACCGCTATGAAATCACATCTTCATCAATAGATGGAGCAGGGGATGGAAAAGAAGGAGCATTGACATTGGTGCTAATAAGTTCAAGTAGAATTGGTTCCGGTAGTACAGTTGAAAACATTGAAACAAGTGAAGCTGCGACAGGTTCTTCAAATTTTTATAGTGTAGTGAAATATTTGCAGATTTATAAGGAAGCTGATAAGTTTTGCATTGACAACAAAATGATTCCTAGTTCATTTCGAGAGGATGCAATCCATCCGTCTAACTTAGGAGGGGCATGTGTTGGTGAATTGCTTGCGCAAGCAATTAAAACTTTAGGGTTTTATGAATGATTTAAGGAAAGAAACGTATGCAGGAAATAAATTTTTGTAATATAAAAATTTGAATTAACAAGGCGTCTACTTTTTGCAATTGTTCGACAGCAGTACCCAACGACAAAACACC
>CAWVRK010000006.1:0-95594 GCA_963932955.1 uncultured Flavobacteriaceae bacterium
TCAAGTCAAGTGCTTGGTGGATTCCTACTGAGAGCTGAACGGTTGCTGTATTCATGAGTCCTACGGCAGGTTCGCCTATGGAGTAGTTGAGTTTTACCGAACCTTGTGACAACTGACTTCCTTGGGAAGCGATGAGGGTACGGTGCAGTGATTGGGAATGCACACTGGCAAAAGAAAAAAGAACGGCAAGAAAAAAAAGGGGAAGGTTTTGCATTACAGTGGGGTTCTTTGCAAATATAATAAAATCTACATAACACCTGTGCAGTTGAAATGCAGTACCAAATAAATTTGATTTTTTTTGTTCAAATTAATTTTTCACGATCTCTTTAAAAGCAATTCCTTTTTCTGAATTCAGTTTAAACAAATACAATCCTTTGTCTAAATTACTTATATCTAACACATTATCTCCTATATTTAATGCTCCGCTTTTAAGAGTCGCACCTACTATCGAATACAACGTATAAGTAGCATTTAACGGAGTATTTACTATTACAAAACCTTCAGCTGGATTTGGGTAAAGAGCCAAGGTTTTATCAAAATATTCACCCGTTGATAAATAACTACACGCTGTATCCAATCCAGAATCTTCAATTACCCATCCAAAATCATCAATTATTTTCTGACGTGCAACGGCATCGCAGTAACTTGCAGATACTTGAAGATGAACATTTAATTTTAAATCCAACTTACTAATCCCGTTCAAAAACAAATTATAATTTTCATTTGAAAAAGAAGAAGCAGAAGTCAAAAAATTTGTCATGATTCTTACATTTGACACGTCCCAAGAACTTAAATCTCCGTCAAAAGAAGAGGCAGATTGAAACATATTTTCCATATTCTTCACATTTGAGACCTCCCAAGAACTCAAATCTCCGTCAAAAGAAGAGGCAGATTTAAACATATTTTGCATACTTGTCACATTTGACACGTCCCAAGAACTCAAATCTCCGTCAAAAGAGGAGGCAGATTGAAACAAATCTTGCATATTTTTCACATTTGACACGTCCCAAGAACTCAAATCTCCGTCAAAAGAGAAGGCACCAGAAAACATACTTTCCATATTTGTTACATTTGACACTTCCCAAGAACTCAAATCTCCGTCAAAAGAAGAGACTGAATTGAACATATCTTGCATATTTGTCACATTTGAGACGTCCCAAGAACTCAAATCTCCATCAAAAAAGGAGGCATTAAAAAACATACTTCCCATATGTGTCACATTTGAGACGTCCCAAGAACTCAAATCTCCATCAAAAAAGGAGGCGTTAAAAAACATACTTTGCATATTTGTCACATTGGACACTTCCCAAGAACTCAAATCTCCGTCAAAATAAGAGGCGCCAGAAAACATACGTATCATATTTGTAACATTTGACACATCCCAAGAACTCAAATCTCCGTCAAAAGAAGAGGCTCCTCTAAACATTCCATACATATTTTTCACATTGGACACGTCCCAAGAACTCAAATCTCCGTCAAAAGAGGAGGCTCCAACAAACATACTTTCCATATTTGTCACATTTGACACATCCCAAGAACTCAAATCTCCGTCAAAAGAGGAGGCTGACCAAAAGATATTTTGCATATGTGTCACATTGGACACGTCCCAATCGGATATATACCCATAAGTAGCTATCGCTTGCGCTTCATCAGAAATCCATAAACTGGCTGCTGCTTTGATATTTGAATTTGTCAAAGAGGTTTGAGCAGAAAGGTTAAAAATAGCACATACAAATAGTGTACAACCATATATAATTTTATTCATCATCATAATTTTTTGAAGGCATTACTTATTTTTTTACGTGAAAGTTTAGTTTAAACTGAATTTTCACTGGAAGGATTTTTTGACTAAAATTTAAATGCACTTCCCTTATATGATCTCTATCTGCATCACAAAATAAATTTTATTTTTTGTAACAGGGTAGGTTCTTGCTTTGTGTTTCTTCTTTGAATCCTGAAATTTGCATCAAAATACTTCTTACAAGTTATTTCCGAATTGATGAATCACAAACCTTCTTTTCTTCAATTTGTAAGTTACAAAAAATAAAATAAAAATTTCCAACCCATATTTACTGTATCCCTGACCGCCTGACCCATATCAAAAAAAGCTTGCCGAATTCGGCAAGCTTTTTTGTAAGTATCTGTTTGTAAAAAGAACTACATGTTCTTCAACTCACCAACCAAATCGGTCAAGGCGGCTTTGGCATCACCAAAGAGCATCGACGTTTTAGAATTGTAAAACAATTCGTTTTCAATTCCTGCATATCCTGCATTCATACTTCGTTTGTTGACGATGATGTGCTTGGCATTTTCCACGTCGAGTATCGGCATTCCATAAATTGGACTTGCGGGATCGTTGTGTGCGGCAGGATTTACCACGTCGTTGGCACCAACAACTAGTACCACATCTGCATTGTTGAATTGTGGGTTGATGTCGTCCATTTCGGCCAACAAACTGTAATCAACATTGGACTCTGCCAACAACACATTCATATGCCCTGGCATTCTTCCTGCTACGGGGTGTATGGCGTATTTAACATTGACGCCTTTGGCTGTCAACAGCTCTTCTAGTTCGTGAATGACGTGTTGCGCTTGAGCGACCGCCAAACCATAACCCGGTACGATGATGACATTGCTCGCGTAGTTCATCAAAATTGCAGAATCACTGGGGTTGGTGTTTTTGATTGTTCCCAAGGTTTTGTTTACGCCTACCACAGCAGGGGCATCACCAAAAGAACCAAAAATTACAGATCCCAAAGTTCTGTTCATGGCTTTGCACATGGCAACTGTCAAAATGATTCCTGCAGATCCTACCAAGATCCCTCCGACCAACATGACCATGTTGTCGTATAAAATTCCAGTGATTGCGGCAGCAATCCCGGTCAAAGAATTCAACAAAGAGATGACCACAGGCATGTCCGCACCTCCGATGGGAAGTACAAACAAAATTCCGTATACCAAACCAGCTGCTAAGAGTGCATAGGCAAAAGGTTGTGTGTCTATCCCCATGGCGACCATGTAAACTGCTGCTCCGATGATGGCAACAAAAAACAAGTTGTTGACCAAATTGTATTGAGGAATTTTGACCACACTTTTAACAGAACCGTTTAATTTCCCCCAAGCGATCAAACTTCCTGAGAAGGTGATGGCTCCGATGACCACTCCTGAGATGATGGTCGCAAAAACAGTCGCTTCTGTTGCACTTGTGATGTTTCCAAATTCTACCAAAGCGATGAGTGCCGCACTGGCACCACCAAAACCATTGAACAAGGAAACCAATTCTGGCATTTTTGTCATTTCTACTTTGATGGCTATCAGCCAACCGATCACTCCACCGACCAACAAGGCCAAACCAATGAGTCCATAAATTACGAGAGAGACCTCCCCTTTGGATAAAAAGATCGCGCCAACAATGGCCAATCCCATTCCAAAAGCAGCTGTCGAATTTCCTTTTTTGGCGGTCTCTGGATGCCCTAAATTTTTCAAACCTACCACAAAAGTAACGGTGGCAATCAGATAAATAATATTCAATAGTATGTCCATAATTTTATTCTTTAAAAGATTCGGGGAGCAAAAAAACAACTTGTTTTCTCGTGTTCGCTCCCAAAAGATGGTTCGTTATTTTTTCTTTTTAAACATTTGCAACATTCGGTCGGTAACGGCAAAACCACCTACGACATTGATGACACCCAAGACGACTGCTACAAAGCCCAGTCCCAAGGAGATATAATCTTTTGGGTCTGCATTCAACATCACCAAAATAGCACCTACGATGACCACACCGCTCAAAGCATTGGCACCCGACATAAGCGGCGTGTGCAAGACTGCTGGGATGCTTTTGATCACTTCGATTCCTACAAAAGTTGCCAATATCAAGATATAGGTGATTTGTAGATTGTTGCTGATAAATTCGATCAATTCATTCATGAGATTTCTTTTTTTAGTTGGTTAAAACACTTCCGTCTTTGACAATCAACGTTCCTTTGGTAATTTCTTCTTCCAAATCCCATTTGAACTGGTTGTCTTCGGTAAGGTGTGTGATAAAGTTGTACATGTTTTTTGCGTAGAGCTCACTTGCATTGGTAGCCACACTTTCGGGAGCGATTGTAGTCCCCAGTACTTTTACTCCGTTGACCACAACGGTTTCATTGAGTTTGCTGAGTTCACAATTTCCGCCTTGTGCTGCAGCCAAGTCGATGATGACAGCGCCATTTTTCATTTGGGCGACTTGCTCTTTGGTAATCAAAACAGGTGCTTTTCGCCCAGGAATGTTTGCCGTCGTGATGACCAAGTCTGCTTGAAACAAAGACTTGTCCACCGCTTCTTTTTGGCGTTTGGCATAGTCGTCGGAAGCTTCTTTGGCATAGCCTCCTTCAGAAGCTTCTCCTTCGTTGTCAACAGCAATAAATTTAGCCCCCAAGGACTCGGCTTGCTCTTTGGTTTCTGTTCTAATGTCCGTTGCTTCTACGACTGCTCCGAGCCGTTTGGCAGTAGCAATGGCTTGCAAACCTGCAACTCCTACTCCATAAATCAAAACTCTAGAGGGTGTGATGGTTCCTGCAGCTGTCATCATCAACGGGAATATTTTAGTCATCTCATTGGCTCCTTTGATAACGGCTTTGTAGCCTGCCAAATTGCTTTGTGAACTCAAAACATCCATGTCTTGTGCACGAGAAATTCGCGGCATGGCGTCCATTGAAAAAGCGGTAGCCCCTGAGGCAGCGATTGCTTCGATAAGTTTTGGACTGGCTTGGTGGTAAAGTTGACTCATCAACACTTGACCTGAGGCTACGTGTTTCAAATCGTCTTCGTCGAAAGGGTTGATTTTGACAAGAATTTGTGCGTCTTTAAAAACGCGGTCTCTTTCCAATACTTCGACAGCGACCTCACTGTAATCTGAATCTTTGTAGGAGGATGCGATGCCCGCTTGCTTTTCTATAAGAATTTGAAATCCTTTTGAAATCAATTGCTTTGCGATCAGCGGAGAAATGGCAACACGGTGATCTCCTTTTTGAGTTTCCTTCAATATGCCTATTTTCATATCTCTTGGTGGTTTTATTAAAATGAACTAATTATTTATTGTTGTTGTTATTAAAAAAAAAGAAAAACCAGCCGATTGGCTAGCTATTTACAAAACTTGCAAATGCAAATCCTCAAAATCTCTTTCAAGGAATAAATACAGGTTTGAAAACCGGAATTTGCGTCGTGGTTTTTTCTTGTAATTTAAGTTGGCTAAGTTAGTCAAAAACAAGCAATCTAATCTGCAGATACCTACTTTTACAAAAAGCATAGCAATCTTTTGATTTTGTTAAAAAATCAGCAATGCATGTCTAAAATCTCCAAAAAAAATTAAAAAAGATCAATAAAAAGAATGAATTATTGCGATTTACTCAATGAAAATCAATTTGAAAAACTTTGAGATTGCCGCTCGCGGCTTTAGTGCTTGGTTCCTAATTTCAATTTGTTCATGCTGGCATTCAGTTCAAAGCCCAACAAAAGGATGATGGAATTCAACCAAATAAACAACATCAAGACCAACAGTGTTCCTATAGAACCGTAGAGTTCGTTGTACTTGGCAAACCTGGTTACATAAACGCCAAATCCATAAAAGGTAGAAATTGTCAAAAGGGTTGTCAACACAGCACCTGCAGAAAAGAAAGAAATCTGCTTGCCTTCTTTGGTTCCAAAGTGGTAAAGCAAGGAGACGGTGGTAAAAATCATAAAAACAAAAAATACATAGCGGACATTTTCCAACCATAAAAACTCATCACTCCACCAGCCTTTTAACTTTAGAAAATCCAATCCAAATTGCAACAATACCGTCATGGCCACTGTAATGATTAGGAAGAAAGACATCAAAAGAGAGGTTCCCAAAGAAATGACATAGGCTTTTACCACGCCTCTTACTTCTGTGACATGGTAGGAATATTCAAATCCTCCAAACACAGCATTCACACCGTTGGTCATCAGAAATATGGAAAGCAAAAAACCAAATGAGAGCAAACCTCCGTATTTGTTATTGGCAATATCTTGTAAAATGGGCACTACGGCATCAAAAGTTTTGGGAGGCAAAACTTCCGAAATCAGCAGCATAAAATTCTCTTGGAAACCATCGATCGGGATATAAGGAATCAAGGTCAACATAAAGAGCATAAAAGGAAACATCGCCATAAAGAAGCTGTAGGAAATTCCACCTGCACGAGATGTCAAAGCACCTCGGACGATTCCAATACTGTACATCCGCAACAAATCGTACAAAGACAAGCCTTCCAAACCTGGAATTTTAATCTTTTTGCCGAGCGCTGTCAGTTTGTCTGAAAGGGAATCCTTGGTGTGGTTCATGTCGCTTTTGTCTGTTCGTATTTTTACCGAATAAAAAAGTCCTTGTTGTGAATGGTGTAAAGATACCAACTATTCATCAATTGGATAAACTTCCATATAAAAAAGGTGTGCATTTCAGTAAAAGCTAGCAGGCTTTTAAACTCAAATCCATGTTGTAAATCGAATGGGTCAAGGCGCCGGAGGAAATAAAATCTACTCCACATTCGGCGTAATTTCGCAAGGTATCTTCGTTGATGTTTCCAGAAGACTCCGTTTGACACTTGCCGTTGATCATGGCAACAGCTTTTCGCGTGTCTTCGTAATTAAAATTGTCTATCAAGATGCGGTGTACCCCGTCAGAACGCAAAATCTCACGTACCTCCTCCAAGTTGCGCGCTTCTACAATGACCTTAAGATCTTTGTCTGTTGCAGACAAATAGGCCTGTGTTTTCTGAATGGCTTGAGAGATGCCTCCAGCAAAATCAATGTGGTTGTCTTTGAGCATGATCGCATCGTACAAGGCAAAACGATGGTTTGCCCCACCACCTATTTTTACAGCCCATTTTTCAAGTGCACGGATTCCGGGAGTCGTCTTGCGTGTGTCCAGAATTTTTGTTTGGGTTCCTTCGAGCAGGGCCACATAAGAGTGGGTCTTGGTTGCAATAGCACTCATACGTTGTACAGCGTTCAACACCAAACGCTCTGCCTTTAAAATGGCTTGGGTACTCCCCGACACTGTCAAAACAACATCCCCCGGCTTGACAAGGGTCCCCTCCTCCATCAAACAATGCACTACCAAATTGGAATCGACAGCTTGGAACACGCGTTCTGCAAAAGCAATACCGGCAATGATGCCCGTATCTTTAACTAAAAGTTGTGCTTTTCCTTGGGCATCTTCAGGAATGCAGGCGAGGGAACTGTGGTCTCCATCACCTACATCCTCTCGCAGCGCATTGGCTACGATGATTTCCAACTCTTTTTCAAACTGTGTATTGCTGATCATTGACGTTCTTTTTTGGCGATACAAAAATACATTTTTATCTTCAATCTATAAAAAGCTCCTGTATTTAATTCTCGAGGTTCTTTGTACCTTTGTCTTTATGAGAATAAAACTTTTGGCCATTGGAAAAACCGATGACCCACACCTAAACACGTTGATTGACAGCTATCAAAACCGATTGAAACACTACGTTCCTTTTGAACTTGAAATCATTCCCGACCTCAAAAAAGCAAAAAACCTTTCGGAACATCAACAGAAGGAAAAAGAAGGGCTCTTGATTTTAAAAAAATTACAAGCGACAGACCATCTATTCCTTCTCGACGAAAAAGGCAAAGAATTCCGTTCTGTGCAATTTGCCGACTTTCTTCAGAAAAAGATGAACTCGGGTTGCAAACAAGTTGTTTTTGTGATTGGGGGTCCTTATGGGTTTTCAGAAGCCGTCTACCAAAAAGCGTTGGGAAAAGTTTCCTTTTCAAAAATGACATTTTCCCACCAGATGATTCGCTTGTTTGTGGTCGAACAGTTGTACCGAGGTTTTAGCATCCTTAAAAACGAACCTTACCACCACGAGTAAACGTTGGATTTCTTTTTTAAACCGAGTTAATTTAGTAACTTTATCAATACATTTCAAACAAATTGCAATGATTTTAGGTGTTTCAGCTTGGCTAGCCAGCAAAATAGGATTGACAGAAAAACAAGTGCGTTTGCTCTTTCTTTTGGCACTGTTGTTTTTAGGAGCTGGTATCGGTTTGTACTTGATGCTGTGGCTGGTAAAAATTTTTACCGAATAGGGTCACTTGTTTTTTTCCGCTATCCACCGCGACAGATACTCTGTACTTCTCATGGAATGGTGTTGCAAAAGCGCTCCATAAAAGTTTTGCTTTCTGTGGCTGTGCAAATTTTCTTCAAGAGCTGAGATTCGCTCTGCGAAAGAACTTTCAAAAGAACTCCTCTCAAAACATTTGTTCAAAATTTTAAATCCATTTTCTTGGGCTTGTTGCCAAATTTTGGAATTCGTATACAAGGCTATAGCAGCTGAAACCAGTGCTGTTGGTGTGTCTGCTATTTCTCCACCCCATGGGTTGGAACCGCACATGCCTTCTGCTCCAACCGCAGTGGTCACACTAGGTGTCCCACAGCACATGGCTTCCATAAACTTGCCTTTCAAACCGGCTCCAAATCGCAAAGGAGCCAAACAAACTTTTGAATTTCGGAGTACTTGCTTGGCATCTTTTGCCCATCCTTTGACATAAAAGCCTTCTTTTGGTTGCTGTAGCTGCAGCGCTTTTTCGGGAGGATAGGAACCGTATACGTGCATTTCCGCTTGCGGAAGCTCCTTTCGCAACAAGGGCCATATCGTTTGTTTGAGGTACAACACACTGTCCCAATTGGGCGCGTGTCTAAAATTGCCTATTGTGACAAAGTGCTGCCGTTCTGAAAAGGAAGGCAAAGAATCCTGTTCGGCCTCGGACAAGCGATCCACCAAAAAAGGCAGATAATGCAAGAGCGCTTTGGAAACCTTGAAATGGTTTTCCAACAGCTCCATTTCAAAAGAAGAAATCATCAGACTGAGATCACATCGGTAGATGCTCGCAATTTCTCGAAACGCAATGTCGGAGTGCAGATCTGTCAATTCAAATGTTTTTTGAGTCTTTACAGCCTGTTGTCGCGCGCTTCTCAAACAGTGCAAATCTTCCGTGTCCAAAATCCGAAGTGCCTCAGGGCATTTTTTTGCAACGCGCCATCCAAACTGTTCTTCCATGGAAAAACGGTCAAAAAGAACCGTGTCTGGTTTGAGCTTTTCAACAAAAACGTCAAAGCTCGTGTGATTCAATTCGATGTTTTGAAGTGTGACCCCAAGATCTTCAAGAGGAAACCGATGCGAGCTCTCTGCCGAAGCACTCGCAAAAGTGATTCGGTACTGGGAAGCAAGAAACAGCTGAATGAGTTGCAACATCCGTGTTCCCGCAGCAGTAGAGTTCGGCTCTGGCCATACTGCGCCGATGATCAAAAGTTGTTTTTTTAGAGGTGTAGAGAAAACATCCATTTCCATAAGTAGTTAGGATGTTTTTAAAATATCGGCCACCAAATCTTTGTCGAGGGGTTTTCCCATCGCCTTGCTGCGAATCACCTCAAAAGAAACGCGAAAATCACAACCCGCAGCATGTTCGGAACAGCCGTAGGCGGAACTCCCTTTTAAGACCGTTCCTGTCTTGCATTTGGGACAGGACAGGGTCGCTGTGTTTTTGGTTGTGGTATTTTCTTTATGAAGCAAAAACTCCAAGTCAAATGACGTGTTGAACCGAACCGTTCCACTGCATTTCTCACCGTCTTTTTGAAACCCTTTTAAAAGTACCGTAGCTCCTTTGTTTACCAAGCGTTTGAATTGATTGACTGATATCTTTTTTTCCATAAATTCAAATGGCATGCGAAAACTACAACCCGACTTGTACTCAGAACAGCCATAGGCGGTAGTTCCTTTGAGCAGGGTTCCTTTCGAACATTTGGGACATTTTAACGATGCCAAGGCACTTGTTTTTTGTTGTTTTTTGGGCGGGGTCGCTGCAATGGGTTCGTTGGAGAAACGTCGGATGTTTTTTTCCATGCGCACTTCCACGACCAAATCGTCGACCATTTTTTTCATGTTGCCGATAAATTCAGTTGCGCTGTATTCCCCTTGTTCGATCTCTTTCAACTGTTTCTCCCACTGCCCAGTCAATGTTGCCGATTTCAACAGTTTGTTTTGAATGGTATCAATCAGTTGGATTCCCATGTGTGTGGGCATAATCAATTTTTTCTTGCGGACCACGTACTGACGCCGAAACAAGGTTTCTATGATATTGGCACGTGTCGAAGGCCTTCCGATTCCATTGGCTTTCATCAGGTCTCTCAACTCATCTTCTTCCACATCTTTGCCGGCAGTTTCCATGGAACGGAGCAAGGTGGCTTCCGTGAAATTCTTAGGAGCCTTGGTTTCTTTTTCCAAAAACGAAGGTTTGTGGGTTCCCGATTCTCCTTTGACAAAAGTCGGCATTGTTTTTTCTTCGACATCCTGAGTGCTAGGTGTTTTTGATTTTGCAAAGACAACCCGCCAACCTGCGTCTAAAATCTCTTTTCCAGTTGCTTTGAAATTGATTTTTGCGACCTCGCCTTGAACAGTAGTATTGGACACCTGGCATTCGGGATAAAAAACGGCGATAAAACGCCTGCTGATGCTGTCGTATACATGTTGATCAAACTCTCCAAGAGTTGCTTCAATCCCGGTGGGAATGATTGCGTGGTGATCCGTTACTTTTTTATCGTCAAATACTTTGGTTGATTTTTTTATTTTTTGCCCCAACAAAGGAGTCGTCAGAGAAGCGTATTTTGTCAATCGGCTCAGTATTCCATGGATTTTGGGATAGAGGTCGTTGGGCAAAAAGGTGGTGTCTACTCGCGGATAGGTCACCAATTTTTGTTCGTATAGTTTTTGAACGATTTTCAATGTCTGGTCTGCCGTATAACCAAATTTGGTGTTGCAATGTACTTGAAGTCCTGTGAGGTCAAACAATTTGGGTGCGTATTCTTTGCCTTTCTTTTTTTGGACAGCGACAATTTCAAAAGGCTGGTCTTGAATTGCTTCCAAAGAATTTTGTCCGGCTTCTTTTTTTAGAAAGCGTCCCTGCTCATTGTTGAAAGTTGTTCCGCGGTACAGGGTTTGCAATTCCCAATACGGTTGGGGTTTGAAATTGACAATTTCTTTGTGGCGGTTGACCAACATCGCCAATGTAGGGGTTTGAACGCGTCCTACAGAAAGTACTTGTTTTTGAGCGCCGTATCGCAAGGTGTACAAACGCGTGGCGTTCATGCCCAAAAGCCAATCGCCTATTGCTCTCGAGCTTCCAGCATAAAACAAATTGTCATAGTCCTTGGCATCTTTGAGGTTTTTAAAACCAGCTTTGATGGCTTCCGATGTCAAGGAAGAAATCCATAAACGAGAGACAGGCCCTGTGTAATTGGCTTGTTTCAACACCCATCGTTGGATCAATTCTCCTTCTTGTCCTGCATCCCCACAGTTGATGACCAAATCAGCAGCGTCGAAAAGTTTTTTAATGGTGTTGAATTGCTTTTGAACTCCCGAATTTGAGGTCAGTTTGATGTCAAATTTTTCGGGCAACATGGGCAAGGTATTCAAATCCCAACGCTTCCAATGCGGCTTGTAATCGTCGGGAGTAAAAAGAGTGCACAGATGGCCAAAAGTCCATGTTACTTGGTACCCACCCCCTTCAAAGTAACCGTCATGCCTTTGGTTGGCACCCAGAATGACAGCAATTTCTCTTGCAACACTTGGTTTTTCAGCGATACATACCTTCATCTGAATCTGATTTTTAATCAGACAAACTTACACAACTATTTTCGGATACTAAAATGGTAAGCCCCGCAAATATTTTGATTTTAGGAACCGAAAATTTCCTTTAAATCTGTAAGTTTGTAACTCAATGACCTTTCATGTTGCAATCTGGGATTCCAATCTTTCAAATTTTACTTGTACTTGCGCTTTTTTGCAAGTCTCTTTTGTTCGCTCAAGTGGACCTTCCAAAAACTATTGACCCCGGACTTTCAAACCTTGGCATCGCACCCAACAATGCAAATGTACTTCCTCAATTTGAATACATCAATCCCAAAAACACCGCAGAAGGTTTTGAAAATGCCTTGCAAAAAAACCAACAAAAACAACTTCAAAAACAAGAACAAGAGGATTTGAAGTACAAAGGCATCCTGACACCAGCACAAGTACACAAAGAACGTTTGAAAGCAGAAATGGACGAACTGAACAAACCCTTTGCAAAAGTCGACCAAGACCTGGGAGGATTCAGCAGTCAGTCCAAACAAATCACAATTTTCTGCCGGGACTTTGCCTATGCCGATGGTGATTTGGTAACCATTTACCTCAACGATGCACAAGTGGTGCGCAACATAGAACTGACAGAAAGCTATCAAAAGTTTACCTTGCCTTTGCAAGTAGGTTTGAACAAGCTTTCGTTCAAAGCTTTGAACCAAGGATCTTCCGGTCCAAATACGGCAGCATTTGTGATTTTTGACGACAAAGGCAATGTGCTTTCTTCCAACGAATGGAATCTCGCGACAGGTGCCAAAGCATTTTTATCCGTGGTCAGGGATTATTAAATCACTGCATCCTTTCTTTCTGTGTTTCTTTTTTCGAGCAAAATCCAATGACAGTTGTCGAATCCTTTTAAAAGTCTTATTTTGCAATGCTTACAACCAAACGCCATCCTACTTATGAATACAATCACACGTATTTTTGACTTTCCTCCCTACCAGCTAGAAAAATTCAATCTGCAAAAAGCATTTACCACCAAATACGGAGATGAATGGGTGAGTATTTCCACACAAGAATACATTGAGCAATACAACAAAATAAGCCGTGCCTTGTTGCGACTAGGCGTCCAAGCCAACGACAAAATAGCAATCATCTCTACCACCAACCGAACGGAATGGAATGTCATGGACATGGGGATCCTTCAAGTTGGTGCACAAAACGTACCGATTTACCCAACCATCTCTAAGGAAGACTACGCTTATATATTAAAGCATTCAGAAGCGACCTATTGTTTTGTGTCGGACACTTCCATCCTTGAGAAATTAAATCAAATCAAAGGGGATACCCAACTCAAAGAAGTCTATACTTTTGACGCCATTGAAGGTGAAAAAAACTGGTCTGAATTGTTGGAATTGGGAAGCGACAACAGCAACCAAAAGACCTTGGATACTCGTAAAAAAAACGTGCAACCGCAGGACTTGGCAACACTGATATACACCTCAGGAACTACGGGAAAACCAAAGGGAGTCATGTTGTCACACAACAACTTGGTATCCAATACTTTGGACAGCACGCCGAGAGTTCCCTTGAAACACGGGGATTCCAAAGCTTTGAGTTTTTTACCCATCTGCCATGTGTTTGAAAGAATCATCTTGTACCTCTACCAATACTGTGGCATCGAGATCTATTTTGCTCAATCTCCTGAGACCATCAGCGACAATCTGAAAGAACTAAAACCCGACATCATGACGGCAGTTCCCCGATTATACGAAAAAGTATACGACAAAATTGTCGCCAAAGGAGCCGAATTAACGGGGCTTAAAAAAGTCTTGTTCTTTTGGGCAGTGGATTTGGGATTGAAGTTTGAACCCTACGGAGCCAATGGCTGGTGGTATGAATTTCAGTTGAAGATTGCTCGCAAGCTTATTTTTAGCAAATGGAAAGAGGCTTTGGGTGGCAACATCAAAACACTGGTTTCTGGATCGGCAGCTTTGCAATCGCGTTTGATTCGTGTGTTTTCAGCTGCCGGGATGCCTATCTTAGAAGGTTATGGACTGACCGAAACATCTCCTGTCGTGTCGGTAAACTGCCCGTATGACAGCGGAATTCAAATCGGTACTGTGGGCCGTATCATCGGCAATGTGGACGTAAAAATTGCGGCTGACGGGGAAATCTTAGTCAAAGGACCCAACGTGATGCTGGGCTATTACAAAGATCCTGAAAAGACAGCAGCTGTGATGTCAAACGGCTATTTTCATACAGGAGACATTGGTGAAATCGACTCAGATGGCTTTCTAAAAATTACCGATCGGAAAAAAGAAATGTTCAAAACTTCTGGTGGAAAATACGTAGCGCCCGCCCTTTTAGAAAACGAACTAAAACAATCTCGTTTTATAGAACAAATCATGGTTGTCGGAGAGGGCGAAAAAATGCCCGCAGCCTTGATCCAACCCAATTTTGAATTTGTCCGAGAATGGGCACAACGCAAAAACATCACATTGGCTGACACCCAGTCAACTCTCTGTGGAAACGAACAAGTACTCGCAAGAATTCAGGAAGAAGTGGACTTGTGCAATGCCCGATTTGGGAAGTGGGAACAAATCAAAAAGTTCAAATTGACTCCTGAAGAATGGAGCATTGACGGTGGACACCTTACCCCTACACTCAAAATGAAACGCAAAATTATTCGAGAAATTTACGGCGATTTGTACAACGAAATCTACGAAAAATAACCCCGGATGCTTATCTACAAAACACTTCTACCCCTCTTCTTTGCGCTTATGACCCAACTGACACTATTTGATTTTGACAAAAACAGCGACCTTTCCCAATGGAAGACCGTAGACGATGTGGTGATGGGTGGAAGATCTGATGGTGATTTTTACTTGAGCACATTGGGACACGGTGTTTTTACAGGAACAATTTCTACAGAAAACAATGGCGGTTTCTCGTCCGTACAATACCGCTTTCAAAAAACCAACACAGCTCCTTATAAAAAATACCTCCTTCGCATAAAAGGAGATGGCAAACGCTACCAGTTTCGAGCCAAATCGGACGTTTCCCATCCGCATTCTTATGTGCATTATATACAGACCACCGGAAGTTGGCAACTTGTCGAAATTCCCTTTGCTCAGATGTACGCAACTTTTCGAGGAAGAAAATTGGACCTTCCAAACTTTCAGGGAGGTGCTTTGGAGCAGATTGGCTTTTTGACCGGCAACAAAAGGAATGAAAATTTCAAACTAGAGATTGACTTTATCAAAGTAGAATAAGACCTACTTTCAATAGGCGTCCACATCTATTCCCAAACGAACAGCACGGTAATTTCCGATAGCCTCAAAAGTACTTTTAATTTTTTCAAGGTGCTTTTTGGTTGACACCAAAGATTGGTTGGGAGGAATTTTAAGCAAAAGGTGTTTGATGTATAGGTTTCGAACACGGGAGACATTGGGGGTATTCGGCCCCAATACATTGTCGTGAAAAGCATTTCTCAAAGAAGTCGCAAACCATTCTGTCGCTGCTTCCAAACGAATCAAATCTCGGTGTCTCAAGGTAATTCTCAAAGCCCTGTAATAAGGTGGGTAATGAAATTGCCAACGGTCTTCCAATTGTTCTTTGTACATGGCTTTGTAATCATTGGTCGTAACCTGTTGCAAGATCTGATGGTAGGGGTTGAATGTTTGAATGAGTACTTTTCCTCTTTTTTTTGACCTTCCTGATCGACCTGCTACCTGAACCAACATCTGATAGGTCCGTTCGTGGGCTCTGAAATCGGGAAAGTTCAACATCGTGTCTGCATTCATCACTCCCACCAAGGTGACATTGCCAAAATCCAAGCCTTTGGACAACATTTGTGTGCCTACGAGAATGTCTATTTCATGGGCTTGAAAGGCGCCAATGATCTTTTGGTATCCGTATTTTCCACGTGTGGTATCCAAATCCATTCGACCTACTTTGGCCTCTGGAAAGAGTGTGTGCAACTCCAATTCAATTTGTTCGGTCCCAAAACCAAGGGTCGATAGTTTTTCAGAACCACAAGCACCGCAATGCAGCGGCATGGCCTGTCGGTAATTGCAATAATGACATCGCAACTCCTTTCTGTGTTTGTGAAACGTCAGGCTGACATCGCAATTCGGGCATTGGGGAGACACAGCACAGGTCTCACATTCTACAACAGGCGAATAGCCCCTTCGGTTTTGAAACAAGATGACTTGTTCTTTGTTTTCAATAGCTTCTGTAATCTGTGCAATCAAAACATCAGAAAAATGCCCCTTCATTCTTTTTTTTCTGTGCTTCTCTTTGATGTCTACCAAAGCGACCTCTGGGAGCTGCACTTCCCCATAGCGCCTGTCCAAATTGACCAAGCCGTATTTTGATTGTTCCGCATTGTAAAAACTTTCCAAACTAGGCGTTGCGGAACCCAACAGTGTTTTTGCTTGGTGCAATTGTGCCAATAGAATGGCGGCATCTCTTGCGTGGTATCGAGGCGCGGGATCGAACTGTTTGTAAGAGGTTTCGTGTTCCTCATCAACGATGACCAAACCCAAATTGGAAAAGGGCAAAAACAAGGAAGACCGCGCTCCTAATACAATTTGCGCTTTGGGTTTGGCATGCAAGACATTGTTCCACACTTCAACCCGTTCGTTCATGGAATACTTGGAATGAAAAACGGAGATCTTGCCGCCAAAATAGGTTTGCAAGCGTTGGATGATTTGAGTGGTCAAGGCAATTTCTGGCAAAAGAAACAAGACTTGTTTTCCCTGGGCCAATTGTTCTTGTATCAAATGTGCGTAGACTGCTGTTTTTCCGCTGCTTGTAACCCCATGAAGCAACGTCACTGCTTTGTGTTGAAAAGCGGATTTGATTTCTTGAAAAGCTTGCTCTTGAAAGGCATTCAAAGAATGGAGTCCTTCTGCTGCTTTGTCAAAATGAATGCGGTCGGTTTGAATTTCATAGAATTCCAAAATCTCTTTGTCAACCAAACTTTTAAGAATGGCCGCAGATACTTGAGCAACTTCTTGTAAAGTTTTGGCTTGAATGGGCTTTCCTGTTTGCGCTTCCAAGGAGAAATAGGTCAACAAGGCTTGGTGTTGTTTTTTTGCCTTGCTCACTTGTTCCAATAGCGTTTGCATGGCTTCGACTGCACGGTAAACTTCGTTAAGGCGTATGTATTTGACCCATTTGGGTTTGTACTGTTCGTAGATTTCTTCTTTTAAGAAGATTGCTTCTTTGCCAATCAAACCGTTTAACAATGGAAATATACTTTTTTTGGACAAGATGCCCTGAATTTCCAAAACAGAAAGTTGCGCTTGCTGCTGTAAAGCTTCGAACACCAGAAATTCCTCGTCCGTCAACAATTCCTGATTGGAGAAAGCTGGGTTTTTTAAGACGATCGTTTCGCTTTCTAACAAAAAAGCAGAAGGCAATGCCGCCCGGTAAACTTCACCCAAAGAGGACATGTAGTAGGATGCAATCCATTCCCAATGCTGCAATTGCAACTCGTTGACTACGGGTATGTCGTCTAAAATTTGATGAATCGGCTTGGCTTCATAAGCCACGGGGGCCTCTTGGTGAATTTCAAAAACCAAGGCAGTGTAAATCTTCTTTTTCCCAAAAGGAACAGCCACCCGCATGCCTTTTTTTAAAAACTGTGCTTCTGCTTCCGTGATGCGATAGGTAAACAACCGCTGCAAGGGAATGGGGAGAATGACATTGATGAAAAAGGACTCGAAAGGAATCAAAGAGTTCGGGTTTTTGGACAGGCGGTTAAACATTCAAATATAAGAAGAATCTGATGACTTTTCCAACTGGAATAGCTCGGTAAAAAAGGGGGCATTCAACTGGAAACAGGAAGCTCGAGCCCCTAGTAGTGACTTATGCTTCCGTGGTTCCCCATTCGGTTTTCTTTGCTTTCCGAGATCCTTCATACATATCATAACGCACAAAGCGGCAATCCAAATCTCCGTTCTTCATGGGAATTCTTTTGGAGGTTCTCAATCCGACGTGTTTCAATGCTTGCAAGTCTGAGGTGATAAACCAAACTGTCGAATCTGGGTAGCCATTTTTCAATGTGTCTCCAATGTTTTTGTAAAAGCCTTCCACGTCTGCCAATTCCAACCGTTCGCCATAAGGAGGATTGAATAGAATCGTAGTCGCTCCAAAAACCTCTTTGCGAGAGTTGAAAAAATTGATATGGTGTACGCCTACAAATTCAGACAAATTGGCATTTTCAATGTTTTCCTTTGCTTTTTGAACGGCAGAAGGTGCTTTGTCAAAGCCCATGATTTTAAAATGAGAACTGCTTATTTTCTTGAGCAGAGCCTCTTGAATAACAAAAAACAAATCTTCGTCAAAATCGGGCCAATTTTCAAAGGCAAAATGCTTGCGGTTGATATTGGCAGGGATGCGACATGCAATCATCGTTGCTTCAATCAAGATGGTCCCCGAACCACACATGGGATCGATGAAGTTTTGTTCTCCAGTATATCCTGACAACAAGACCAATCCTGCGGCCAAAACTTCATTGATGGGCGCAATATTTGTAGAACTTCGATACCCTCGCTTGTGAAGGGACTCTCCAGAACTGTCTAAGGATACTGTACAAAAATCGTCCTTGATGTGGATGTGGATTTTTAGGTCTGGATATTTGAGATCTATATTTGGGCGTTTGCTGTATTTGTGACGGTAATAGTCGGCAATCGCATCTTTTGATTTCAATGAGATGTAATGGGAATTGGTGGTGAAAAAGGAAGAGTTTACCACGGAGCCAATTGCAAAAGTTCCGTCCACATCCAAAAAGCGTTCCCAGTTGATTTTTTGAAGGCTGTTGTACAAATCGTCTTCATTGCGCACACGAAACCTACGGATGGGCTTTAAAATACGAATTGCGGTCCGCAAAGAGATATTGGCTTTGTACATGAAGCCTTTGTCGCCTTTGAAACTGACATTCCGAATGCCAACAAGAACTTCTCGAGCTCCTAAATCTGTCAGTTCTTTGGCCAAGACCTCTTCCAAACCGAACATGGTAACGGCCACCATTTTAAAATCATTTTCCATAGTACTTGCTAAAACGACAAAAATACACATTTCGAAAGGGGAACCTACCTAATTTGCAAAAAATCAACACCATTATCCTCTTCTTTTTTACTTGAACGGAACTCAAAAAAATTAAGATTTTTTAAAGTTGTTTAACTTTTTCTTCGTTTTGTTAAACAAATTTTATATTTTTGACTTGCGTATGATGTTAGACATTACATATTACAATAAAGAGAAAGAAGAAACCATCGATGGTTTGCTCGGAAAATCCTTCGGTTTTTGGAAACGCCTACAACTCAAAGGAATTGGGTCCCAGCGTATGGTTCTTGTCAAGACAAGTCCTGGCTTTTACCAATATAAAAACTCCATTTCTGACATCAATTATTTGAGCATTGAATTGAGGCCAAACGGAATCTTAGTGCATCTGAACAAAGGGCTTCAGAATCTTGCGTGGTCGATTCCCTATTACCAGTTGTCCGTGTTCAAAACGGACATATTTAGCCTGCACGCCCAGGGGGAATTTTTATCGGTTTCCTGTGATAAGAATTACCACGGAAACAAATTGTTTTTCAACAAAATGGATCTGTTAAAAAACATGTATTTGAACCAAACAAGTCTACCGTACAAAATTTAAAATAACAATTAAAATCAAGAATACTTATGGAAACAATCGAACAAGCCTTGGAATTTGAAAGAAACGTTCCGAGCTACAAAACAAGAGATCAAAGAATTTGGGCATCGCTCAAAGCAAAGGAATTGATCCTGGCGCTCAATGTATTTTACAAAAAATCGAATGACGACAAGATCATGGACTTGATGAAACGCCTTACGGCAATCAAGAGAAAGTACGAAAAGCGATTGAAGAGAAGGATTACAATATGAGTTTTGCAATTCCTTCAAAACAAAAGCCCACAACATTGCTGTTGCGGGCTTTTTTATTTCAAATCCTTTTGTTGGATTGCTGCAGTGATAAGCAGCTCCAAAAAATAGTTTATTTTGCGACATTCACAGCTCTCGTCTCGCGAATAACTGTCACTTTTACCTGTCCGGGATAGGTCATGTCGTTTTGAATTTTTTGCGAGATACTAAATGACAATTCAGCTGCTTTGTCATCGTTTACTTTGGAGCTTTCTACCAAGACGCGCAATTCTCGACCCGCTTGAATGGCATAAGCTTTTTGGACACCGTTGAAGCCAAAAGCCAAATCTTCCAAATCTTTCAAACGCTGGATGTAGGAGTCCAATACTTGCCTTCTTGCTCCAGGTCTTGCGCCTGAAATGGCATCACAAACCTGTACAATGGGAGCGTACAAAGTTTTCATTTCTATCTCGTCGTGGTGGGCTCCAATGGCGTTGCAAACATCCGGTTTTTCTCCGTATTTTTCTGCCCATTGCATTCCCAGCAAAGCATGTGGCAATTCAGATTCTGTGTCTGGCACTTTCCCTATATCGTGCAAAAGTCCTGCGCGTTTCGCAACCTTGGCGTTCAAGCCCATTTCAGCAGCCATCAAAGCACACAAATTGGCCACTTCTCGAGAGTGCTGCAATAAGTTTTGTCCATAAGAAGAACGGAATTTCATTCTACCCACCGTTTTGATCAGTTCTGGATGCAAGCCGTGGATGCCCAAATCGATGACCGTGCGTTTTCCGACTTCTACAATTTCTTGATGGATTTGTTTTTCTGTTTTCTTGACAACTTCTTCGATTCGTGCGGGGTGTATCCTTCCGTCAGTCACCAGATTGTGCAAAGACAACCTCGCAACTTCTCTTCGGACCGGGTCAAAACAAGAAAGAATGATTGCTTCCGGGGTGTCGTCAACAATGATCTCAACTCCTGTAGCCGCTTCAATGGCACGGATGTTACGACCTTCACGTCCGATGATACGTCCTTTGACATCATCCGATTCCAAATTGAACACAGAGACGCAATTTTCGATAGATTGCTCTACTCCTACGCGTTGTATGGTGTTTAAGATTACTTTGCGCGCATCTTGTTCCGCTGTAAGCTTGGCTTCTTCCATGATGTCTTGGATATACGACATGGCATCTGATTTTGCCTCTTGTTTTAAGGAACTGATCAATTCTTCTTTCGCATCTTCTGCAGAAAGTCCGGACATCACTTCCAACTGTTCAACTTGTCTTTTGTGAATTTTTTCTACTTCCAATTGTTTTTTATCGAAAATTTCAATTTTGTGGTTGTATGTCTCCTCTTTGGCGACTATGTTTTTATTCAACCTTTTGTTTTTATCCAACTCGGAAGCCAATTGAGATTCTTTCTCTTTCAATCTTTTTTCAATGTCAACAACTTTTTTCTCTCTGTTCTGAATTACTTTTTCGTGTTCTGACTTTAGTTCGATAAACCGTTCTTTGGCTTGAAGTATTTTGTCTTTTTTTATTGACTCGGCTTCTTTGTGTGCAGCTCTGACTCGATTTTTAGCAGTTCTTTCTGCATCTTTTACGATACTCGAACCTTTGCTTTTGTTGATAATCTTGGTGATGACAAAACCAAGAACCAGTCCTATTGCAGCACCTATTGCCAAACTATTTATTGTGATTGTTTCCATGTGTATCTAATTTATGTGTATAAAAAAACCTACACCAATTGGTTTATATAAACTCCCAAATAACAAGTTTAGGACTAACTAGTTGCTCAAGGATCCGACTAAAACCGGCATGCTTTGACAACTATGACTCATCCTTTTTAATGGAATCGCGTTGAGTTTATCAAACAATAATTAATGTAGGCAGTATGTTCAATAATAGACGGAAAAACTAGTTCAAATAAGCATCTAAAAGCTGATGCAACTGATTTAATTTTGTTTCAGCCGTCTGTATATTTTCATTTTCGTTGATAGAAGTCACTTCCAATTTTGATGCAAACTGCAATGCGCACATTGCCAAAACATCTTGCTTGTCGCTTACTGCGTAGTTTTGCTCAAATTTGGATATCAAATTGTTTATTTTCTCAGCAGCTTTTCTAGTCCCCTCTTCCTCAGTGGCATTGGCCACATATAGCGGATAGGTTCTTCCAGCAATTGCTACTTTGATTTTGATCGATTCTTCCATCTGTGTAAAGAATTCAAAGGCTCAATTTGACAATGCATTTGTCAATCTCTCGAACCAACGTATTTATCTTGTGTTTTGTTTCTTTACGATCTTCTCTACTACCTTCTATAGTTTTGGCAATCTTTAACATCTTGTACTTTTCACGTTCTGCCAATAGTTCTTCTTCGTATTGAGAGGCTACCTGTTGCAACCTGTCGATGTTGGCCAATAAAATGTCGTTTTCTTCTTTTAAAAATTGATATCTCTCAAGGATTTTTTTCAATTTGACCTCTAAAGAACCAACCGTTTCTAAAATAGCAGCCATTCGGTTTTCAATTTCAAAACTATATCATTACAAAGTTAACATTCCAAAGTTAAAATACAACATTTTCCACTTATATTGCTGAAGTTTTTTTTGGCATTCGCAAACGTTCGGCAATACAAGTCCCAATTTAAGCGATCTCATTTTTTAGAAGAACTTAGCTTGTGCAATTGGAAAAAACAAAAGCCTTCCGAATTCCTGATATAAATTAGTATTTTAGCTAATCAATTGAATTGCCTTGAAAACAAACAACGCCCTTATTTACTTCTTCTTGTTGAACTTCGCTGCTTTGTCAAGTCAACAAAAATACCCGCAAAATTATTTTAGAAACCCTTTGAATACCCCCATGATTTTGGCAGGGACTTTTGGCGAACTTCGGTCTTCCCACTTTCATTCAGGAATTGACTTAAAAACACAACAAAGAGAAGGACTCAAGGTTCTTGCCGCCGCAGAAGGCTATGTCTCGCGAATAAAAATCTCAAATTGGGGCTATGGAAAAGCCCTTTACATCACCCACCCAAATGGCTTCACCACCGTCTATGCCCATCTAAAAGAATTCAACAAAAAAATTGAAGCTTACACCAAAGCAAAACAGTACGAACTTGAAAAAACAGAAATTCAACTGTTTCCAAAAAAAGGAGAACTGCTTGTTACTCAGGAAGAAGTCATTGCTTATTCTGGGAGTACGGGTGGATTTATTGCTCCACACTTGCACTTCGAAATACGTGACAGTCAAACAGAAAAGGTCATCAACCCCATGCATTTTGGTTTGCTTCCCAAGGACGTTGTCAAACCGAAAATATTGGCAGCTCAAGCCTATGCCTTACAAGATTCCGCTCATGTAAACGGCAGCAACCGCCCCGTCCCACTAAGTCTCAAACAGTTTGAAGATGGCAACTACCTTGCCGAACCTGTCAAAGGGTATGGAAGCATTGGATTTGGAGTACATACCTACGACCGACAAGACGGATCTTTGAACAAAAATGGGGTATACAAGATCAATATGAAAGTCAATGGAAAAACCACCTACGAACACAAATTGGAAAGCTTTTCATTTGGAGAATCCAAATACCTCAACCTCTTGATCGATTTCGCACAATACGCTGCAAACAAAAAAAAATACCAAAAAACCTACATACATCCTGAAAACAAACTCAGTATTTACAAAGAAACCGCAGAAAAAGGCAGGCTCCAAGTAAAAGAAAAATTAGACTACCAAGTAGTTATCAAAGTCAGTGACTTCAAACAAAATACTGCCACCCTTACCATTCCTGTTGTGGGCGTTAAAAAGACACCCATTCCCAATAAGGAACAGCTGAAGACAAATTATTTTATCAAACACAACGAAGCGCAGTCTTTTGAAAATTCGGGAATCAAAATTGAATTTCCTAAAAACGCCTTTTACGAAGATTTTTATTTTGACTTTCGAGTTGAAGACAGCATTGCCTACCTTCACACTACAGAAGTGCCTCTCAACAAAAGTTACGACTTGAGTTTTGACGTTTCTAGCCTTTCTAAAGGACAACACGAAAAAGGATACATTTCGCGGATCAACCAAAAAGGAAAAACAAGCTATTGCCCAACAAGCAAAATAGACAGTGTTTTTAAAACATCTACCAAAAACCTTGGAAGACACACGCTCTCGTACGACGAAGAAAGTCCAGAGATTTCCAACTGTAGTTTTTACAAAGGACAAAACTTGACCGGTTATCATTTTTTTAGCATTTATCTGAAAGACGCCTTGTCGGGAATCAAAACCTACAGGGGAGAAATTGACGAAAAGTGGATTTTGCTAGAGCGCAATGTAAAAACAAACAAATTGACTTATAATTTTCATGATAAAAAATTAAAAAAAGGCAAACATACTTTTACTCTGTTTGCTGTCGATAATGTAGGAAATACTCGTACATTTACATCCGAATTTCGCATTAAATAAATAGTTTGACATCCAAATTCATTTTTAAAAAACCTCTTTTATTTCTCTTGCTGTTTGCAACCCAATTGTTATTGGCTCAAACAGCCTTTGTAAAAGGGACGGTCAAAAACAGCAAAAGAATCCCGATTGAAGGAGTTGCTGTAAACTTTGACAGCATCAACGGAACCACTACCGACAAAAAAGGCCAATATTTCCTGACCATTCCCGCAAAAAAAGAACTGGTCCTTATATTCAAACACATCGCTCACAACACCTTGTACAAAGGTGTAAAAATCCCCAAAAATAAGACTTTTCGTTATTCACCCATACTCACCTTCAAAACTGAAGAAATTGACGAAGTAACCATTCAAGACAAGCGAAAAACCGTGCAAGGATTGATGTCCATCAACAAATCCATTGTCAAAAAAATTCCGGGTATCAATCCGGGTGTAGAAAATCTATTAATGACTTTTGCAGGGGTCAACAACAACAACGAACTGAGCACTCAATACAATGTAAGAGGAGGTAATTTTGACGAAAACCTTGTCTATGTAAATGGCATTGAAATTTACAGGCCTTTTCTGGTTCGCTCAGGACAGCAAGAAGGCTTGAGTTTTGTCAATCCCGAAATGATACAAAACATCGATTTTTCTGCAGGTGGCTTTCAAGCAAAATACGGAGACAAACTTTCCTCTGTTTTGGACATCAGTTATCGAAAACCCACAAAAACACAAACAAACATCAACCTTAATCTGCTGGGAGGAAGTGCCACTTTTGAAGGGCGCTTTCTAAAAAAAAGGCTCTCAGCGATTTCAAGCTTTCGCTACCGAAACAATCATTTATTGGTCAATACAAAAGATACTAAAACCAACTACAAACCCATGTTTGTGGATTTTCAAACCTTTGTGTCTTACAAAGTTTCAAACAAATTGAACCTTGACTTTTTGGGGAATTTCTCAAGCAACAACTACAATTACAAACCCTTGACACGAAGAACCCAGTTTGGCACACTGGACCAACCCATCGAACTGGTGGTCTTTTACCAAGGAAATGAAAACGACAAATTCAATACCCTTTTTGGAGCCATCAATGCCACCTACAAACATTCTGAAAATCTTTCTCTTTCACTAACAACCTCCACTTACAACACCCAAGAAGAAGAGTTTTTTGACATCATCGGTGCTTATTCTTTGAACAAAACAAATACCGATGAAGACTCTCCAAATTTTGGAGAAACAGAATTCAGCGAAGGAATTGGGGGGCAAATAAACCACTCTCGAAACGAATTGGACGCTTTGATCCAAAACATCCAACTCAGAATTGCGTCCAAAGAAGGAGATGTACGTTACGAATTGGGAATGAAATTGCAAAGAGAAAACATT
This sequence comes from uncultured Flavobacteriaceae bacterium, assembly GCA_963932955.1. Classification (GTDB taxonomy): domain Bacteria; phylum Bacteroidota; class Bacteroidia; order Flavobacteriales; family Flavobacteriaceae; genus Flavicella. The sequence goes on from CAWVRK010000006.1 coordinate 25,341, forward strand.
CTTGAAAGCATCAATGAATGGGAGTTGATTGACTCAACGGGGTTCTCCATCAGACCTTTGAACTCTGGCATTTCAAAAAACCAACCCGCCGAAACCTTTACAGGACCAATTGAGCCGTACCAATCCATTCGTGGCAACAACAACGTGAACATACAACGCTTTAGCGGCTTCCTACAATGGAGCAAAAAATCGGAATGGAGAACACACCAAGTATGGACCAATTTTGGAATCCGAACTCAATTTTGGAATGTAACATCAGGAGCTGTGACTTCAAAAACCCAAAGTACATTGAGTCCTCGAGGCCAAATCAGCATCAAACCCAATTGGGAAAAGGATGTGTTGTTTCGTTTTTCTGGAGGTTTGTACCACCAACCCCCCTCCTACAAAGAATTGAAAAACTACGAGGGTGAAATCGTAAAAGATGTCAAAGCTCAACAATCATTTCACCTCGTGCTGGCCAACGACTACAGTTTTCAAATGTGGAATCGCCCTTTTAAAATGACCACAGAAATCTATTCAAAATCCTTAAAAGATGTAAACACTTATACCGTAGACAACGTCCGGATCCGTTACCGAGCAGACAACAATGCCACCGCATCAGCAGTTGGAATTGACCTTCGACTAAACGGGGAATTTGTCCCTGGAAATGAGAGCTGGGTGAGTATGGGCCTGTTAAAAACCACTGAAAACATCCAAGGTCAAGGCGACATTTCAAGACCTACAGACCAACGTTTCAAACTCGGGATTTTATTCCAAGATTACGTGCCGAGCATGCCGGATTTAAAAGTGTACCTCAACCTTGTCTACAACTCTGGATTGCCCGGGGGAAGCCCCTCCTACAACGACCCTTATGCATATCAAGGAAGATTGCCCGGATACAAAAGAGCTGATGTTGGTTTTTCATACGTCTTTGTAGGACATAAAAAAACGTACAAAACCGGTTTTTTAAGTCAATTCCAAGAATTGGATCTCGGACTAGAAATTTTCAATATTTTTGACATTCGAAACAGCAATACCAATACCTGGGTAAGAGATGTATATACCAAACAAACTTATGGGGTTCCCAACTTTATGAGCAGCCGCGTGTTGAGTGCAAAATTACGAATGCGTTTTTAGACCTGTGCCCCCTCATCAGATTCCAAAAAAAAAATGACTTCACTGTGTGACCACACAGCAAAATCATCCTTGCATTCCTCAAAAAAAACTTGTTAAAAATTACTCCGAAAAAATCTGTGAACTGTGTTCTTTCGTTTTCACCTTACTGATGACATTTTCAATGATCCCTTGTTCGTCAATGACAAAAGTGGTTCTGTGAATGCCCTCGTATTCTCTTCCCATAAACTTTTTTGGGCCCCATACGCCAAAAGCCTGAATAACACTTTTGTCTTCATCTGCCAACAATGGGAAAGGAAATTCGTACTTATCAATCCAATTTTGTTGTTTTTTAGCACTGTCCGCACTGGCTCCCAAGACAGCATACCCTTTGGTCAAAAAGGATTGGTAATTGTCTCGCAAGTCACAAGCTTCCATCGTACAGCCAGGTGTATTGGCTTTGGGATAGAAAAACAAGACGAGTTTTTTTCCTTGATAATCTGACAAAGAAACGGTATTTCCTTTGTTGTCCAAGGCACTAAAATTTGGAGCTTTGTCTCCACTTTGTAAAGTAGTCATATTGTTAAATTTAAAAAAGGGAAGTTAAAGAGTAAAATCTACAATTGAAACTGTTTGAAGGAAATTTTAAAAAAAGAAAAACGCTTTCATAATTTCAACCCTGTGAAACACAAAAATAGTCGTATTTTTAAGCTCCTAAAATAGCCGGAATGAACAAGCAAGAAAAAGTGAAATTTGTCATCGATACTCTGGAAAAACTATATCCCGAAACACCCATACCCTTAGACCACAAAGATCCGTATACCTTGTTGATTGCCGTATTGCTATCTGCACAAAGCACCGATGCGCGTGTAAACACCATCACACCACTTCTCTTTGCCAAAGCCGACAACCCAAACGACATGGTAAGATTGACTGTGGAAGAAATTCGAGCCATCATCAGGCCAGTGGGTCTCTCCCCCATGAAGTCCAAAGGAATTTATGGCTTGTCAAAAATTATTCTTGAAAAACACGGAGGTAAAGTCCCTGCTGATTTTGATGCTTTGGAAGCTTTGCCAGCCGTAGGACACAAAACAGCAAGTGTGGTGATGAGCCAAGCTTTTGGCATCCCTGCATTTGCAGTGGACACACACATACACAGGCTGATGTATCGATGGAACCTCTCCAACGGTAAGAATGTGGTGCAAACCGAAAGAGATGCCAAACGTCTCTTCCCCAAAGAAACTTGGAACAAGCTGCATTTGCAAATTATTTTTTATGGAAGGGAATACTCGCCTGCGCGGGGATGGGACTTGGAAAAAGATGTAATCACCAAAACCATTGGTAGAAAATCCGTCATCAACAGCCATACAAAAAAATAAATCGCTGGCACTTCAACAAGGTTTACTCAACTTTTAAGCATCCCGATATGTAGAGTGCCATCTTCTAAGTAAGAACTTCCATCCGCGGTAAAACCATGAGACTCATAAAATTTTTGCAGATGCAATTGCGCAGATATTTTAACGATTCTATAGTTGAAATGGCTTTCAATTGCAGCAATTGAATAATTCACCAAGTCGTGGCCATACGTTTGTTTTCGTTCCTTTTTAGACACAACAACTCTTCCAATGACCGCCTCCTTAAAATAGTTTCCTCGGTTGGAAATCCGAGAATAGGCAACGAGTTCCTGATCTTTTAAGCCAAGAATGTGCATTGCTTCTTGATCTTTGGCATCCATGTCTTGGTAAATAAATGTTTGCTCTAGGACAAACACTTCAGAGCGCAGCCTAAGAACAGCATACAATTCATGTAAAGTAAAGTCTTCAAATTTTTTTACAACAAATTGAATGTCGGTGGGATACATAAAAACAAGTATCTATAGGATCGTATCGGTTTTTTATTGAATGGCAGGCTCAAAAGAAACCAAAAACTATGTCCTTCTTTATAGAAATGAGGGATCCAATACTTTTACCGTTCTTAGAATTTTATCAAAACAAGGTTGTTTGTGAATCCTCTTTGTCTAAAAAATGTTCTTCTTCCACTTCAATCGCCTCCAACACTGGCGGAGTATAGGGATGGGGCTCCAAAAGATTCACCTGTTTTATTTTTTCCTCAGTAAATTGATTTCCGATCGCCTTGATTCCTTTTACAGCGATGAACTCTTCCAAATCCAAGACCTTATTTTCCAAGCTTCGTTTGGAAAAAACAACTTCTACATTGGGTCGATAATCCGATACGACAATTTGCAATTGGGATTTTGGGTGTTCCGAAATAAAACGCTCTTCCTTTTCTGGGGCATCAATGACAAAGCGTTTTACGTAATACTTTGCTTTTTCTCCTTCAAAATAAATTGCAGAAATGGGTTTGATCGGATCCCATTTTTCCAGTAGAATCATGTCGTCTTCAAAATGACAGTTCAAAGCAGGTGTCATGGTTTTGATCATTCCTGACTGGGTGGCGATTAACAACATGTCTTCTGCTGTAAACTCACCTAGCAATTCTCCTCTTTGGTCTACATTCAAGCGTTGAACAGCATCGTCAAACCATATTTTTCGAGGTTTTAAAGTAGAGACACCCGCAGATTTGAATTCGATTTTTTTAATGGGGAATTTACTAACCAAATTGCCTTTGGAACCTCGTCCTTTGATCAACAATTCAGAAAAATCTATGTCCCATTTTAATTTTTTAACACTGCCCACAGCTCTTAGGTTTACAGTCACCATTTCTGCTTCTCCGTTTGGATTGGCCGTAAAATAGTGAACTACGGATCCTTTGTTTCCAGCTGTCAACACATACTCTTTGTCACGTGTGACTCCGGTCACTGTAAAGCGTTTCATATAACTCGGTCCCGATTTTCCGTCGCGATACATCATGTTGTACACGGTGCGCTTGTCTCCTTTTTTGAAAATTGCAATGTGGATGATGTCTTTTCCTACAAAAGTTTTGGAAGCAACCTTAGTCACTAAAAGGCTACCGTCTTTTCTAAAAACAATGACATCGTCTATATCGGCACAATCCGTTACATAAGTATCCCTTTTTAGTGAGGTTCCGACAAACCCTTCTTCTTTGTTTACGTAAAGTTTGGTGTTTCGCATGACGACTTTGGTGGCCACAATGTCATCAAAAACTCGAATTTCAGTCTTGCGTTCTCTGCCTTTGCCATAGTTGCTCTTTAACTTCTGAAAATAGGCGATGCTGTAATCGATCAAATGATTAAGATGGTTTTGAACCTCCGCAATTTTTCCTTCCAAAGCTTCAAGTAATTTTAGGGCTTTGTCTGTATCAAACTTTGAGATTCTTTTGATGCGAATTTCTGTCAAACGCAAAATATCCTCCTCAGTCACGTTGCGTTTGAGGTTTTTTGTAAAAGGCGCCAATCCACTGTCAATTGCTTTGAGAACACCTTCCCATGTTTCTTCTTGCTCAATATCACGGTATATTCTATTTTCAATAAAGATGCGTTCCAAAGAAGCAAAATGCCATTGCTCCTGCAATTCAGAGAGCTGAATCTCCAATTCCCGCTTTAGCAAGTGAACGGTATGGTCTGTAGAAATTTTCAACAACTCAGAGACACCTATAAAAATAGGTTTGTGCTTTTCAATAATGCAACTTAATGGCGAAATCGAGCTCTCGCAATTGGTAAACGCATACAAGGCGTCAATGGTTGTGTCCGGAGATACATTTGGCGGCAGGTGGATGAGAATTTCTACTTCAGCGGCTGTATTGTCCTCTATCTTTTTGATTTTTATTTTTCCTTTGTCATTTGCTTTTAGAATGGAATCGATCAAAGACGAAGTGGTGGTACCATAGGGAATCTCATTGATGACCAAGGTTTTCTTATCCAATTGGTTGATTCGAGCGCGTACACGTACCTTTCCGCCTCTCTTACCATCGTTGTAATTGGTGAAATCTGCAATACCTCCCGTAAGAAAATCGGGAACAATTTTAAAGTTGCGTCCCTTGAGGTATTTGACAGAAGCTTCAATCAATTCTATAAAATTGTGAGGCAATACTTTGGTCGAAAGCCCTACGGCGATCCCTTCTGCTCCCTGTGCCAATAACAAAGGGAATTTTACGGGCAAATGAATCGGTTCTTTGCGCCTTCCATCATAGGAAGCTTGCCAATGGGTTGTTTTGGGATTGAAAATAACCTCAGATGCAAATTTGGAAAGACGTGCTTCAATGTATCGGGAGGCTGCTGCCCGGTCTCCAGTAAGGATGTTTCCCCAGTTTCCTTGCATGTCAATCAACAATTCCTTTTGCCCCAGTTGTACCATCGCATCTGCAATGGAAGCATCTCCGTGAGGATGGTACTGCATGGTATGTCCAACCAAGTTGGCAACCTTGTTGTAGCGCCCATCGTCCAAATCCTTCATGGATTGCATAATCCGGCGCTGAACAGGCTTGAAACCGTCGTCCAAAGCGGGAACGGCTCTTTCTAAAATAACATAGGAGGCATAGTCCAAGAACCATTCCTTGTACATACCCGTTACTTTGGTAAGGGTCTCACCTGTTTGATTTTCTTCAAACTCGTTTGCTTCTGAATCGATTTCTTCTTGCATGTTGCTAATGGGTATCTACAGATTCTAAAGTCACAATGCTTTTGTGCTGTTTGCCTGTGTTTAAAACTGCGTTTTCACAAATTTTATTTTCGTTGTATGTACTTTACTTGTTCGTGTGAATGAAGCGAAAGATCAATCCACGGCATCCAATTCTACTTTTAAATTTTCAATGATAAATTTCTGACGGTCAGGAGTGTTTTTACCCATATAAAATTCCAATAGTTTTTCTATGGACATTTCCTTGTCCAACAGGACCGGATCCAAACGAATGTTGTCCCCGATAAAATGGACAAACTCATTGGGAGAGATTTCACCAAGCCCTTTAAAACGAGTGATCTCTGGTTTTCCGCTGAGCTTTTTAAGTGCTATTTGGCGCTCTTTATCAGAATAGCAATAAATGGTTTCTTTTTTGTTTCGCACACGGAACAGGGGCGTTTCCAAGATGTACAAATGCCCTTCTTTGATGACTTCAGGAAAAAACTGCAAAAAGAAGGTGATCAACAACAAACGAATGTGCATCCCATCGACATCGGCATCCGTGGCGATGACAATGTTGTTGTACCTCAGGTCTCCCAAACTTTCTTCGATGTTCAAAGCCGCTTGTAACAGGTTGAATTCTTCGTTTTCATAAACCACTTTTTTGTTCATACCGTAGGAATTCAAGGGCTTTCCTTTCAGACTAAAAACGGCTTGGGTGTTTACATTCCTAGACTTCGTGATGGACCCACTCGCTGAATCTCCCTCCGTGATAAAAAGGGTGGTGTCGAGTCGGTTGTCTTTTTTCAAATCTCCAAGGTGTACCCGGCAATCTCTTAATTTTTTATTGTGAAGATTTGCTTTTTTGGCGCGTTCTCTAGCCAATTTCCGCACACCTGAAAGCTCTTTTCGTTCCCTTTCCGCTTGGAGTATTTTTCGTTGTATTTGCTCAGCTGTATCTGGATTTTTATGAAGGTAATTGTCCAGGTTGGTTTTGATAAAGTCGTTGATGAACGTTCGAACCGTTGGCAATCCTCCTCCCATATCTGTGGACCCCAATTTGGTTTTGGTTTGGCTCTCAAAGACGGGTTCCATCACTTTGATACTGATGGCGGAAACGATGGATTTTCGGATGTCAGAAGCTTCAAAGGTTTTTCCGTAAAACTCACGAATGGTCTTAACGACAGCTTCGCGAAATGCCACTAGATGGGTTCCACCTTGAGTGGTATGCTGGCCATTGACAAAAGAGTGGTATTCCTCGCTGTACTGTGTCTTGCTGTGGGTCATCGCCAATTCAATATCGACTGATTTCAAGTGAATGATTGGGTAAGACATGTCCTCTTCAGAGATGGTTTCTTCCAACAAATCTTTCAATCCATTTTCTGAAAAATATTTTTCACCGTTGAAAACGATTGTCAAGCCCGTGTTCAAATACACGTAATTTTTGATCATTTTGACCACGTATTCACTTCGGAACTTGTAGTTGTTGAAAATATTGGAATCTGGTGTAAAGGAAACCCGAGTCCCCCTGCGCTGACTAGAATCTTCAGGGGCTGTTTGTTCTTGTAAAACCCCTTTTTCAAAATCTGCAGCAACTGTTTTTCCGTCTCTAATGGACTGCACTCTGAAGGATGATGACAAAGCGTTGACTGCCTTGGTTCCAACGCCGTTTAGCCCCACAGATTTTTTAAAAGCTTTGGAATCGTATTTTCCTCCGGTATTCATTTTGGAAACCACATCCACTACTTTTCCCAAGGGAATCCCACGGCCGTAATCCCGAATCGTCACCGTTTGCTCTTTGATGGAAACTTCAATGGTCTTACCGGCATTCATGACAAACTCATCGATGGAGTTGTCCAAAACCTCTTTGATTAGAATGTAAATTCCATCGTCTTGAGAAGTCCCATCTCCCAATTTTCCAATGTACATTCCAGGTCGCATCCTGATATGTTCTTTCCAATCCAGTGATCGGATATTGTCTTCTGTATAAGTAGTTTCTTGTGCCATCTAATAATTTGAGTCCTTGAAGTGTTGCTAAAATACTATTTTAGATAGAATCTCAAAAGGGGATACTAAATAATTTTCAACAACATTTGACTATCAAATTGTTGAAAAAAACTTGATAAACATCAAATTGACAATTGAAAGCAGGGGCTTTTTTTAAATTCCTAAAAACAAAGCCATCAACTACTACTCTTGTCTCAACTTTCTCCATAGAGACGCTTTTATTTCTTTAGATTTGTGTATTTTTGCACTTCATTTCAATTCAAAACAATGTCATTATCAAGTTTGAATGCCATCTCACCAATTGATGGAAGATACCGAGGAAAAGTTGAATCGTTGGCTGCCTACTATTCGGAAGCAGCTTTGATCAAATACCGCGTAAAGGTAGAAATCGAATACTTTATTGCGCTCTGCGAAATCCCTTTGCCTCAATTGGCGGATTTTGACACTACTTTGTTTCCGACTCTTAGAGAGATCTACCACTCGTTTTCAGATACAGATGCCACAAAAATAAAAGAGATTGAAAGTGTCACCAACCACGATGTCAAAGCAGTAGAATACTTTATCAAAGAGAAATTTGACGCTTTGAACTTGAATGCCTACAAAGAATTCATTCATTTTGGCTTGACCTCTCAAGACATCAACAATACCGCCATCCCGCTCTCGATCAAAGACTCTTTGGAAGAAGTGTACTACCCAAATCTAGACCAGCTTACAGCGAGGTTGGCAGACCTCTCTGAAGAATGGGAAGGCGTTCCTATGTTGGCTCGTACCCATGGACAACCTGCCTCTCCTACACGCTTGGGAAAAGAATTGTTTGTTTTTGTAGAACGGATCAACCAACAAGTACAGCATTTACAAAACACCCCACATGCAGCCAAATTTGGTGGCGCTACAGGAAATTACAACGCACACAAAGTTGCATATCCCAACATTGATTGGAAAGCTTTTGGAACACATTTTGTTGAAAACATCCTCGAATTGCACCATTCCTTCCCAACCACTCAAATCGAACACTACGATCATTTGGCAGGGATTTTTGACGCTTTGAAACGCATCAACACCATCATTGTCGATTTGGACAGAGACATCTGGACCTATATTTCAAGCAATTACTTCAAACAAAAAATAAAAGCGGGAGAAGTGGGTTCTTCTGCCATGCCGCACAAAGTCAACCCGATTGATTTTGAAAACTCTGAAGGAAACATGGGCCTCGCCAACGCATTGTTTGAGCATTTGGCAGCAAAACTTCCCTTGTCTCGTTTGCAACGGGATTTGACAGATTCTACTGTACTGCGCAATGTCGGTGTGCCGATTGCACACACCTTGATCGGATTTGCATCCACCCTCAAAGGATTGAACAAATTGCTGCTCAACAAAGAAGCCTTTGAAAACGACTTGGAAAACAACTGGGCAGTAGTTGCAGAAGCCATTCAAACCATTTTGAGAAGAGAGGCCTACCCAAACCCTTACGAAGCCCTCAAAGGACTGACAAGAACCAACGAGAAAATCAACCAGAAGTCTATTGCAAACTTTATTGACACCTTAGAAGTAGCAGCTGCTATCAAAACAGAACTCAAAGCAATCACTCCGAGCAATTACACGGGAATTTAAGACGCATCACCATATATGGATGTTGGTATTGACGGATTCAAAATTTTGAAAGGAAAAGTGTTTTGCAAAACCCTCCTTTTTTGACTGTGATTTTTTGTTTGCTCAAACAAAACTCTTTACTCAGTTTTTGCTTATTTTTACCCACATGACCAAAAAAGCTTTGTTTGTATGTTTGGGTATCGGAAGCCTGTTTTTTTTATCCTGTAAAAAAAACCCTGTTTCCAAAGATGCTTTTCAGTTTCGGAAAGGAACTTTTGAAATTCCGGAAGGAAATGGCTATTCCAAATCAATTCTTATCAGAAAGGACAGTCTGCAGATAGAAATCTATGAAGACCGCACAGACACACTTCAAATCGAATGGCAAAACAACTTCAAGTACACCTTGAAAATGTTGCACCCCAAAACCACCTTGGACAAAAGTAGCATTCATGTAAAAATCACCAACATCGAAAAAAACCGCTACGATTTTGTCGCTAAAATTGGCTACTCCAATTTTGAACAAAAAGGAACCGTTTACAAACGCTCAAACAAAGAGCTTCTTAAAGAATAAACCATGGAAATTTTTGCTCAAACAGACACTTTGGTAGCATTGCTCACCCTGACTTTTCTAGAAATTGTCCTGGGAATTGACAACATCATTTTTATTTCTATTGCCACCTCAAAACTCCCTCAAAACCAACAGAAAAAAGCCAGTCAATTAGGCCTTTTACTCGCCATGGTGTTTCGCATTTTCTTGTTAATGGGGATTTCTTATTTGATTTCGATGAATGCAATTCTATTGCACATCAACAACGGCTGGATCTCAACAGACATCACAGGGCAAAGCATCATCCTTTTTGGTGGTGGTTTGTTTTTACTCTACAAGAGTACTCGTGAAATCCATCACAAAGTTGAAGGAAGTGCAGAAGATTCCGCTAAAAAACCAAAAACAACTGCTTCTTTTTCCAAAATAATTTTACAAATTGTAATGATTGACATCGTATTTTCCTTTGATTCGGTTTTGACTGCTGTCGGAATGACCAATGGCATTGACGGCGCCTTGGTAATCATGATCACTGCAGTCATCGTTTCCATGATCATCATGATGGTATTTGCCGCACCGGTAGGAAAATTTGTCAACACCCACCCAACAATTCAAATGTTGGCACTTTCGTTCTTAATCCTCATCGGGTTTATGTTGATCACCGAAGCCGCTCACCTAGCACACACCAAAATATTCGAGCAACAGATTGGAGCCATCCCAAAAGGGTATTTGTATTTTGCAATTGCATTTTCGTTGGGCGTAGAAGCACTGAATATGAAAATCAGAAAACCAAAATCCTAAAGACATTCAAACGCACTGTGTTTTTAATTTTAAAATGACTTCACACACAAAAAAATCAACACGACTGACCTTTATCGACTCCTTGAGGTCGATTGCCATTTTGTTGATGTTGGAAGGTCATTTTATCACCCACAGTCTTTTGCCAGCGTACCGAGATGACAACAATCCAATCTACACGTTATGGAAATTTTCTAGAGGCCTCACAGCCCCTGTATTTTTCACCATCTCTGGTTTGATTTTTACCTATTTGTTGCTCAAAGACAAAAACAAAGGCTTTCAAAACAAGCGTTTGAAAAAAGGTGTCAAAAGAGGGGCCCTTCTTGTATTACTTGGCTATTTGTTACAACTAAAACTGTACAAGGTCTTTTTTTCAGGAATTCCCTTGTTTACAGATTTGTTTGCAATTTTTCATGTGTTGCAATGCATCGGAAGTTCTTTAATCCTCATCGTTTGCATCTACTTGTTCAAAACATACTTTCTAAAAATCCCATTGGAAATTCTTTTATTTGTGTTGGGACTCGCTCTGTTTTTAGGCACACCTACCCTGCTAAATCTAGAATATACAGCCGTTCCTAAATTTGTAGAAAACATTTTGATCAGCAGTAGAGACCTCAGCCGAAACAGGTCTGTTTTTCCATTGTTTCCTTGGGCTGGATTTGTTTGTATGGGTGGTTTTTTAGGCAGTGTTATTCATAGGTATGAAAAGCAAATCAGCCATCTACTCTTTGCATTAATCTTGGCCGCTACCGGGGCAATTTTGATTTCATTCAATTACAATCTCATGGTTTTTTTACAACCGTTTACCACATTGATCGGATTGGAAGCCGTTCAATACGTCTATGAAATGAACCGAGTAGGCCAAGTGTTTTTGGTCATCTCAACGGTGCTGCTTCTCGAGACAAGCCTAAAAAAAATACACAGATCAATATCCTTTTCTCTTCCTAAAAATACTGGTTTGTTTGCTTCCATAGGCTGCTGGGTCTTGCTATTACTCCTTTGGAAACAACCGATACCTATTGCCTATCGCTACCTGTTGTTCTTTGTTCCCCTCGCCTTGCTCCTCGCAAAAGGAGTGGGATGGAATGCCCAGTTGTTTTATGCCATAGGACAAAACACCTTGTTTGTCTATGTCTTACATGTGGTGCTCCTCTACGAAGGTTTTTTAGGGCTTCCCTTCGGAAAATGGATCCAAGCAAAACTGACTCCTTTTTACGCACTTTTTGGAATGCTACTCTTTCTGTGTTTGTTTGCCCTTCTGACCAAACAGTTTTATTTGACAAAAAAAACAGTCGCCCTTCCAAAAAACAAGTAAAAACACCTCGGCTCCTGTAAAATAAAGCACCCAAACCTCAGTTGCAATCCCCTTTCCCTTGAAAAGACAAAAGCCCTCATAAGTAGAATAAAACAACTGTTCTTCAACTATTTTTATTAATTTTGCGTTTTCGATTTAACAACCCATACTCAACCGTTCAAAAAACATATAGATGCTTCTATTTTTTCAAAAAAACGCAACCGTTTTTGCAGTCGAATCCAAAGAAATTTCATCAGAAAACATTCAAAAACTCCTTTGGCTGTTTGGGAATGCAGCACAAATTGAAGAAACTTCGCTCGAAGGATTTTTTATTGGACCTCGCAAAGAAATGATTACTCCATGGAGCACCAACGCAGTTGAAATCACTCAAAACATGAGTATTAATGGGATTTCAAGAATTGAAGAATTCACAAAAGTAGACAGCAAAGACACTGCATTCGACCCCATGTTGCAAGTGCTTTATACAGGATTGGATCAAAAAATATTTACGATCAACGCTCAACCAAAAGCTGTTTTAGAAATTGAAGACATTGCTTTTTTCAACCGGCAAGAAGGACTCTCTTTAAGCGACGAAGAAGTCGCCTACTTGGAAGGCATGTCCACTAAAATCGATCGAAAACTGACAGACGCGGAAGTATTTGGTTTTTCACAAATCAACTCAGAACACTGCCGCCATAAAATATTTAACGGAACTTTTGTCATCAATGGAGAAGAAAAAGAAAACTCCTTGTTTAAAATGATCCGAAAGACCTCAGAAACCCATCCCAACGGGATTGTTTCTGCCTACAAAGACAATGTGGCTTTTGTCAAAGGTCCCAAAGTAACCCAGTTTGCCCCAAAATCAGCAGACAAACCCGATTACTACGAAAACAAAGATTTCAATTCCGTCATTTCTCTCAAAGCAGAAACCCACAACTTTCCGACGACTGTTGAACCTTTCAACGGGGCTGCCACTGGTTCGGGAGGAGAAATCAGAGACCGTTTGGCAGGAGGGAAAGGTTCTTTGCCTTTGGCAGGAACAGCCGTCTACATGACCTCATACTCCCGCCTTTCAAAAAACAGGCCATGGGAAACCATGGACGAACGCGATTGGTTGTACCAAACACCGATGGACATACTCGTCAAAGCTTCCAACGGAGCTTCCGATTTTGGAAACAAATTTGGGCAACCCTTGATCTCAGGTTCTTTATTGACCTTTGAACACGACGAAAGTACCGAAAACTTGACAAGCTCAGAAGCGCGAAAATTAGGCTTTGACAAAGTGATCATGCAAGCCGGAGGGATTGGTTACGGAAAAGCAGAACAAGCTATAAAAGATTGTCCCCAAGAGGGCGACAAAATTGTCATTCTCGGTGGAGACAACTACCGAATTGGAATGGGGGGTGCTGCCGTTTCTTCTGCAGACACCGGAGGCATGGACAGTCAAATAGAACTGAATGCCGTGCAACGCTCCAATCCAGAAATGCAAAAACGTGCTGCCAACGCCATACGTGGAATGGTAGAAAGTGAACTCAACCCTATTGTCTCCATTCACGACCATGGTGCTGGTGGACATTTGAACTGCCTGTCCGAATTGGTAGAAGATACCGGAGGAAACATCGACTTGGATAAGTTGCCAGTCGGAGATCCTACCCTATCCGCAAAAGAAATTATTGGAAACGAATCTCAAGAACGAATGGGATTGGTCATTCATGAAAAAGATGTGGCCTATTTGAAACGAGTCGCTGACAGAGAACGCTCCCCAATGTATTCAGTAGGAGAAGTAACTTCTGATGACCAATTCACCTTTCAATCTCGTACAACTGGCGAAAAGCCGATGGACTTAGCGATGAACGACATGTTTGGAAGCTCTCCAAAAACAGTTTTGACAGACAAAACAGTTGTCAGAAACTACAAAGCATTGAACTACACACAGGAATTGGTACACGAATATTTGGAAAATGTCTTGCAATTAGAAGCGGTGGCATGCAAAGATTGGTTGACCAACAAAGTAGACCGCTGTGTCGGTGGTAAAGTAGCCAAACAACAATGTGCAGGCCCTTTGCAATTGCCTTTGAACGACGTTGCTGTCATGGCCTTGGACTTCAATGGAAAAGAAGGCGTCGCTACCAGCATTGGGCATGCGCCCGTTGCGAGTTTAATCGACGAAGCCGCAGGTTCTCGCAATGCCATTGCAGAATCTTTGACCAACCTGGTATGGGCTCCTTTGGAAAACCAACTGGAATCTGTATCCCTTTCTGCAAACTGGATGTGGCCTTGTAAAAACAAAGGAGAAGATGCGCGCTTGTACAATGCTGTCGAAGCAGTATCCAACTTTGCCATCGATTTGGGCATCAACATCCCTACGGGAAAAGACTCCCTTTCGATGAAGCAAAAATACCCAAACGAAGACGTGATTGCTCCGGGTACCGTGATCATATCAGCAGCAGGGCATTGCAGCGACATCAGTAAAGTGGTGGAGCCTGTATTTCAGAAAAATGCACACAACAAAATCTACCACATTGATTTTTCCAACGATGCCTTCCAACTTGGAGGTTCCTCATTTGCTCAAGCGACTTCAGGAATTGGAAACGAGAGTCCAGACATCAAAGATGTGGTAAAGTTTAAAAAGGCTTTCAACACCTTGCAACAGTTGATTCAAGAAGGACGCATTTTAGCAGGACATGACATCTCCGCAGGGGGAATGATCACCACTATTTTGGAAATGTGTTTTGCTCAAAAAAATATGGGAGCACAAATAGACATCACTGCGCTGAATGAAAAAGACAGCATCAAAGCCTTGTTTGCAGAAAACAGCGGGGTCATCATCCAATCGGCAGATGCAGAAATTGAAGAAATTTTAAAGGCCAATGGTGTCGCCTTTACAGCAATCGGAAAGGCCGTTCGCAGCAACGAAGTGACGCTTCAAAATGGAGGACAGACCGAAGTGTTTAATGTAGACTACCTTCGTGATATTTGGTTTGGCACATCTTTCTTGTTGGACGACAAACAAACCGCTAACGGCTTGGCAACCACTCGATTTAACAATTACAAAGACCAAGCACTTGATTTTGTATTCCCGACAAATTTCACAGGAAAACTTCCACAAATAGACCCGTCCAAACCAAGACCAAAAGCCGCCATCCTTCGCGAAAAAGGATCCAACTCCGAAAGAGAAATGGCCAATGCGATGTACTTGGCAGGTTTTGACGTAAAAGACGTGCACATGACCGATCTGATCTCGGGACGTGAAAACTTGGAAGACATTCAATTCATCGGTGCTGTTGGTGGTTTTTCCAACTCCGATGTCCTCGGTTCTGCCAAAGGATGGGCAGGGGCCTTTTTGTACAATGAAAAAGCAAAAACAGCCCTAGAGAATTTCTTTAAAAGAGAAGACACCTTGTCTTTGGGAATTTGCAACGGATGTCAATTATTTGTTGAATTGGGCTTGCTCTATCCGAAACATGAAGCAATGCCAAAAATGGTTCACAACGA
The DNA here is from genome assembly GCA_963932955.1 of uncultured Flavobacteriaceae bacterium. Classification (GTDB taxonomy): domain Bacteria; phylum Bacteroidota; class Bacteroidia; order Flavobacteriales; family Flavobacteriaceae; genus Flavicella. The sequence goes on from CAWVRK010000006.1 coordinate 40,696, forward strand.
ATCTCACAAACATGAAAGCAGCTTTACCTCTGTAAAAATTCAAGAAAACAATTCCATCATGCTGCAATCCTTGGTCGGAAACACACTGGGGGTTTGGATTTCACATGGAGAAGGAAAATTCCAATTGCCCTACGAAGAAGACCAATACCAAATTGTCGGTACATACGGTTACGAAGGCTACCCAGCCAATCCAAACGGATCGGATTACAACACTGCCATGATGGCTTCCAAAGACGGACGTCATCTGGTAATGATGCCACATATCGAGCGTTCTATTTTCCAATGGAATTGGGCAAACTACCCAACAGGCAGAAAAGACGAAGTTTCCCCTTGGCTGGAAGCTTTTGTAAATGCCAAAGAGTGGTTGACAAAATAAATACAAGCCTTCAAATCAATGCCCGTTTTTAAAAAACGGGCATTTTTTTTGTAATTTAAAAACGGTTGCAACTGGTAAGTTGTTTACATCTAAAAAAGCGGTTATGGATTCAACACTACAAAAAAAACACAGAAAACGCATGTGCCTGGGGATTCAACAACCCAATGGAAGAAAACTACCACGACACGGAATGGGGAGTACCAATACACGACAACCGTTTGTTATTTGAGGCACTTTTATTAGGTGTTCCAAAAAAAATATTGGATGGAAAACAATACTTTTACAGAATCCCCATTTGCCCCCTAAGTATGAATTTTGACTTTTTTTTACAGAAGGAAACAGCCATCAAAGAAACGCCTTTAGAAGGAGAACGTGCACATTCGAAGTTGGCGCCAAAATTGAGGGAAAACGCGGTAAGGCTGATGGTCGAGAACAAGAGCTATAAAAAGGCAGCCGTATTGGCATTATTTTACCCAAACAAAAAAGGAGAAACACACTTTCTTTTGACTGAAAGAGCTGCTTACCAGGGTACTCATTCAGCTGAAATAAGTTTTCCAGGAGGAAAACACGACCCCAGTGACCTCCACTTGGAACAGACTGCAATACGCGAATGCTTTGAAGAAGTGGGGGTGCCAATGTCACAAATAAAACTGTTCAAAGAATTGACTGCCGTATACATACCCCCAAGCAATTTTAAAGTCACTCCGTTTGTGGGAATTGTAAAAGAACGCCCCCTCTTTATTCCCAATCGAGAAGTCGCTCAGTTGATCGAAGTTCCTTGCAAAGACTTGATATCTGCAAAATTTCACATCCCCACAAGTGACAACACTGCTCAGCGTGAGTCCGGTGGTTTTCCTCATTTCAATTTTGGAAAGCACAAAGTATGGGGGGCTACTGCCATGATTCTAAGTGAAATCAAAGAACTGCTAAAAACACTTTAAAAAATGAATAGTTTTTGTAGATTTGCGATTCCTTTATAAACAAGTTCTGAATGCAACTTTTGAAAAAAAATCCTTTTGGTCATATCTTAATTGTCAAAAAATGGCTCATCAGAATTTTAGGCATCATCTCCCACAGGCGTTACAACAAATTTAATAAATTGCATATCGAAGGTTCAGAAATCATTCGAGATTTGCCTGATGTAAATGTTCTTTTTGTTTCCAATCACCAAACTTATTTCGCAGATGTTGCCGCCATGTTCCACGTCTTTAATGCTGCCTTAAAAGGACGTGTCGACAATCTAAAAAATATCGGATACATCTGGAATCCAAAATTAAACATCTATTACATCGCTGCTCTCGAGACGATGAAAGCGGGTATCCTACCTAAAATATTTGCCTATATGGGTTCGGTTTCCATTCAACGTACATGGAGAAGCGATGGTAAAAACGTCAATAGGCAAGTAAAAATGTCTGATATCGGAAACATCGGCACTGCCTTGAACGACGGATGGGTCATCACTTTCCCTCAAGGAACCACCAAACCTTTCAACCCGATTCGAAGAGGAACAGCACACATTATCAAAACCTACAAACCGATTGTGATCCCTATCGTTATAGACGGTTTTCGAAGGTCTTTCGACAAGAAAGGCTTGTTGATCAAGAAACGTGGGGTCTTGCAAACTATGGTCATCAAAAAGCCGTTGGACATTGACTACGAGAAGGATTCTTTTGACGAGATCGTAGAAAAAATTCAATACGCCATCGAACAACACCCTTCTTTCCTAAAAGTAATTTCTGTGGAAGATTACAAAAAACAAGAAGACGCCCTGAACAAAGAGCGGGAATTTTGGCAGTCCTAAATTTAGAATCCGTCTTTACAACTTACATTTCTTTGTTTTTTCACATAAATTAATTCAATAGTTTTTGTTATTTTTATCATCAAAAATGATGCAATGACAATCACGCAATTGAAATACATTTTGGCTGTTGCCGAGCACCAAAACTTCACCAAAGCTGCAGCACATTGTGCTGTGACACAACCGACCTTGAGCATGCAGATCCAAAAATTGGAAGAGGCGCTTGAGGTGCAAATATTCAACCGTTCTAAAAAACCGATTTCCCTGACCGAAATAGGCGAAAAAATCATTGTTCAAGCAAAAATTATCGTAACAGAGAGCTTTCGCATCGAAGACATCGTAGACCAACAAAAAGGTTTTGTGGGAGGCGAGTTTAAAATAGCAATCATTCCAACAGTCATGCCGACTTTGCTACCTATCTTTTTAAAAACTTTCACTAAAAAACACCCCGAAGTTCAGCTTAAAATTGAGGAATTACACACCGAAGACTGCATCAAAAAACTAAACGATGGTCACATCGATGTGGCGATTGCAGCCACTCCCTTGGAAAATGAAGACATCATAGAAAAACCTTTGTACTACGAACCTTTTGTGGGTTTTGTTCCGGAATGGCATAGGCTTTCTTCAACTAAATTGTTGACAGTAGACGCTTTGGAAATTAACGAATTGTTGTTGCTCAAAGATGGACATTGTTTCAAAGAGAGCATTCTAAATCTTTGCGGCAGTTTTGCCGACAAAAGCCTTCAAGCCTTTCGATTGGAAAGTGGCAGTTTTGACACATTGATCAAATTGTCAAAAGAAAATCTAGGAATGACACTGCTCCCCTATTTGCACACCTTAGATCTTAGCAAAGAGGACCAGGCATTGCTGCGCGAATTTGAAAAGCCAGCACCTGCGAGGGAAATCAGCATGATTTACCACAAGTCACAGTTGAAAATGCAACTTATTGAGGCCCTTAAAAAATCAATAGACGGTTTGGTAAGAGGAGCAATTTCATTTAATGATGTCAAAATCATCAGCCCTCTTCAACAAAAAAAGACATAAAAATCCATCGCTTCCTCTTTGGAAGCGATGGATTGAGGTTATTTGTAATCGTTTGCAACTAAAACGTAAGACTGCAATTCCGGCTTATTTTGGGTGAATTCTATCAGCCAAAGTTCCAATTCAGTCAATTCGTGAGGCAATAGTTTTTCTACTGCTTTTTCCAATTCTTTGTAAAACAGTTCCGCATTGAAACTGACTTTCTTTAAAACGGTTTTTGTGTACTTAAAAATAGCTCTAGGCATAAATAAAAGGGTTTTAGGGATGCTACTCTCAAAAATAGCAAAAAAAATGGGCAAACACACGTTTGCCCATCATTTTAACATTTGTATGCCTTTTCTCAAAGTGCATTTATTTTTTCAACCAGCGAGTTGGCTGCAACTTCCAAATCTGCATGAATGGATTGGTAGTGTGCTTTTGAATTTTCCACTTCTTTTTCATGGATTTTATCCATCAAGGCATCAAAGGCAGCGATCGCCTCTTGAACGATTGCTTTTGACTTGCTTGTATCTGCGTCTGCTGTGGTAAACTCCCATACATAACAGGCCTCAATAAGGTCTCCTAATGTGTTGTGTATGTCTTTTTTTAAATTTTTAATCGATGCCATTTTATTTTGTTTAAATTCGTTGCAAACTTACATTATTTCCTTCAATAAAAAACACTCTCTTTTAGGGCTTTGTATCCAAACCCTAAAAAACCTTTTAGAAAACTCACCTCTACGAAAAATAATTCTTTAACTCGACAAGTTGGTGAAGTGTTTTGTAAAACTCTTTTGGATCTTCCGCCTCTGACACTTGCTCGTGCATCCAAGTGGTGTGATAAGGCACGTGAACGGCAGCAGCTCCAATGGCCAACAAGGGGAGCACATCGGAACGCAAGGAGTTGCCCACCATTAACAATTCGGAAGGCTCAATCTCCAAATGTTTGATAATTTTCATGTAATCGGCTTCTTTTTTATCGCTCATCACCTCCACGTGGTGAAAGTAATCCAAGAGTCCTGATTTTTCGAGTTTTCGCTCTTGATCCAACAGATCTCCTTTGGTAGCGACAATCAGTTTAAAATCGCCGTGTAAAAAGTCTAAAACTTCTTTGACGCCTTCTAACAATTCGATGGGTTTGCCTAGCATTTCCTTCCCTATTTCTAATATTTTACTGAGAACTAAGGGCGAAATCTGTTCGTTGGAAATATCCAAAGCCAATTCAATCATGGACAAGATAAACCCCTTGACACCATAGCCGTAATAGCCCAAATTGTCAATTTCGATTTTGTACAACTCTTGGTGGATTTTGTTTGCCGTTTCGTAGTCTGTCAACAGCTGGGCAACTTGTTGTTCCGCCTCTCTAAAATACGGTTCGTTGGTCCACAAGGTGTCGTCTGCATCAAAAGCAATGACTTTTATTTTTTTGGTATTTATTTCCATAGTTGATTGGCGCGTATCAAATCTTCTGGAGTGTCTATCCCAACAACTTGATAAGGAGTTTCTACCATTTTTATTTTTTTACCGTGTTCGAGAAATCGAATGCCTTCTAATTTTTCTGCCTTTTCATTTTGCTGCATCGGCAATTCTGCAAAGTCTTTCAAAGCTGATTTTCGAAAGGCATAAATTCCAATGTGTTTGTAATAGCTAATGGCCGCGCTTTTGTGCATCGGATAAGGAATGGGAGCACGAGAAAAGTACAACACACAGTGGTCTACGTCCATCACAACTTTGACGTTGTTGGGATTTTCTATTTCTTCCCAATCCTTTAAAGGATGTACCAAAGAAGCAACGTCGATTTGCTGTTCAGGATCGTTTTTAAAGACTGTAATCAAATCCTCCAAAGGTTCTTTTCGAGTAAAGGGTTCGTCGCCTTGAACATTGATGACCACATCTGCATCCAAATCTTTGGCTGCCTCAGCAATGCGGTCTGAGCCACATGCGTGCTCTTTCAAACTCATCAAAACATTCCCTCCAGCTGCTTCTATAGCTTTTTTGATTTCAAGACTGTCCGTAACCACGTATACTTCGTCGAACAAGTTGGTTTTTGTTGTGGCCTCGTAGGTCCTTACTACGACTGCCTTTCCACCTAAATCTTTCAATAGTTTACCGGGAAATCTTGCTGCCTCATAACGTGCAGGAATCAAAGCGATTACTTTCATGATTTTCTGTGCTTGGTGCAAGTAAAATATCTTGCTTTTGAATCAATTTTATAAACTTCAATTCAAAGATACACAAAAAGAAATCGCACATTGCCAACAATTTTCACAATCTCTACCCTCTATATTTCTTTTCAATACAAAGAGGGAGTAGTTTCAATGGAATCCCCTACCTTTGCCGCTTATATTACACCTATGACATTTAAAGAACTATCTATTGCCCCAGCCATTCTAAAAGCTTTAGAAACAAAGGGATATACACAACCCACACCCATTCAAGAAAAAGCCATTCCCCTGTTGTTATCGGGAAGGGATCTTTTGGGATGTGCACAAACAGGTACCGGAAAAACCGCCGCCTTTGCCATTCCGATTCTTCAACATTTGTACGCGGATGCCAGCACAAAAAGCGGCCCTCGAAAAATCAAAGCCTTGGTGGTCACTCCTACCCGAGAACTCGCCATTCAGATAGACGACAATTTTACTGAATACGGACAAAATACACACCTTAAAAACACAGTTATTTATGGAGGTGTCAAACAGGGTAAACAAACTGAAAAATTGAAAAGAGGTGTTGATATTTTAGTAGCAACTCCCGGCCGTTTGTTGGATTTGATGCAGCAAGGATACATCAGCTTGAAAGACGTTGACTATTTTGTATTGGACGAGGCAGATCAAATGTTGGACATGGGATTTATCCATGACATTAAAAAACTGCTCGCCAAACTCCCTAATAAAAGACAATCTCTGTTTTTTTCAGCGACAATGCCAAAAAACATTTTAGAACTGTCTCAGACTATTCTGCACAACCAAGCGGAAGTAAGCGTAAAACCCGAACAAGCCACCGCAGAAAAAGTATCACAAGCTATTTATTTTGTGAAAAAAAACGACAAAACAAAATTGTTGATTGACTTAATCCACGAAAATGAAGGCGCTTCGACATTGGTTTTTTCAAGAACCAAACACGGTGCTGACAAGGTCGTTCGTACCTTGGAAAAAGCAGGAATCAAAGCAGCTGCTATCCACGGAAACAAGTCCCAAAATAACAGACAACGCGCATTGGGAGATTTTAAAGACGGTTCGTTGAACATCTTGATAGCAACAGATATTGCTGCACGTGGAATCGATGTGTCCGACCTCGCTTTGGTGGTCAACTACGACCTTCCAAACATTCCTGAAACCTATGTGCATCGCATCGGAAGAACGGGAAGAGCAAAAGCAAGTGGAATTGCACTTTCTTTTTGTGATTCCGTAGAAAGAGCGTATTTGATCTCTATCGAAAAATTGATTCGTCAAAAAGTTCCGGTCATTCAAGAACATGCTTATGTAGACGAAACTGTCGGCATTACAGCAAAACCAAAACAAAACTCTGGAAACAGTCAGAGAAGGAATTCAAATCAAGGAAAACCGAAAAACAAATGGGGACAAAGAAACAGAAGCTAAAATTAACAAAATAAAATCCCAAAAAGTCTTGATAATGAAACTTGTTAAAGAAGATTCGTGGGCTTTATTATTTTGTGTTTTTTAAAATTAAACATCAAAAATTATGAAAAATTAATATTATAACACTAAATTTGTTTTCAATATTTAATTAATTTATCAACCAATGAGCAAAGGTACAGTAAAGTTTTTCAATGAAACCAAAGGTTTTGGTTTCATTACGGAAGAAGGGTCTAACGACGAGCATTTCGTGCACATTTCAGGAACAATCGATGAAATCCGTGAAGGAGACGTCGTAGAATTTGAATTGCAAGAAGGAAGAAAAGGAATGAATGCAGTAAACGTTAAAGTGATTTAATATTACTACTCCCTAGAAAAAATTGATAGCTTGTCTTAACAGACAAGCTTTTTTTATGGCTTTTTTTCAACGCTTTGCATTGGTTTCTTTCGCACTTGTTTTAAGTGCAGCTGGTTGACAGGATTGATACCCAAGTGTTGTATGTTTTTTTGGGTAAAACGAACAACTTGGTCGTAATAAAGCGGAATCACTGGTGCAGTTTGCATTAGTAAACGATCCATCTTCTGGTACAATTCTTCTCGAATCTTGCGGTCTGTGGTTTTGATAGCTGTTTCATAAAGCTGGTCAAATTCAGGATTGCTGAAGTGGGTGTAATTGGGACCGTCGGGCGAGAAATTTTTACTGTGAAAAATAAAAAGGTAATTTTCAGCATCTGGATAGTCCGCAACCCAACTGCCTCGAAAAAGGTTGAGCTTCCCTTGAACTTTTGACTGTCGCAATGTGGATGGGGGCATGACGTCTACCGAAACTTTCAATCCTAATTTTCCCAATTCTCGCTGAATGTACTCACACAAATCCAAATACTGACTGTTTGTACTGATGACTATCGACGGATTCAAATCTCCTGTTTCTTCGGAATACGAACGCAGCAAATCTTTGGCTTTTTCAGGTTGGTATGTATATCCGTTCATCTGGTCAAACGAAGGCATTCCTTTGGGAATAAATCCATTTACAGCGGGAGTCCCTATGCCATTTCGCAGGTACAAAATCATTTTTTCACGATCAAAACCGTAATTGATTGCCTGGCGTATTTTGAGTGATTGGGCAGCAGGATTTTCAGCGTCCAAATACACACCCAAATACTCCGTGTTTAAATAGGGCCCCGACCGCATGTCTATGCGGTCTTGGTAGCCAGCTGTCAACTCGCCTTTTTCTGTCAAAAGTTCGTCCTTGTACGAGGCGTCGATGCTGTTTAAAAAATCGAGGTTTCCTTGTACAAATTGCAAAAATTCACTTTGTTTGTCCGGTAAAAAGGTGATGGCAACAGCTTCTAAATAAGGCAAGCGTTGCCCTAAAACACCACGCTCATGGTAGGCATTATTTTTTCGAAAAACCAATTTGGTGTTTTCAACCCACAACTGAAATTGAAAAGGCCCAGTACCAATAGGATGTGAACGAAAAGACGTTCCAAAATACGAAACAGCTTCTTTGGGAACTACCGAGCAATACTTCATACTCAGCAAGCTCAAAAAAGGCGGAAATGGCTGTTTCAATTGAATGACAAAAGTACTGTCATTGACAGCACTGTACTTTTGCACATGCTCCAAAACCCACTTTCCCGGAGACGCAACTCGGGGATCCTGCAAACGATTCAAACTGTATACAAAATCACTCGCCACCACCTTTCGCGTATGATTGGGACCAAAAAGAGGATGCCTGTGAAATTGCACATCTGTCCGCAAATGAAAAGCATAGGTCTTGCCTGTATCCGATATTTCCCAAGACGATGCAATGTCTGGCAACACTTCTAAGTGGTCGTCTAATTGCACCAAACCGTTGAACAACTGGTTGGTCGCCCAAATGGTTCTGAGATCTTTAGCAAAAGCCGGATCTAATGTCTGGATGTTTGCGTGTTCGTTGTATCGAAAAACAAGGTGAGCGTTTGTCTGTTTATCCGTTTGCGCACAAGAAAATTGCAGCAACAAAGCGATGGTCATTATCCCAATCCTAAAAAACCACTTCACTGTCCAAACCATTGTGTTCCGTTTTACCAATATTATAGCTGCACAAGGGTTTGGAATGAAAATCGATTTTGAAGAGAATTCATTTTAAACAAGTGCCGCTTTTCAGTTTAAAAACTTATTTTTGTCGGATATAAAAGTACAAGAATGGATGCACATAAAAAAGTAGCATTTTACACCTTGGGGTGCAAACTCAATTTCTCCGAGACTTCCACCATTGCACGGACCTTTCAAAACGAAGGTTTCGAACGTGTAGGCTTTGAAGATGCTGCTGATATTTATGTCATCAACACCTGTTCGGTGACAGATAATGCAGACAAACGCTTTAAAACCATCGTAAAAAATGCCTTAAAGAAAAACGACAAGGCGTATTTGATTGCTGTTGGTTGTTACGCGCAATTGAAACCCGAAGAATTGGCAGCTGTTGATGGCGTAGACCTCGTTTTGGGTGCTACGGAAAAATTCAAAGTAACTGACTACCTCAACGATTTGTCCAAAAATGACATGGGCGAAGTACATTCCTGTGAGATTTCAGAAGCGGACTTTTATGTGGGCTCCTATGCTGTCGGGGACCGCACGCGTGCCTTTCTAAAGGTGCAAGACGGTTGTGATTACAAATGCACTTACTGTACCATCCCCTTGGCAAGAGGGATTTCAAGAAGTGACACTTTGGAAAACGTCTTGAAAAATGCACGTGAGATCTCCGAAAGAGGCATCAAAGAAATTGTTTTGACTGGCGTCAATATTGGAGATTATGGAAAAGGAGAATTTGGGAATAAAAAACACGAACATACTTTTCACGAACTCGTTCAAGCTTTGGATATGGTAAAAGGCATTCACCGTCTTAGAATTTCTTCCATAGAACCCAACTTGTTACAAAATAAAACCATCGAATTTGTAGCCCAGTCAAAGTCGTTTGTTCCTCATTTTCACATTCCGCTACAAAGTGGTAGCGATGCCTTGTTAAAGCTCATGAAACGTCGCTATCTACAACAAACTTATACCGACCGGGTAACTGCAATCAAAAAGAAAATGCCCAATGCCTGCATCGGTGTAGATGTGATTGTCGGATTTCCAGGGGAAACAGACGAACTTTTTTTGGAAACCTACAACTACCTCAATGAAATGGACATCTCCTACCTTCACGTCTTTACCTATTCAGAAAGACCCAACACAGAAGCTGTAGACATGTCAGGTGTTGTTCCTTTAAAAACACGGCAAAAAAGAAGCAAAATGCTTCGTGGATTGTCTGTCAAAAAAAGAAGGGCTTTTTACGAAAGTCAATTGCAAACAGAACAAAGCGTTTTGTTTGAAAACGAAAACAAAGATGGTTATGCCCAAGGGTTTACAGAAAACTACGTAAAGGTAAAAACACCTTGGAACCCTAGCTTGGCAAACACCATCCACCGTATTGTACTGACTGAAATTGACGAAGATGGCCTAGTACGCTTTGATTGGTCCTGATTTGCTTCTCTAACTTAATTCCAACGAATACAAGAGCCCGTAAAAAAAGAATGTATCTTCGCTAGTGTTTTGAAAATGCAAAAAGCAATTTCTTGGCACTTCTTAATTGAAGAATTTTCCGAAAAATGAAAAAACACATTTATTTACTTCCAGGCACCGCAGCAAATTCGAAAATATTTGACCGAATTGAACTTCCTAAGGAGTGTTTTGAATTGCATTTTTTAGAATGGGTATTGCCCACTGATAAAAACGAAAGCTTGGAGTCCTACGCTGGACGCATGTGCAAAAAGATACAGCATGCAAAGCCTATTTTATTGGGTGTTTCCTTTGGAGGTGTCTTGGTCCAAGAAATGAGCAAACAAATCGAATGTGAAAAAATTGTACTCGTTTCGAGTATTAAAAACAAAGGAGAATTGTCTTTCTTTTTGAACTGTATCCGAGTTACCAAAATTTACCAGTTGTTTCCAAGCAGGTTTCTGTTTCAAATTGAAGAAATACTTTCGCGTCTCTTTGGACCAAAAGCCGACAAGAAAATCATGGCATACAGAACCTACCTCTCTTTTAGAAATCCAACCTATTTGAAATGGGCAATCCACAATGCACTGTGCTGGTCTCAGAGAGAAAGTTTGAGCAATACCCTTCACATCCACGGAAACAAAGACCCGATCTTCCCGTTGCACTGCATCAAAAATTGTGAAATTGTAAGAAACGGATCGCACGTCATGATTCTTACAAAAGGAAAAGAAATTTGTGAAATTTTACTCAAAAACCTTTAGCATGGACAGTTAAGACCCAACCCTGAGACAGTTTAAAATTTTTCTTGGAGTGCCTCCTTGTACTCTTTGACCATCTCGTCGACAATCTCTTTGGCAGATTGAATTTCGTGAATCAAACCTGCTACCTGACCAATCTCTAGCATCCCATCGACCAAATCTCCTTCAAACATCCCTCGTTTCAAGCGGCGTTTGCCAAGTAGTTTTTTTAAATCCTCCACACTTTTGTGTTCTTGATGGAGTTTTTCAATTTGGGTGTAAAATTCGTTTTTAATCATCCGAACAGGAGCGATCTCTTTGAGTGTCAACACTGTATCTCCTTCTGAAACATCGACGACTTTCTTTTTAAAGTCGATGTGAGCAGAAGATTCCAAACTCGCAGCAAAGCGACTGCCAACCTGCACTCCATCTGCACCCAAAACCAGTGCAGCCAACATCCCCCTGCCTGTGGCAATTCCTCCGGCGGCGATCAAAGGGATTTGCAACTGCTCCTTGACCATTGGAATTAAGGTGAATGTGGTGCTCTCTTCTCTTCCATTGTGTCCACCCGCCTCAAATCCTTCAGCGACCACAGCATCTACACCTGCAGCCTGGGCTTTCATAGCAAATTTGATACTGCTAACCACATGTACGACCGTTATTCCATGTTTTTTCAAATGCGAAGTCCACAAAGCGGGGTTGCCCGCAGATGTAAAGACAATTTTTACCTCTTCTTCAATGAGAATTGCGATGATTTCATCAATGTTGGGGTACAGCATGGGAACGTTAACTCCAAATGGTTTGGAAGTGGCTTTTTTACATTTTTGGATGTGAGTCCTCAAAACGTCGGGATACATGGATCCAGCACCTATCAAGCCCAAACCACCTGCATTGCTTACAGCTGCTGCTAGTTTGTAGCCACTCACCCAAACCATTCCTCCTTGAACAATTGGGTATTTTATGTCAAATAATTGGGTGATTCGTGTGGAATTCATTGTGGTTATTGTTCTTAAAGGACTAGAAAAAATCTGTTCAATTTGTCTTTACAAACTTAAAGACTTTCTTCCGACCATCCAATTTCAATTCCAACAGATACAAGCCTGGACTTAGATCAAAAATAGCTAGGGAAGGATTTTCTTTAAATACTGTTGTTTGTTGCATCACTTTGCCAGAAATAGCCAACACTCGAGCGGAAAGCTGACGTACCTCATCGGACAATTTGAAATTTAAAAACTCTTTGCCGAAATTTGAAGAAAGCTCCCATTCTGCTTTGTTTATTTTTTCAATTATCAAGGTATTGTAGGCTGCTTCAAAATTGGGAATTCCATAGCCTCTATGCGCAGAGGGCATTGCATACAAATCTGCAGATTCTTTAATGACTTGCCTGAGTTCTGAAACCGTTAAGGTTGGACAAACCTGCCACAAGCAAGTCACCAAACCGGTGATGATGGGAGCAGAAAAAGAAGTTCCATTGGAAGGGCTTATATTTCCAGAGGAATTGATTACAGAGGCATACAGTCCTTGTGCCAAGACATCTGGCTTGACACGTCCGTCAGCAGTAGGTCCGTAGGAACTAAAAAAAGCACTTTCTTCCTGAGCATCCACAGCTCCTACAGTGAGAACAGACGGAGCATCTGCGGGCGCACTGATGTATTTCCAAGGAGAATTTCCCGAATTTCCTGCAGAAACAACCACAAAGATCCCTTTGGCAACTGCGACTTCCGCTCCTCTTGAAATAAAGGTCGTTGCACCATCCATATCCGAATATGTGTAATCGTATCTCGATTCGTCAAACGTAGTATACCCCAAGGAGGTGTTGATCACATCGACTCCAAGACTGTCTGACTTTTCAGCAGCTTCCACCCACAAACTTTCTTCGAGAGGAGTTTCGTTGGGTGGATCTTCAGTGACAAACAAGTAAAATTGTGCTTTGGGAGCAGTTCCAAGAAACTGCCCTTCAATGTCAGCAGCAATGGTTGACAAGACCGAAAGACCGTGTTCACTCCCCGTTTCTTGATAAAAATCAGGAGATCGATTTACATAGTCATAGCCGCCCAAAATCTCACCATTGTCAAGGTTGTTGTCGTGTAATTTTGAAAAGGCAGCAAAAGTTTCAACACCTTTGAAACCAGCGTCTAAAATCGCAATTTGCAAACCTCCCCCTTGAAAACCCATCGTGTGTAAATCATCTCCGTGTAGCATTTCTATCTGGTTGGCAGCAGGTCCGTAGTCCAAAAGAACCGCATCTTTGATGTTCTCTAATTTTTGTCTTTTTTCTTTGAGCGTAATTTTGGACTTGTTGTGTCTGTTGTCTCCATATGTTATGGAAGCCACACCCGAGAAGTTTGAAAGTGAGTCGATCGCTGTTTTAGTCCCTCGGACGTGAAGTGCGTTCAACCACTTGGATTTTGCCATTACAGTCACCCCTACCGTATTGGAGATTGCAGAAACAGTCCCAGCATCCAACGGAATATCACGATCATCCAAAGCAATTCCTTGCCGGATCCTTCGGTCCAAAGCTCTTTGAGAAAGCATGGTCAAGGGATTGTTAAAATAGGTGTCCACATTTGTTTTTTCAGACAAATAAATCCATGCTTCCTCTTGTTGTGCGTAGGAAAAAGCACACACAAAAAAACTAAAAAGGAAAAGTATTGTTTTAATCATGTTCACCAACCAAGTTACAAAAATTATAGGTTTTGATGTCATCTCTTTGAAAAAAAAGACGGCCTTTCAAGCCGTCTTTTTGAGTTCAATACCCACACAGGTTGGATTTTAAAAACTTAAATTTAAACCAATTTCTTGGCGTTTTTAACTTTTTGTTTTAGCAAGGCAATTTCGAGTACTTCACGCATTTCATCCACATAGTGGAATTTCAAACCTTTCAAATAGGAGTCTTTGATTTCATCGATATCTTTTTTGTTGGCGACACAAAGAATAATCTCTTTGATATTGGCTCTTTTGGCAGCCAATATTTTTTCTTTGATCCCCCCTACTGGCAAGACCTTTCCGCGCAACGTGATTTCGCCAGTCATGGCCAAATTAGATTTTACTTTTCTTTGTGTCAAAACTGAGACCAAAGAGGTGAGCATCGTAATTCCCGCACTTGGGCCGTCTTTGGGAGTGGCTCCTTCGGGTACGTGAATGTGTATTTTGTAGTCGTCCAAAATCTTTTGGTCAATTCCAAATACACCGACATTTGCTTTGATGTATTCCAAAGCAATGGTCGCCGATTCTTTCATGACCTTTCCAAGGTTTCCTGTGATGGAGAGTTCGCCTTTGCCTTTGGACAAAATGGATTCAATAAACAAGATGTCACCTCCGACACTTGTCCAAGCCAATCCGGTCACAACACCTGCTACTTTGTTACTTTCGTATTTGTCTCTTTCCAAACGAGACGCTCCCAAAATAATAACAATGTCGTCGTTGGTCAATTTGACATGGTAAGCTTCTTCCATCGCAATGGATTTGGCTGTATTTCGAACGACCTTGGCGATTTGTTTTTCCAAACCACGCACACCCGACTCTCGGGTGTAACCAGTGACGATTTTTTCCAACTGTGCTTTCCCTAGCTTTAGATGCTTTGGTGCCAAGCCATGAGCTGTCAACTGTTTTGGCAAGAGGTGTTTTTTAGCAATTTCTACTTTTTCTTCCACTGTATAGCCCGATACATTGATCAATTCCATTCTGTCTCTAAGCGCCCACGGCACTTGGCTGATGTTGTTTGCCGTCGCGATGAATAGAATTTTAGAGAGGTCGTAACCGACTTCCAAATAGTTGTCGTAAAATGTGGTGTTTTGTTCCGGATCCAATACTTCCAACATGGCTGCAGAAGGGTCACCGTTTTGATTGGATACCAATTTATCTATTTCATCCAATACAAATACTGGATTGGACGTATGTGCTTTTTTGAGGTTTTGAATTACTCGTCCTGGCATGGCGCCAACATAAGTCTTGCGATGGCCTCTGATTTCGGATTCATCACGCAATCCCCCTAAGGACATTCGGATATACTTGCGTCCCAATGATTCCGCAACAGATTTTCCCAATGAAGTTTTTCCTACTCCAGGAGGGCCGTACAAACAAATGATTGGAGATTTCATATCTCCTTTCAGCTTCAACACAGCCAAATGTTCGATGATTCTCTTTTTGACTTCTTCCAATCCAAAATGATCCCTGTCCAATATTTTTTGGGCATTTTTCAAATCGAATTTGTCATCAGAGTATTCGTTCCAAGGAAGTTCCAATAGCAATTCCAAATAGTTTCTTTGTACAGAATAATCAGGCATTTGTGGGCTCATCCGCTGCAAACGTCCAATTTCTTTGTCAAAGCGCTCTTGGACTTCTTTGTTCCATTTCTTGCCTTTGGCTTTGGTTTTCAACTCGTTCAGTTCCTCATCGTGTGAAGCGCCCCCCAACTCTTCCTGAATGGTTTTTAGCTGTTGGGTAAGGTAGTACTCGCGTTGTTGTTGGTCCATATCCACGCGTGTTTTGGACTGAATGTCATTGCGCAAAGCCAAGCGTTGCAATTCTTTGTTCAGCTCTTTCAAAGTCAAAATCGCACGTTCTTTCAAACTGCTTTTTTGCAAAAGTCGTTGCTTTTTATGAACACTTAGGTTCATGTTTGAGGAAATAAAATTCACTAAAAAAGACTGACTTTGGATGTTTTTGATGGCAAAAGCAGCTTCCGAAGGAAGATTTGGATTTTCTTTGATCACTTCCAATGCCGATTCAGTTACGGAAGCAATAATTTCCTTAAATTCTTCTGTGTCTTCTAGAAAACGATCTTCTAAAAACTCTTCAGTGGTCGCTTTTAGATAAGGTGTTTCTTGTATCACTTCTTTGATTTGAAAACGCTTTTTCCCTTGAATGATCACGGTGGTATTGCCATCAGGCATTTTCAAAACACGCAAAATCTGGGCTACCACTCCCGTCTTGTGTATGTCTTTTGCAGTGGGCGTTTCCACCTCTGGGTCTATTTGAGAAACGACGCCCAATATTTTGTCACCTTTGTTGACTTCTTTGATCAACTGAATGGACTGATCTCTACCCGCTGTAATGGGAATGACCACTCCCGGAAACAAGACCGTATTGCGCAAAGGTAAAATAGGAAGGACCTCTGGGACTTCTTCTTTGTTGATTTCTTCTTCGTCTTCGACGGTCATCAATGGAATCAATTCGGAATCTTCATCCATCATGTTTTGAAGCGACAAACTGTCTATTTTAATTATTTTTGAATCACTCATAGGGTTTATTTACTGCCAACTTGACATTTTAGTGCATGCTTTTTTCGAAAACCAAACAAGCAACCCCCCACAAACGACTGAAAAACAGGGATTGGGGTACATTACCACTGGACTTTCCACGCTTATAGGTCAATTGTTGTGCCAATTCGCACCTAGAGCAAACCTATCTTGTCTATTGAATCTTCAATATGTTAAATACACGGATAATAGTGTTCATTGAATTGACAAACCCCACAAACTCTTCGATAGAAAATAAGTTTTTCGTGAGTTCAGAAACCCCTTGAATTCAAAAAAAAGAACGTACTAAATTGTGAAGACCGACTCAATTAAGGAACTCTGTATGTGATTTAAAATGAACACAAAAATTTTGACTTGAAGAAGAAGATTTTAGGCAAAAAATCTCTTTTCTAATTGTGGGTATTTGACAAAGACTTTTTTATTGGTTTTGAGCAAGTAAAATCGAATCTAAATTAACAAATTCATAGCCTGACACACCCGTCCAAACTTGGTTTCCTTTGTCGTCAAAAGTAAATACAAATTCTTCTTTTCCTCTTGAATTATTTTGCAACCAATACAGGGTGTTTTTAGGGATTTCATAATATGTCAAAACGGTGTCTTTTGCGCGTTTCTCTCCCAATGAAATCCAATCTTTGTTCCAATAAAAGAGCTCGTATAGATCTCCTTTATTTATATGGTTACCATCATTTTGTGCTTGAATTGTAAATCCAGAAATACAGATAGGTGTATCAAATGAATAAGTCAAGGTCATGTCTTTCAAAACCCTACTAGTCAATGGCTTGTGATCGATTATATTCTTTGGGCTTGTTTGTTTTTCAGCAGCCATCAGTTCGATGGATTTCCATTGCTTTATTTCGTTTGAATTTTTGTCCAAAAGATGAAATTCAGCCAAATGAACTATTTCTCCTTTAGGACCTTTCAATCTATAATTTGAAAAGGGTTTGGAGTTTGAAATACGGAAGGTTTGTTTGAGGGTGCTATAAAAATTAGCAATGGTGAACAAGTCCTGAAATTCTGTAGGCGCTTCAAAAGTTGACCCTTGCAAGACACAGTTGTTTATTGATTGTATTCTTTGAATTTTTCGCTTTTCATTTCTCACTGTAAAAGGAGGGTATTTCCTCGTCAAAAAGGCAGCATCTAGGGTCTGATTGTTTTTATTTAAAAATCTGAGCCTTCCATTCTTAGTCAATTCGAAAGGATAATTTAACAATTTTCTTTGAAAAAAACCCTCAGAAAAGACGACATACAAAAGGTTGCTCCCTATCTGTTTGAAGCGAATCCGATTCTCATCTACCGCGATGGATTGAATCACTTTGTCCCAAGTTCCATTTTGATTGAACACGCCTAAAAACACATTTTCGGGAAGCAAATTAGCCCGTCCCCATAAATTTTCAATTTCAAAATCATACGTCTTTCTGTACTCCTTTGTAACATCTTTCTTAAATGATTTGTCAAAGTTTTTTCTAAATACTTTTGGAATTCCTGCATGTACATACAAAGCGTTTGTTTTTTTAAAATCCGGCATTCCAACATTTACTGCCTCTTTCTTTTTTCCATTTATATAAAAAGCCCAAGTATGAACCCCTTGAACTCCATTGACTCCCCAACGCGAACAGTAATCTGTCCCCGAAGGAATTCCTACAGACCGCAACACATTGATAAAATATGCAGTGATGTAGCCGCAATCTCCAAAACGAGTGGCTTCCATTTCGGACAGAGAAGGAACTCCAGGGTATTTGTACTTTTTCCCCCAAACACCTCCATACAATTCCAAACTATTGTAAATTTGTGAAACAACCGTGTCCATCGGGTGAATTTTTAAGGAGTCCAATGCCCATTTGTACTTTTCGAAGAGTTCTTTTCTTTTATGTTTTTCTATGGGTTCATCAATCACTCGGTACGGAAGTACATATTTCAAAAACTCATCAAAGCTTTCACGGTATTGATGTGGTTTTTTTGAATGTGCCGCAAAGGCAACCTCAATATTCTCAATCAAGAAATCCGCTGTTAACATCTGAACATCGAATATTTTTTTAGGAGATGCCTTAAAACCAATTGATTTTTCTATGGAATCAATGGCCTTTCTAAAGACAGCATTTACCCCTCTTCCGATTTGACTCCAAGTACCATTTACTTGTGTCTCTTTTAAATGCTTTCTGGTCTTTCTTGCTTTGTCAAAGGCCTTCTTATAGGTGTCTCCAAACTCCCAATAGGAATGACCTTTCATGTTTGAAATCAAGTATTTTGCAGCTTGCAGTTTCAACCTGTCCTTCGGTGCTTTGTAGTGGTTGAGCACCTTTTGGATCTCCTTTTTATTCTCTCCTGACAAGGTCATTGAACGATCCAATGCATCCTTCCTGTCATCGGAGAAACAACTCGACAGGAACCATAAAGTAAAAAAAATGATTGCAGGAAGAAAGAGCTTTCTCATTGTATCTTATTAATTGTTTCTGATTTATCAATCAACACGACTCTCGGAAGCGACACAAGCTCTCAAAAGGCTGCTAAATTATTTCCAATTTTAGAAACTGGGGCAAACTAAAACCGTCAGTTTTGCCAAAATTGTATGTGGGAGAAAGAATGTACAGGATTTGAATGGGTTGGAATCCAAAAAATCAGCAAAAAATTTTCTTCAATTTAAAAAGAGTTCTAAACATAAACAACTCCGAAAATAGGGAAATTTTACCACAACCAAAAAAAGGAACACCCTCACAACTCTCTGTTTTTAAACTCCTTAAATCTAATGTGGATTAAAAAAAAACGAGTACCTTGATTCGAAAACAACTGCATTGCTTCACATAAAAAACAATCCTATTGACACTTTATTTGCATTGTTGTTCATAGCAACGCCCTTGTACACTTATTATTTTTTAATCAATTCTGAGATGTATTGGGTACTTGTTTTGTCTCTATGGCTACTGACAAAAGTCCTTTTACACCCCCTCCCAAAAATACGTTTGCAACACTTTGATGTGGTCGTGGGGCTCTTGTTTATTTACTGTATATTGAACTACGTCTTCCTTTCGGAGACAGCGCCTAGCTACATCCGCTTGTGGGTGTTTGTCGGTGTTTTTTTCTGTTTTTACTTATTTCGCTGGCTGCTATTTAGCAACAGGCGCTTTTGGTTACTGTTTTTTTTAGCTGGAACTCTCTTTATCGCTCTTGTAGAAGGCGGTATTGCCTTCGCACAACATTTGGAACTCACAAACTCAAGAAATCCTTATTTTTCAATGACGGGAACTTTTTTTAGTCCCAACTTTCTAGGAGCCTACCTCGGCCTTGGTATGCTTTCCAACTTTGCCTTGTCTCATTTGATCAAACCCAAAAACAAGCAGTGGATTGCAATGCAAATTTTCTTGGGTTTGTTTCTTGGAGTGCTGCTCATCGCTACCGCGTCAAGAGCTGCATGGCTGGCACTTGTCTGTTCGGCAATTTTTTGGTGGATCAGTTCCAAAAAAACAAGAACGATTTTAAAAAAATACAACCGCAAAACAAAAATACTCTTTGGGATTTTCAGCATTCTAACGGTCATGGGAAGTGCCAAGTTTTTATACCAACTCAATCCTGACTCGGTAGATGGAAGGACTTTTATTGCCAAAATAGCCCTGTGCGAACTTTCAAATAAACCACTTACAGGCGAGGGCTTGTTTTCGTTTCCACGTGCTTACAACACAGCAAAATCAAATTATTTCACTTCTCAAAAAAGACCTTGGAAAGAAGTAAAGATTGCCAATTATACCAGCAACCCTTTCAACGATTACCTATTGATGCTATTTGAATTGGGAGGCATCGGCTTGCTACTGATGCTCCTCCTTTTTGTGGGACTTTTTTTCAAAACCCCGCTTTGCAAAGAAACGCGTTTTGGAATGTGTTTTTCCATCAATATCGCTGTATTGACGCTCTTTTCAAGCCCCTTGACAAGCCCCGAATTGTTCAACATGGGTTTGTTTGCTGCTGCGCTCCTTGTAAGCTCCAAAGAAACTCCGTCATTAAAACTCCCAAATCTCAACTTTTTGTGTATTTCGGTTCTTTTGGCTAGCACTCTTTTGGGCTGCTATTTTAGTTGCAAAAAAATAGAATCTAGAAGTCGTTTAAAAAAACATCTCGACAGAAAAAAACGCTTGGGGGCAGAAGAAATAAAGAAGACATATACCTACTTGGAAAACAACAGCACGGCAACCTATTACCTTGGGAAATCTTTGGCCAAATTGGGACACAGCAAAGAAGGACTTTTGCTGATGGAAAAAGGATTTTCAAAATGTGTCATTCCAAGTATCGGTGAAGAACTCGCTTTCAAACACATGGACAACGGAAATTACAAACGTGCTGAAGAAATTTTCAGATTCAACATCGGTTTGGAGCCCTTTCGGTATGCCCCCAAAATGAATTTGCTGCAGCTGTTGCAAATAACAAACAACAAGAAACAACAAAAAATACTGGCTGAAGAAATCCTGAATTTTCCAGTAAAAATTCCTTCTCTAAGAGTAAATTCCTACAAAAAAGAATGTAGGGAACTGTTGGCATCCTTCGAGAAAAGTAAGTAAAAAACAAAGAACTACTAGAAACATTCGTTCCTGTTTTCCATATCAGATTACAAAATCCTCCATTTCCTTTTTTAAAGAAAATAAGGCCTTTTGCAGATAAAATCTTAAATTTGCTTGATTTCGGATAAAAAATCCAACTTTTATGATGAAGATTGCTTCTTTCGATTGAAAACTCCTAACTTACAAAGCAATAACCAACACAACTTATGCCAACGATCTCACGCAAAGGAAAATTAACACCAGCATCACCTATTCGAAAATTAGTTCCTTATGCCGAAGCTGCCCTTAAAAAAGGAGTTCACATATACTATTTAAACATCGGACAACCCGACATCAAAACACCACAGGTAGCTTTAGATGCTGTCAAAAACAACGATGTCAGCATACTGAGTTATTCCACCTCCAACGGCTCCGAAACCTACCGAAAAAAATTAGCGCAGTACTACGCTGAAAACGACATACACATAAGCTCGGATGATATCATTGTCACCACCGGTGCCTCAGAAGCCCTCTTATTTGCCATTGCTTGCATCACGGATCCACACGATGAAATCATCATCCCGGAACCTTTTTATGCCAATTATACCAGTTTTGCGATCGCAGAAGGCGTCAATGTAATTCCGATTCACACGAGTATGGAGAATCAATTTTCCTTGCCCAAAATTTCAGAATTTGAAAAGGTGATCAACCAAAAAACCAAGGCCATTTTGATTTGTAATCCCGGAAATCCGACTGGTGTGGTCTACACCAAAGAGGAAATTCTACAACTAAAAGAGTTGGCACTCAAATACAATTTGTTTTTGATTGCAGACGAAGTTTACCGAGAATTTGTTTACGACGGAGAAACACACCATTCCATCATGAGTGAAAACGACATGGAACAACACTCCATCATGATTGATTCCATATCGAAACGTTACAGTATGTGTGGTGCGCGTATTGGGTGTATCATTTCTAAAAACAAAGACTTTCTTTCTGCCATCATGAAAATGGCCCAATCTCGGTTGAGTCCTCCCACCTATGCTCAAATTGCTGCAGAAGCTGCTTTGCAAACGCCCAAAAGTTATTTTACGGAAGTGGTCGCTGAATACGCCAAGAGAAGAAACATCTTGGTGAAAGCCTTGAAAGGAATCGATGGTGTGACGGTGTTCAAACCCAAAGGTGCTTTTTACTGCATTGTGGAATTGCCTGTCAAAGACACTGATCATTTTGCTCAATGGTTGTTAGAAGACTTTCAAGACCAACAGGAAACTGTAATGGTGGCACCTGCAAGTGGTTTTTACTCAACAGAAAGCCATGGGAAATCACAGATTCGAATCGCCTATGTCTTGCAACAAAAAGACCTTTTGAGGTCCGTTGTTATTTTAAAAAAGGGATTGGCAACCTACACCCACCTTTTTCCCAACAAGACGCTTGAAAGCGTGCCTTCCTCCTAAAAACACACGCATCGGTTATGAAGCCAACACATTCTGTTTCGCTAAAAAATTTCAATACGTTTGGAGTAGATGCCATTGCGAAGCGCTATGTATCGATTTCTAAAGTCAAAGAGCTGCAAGAAATTGTGGCCCTCGAAAAAGAGCTGTTTGTGTTGAGTGGAGGGAGCAACCTCTTGTTGACCCAAGATCTCGACACCTTAGTCGTTCACCTAAACACCAAGGGAAAAGAACTGGTCTCATCAAACAAAACACATGCAAAGGTCAAAGTACAAGCGGGAGAAAACTGGCATGAATTTGTGCTGTGGTGCCTTGAAAAAAACTATGGAGGCCTAGAAAACTTGTCCCTGATTCCTGGAAATGTCGGCACCTCTCCTATCCAAAACATCGGCGCTTATGGGGTGGAAGTCAAAGACCGCATCACTGAAGTAGAAGCTCTTGAAATCGCCACTGGAAAACTTCAAATTTTTCAAAACAAAGACTGCCATTTTGGCTACCGCGACTCCGTCTTTAAGAACAAGCTCAAAGGCCAATACATCTTGACGAGTGTGACCTTTCAACTCTCTACCAATGCACATCAGATTGAGGACTCCTACGGAGCCATTCAAGAAGAGTTAGCGTTGAAACACATTTTTGAACCCACACCGAAAGACATCAGTGCAGCCGTTATCAAAATTAGAAATGGCAAGCTTCCCAATCCAAAGGACATTGGAAACAGTGGTAGTTTTTTTAAAAATCCCGTGGTTGGAAAAACCCTTTTTACGACAGTTCAAAAAAAGTTCAAGAACTTGCCATA
This sequence comes from uncultured Flavobacteriaceae bacterium, assembly GCA_963932955.1. GTDB lineage: Bacteria > Bacteroidota > Bacteroidia > Flavobacteriales > Flavobacteriaceae > Flavicella. Next base: position 63,775 of record CAWVRK010000006.1, read on the forward strand.
TTATGTTCTTACTGATGACCGCTATAAAATTCCTGCCGGTTGGTTGATCGAACAATGTGGATTCAAAGGTAAACGGTTTGGAGCAGTAGGCGTACACGAAAAACAAGCCTTGGTATTGGTCAATTACGGATCAGCTACGGGCAAGGAAGTGATAGCCTTGGCACAAAAAATCCAAGCGACTGTCTTACAACGTTTTGCCATTTCCTTGGAAATGGAGGTCAATGTAATTTGAACCCCTCACGGAATACCCTTTAGATGTCAGTAAAAAAACCTCAAAAAAAAATTATAATTGTAGGAGGAGGCCCTGCCGGAATGCTCGCTGCCATAGAATTGAGCAAAACGCACGAAGTGCAGCTATTTGAAAAGGGAAAAACGCTGGGGCGTAAATTTCTGGTAGCAGGAAAGGGTGGCTTCAACTTAACCAACCACCTAACAGGAGCTGAGTTGAGCGCTAATTACAGTCCAAATTCTCTCTTTGGAAACGCTTTGAAAAATTTTGACAGCTCGCAAACACGTTCTTGGTTAAAAGACCTTGGAATCCCTACATATGTGGGGAGTAGTGGGCGTGTATTTCCCGAAAAAGGCATCAAACCGATTCAGGTATTGAACGCCTTAAAAGACCGCCTTTGTGTGCAACACGCGCAGGTGCATTACGAACATGAATTTGTGGATTTTACATCCAAAAAAATCCGTTTTTTGCACAAGGGAGTTCTCGTTGAATGCGCTTATGACAACTGTATTTTTGCTTTGGGAGGCGCCTCTTGGTCAGTGACAGGCTCCAAAGGCGATTGGCTAAATACCTTTGAAAAAAAGGGCCTGCAAACGCGGCCTTTTGAACCTTCCAATTGTGGTCTCAACTGTGAGTTTCCCATAGATTTTTTAAAAAACCATGTCGGAAAGCCATTGAAAAACATTCGCATTTCCTGTCAGGGTACTACGGTGAAAGGAGAAGCAGTCGTAAGTTCTTATGGTCTGGAGGGCAATGCGGTATATCCAATTTCTAAAATTGTGAGAAATGCTCTGAAGCAATGCCAACAAGTGTCTGTAGAAGTGGACCTCAAACCGTTCAATACGGAGTTGCAATTGCTGCAAAAAGTAACACCAAAGACACTTCCAAAAAATTACGCTTACTTATTTAAATTGACCAAAACCCAAATAGATTTTGCAAAAGCACACACCGACAAAGAGACCTATTTGAATGCACTATTGTTTGCCAAGGTACTTAAAAAATTGACGGTCCCTGTACAAGGTTTGCGAAGCGTGGAAGAGGCAATTTCCACAGTTGGAGGAATTGACAGCGAAGAATTGTCATCGGATTTTTCCCTAAAAAAAATCCCCAACATCTATTGTGTTGGGGAAATGTTTGATTGGGACACCGTTACCGGTGGGTATCTGTTACAGGGTTGTTTTAGCTCGGCATTTGCTGCAGCTAAAGCCATTGCAAACCCAACACCAAATCGTTCCTTGAATTAATTATTGCCTAAAATAATGGGCATGCCCTCTTTTCCAGAACCGATAACGATGACTTTGGAATTGGATGATTTGGCCAATTCTACTGTTGCTTGAATTCCTTTCTCTTTTAAGATATTGGTTGTCAAAGATTGGTTGAGGATCCTGTTGGCAGCTGCCTTTCCTTCCGCATCAATTTTTTGACGTTCAGCTTCTTTTTGAGCTTTTTGAATCGTAAACTCATACTCCAAAAATTCTTGTTCTTGCTTGAGTTTGTTTTCGATGGCCGTTTTGATGGTTGGTGGCAAAGTAACGTCTCTCACCAATACATCATTCAATTGTACGTATTGATTGTCTAAAATCATTTTTGTTTCTTCAAAAATTTCTTTTTGAATGGCATCTCTTTTGCTGGAATATATTTGTTCCGGTGTGTAACGTCCGACCACACTTCTAGCTGCAGAACGGATGGAAGGTTTGATCACTCTTTCCAAGTAATTCTGTCCTTTCTTTTGGTGTAAAAATCCTAATTGGTCCGTTTGTGGTTTGTACCATGCGGTGACTTCCAAGAGAATGTCCAAACCGTTGGAGGACAATACCTTCATTTTTTCCAACAACTCTTGTTGACGGACTTCGTATACAATCACTTTGTTCCAAGGTGCTACAAAGTGAAATCCTTCTCCCAAAGCGGGCTCGTCTGTAACGACACCTCCATCAAAAGTTTTGTACAAAACACCTGCTTCTCCAGAACCGATGGTTATGGTTGCTTTTGAAAAGAAAATTACAGCAAGGACGATCAGTGCAATCACAAAAACGCCTCCTTTGGGGAATCCAAATTCTAATTGATTATTATTACTCATAAGTTCGTTGTTTTAAATTTTTAGTAAAGCTACAAATTGTAGTTGAGATTAGGGCAGTACTTCAAAAGAAGTTTTTCCTATTTTGATCTTTTTACGCAAGCGGGAGTGGACATCACTCCCGGGAATAAAACAGCAAGCTGCAGCTTCACAAGCATACAGCAATTCGACATCGTAGGTGGTCGTCACTCCATCAACAAATTGGTCAAAAACCAAAACTTCCAGATCGTCAAATTTTGGCCAGCCGCCCTCAGGGCAAAAGTCAGAAACTTTAAAGGCTTTGATGTTTTTGAGTACTACCTCTTTGAGGAGGGAAAAATCGTTAGTTGACAAAATGGTAGAGAAAAATAATTTCTGCCTGCAGCGCTGGTCTTTTTTGCCCCTTGATTTCGATCGAGATGTCTAAAACCGCTTTGGAAGTACCTCTTAAATTCACCAGTGATTTTAAAGATGCTTTCAATCGAAGTTCACTGTCTACCAAAACAGGTGTGATGAATTTCAAATTCTCAATCCCATAATTGACCATCATTTTGTTGTTTTTCACTTCCACAACTTGACCCCACAAATAAGGCAAAACAGACAAGGTAAGGTAACCATGTGCGATGGTGTTCTTAAAAGGACTTTCTTTTTTTGCCTTTTCTTGGTTGGTGTGAATCCATTGGTGGTCTAGGGTGGCATCTGCAAATTTATCAATTTGGTCTTGGGTAATTTTCAAATAGTCTGAAGTACCCAAATCTTTGCCTTCATAGGCTTTGTATTCTTCAAAACTGTGGATTTTTAATGCAGGCATTTTATGGTTTTTTTTTGATTTTATGAGTATGCTACTTCTAAAAGTTCTACCGTTCCTTGAGGAACGACCGTTAGTTGTTCTTCGTTGGCAGGCAACAGGACCGTTTCTCCTTTTTTGATAGTTAGTTCTTGATGATGGGTCTTCAAAAGTGCTAGTCCGTCGGTACAGATAAAGATTTTAAAGGAATTCCCAAAGCTATAGGTCAAGGTCAACGCTTCAGTGCTACTGATGTAATTGGTTTTGAAAAAAGGTGTGTCAATCATCGGATTGGATTGATTCGGCGTTCTTTCGTAAGCGGTTTGATACTTTTTTACAGCTGAAAAATCGATGGCATCCATGGACTCTTGAACGTGTAATTCTCTTTGCTTACCAGTTTTTTTATCCACACGATTGTAGTCGAATACGCGGTAGGTAACATCAGAAGTCTGCTGGATTTCAGCGAGAAGTACTCCTTTTCCAATTGCATGTACACGACCTGCAGGAAGGTAGTACAATTCTCCTTTTTTTACCTTGATTTTATTGAGTAAGGGCAGGAGGTCGCCACGGTTGACGTGCGCTTCAAAATTCACTTTATTCAAGTCTTCGGTAAATCCAATCAACAGACAGGCATCTTTGTCGGCATCCATGATGTACCACATTTCGTTTTTACCCAAACTATTGTGTCTTTCCTTAGCCAAGGCATCATTAGGATGTACTTGAACGGATAGCGGTGCGTCTGCATCGATAAACTTGATCAGGATTGGAAATTCATTTCCGCATTCCTTGTAACAGGTCTCCCCAACGAGGTCGGATTTGTAACGCGCTATTAAATCGGGAAGGATCGCTCCTTTGAGTGGCCCTTCTAAAACAGCGGTCTCATCTCCTTTGACGCCAGAAATTTCCCAGCTCTCTCCAATATGAGTTTCTGTATACTCTTTTTGCAATACGTTTTTTAACTTCTCTCCCCCCCAGATTCTATACTGAAAAACAGGTTGAAACTTTAAAATACCTATTGAATTGTTCATTTTTTTATTTGCTATTGCAATTTACAAATTAGGCCGTAATCATACCGCCGTCTACATTCAATGTTTGTCCAGTAATGTAAGCAGACATATCCGAAGCTAGAAAAACACAAGCATTGGCGACGTCCTCTGGAACCCCTCCGCGTTTCAAGGGAATGGCTTGCCTCCATCCATCTACAACTTTCTCATCCAATTTGGCTGTCATTTCTGTTTCGATAAATCCAGGTGCTATGGCATTGCAACGAATGTTTCGAGAACCCAATTCCAAAGCGACGGATTTGGTAAAACCCAACATGCCTGCTTTGGAAGCGGCGTAGTTGGTTTGTCCAGCATTTCCTTGTACTCCAACTACGGAGCTCATATTGATGATGGAACCTGAACGTTGTTTCATCATGGGACGAATGACGGCTTTGGTCAAGTTGAAAACAGATTTCAAATTGATTTCGATGACCTTGTCAAAATCTTCTTCGCTAATGCGCATCAACAAGTTGTCTTTGGTGATCCCTGCATTGTTAATCAAAACATCGATGCTTCCAAATTCTTCCAGTACGGCTGCTGCCAATTCTTGGGCGGCAGCAAAGTCCGCTGCATTGGACTGGTATCCTTTGGCTTTTACACCGTTGGCTGCCAATTCTTTTTCGAGTGCAGTTGCAGCTTCTACAGAAGAACTAAAGGTAAATGCGACATGCGCACCTTGCCTGGCAAATGTTTCAGCAATTCCTTTTCCAATTCCTCGCGTAGCTCCTGTGATCAGGACTGTTTTGTTTTCAAGAAGTTTCATATGTTGTTTATAAGGTAACTTTAAAAATAAAGTTGGTTAATTCAAAACGTTTGCAACCATTTCTCCAATTTTAGCTGGAGAGTCCACAACGTGAATTCCATTTGCTCTTAGAATGGCCATTTTCGCCTGTGCTGTGTCATCTGCACCACCAACAATGGCTCCTGCGTGTCCCATGGTTCTTCCTGCTGGAGCAGTCTGTCCAGCGATAAAACCAACTACTGGTTTTCTGTTGCCATCCGCTTTGATCCATTTCGCTGCGTCGGCTTCCAATTGCCCTCCGATTTCACCAATCATTACAATGGCTTCTGTTTCGTCGTCATTCATCAACAATTCCACCGCTTCTTTGGTAGAGGTTCCAATAATTGGATCTCCTCCAATGCCAATGGCAGTGGTGATTCCAAAACCTTGTTTGACCACCTGATCGGCAGCTTCATAAGTCAAGGTCCCTGATTTGGACACAATTCCTACATTTCCTTTTTTAAAGATGAATCCAGGCATGATGCCTACTTTTGCCTCTTCAGGAGTGATTACTCCTGGGCAATTTGGTCCAACCAAACGACATTTCTTTCCTTTCAAATAGGCTTTTACTTTGACCATATCAGCGGTAGGGATTCCTTCCGTAATGCAAATGATCACTTTGATTCCTGCATCCGCAGCTTCCATAATGGCATCTGCAGCAAAAGCAGGCGGCACAAAAATAAGTGTGGTGTCAGCGGCCACTGTTTCAACAGCCTCAACAACAGTGTTGAAAACCGGTTTTCCCAAATGCTCTTGTCCTCCTTTTCCAGGTGTGACGCCTCCAACCACATTGGTTCCGTAATCAATCATTTGTCCTGCGTGAAAAGTACCTTCACTTCCGGTAAAACCCTGTACAATAATTTTTGAATCCTTATTTACTAAAACGCTCATAATAGAAATGTAGTTTACATTGTTTGATTTAAGAAAACAAAAGTAAAGTTATTTTCTAAAACAAGGGCAAGGAAAGAGAAATTTTGAACTTCCAGCAACCGTTTTTTAAAAATACATTCCCATGTCAAGAAATTACAAAAAGAAATTCAACATTTAACAATAATTCACAAAAAAACTGTACCTTAAAATACGTATTTTCGTATTTTAAAAAAGTTACTACTTTCTAAATATTCACAAAGTTAATGTTCGAAAAAGACCTCTGGAACGAAATCTTTCAAAGCATTCGCAAAAACAAATTGCGAAGCATGCTTTCTGGGTTTACCATTGCTTTTGCCATTTTGATATTTACCTTGCTATTTGGCATGGCCAATGGACTTAAAAACACTTTTGAAAGTTATTTTTTGGACGAAGCGACCAATTTGATTTACATTCGATCGGGAAAAACATCCCTGCCCTACAAAGGCAACCAAACAGACAAAAAAATCAATTTCTCGAACAAAGATTACAAACATGTAAAATCTCATTACCAAGAAAAAATAGAATTCATCACTGCACGAATCTTTAAAAGATTTACTGCTGCTTACAAAGGAAACAAAGACAGTTACAAGGTCAGAGGCGTCCATCCAGACCACCAATACTTAGAAAACACCAATGTTACTTTTGGGCGATTTTTGAATGTGGCAGACCTTCAATTCAAACTCAAATACGTGGTCATTGGTCGATTGGTAGCAAAAGACCTGTTTGAAAACAAAAACCCCATTGGCAAATACTTGAGCTTGCAAGGTGTTTCCTTTAAGGTTGTTGGTGTTTTTGAAGACAGCGGAGGAGACAATGAAGAACGTGTCATTTACATGCCTGTCTCAACAGCACAAAGCACCTTTTCAGACAACAATTATGTCAACGAGATCAATTTGACATACAAGCCCAAAATGAATTTTGAGCAGGCCATCGCTTTTAGTGTTTTGTTGGAAAAAGAGCTCAAAGAACGTTTTTCAGTGGCTCCCAAAGACCAAAGAGCCATCCGAATTCGAAACACTGCTGATTCAATGAAAAAAACAAATCAAATGTTGTTTGTCTTGGGGGTTTTAATTCTGTTTATCGGTTTTGGTACTTTGATCGCAGGAGTGGTTGGCATCAGCAATATTTTGGTGTACATCGTAAAAGAGCGAACGAAAGAACTCGGCATCCGGAAAGTTTTGGGAGCCGAACCCAAATCCATCGTTGGGATGATTCTTTTAGAATCGATTCTCATCACAATATTTGCAGGTTATGTGGGCATGTTTCTCGGCATGAGTGCTCTGCAATTGATTGGAGATCGTTTGACCGATTATTTCATCACTGATCCCAGTGTCGACCCTGGCATTGTTATTGGTGCTACACTTGTTTTGATTCTCTCAGGTGCCGTTGCAGGGTATGTCCCCGCACAAAAAGCGGCCAAAATAAAACCCATCATAGCTTTGCGCAATGAATAAACGAATGTCAAAATACCTGCCTTCACACTTGATCTTTCTATTTGAGAGCGATACTTGGCAGGAGATTGCTGAAAGTATTCGCAAAAACAAGTTGCGAACCGTCATCACCATTATCGGAGTGACATGGGGGGTGTTTTTGTTGGTGACTCTGTTGGGCAGTGCACGAGGAATGGAAAATTCCTTTAACCGAATTTTCGGAAATTTCGCCACCAATTCTGTCTTTGTTTGGGGACAAAAAACGAGCAAGCCTTTCAAAGGATTTCAAGAGGGCAAAAAGGTTCAATTAAAAATGGATGATGTCGCACAAATACGCAGGGAAGTGGAGGGCATCGAATTTGTCGTCCCGAGAAACCAACGCAATGGAACTTTGACCAACGGCTTTTTGTCGGCAACTTTTAACATCAACGGAGATTATCCCTTGTTGGACAAAGTACAAAAGAAGGATTTGATCTACGGGCGCTTTATCAACAAGGCAGACATTCAAGAAAAACGAAAAACCGTGGTGATTTCAGAAGAAGCTTACAAGCAGCTTTTTGAAAAAGAAAGCATTCCGATTGGAGCATTTTTACAGATCAACAACATCAATTTCAAAGTTGTAGGGGTTTTTGAAAGCAGCAGTGTAGACATGGACTCTAATGTTCACATCCCATTTACAACTTTTCAGCAGGTATTCAACACGGGCAACAAGCTCGGATGGATGATGATTACAGGAAAGAAAGATGCCGACATCAAACAAATAGAAAAAGACAGCAAGCTCCTACTTAAAAACATTCATAAAATTCATCCCAAAGACGAACGAGCTTTTGGAAGTTTCAATTTAGGAGAACGATTCGCAAAGGTGACGGGGTTCTTAACTGGAATGCAATTTCTCACCTGGTTTGTCGGGATCGCAACACTGATTGCAGGTGTCTTTGCAATTGGCAATATCTTGTTGATTACCGTCAAAGAAAGAACCAAAGAAATTGGCGTTCGAAGAGCCCTGGGCGCAACGCCAAATTCCATCAAAAAACAAATCGTTTTGGAGGCTGTTGTTTTGGCTGTCTTGGCAGGGGTTTTTGGAATCATCGGTGGGGGGCTTGTCTTGATGTTGGTAGATAAATTTTGGGGGCAAGGAGATGACGCGGTTCTAGTCAATCCCTCAGTGTCCATTCCAATTGTCTTAACAGCTGTATTGATCTTGGTGGTTTTGGGATCCTTAATCGGCTTGATCCCAGCAAACAGGGCCACACGAATCAAACCCATCGCAGCATTAAACGAAGAATAAAAACAACAACACACAAACACTTCAATTAAAAATCAGATTTATGAAAAAAATTGTAAAAAAACTCTTATTGTCAATCACCTTCTTGTTATTGGTGTGGGTGTTGATCTATTTTGGAAAGAAAAACAGTGAGTCGGCTCTTGAATTCAAGACAAAAACACCCTTTAGAACCACGATAATCAATAAATCTGTTGCAACGGGAAAAGTGCTTCCTGAAGATGAAGTGGAAATAAAACCTCAAATTTCGGGAATCATCGATCGGATTTATGTTTCAGAAGGAGATTTTGCAAAAACAGGAGATTTGATTGCCAAAATAAAAATTGTTCCCAACGAACAAGCGCTTAACAGTGCGAAAGGACGCCTAAAAAATGCAACACTAAATTTGAACAACAACGCCTTGGAATACAAACGAAACAAGACCATGTTTGAAAGAGGTGTCATTTCAGACCAAGAATTCAACAATTTTCAATTGCGCTATGACCAAGCAAAACAGGATGTAGAAAATGCAGAAAACGACTACCAGATCATCAAAGTCGGCTCTGCCAAAGGATCCTTGTCTGCCAATACCAACATACGCGCGACTGTCTCCGGCACCATTCTTGAAATCCCTGTCAAGGAAGGAGACCAAGTCATTGAAAGCAACAATTTCAATGCCGGTACGACCATCGCCGCCATCGCGGATTTGAACAAAATGATTTTTGAAGGAAAAGTAGACGAAGCGGAAGTGGGGAAACTAAAAGAAGGAACTGTTTTGGAAGTAACCATCGCTGCCTTGGAAGGCATTTCATACAAAGCGACCTTGAATTTTGTCGCACCCAAAGGAAAAGAAGAGCAAGGAGCCGTTTTGTTTAAAATAAAAGCCGCAATGCAACTCAATGACGAAAGCTATGTCAGGGCGGGCTATAGCGCCAATGCAGAATTGATTCTGAGTAAAAAAGACGATGTCTTGGCCATCAAAGAATCGCTGGTCCAGTACGATCGAAAATCCGAAAAACCCTATGTCGAAATTCTAAAAGAAAAAAACACGTTCGAACGCATTGATTTGAAATTGGGTCTTTCTGACGGCATCGATGTGGAAGTGCTCGAAGGACTTGGTAAAAACGACTTGGTAAAAGTGTGGAACAAGGCCTCGAAGGAAGACAAGAAAAAAGAAGCCAAAAGAAGAAAATAAAAACGCGAGAAAATTAAACATAAACCTATGAAAACCTACCTATATCTTGTTCTTTTGGTCAGTTGTTTGAGACTTTCTGCACAAACAAAAAAATGGACTTTACGAGACTGTGTGCAGTACGCAATCGAAAACAACATCGCAGTCAAACAATCGGAAATGGATGTAAAAACTGCTGAAGTAAACCTCAGAGGTGCCAAAGGAAACTTTTTACCCAACCTCAATGTCAATATGCGGCACTCATGGAACATCGGACTCAACACCAATCCTGTAACAAACACCAATTTAACTGCTACTACACAAACGTCAATTTTTGGACTTTCAGCTGGCATCACACTTTACGATGGTCTTAAAAACAGCAATCGATTGCACAAAGCAAATCTTGCCATCTTGGCAAATCAGTACCAATTGGAAGACATGAAAGACAACATATCGCTACGAGTAGTGAATGCTTACCTGCAAATTTTATTTAGCAAAGAGTCCTTAGTTACTTTGAAAAAGCAAGCCCAACTCAACATAAAAGAACGCAAACAAACACAAGAGTTAGTAAATCTAGGTTCCAAACCCAAAGGAGACTTACTGGAGATTGAAGCCAGCATCGCAAGTCAGGAACAACAAATTGTCAATGCTCAAAACACATTAAAAATAGCCAAGTTGACCTTGGCAAACCTACTATTAATCAAAGATGCCGATGCCTTTGAAATTGCGGACCAAAAAGACTTATTGGTGGAAGCGGGTATTTTAGATTACAATTCAGAAACCATTTATGACAAAGCCGTTCAAAACAGAAATGACATCAAAGCATCAGCATTGAATGTTGAAATCTCAGAGACAAATGTAAAAATCGCGAAAGGGAATTACCAACCGACACTCTCAGGTTCCTATGGTTTTAACACCAACTATTACTTCTCAAAACTTTTGACACTACCAAATTTCGAAACTCAAATAGCAGACAACAAGGGGCATGCTTTTGGTTTGAATTTGAGCATTCCCATTTTCAATAGGTTTGCAAACAGCAACGATGTCAGGCGGGCAGAGATCAATCACAAAAAAGCACAACTGGCTTTGAAACAAAGCAAGGTGGACCTCAAAGACAAGGTCAATCAGGCACACAATGACCTCAAAGGGGCTTTGGCAGCATACAAAGCCGCTTTGAAAACAGGAATTGCTCGAAAAGAAGCCTTTCGATACTCTCAAAATAAGTTTGAAGTAGGACTCTTGAATTCTTTTGATTTTCAACAAGCAAAAACACGTCTTGAAATGTCAGAAAACGACCTCATTCAAGCCAAATATGATTTTTTCTTCAAAGCCAAAGTCTTGGAGTTTTATTTTGGCATCCCCTTTGGGGAATTGCAAATCTAAACCTTGTGTAAAAAAAACTTCCAAATGGAAGCTTTTAATGGATCAGTTCTTAAAAAACTCTACTGGAAATCTATCTGTTTTGATGATTCTTAAAGCTTTGGAATAGCTCAGTAGAAATTGAATGGTTTTTGATGAAGGCTCAAGAATGATTTTTGATTTTTTTGAAATGTAGTTTTTTGTCATATTTTAGATCAATTGGTTTTGAATAAAAACGACAAAAAATTCATTTTAGTATCAATTGGTCAAAACAAGCGCTTTTTGAGAGACCAACTTTCGCAGATTGATCAGTGCATAGCGCATTCTACCTAAAACAGTATTGATACTTACACCTGTTTTCTCGGAAATTTCTTTAAAGCTCAACTCGTTGTAAATACGAAAAACCAACACCTCTTTTTGTTCTTGAGGCAACTCTTTGATCATTTCAGTAAGCTGTTGATGCAATTCAGTTTGAATCAGGGTCGCTTCAATATTAGCGCTGTCGTCGCCCAAAACAGTAAAGATGTCAAAGGCATCTGTTCTTTCAAACCTAGGGATTCGTTTTATTTTTCTAAAATGATCTATCACCAAATTGTGGGCTATTCGAAGAACCCAAGGTAAAAATTTACCATCCTCTCTGTAATTCCCTTTTTTAAGCGTGCGGATGACTTTGATAAAGGTATCTTGAAAAATATCTTCGGCAAGTTGTTTGTTAAAAACTTTGGAATAGACAAAGCCAAATATTTTTTGCTTGTGCCTTGAAATAAGAAGTTCCAAAGATTTTTCATCTCCCTGTAAGTACCGAGTGACCAAATCGCCATCGGATGTATTCTGTAACTGCATAACATTCATTTAAAACACTTTTGTAGGTAATTCTAGTGTATTTGTTCAAGTAATGTTATTGAATAGGCAGTAGTTTGAGATGGATGAATAAAATATGTGGAAACAAATATCTAAAAACTATTGGTTTTTAACAAAAAAATCGTGTTAAATAATTTCGTGTTCCTTTTACAGAGCGCTTCAAAAAGGTTATTTTTACAACCTATTGCCTTTTGTTTATGACTCAAAAAAATGCTACGCACAACCCAAAAGATTTTATACTCATTAAGGGGGCGCAGCTCCACAACCTTAAAAATATTGATGTTGCGATTCCAAGAAACAAATTGGTTGTCATCACAGGGCTTTCCGGTTCTGGAAAATCCAGTTTGGCTTTTGACACCTTGTATGCGGAAGGACAACGTCGTTATGTGGAAAGTCTTTCCTCCTATGCGAGGCAATTTTTAGGAAAACTCAACAAACCCAAAGTCGCTTCCATTAAAGGCATTGCGCCTGCCATAGCCATTGAACAAAAAGTAAACACGAGCAATCCAAGATCTACAGTAGGAACTTCGACTGAAATCTTTGATTATCTGAAATTGTTATTTGCAAGAATTGGAAGAACTTACTCACCTGTCTCTCAACTAGAAGTAAAAAAACACCGGGTTACAGATGTTCTCGACGCTGTAAAAAAAGTCGCTAAAAACAGCAAAATACTCTTATTGGCACCCATCGATTTTGGAGATGACAAAGACCCTAAAATTGTATTCAAACTTCTTTCCCAACAAGGCTATTCCCGATTCAAGATCCACCAAGACGTGCTCCGAATCGATGCTGATTTGACAGCAAAATATGACGCTCAAACACTTCGGAAAGCTGCTATCGACGAGCAATTATACCTCGTTGTAGACCGTATTGTCGTCAAAGAGGAAGCCGCATTTTACAACCGACTTGCTGACGCTGTTCAAACTGCCTTTTTTGAAGGAAAGGGCACCTGTGCCTTAGACAACATCACCGAAGGTACAATCACCACTTTTAGCAACAAGTTTGAATTGGATGGCATCACGTTTTTAGAACCAAACACCCATTTTTTTAGCTTTAACAATCCCTATGGCGCTTGCCCAACCTGCGAAGGTTATGGCAATACCATGGGAATCGACGAAGACTTGGTCATTCCAAATACCGGCCTCTCTATTTATGAAGATGCAATTGCCCCCTGGAAAACAGAATCGTTTTTAAAGTACAAAGAGCAACTCATCGACTTCGCCTCTAAACACGACATCCCCATTCACAAACCTTGGTTTGAACTGAGTACCGCCCAAAAAAAATGCATTTGGAAAGGCACCCCAGATTTTGAAGGCCTTTATGAGTTTTTCAAATACTTGGAAAGCAAAAGCTACAAAATCCAATTCCGCGTATTGCTCTCTCGCTATCGAGGACGTACCCAATGCCAAACGTGTGAAGGCAAAAGACTTCGCAAAGAAACCGACTATGTCAAGGTAAAAGGAAAGGCGATTTCCGATTTGATCGACCTGCCCATTGACCGCTTGTCTGCTTTTTTTAGAGCATTGGTCTTGGAAAAAAAAGACGCCCTTATTGCCAAGAGAATTTTAACAGAAATCAACAGCCGTTTGACTTTTTTAAAAGATGTAGGTTTGGGATACCTTAGCTTGAATCGACCTTCCAACACCCTTTCCGGTGGAGAAAGTCAACGCATCAATTTGGCTACCTCTCTCGGAAGCAGCTTGGTCGGCTCCATGTATATTTTAGACGAACCTAGCATTGGTTTGCATCCCAAAGACACGGAGCGCTTGATCAAAGTTTTGAAACAACTCAGAGACCTCGGTAACACTGTCATCGTAGTGGAGCACGATGAAGACATCATGCGGCAAGCCGATGCCATCATTGACATCGGTCCAGAGGCAGGAACTCACGGAGGACATGTGGTCGCGGAAGGGACTTTTAAAGAGCTGCTAAAATCAAATTCTTTGACTGCCAAATACCTCAACCAAGAACTCGAAATTGAAGTTCCCAACAAACGCAGAACCTCAAAAGACACAATCCAAATCAAAGGAGCCCGCGCAAACAACCTCAAAAACATCGACGTTGAATTCCCGCTGAACACCTTGACAGTCATCACCGGAGTTTCTGGAAGTGGAAAAAGCACTTTGGTCAAAGACATTCTCTTTCCAGCTTTGCAAAAAAAACTGGTAGGTCACGGAAAAAAATCGGGAGCTTTTACAGAACTTTTAGGAAATTTTGACAAGCTAAAAAACATCGAGTTCATCGATCAAAACCCAATCGGTCGTTCTTCCCGATCCAACCCTGTGACCTATGTAAAGGTCTACGACGAAATTCGAAGCTTGTTTGCAAATGAAAGCTTGTCAAAAGCAAGAAATTACAAACCCAAACATTTTTCTTTCAATGTAGAAGGAGGCCGATGTGAAACGTGCAAGGGAGAGGGCATCGTCACCATCGAAATGCAATTTATGGCCGATGTTCATTTGGAATGTGAGGACTGCAAAGGAAAACGGTTTCAAAAAGAAGTGTTGGAAATCAAATTTGAAAAAAAATCAATTGACGCTATTTTACAACTGACCATCGATGAAGCCATTGCCTTTTTTGACAAACACCAGCAGGTAAAAATCGCTCAAAAACTCATGCCATTGCAAGACGTTGGATTGGGATACGTGCAATTGGGGCAATCCTCCTCCACCCTTTCCGGTGGTGAAGCGCAAAGAATCAAACTCGCTTCGTTTTTGGGCAAAGGGCAGCGCAAAGACAGGACCTTATTTATTTTTGATGAACCGACTACCGGCTTGCATTTTCACGACATCAAAAAGTTGTTGAATTCTATGGAAGCGCTCATAAAAATTGGACATTCCATCTTGGTCATTGAGCACAACTTGGATTTTATCAAATGTGCCGATTACGTTATTGACTTGGGACCTGAAGGAGGTGAAAATGGAGGTGCTTTGTTGTTTTCAGGAACCCCAGAAGAAATGCTTTGCAGCGACAAGTCTATCACGGCCACCTATTTGAAAGAAAAACTCCCTTCTTGATCCTGGCTTAAAAAAAAGCACCCGATGAAAAATCACCCGGTGCCTTGTTGCTTTCTATATGTTGTTGTTCTTATCGCGAATAGTTCGGTGCCTCCTTGGTGATGGTGACATCGTGTGGGTGACTTTCTTTGATTCCTGAGGCTGTAATTTTTACAAAACTAGCTTCTTTTTGGGAGGCAATGTCTTTGGCTCCACAATAGCCCATACCCGCTCTCAATCCACCGACAAATTGATGCATTGTAGCCGACAACTCACCTTTGTAAGGAACCCTTCCGACAATTCCCTCCGGAACGAGTTTTTTCAAGTCGTCTTCTACATCTTGAAAATAACGGTCTTTGGAGCCTTCCTTCATCGCTTCTACAGAACCCATCCCTCGATAGGATTTGAACCTTCTGCTTTCAAAAATAATGGTTTCTCCGGGAGATTCTTTCGTTCCTGCCAATAGCGAACCTAACATGACCGAATCTGCTCCTGCAGCAATGGCTTTCGGAATATCTCCTGTGTATCGGATTCCTCCATCAGCGATTACGGGGACACCGGTTTCTTTGATGGCAGCTGCTACTTCCATAACAGCGGACAATTGAGGGTAACCTACTCCTGCTACTACTCTGGTGGTACAAATCGATCCAGGTCCAATTCCTACTTTAACAGCATCAGCTCCAGCTGCGACCAAATATTTGGCAGCATCGGCAGTTGCAATGTTTCCTACTACGACATCCGTATCTGGAAAAGAAGCTTTGACCAATTTCAACACTTCTACCACCCCTTTGGTATGCCCGTGAGCGGTATCAATGATCAATGCGTCTACCCCAGCGGTTACCAATGCTTGCGCTCGTGTTACTGCATCTGCAGTGACACCAATCGCAGCAGCCACACGCAAACGTCCGTAACCGTCTTTGTTGGCGTGGGGATTTTCTCGAACTTTGATGATGTCTCTAAATGTAATCAAACCAACCAAAATATTCTGATCGTTGACCACAGGTAATTTTTCAATTTTATTGTCTTGTAAAATGACTTCAGCTTGTTTTAAAGAAGTTCCCTGTGCTACTGTTACCAAATTTTCGGAAGTCATCACTTCAGAAATCAACCGTGCATTGTTTTTCTCAAAACGCAAATCCCTGTTGGTCACAATGCCGACAAGAACTCCCAAATTGTCAATGACAGGTATGCCTCCGATACCGTATTCAGCCATTAAGTTTTTGGCAGTTGCCACAGTTTCTTCACGTTTGATGGTCACCGGTTCCAAAATCATTCCGGATTCGGAACGTTTTACTTTACGAACCTCAGATGCTTGTTGTGTAGCCGTCATGTTTTTATGCAACACACCAATACCACCTTCTCTGGCCATAGCGATTGCCATATTTGCCTCTGTTACAGTATCCATTGCAGCAGATACTATGGGTGTATTTAAACTGATGTTTTTGGTGAATTTTGTTTTGATACTTACTTCTCTGGGGAGTACTTCTGAGTAAGCGGGAATCAAAAGGACGTCGTCGTAAGTCAATCCTTCACTTATAATTTTTGATGAAGCCATGTGCAATAAGTTTAATTTTATTGCATGCAAATATACATCTTTTATTCCGTTTCTCGAATCTCTACACAAAGTATCTTCAAAGGTGGAAAGAGGACAAAAAAACACGATGGTGGACCTTGTTTTGTAAAATCAGCTGTAAGCAATGTTGTCGAAAGAATAAAACTTTCAAATAACTAGAGGAGTAGAATTCAACAAGAGGAAGTGTAGCTCAATTAGTTAGAAGCATGGATCTTTCGATGCATTTCTATATACAGAGCTTCAACCTCACTCTTAGCCCAGTTGCTGCGCCTTAAAAAACGAAGACTTGATCCGATAGAAGGATTGTTGCGAAAACAACCGATTTGAATCTTGTGCCCCAAATGCTCCCAACCGTAATAGTCGACGAGTTCTTTTAAAATCTGTTCGATGCGCTTGCCGTGTAAAGGGTTGTTCTGCTGTGATTCCATGAGTTTTTTGCACTATTTTTTAGTTCCTGTAAGGTCGGTAAAGATACTTGAATTACCTTTGTCAGATGGTCTTTACAAAAACAAATCAAGCAGCAATTCTAAAAAACCTCGGGTTTTCCTCATTAAACCCTATGCAAGAAACTGCAATTGCAACTACATCTTCAAGGCCAAACACACTCTTATTGGCACCGACAGGAAGCGGTAAAACAGTGGCTTACCTCTTGAGTGTGCTCCCCAAAATAGCGTCCAAACAGGGAGTTCAAGTATTGATTCTAGCTCCTACACGTGAATTGGTTTTGCAAATTGAAAACGTGTTGAAATTGATGAAAACAAACTTTAAAGTCAATGCCTGCTATGGAGGGCATCCTTTTGGTGTGGAGCGCAAAAATTTTTCAACACCTCCAACTCTTCTGGTGGGAACTCCTGGGCGAATTGAAGACCACATCAGACGGAAAACATTTGACCCAACGAACATCACTCAATTGGTTTTTGACGAGTTTGACAAATCTTTGGAGTTCGGATTTTCCAAACAAATGGAAGCCATCGTAAAAGAAATCCCAAAGCCAAAGGGGCGCCTTTTTGTCTCGGCGACCAAAGCCATCGAAGTCCCTGACTACCTCAACACAGTCGACCTACATACCCTCGATTTTTTAAAAGAAAAAGAAGGAACCTTGACCTTATCACAACACGTGACCCCTATCGATGAAAAAATAGAGGGGCTGCTGGAACTTTTAACGTCTTTGGGTCCCAAAAAAAACACCATTGTCTTTTCCAACCATAGAGAAGCTTGCGATCGTATTTGCGATCATTTAGACGACAAAGAACTTATTTATTCCATTTTTCACGGAGGCTTGGAACAAGCACAACGCGAGTTGGAATTGTTAAAATTCAGAAATGGAAGTTCTCAAATTTTGATTGCCACCGATATTGCGGCGAGGGGCATTGACATTCCAGAGTTGGACTGTGTCATCCACTACCAAATGCCACGTGAAGAGGCTACTTTTACACATCGAAATGGAAGAACTGCACGGATGAAATCTTCGGGAATGAGTATTTTGATTCGGACAACAACAGAAGCACTTCCCTCCTATATCGACGAAGTTCCAGTGTTCAAAATCAGTCCCAACGAAACATTCACCGATCCCGAATGGAGAACTTTTTACATCGGAAAAGGAAAAAAAGACAAAGTCAATAAAATGGATCTTGTCGGTTTTTTCCTACAGTTTGATTTTTTGTCAAAAACGGATTTGGGACTGATTGAAGTCAAAGATTTTTCTTCCTATATCGCCATCAAAAGAAACAAGAGCAAGCGGGTTTTAAAAGCAGCTCAAGGTTTGAAAATCAAAAAGAAAAATGCTAAAATTGCTTTTGCAAAATAGTGTAAACACCAAAAAATGTCCTTACAAGAACTTCTTAGCCGCCTCATTGCCTTTCCTGTCTTGGGAGGCGAAAGCAATACGAGCATCCTACTCTGGATCAAAGACCATATCGAATCCCAAGGCGTGGCTACCGTATGGGTTCCCAATGCAACAGGTGACAAAGCTTCTTTGCATTGCAGGATTGGACCCGCAGTAGACGGAGGGCTTATTCTGTCTGCTCATACAGATGTGGTTCCGGTCAAAGGACAAGATTGGGACAGCGACCCTTTTGAATTGACGGATACAGGAGATGGCAAGTGGTACGGTAGAGGCAGTTGTGACATGAAAGGCTTTTTGGCCTGTTGCTTAGCTGTCCTCCCCGACTTGGTAAAAGCTCCTTTGAAAAGACCCATTTATTTTGCTTTTTCCTACGACGAAGAAATTGGTTGTTTGGGAGCTCCCGAATTGATAACGCATTTGCAAAACTACTATTCGGAAACCCCCAAATACGCCTTGATTGGAGAACCCTCATTGCTGCAACCCATCATCGGCCACAAAGGTATCGGATTGTACACCACCACTGTCAACGGTTCAGCAGGACACAGCAGCGGTATTCCCAAAGAGGTAAGTGCCATACACGAAGCCGCACGCCTTATTTTATGGCTCGAAGACAAAATGAATGCATTGGCATCGGAAAGTGTCGACGAACGCTTTGCACCACCACACAGTTCGTTGCACATCGGTCTTATCCAAGGAGGGGTCGCCCCCAATGTAATTGCTGACAAAGCAACGTTTTCATGGGATGTTCGGGTGATTCCTAAAGACAAACTGGCTGACATCATTGCCCATTTTGAAACCCATTGCCGACAAAGAGAGCGGGAATTGCATTCCTTATTTTCGGACTTTAAAATTCAAACCAAAGAGTGGCATGCTCCTGTGCCTCCATTAGACACACACAAAGAGCAAGACATCGTTAAATTGCTGCAAAAAATCAATCCAAACAGTGTGTTGGGAACCGTTCCTTATGCAGCCGAAGCTGGACAGTACGCAGCAGCAGGTATCGAAAGTATCATCTGTGGTCCGGGTTCCATAGATCAAGCACATAGGTCGAATGAGTTTGTAGAACGAAGAGAACTTGAAAAATGCATGCTATTATTACAAAACCTTTGCCGCGAGTTTTCTAAAAATCAATAGGCTTTCTTTCTGAGCGTCCAATTCATTCTCTTCAAGGGTTTCAGTGCTTTGCATAAATGGACATTGATCTATGTCTTTATTTTAATTTATTCTAAATAAGAATTTTACGTATCTTTGCAGCACGAACGATTCAGATGAAAATCATGTCAATAGATACGGCACTAACATTTTTGGAGTCATGCTACAAGGTCTGTGCTGATTTGGTTGTGACACCGAATAAGAGGACCTATTTCCTATACATGTTCACATCGTTGCCACTGGTCTATTTTATTTATAAAAAAAAGAAGAAACAATCCTTTATAAAGTTTCTTTTACCCAAGAAAATTTGGCTGGGAAAATCGGCTTTCGTGGACTATTATTTTATTGCCTTTAACAGTGTTGTAAAAATTTTACTCATTGCTCCCTTATTTATTTTTGGTTTCAAATTGGCATTTCATACAACAGAGTACCTCAACAAGTGGTTTGGATATGAATTAGTACAACTTTCTATGGTCAGCACCATGATTGCATACACCATCGCTCTCAGTGTTTTTGGAGACTTTGTAAGCTACCTCATTCACTTAGCAATGCATAAGGTTCCTCTCCTTTGGGAATTTCATAAAACGCATCATTCAGCGACTACCATGAATCCATTCACGCAATACAGAATACACCCTGTAGAATTGATTCTCAATAATTTAGGCGCAATCTTGACCTTTGGATTGATGACAGGGGTTTTTGATTATTTATCTGCTTCTCAAATTAACAAATGGACTTTTGCGGGTGTCAATATATTTACTCTGATTTTTAATTTTTGGGGAGCCAACTTAAGGCATTCTCACGTCAAATTTAAATTTTACAATTTTTTAGAATACATCTTTATCAGTCCGGTGCAACACCAAATTCACCACAGTGACAAGCCCGAACATTACGATAAGAATCTCGGCTCTAAGTTTGCTTTTTGGGATTGGATCTTCGGTACTTTGATTCGATCTAAACAAGTGAAAAAACTGCATTTTGGATTGGGAAAAAAAGACAATCAAAACTATGCTTCTTTTCTACAGAACCTCCTGAATCCTTTTAAAAACATCCTAGGTAACAAGTAGTCAACGAATCGTTTGTATCCAATCTAGGAATGTTTTTTTATCCCTATCTGACAAGTTACCGTGCAAAAGTGTGTACGATTTTAAAGGCATTTTGTCTTCTTCCACTTCTTCTACAATCTCTTCTAGTTTGTGTGCGGCTTTTTTTGAGGAGTATTTGGTCCAATCTGAAAAGTTCAAATGCTCGATTCCTTCCTCCACATGATGCTCTATTAAAAAAGAGATAGGCGCTATTGAAGCATACCATGGATATTCTACTTGACGCGAATGACAGTCGTAACAATTCGATTTCACAATAAGAGCTACTTCTTTAGGGGCTTTTGAAACCGATAAGAAATCCGTTTGAGGATTGACCGCTCGGTATGCCCGTTCACCATTTACAAATTGTAAAACAACTAAGAGCACCACAGAAATTAGAATGATTTTTCTTCCCTTTTTATTCATAGAAAAAAATTTTAAAGTTTTAATTGCATCGTAAAATAGTAAGAACGTGGATCTGAAGTAATGATCCCTGGTCCTGGGTAACCGGTTGCTCTTCTTGTAAAATAAGATCGGTTCAATAAATTATTAATTCCTGTTTCAAATTTAAACATTTTATAGGTGTAAGCAAATGACAAATCCAAAATATCATAAGAGGGAATCGCTCCTGCAACGGTAAGCATATTATTTGGATTGTAGGGAGCATTTGTCACATCTGTATATTGTTCCGACAAATACGTATACTGCAAACTACCGATTAAATTTTTGTACCCAAAACCGATGCCTGATTTCATGTTTACAAGTGGTATAAATTCTACCTTTTTACCTTGTACTCCGTTGAATCGAGATTTTGTGTATTTAGAATCTGTAATTGCTGCGTTTATAAAAACATTGAACTTGTAGTTGCTCTGATTCTTCCAAAAAGTTTCTTGAAGGTTCCAATCAATCAGAGATTCCAATCCGTAAACGACAGCAGTTCCAATATTGTCGCGTTGCCAACCGATTCTATCTTCAAAATTGGTTCCTATTTTCCCTTCATACAGCAAGCCAAATAAATTCGCATCATAGGATACAAATTTCCGGTATTTACCTCGCACTCCAATATCCGCCGTAAACCCCTTTTCATCTGTAATGTCTTCTGCAACGGTAAAAGAAGGACTTGTCACTCGAATATCACTGAAGGTTACAGAGCGGTAATTCTGAGATATGTTGGCATAACTTTCAAAGTAATTCGTAGGCTTGTAACTCGCACCAAGCCCAAATAAAAGAATGTTTCTTTCAAAACGATTGTTGTCTTCAATCAACTCTGGAGAATAGGTTCCTTCAGAAAGTGTCTTTATATATTCGTATCGAACTCCTGGTGTCAATGAAAAATAATCTGAAAGTTTGAAAATATTCTCTGCAAAAACGGACGCATTGAAATTCGGATATTTAAATTTAGACTGGTTGCTATATTGTGGGAATTCTGCTGAATAAAAATTAAAATCTGCATCACTTCCTTTGCTACCGGGTCCTTGTTGAGAGGTATTGCTGGCATTGTAGATTTTTGAACCGACCAATAACACCGCATCTTTTGAAAAAACGTTGTATCGCGTCAAAAACCTCGTTTCAGCACCCCAATTTCGAAATACGCCTGCCAATAAATCTCTTTCGTGTAAAAAATTTCCGTTTTGATCTTGTTCGTCTTCATCAAAGGGATTGGGTTCTTGGACCAAAGGATTGACTCTAAAACCAAGGGATTTTCTATGCGCATCTAAGGCAAATAGATTCAAACTGAAATCGGTTTTTTCACTGATTTTATGCTTGAATTTCAGTGCAAATAATTTCCAATTCACTTCAAACCAGTTTCTTGTTCTGTTACTTTGGCTTGGATCTTCTAGAAATTGCACATCTGAAAGTCCACCAGATTGTTTTGCCAAATAGTTCAAGTAGGTTGCCTCAAAGCTCAATTTGGTTTTTTTGGAAAAATCGTAGGCAATGTATCCGTAAAAATTTTTGGAATCGAAATTTGAATTCGCCCTGTAACCATCTCCATCTTTGTAATTGAAAAAAGTATAATAACTAAATTTACCCTTTGTTCCACCCAAACTATTGAAACTTGTTTTCAAACCAAAAGAGCCCACTGTATTTCTGGTAACAAATTCTAATTCTTTGTTTTTTACAGGTTCCTTCAATTTAAAATTAATCAAACCTCCAAATTGGGTACCGTATTGCAAGGAAGCCGCTCCTCGAATCACTTGAATTTCCGACAAAGCTTCTGCTGTTGGCGTGTAATAACTTTCTGGATACCCCAAAACATCTGCACTGATGTCATACGCGTTCTGTCTCGTATTGAAGTTGGCTGTTCGATTCGGATCCAAACCCCTGCCTCCCACAGACAATTGCAAACCACCATCGCCCACATCGTAAATATTCAATCCCACGACTTGTGACATTACTTGTCGGGCATTGTTAGAGGCTAAGTTTCCAACTACTTGATCTACCAACACAACCTCTGTCTTCTTCCCTGCATAAATAGCTGTCCCCTCCACATCTTTCAAACGCTTTAGATTGAATACCTTTTTCTGATAGTTTTCAATAAAAACTTCGGAAAGGTCCTCTGACAATTTCTCCAACCTTATGGTAAAACTTGCATCCTCATTTTTAATATTGACAACACTTTCATAAATCTTGTAGTTGTATGAAAACACAACTATTTGCAAGGATATGTTTTCAGCACTTCGAAAAGACACTTTACCTTGTTCCGCAGTTACACCAACATATGTGCCTGATTTCAAGTAAATCTGTGCATTTGGAACTGCCGCTTCAGTCAAATCATCAACCACCAAAAAATCAACATTCACTTCTGTCTGAGAAAGCGTTTTGAAAGAAACAAGTATGAAAAACAAAAAAAAGTAGGGCTTTTTATACATGAGGTATTGTTCTTTTAACAGAAAAAGCTCATCGTCAAAAAACCATGAGCTCCTCTTTTATTTGCTATTTATAATGCGGTTAGTCACCATCTGTATCGTTAAAATCGGCTTTGATCTTTAAAGCAGCTATCATATTGGTTTTCAATATTCCTACAACCGAATGTAACTCATTTCGCATGACTACAAATGCATTTCTGTCTGCAATAATTTGATTGTAAAAGTTATCCTCTAAGCCATTTGCCGTAGAAAGTGCCTTGTCCATTCTTTCTAGAATTTCTTCACTCACACTTTTTTCAGTAACAGTTTTAATATTCAAATCCGTCAAATAGCTTTTCAGACTGATACCTTCTGTATCTGAATTGAAATGCTTTCCGCTAAAAAAATCTCTGGAAGCCTGGATAGCGACGACAAACAACTCTTTAGAAACATCTTTCTTATAAAAAGCTTCTACAGCCTCAGGAACAGGAGTATTGGTAAAAAAACCTATGGGATTGCCTATTTTAGCTACTCGAATGTGTTTTTCAAAATTGAAAATAAAATCGTTTGTCAATTTATCTACCGAAGCGGTTGCAGAAGAACATTCATTTTGTATGAAGATGGTTTTATAAGAATCTTTCCAATCATTTAAAACATCTTTTCCCATCTGTTCAAGCCTGTTCGAAACGGCTGTCAAATAAACACCGTAATTCGGATCGTTGTAAACATTCAAAATTTCAAGGTCTGAATCTTTTACGCCATTTAACAAATAGTCCAATGCAGGAAATCCTTGTTTGTCCATTTCTGTAGACAACGATAAATCGTAGGAGTCGCTCGCTATGTTATTTTTCACTCCCGCTGCATCCAAAGGATAAGTATTGGTGTAATCTCTCAACCGCAGCACTTCCGCCTTTCCAATTTGAAAGAGTGCTACTTTTTGCCAAGCAATGTAAGCTCCCAACCAAGAAGTTCTGGCCTTGTCTAAATTTGTTTGATTTGGGGTGTCTGAAAATGCAGTAACATCCGATTTTAAATCTTCCAATTTGCCCACATAATTCTCATAAGCAGGAATGATGATATTCTCCGCCCAATTGTTCAACATGGCCCCTCTGTCAAAATCGTCTGATGAGCACTGGTCATAAGCATCTGTCATGCAAGAAGCGGTGCATAAAGAAAACAATAAAATCAAAAAGCTGTTTTTTATCATAATGACATTTATTATAATCGTTGGCAAAATTAATCAAAAGTATTTGAGTAAATTTCAATCTACTCAAATACTTTTTACTTTATTTTTTATTCCGCTGCTTGTGCTGTTGTAAAATCAAACTTGGCTGAAATTTGATTGGATATTTCATCTAGTACAACCCCGTCTGCAAGGTCCCAAAAACCATTTCCATTTTCCAATTTAGCAATCATAGCATTCACTTCTGAAGAAGTAAAATACGGCGCATCTGTCTCCGGATTTCTCGTAAACTGTAGGCTGTAAATAAAACCATAGCCTTCAGACAAACCATGCAATGCTGAAGCATATGCTTGAGAAGCTAAATCTTCTTTTCCAGCTTGAAGGTAGTGGACTGCGCGCACCCCAATGACTTTTGAAATCTGATATTGCAATATTTCAATCGCATCTCTCAAAACATCGTACTCTTTGGCAACCACAGCAGATCGGCCCAATTTAAAAGCTTTGAAAATCTGATCTTGAATTCCAGAAAAATCAGAATCCCCGTTCACTTTGGCAATGTATTTAAACAAAAACTTATCGCCCTCTGTCGTAATTGGACTTTCTCCATCTACGCTTGCATCTCCATAGACATACCCATAAGCTTCGTCAAAATGATGTTCGTACTTCGTATAGTTTTTTCCAGACTCCAGTGTTTCTGAGGAATTATCCGTGATATAACCATCGTTTAAAATTCTATTATTCCCTAAATAATTATTCAATACTTGATCTACAATTAGAGCACCAATCAAGCCTTTGTTAAATGCTTGGTTGTACTCCAACCCCTTTTTACTTACATACCGAGAACCTACAAAACCTGCTACTCCAGGCGACGCTTCTATGAGACTATTAGGAACCACTTCTGTAACATGCCTTTTCAAAAAACCAGACATAAGCTCTTGAATTGCTTCCTTTGCAAGCGCATCACTTCCAAAGAGATCATCCGACGCTGCCACTTTACTTTTTACACTTTTAGAGGACTCATTCAATTCCGTGGATGAAAAATCATCGTCCCCTGCCATGTGTGCAAAAGCAGCTTCTAAATCTTGCTCAGATTTCTCAGAATCGATTGCTAGGTATCCCAAAATTTCTTTGGCCATCGAAAGACGTGTTGTTTGCCCTCCAAAACTTACCGTAGAAAAGCCATCTCTTTCAAATACATACGTAGAAGGCACGTTGAATTCAACATCAATATCGTTTACATTTTTTTTCGAAAGGTTGACAAGATTGTCATCTTCATTACATGCCAAAAACATGGTTGACATGACAACCAACATACTCGTATTTAATAGATACTTTTTCATAATTTACTTATCTTTATTTAGATTGTTTAAAAATAGTGTTAAAATTCCCTGCAAATATACAACTCAATCTTAAATAAAAAAATATTATTTAGAATAAATTTAAATAAGGAAAAAAAGGTAAAATTAAAGAGGGAAAATTCGGAGAGCAGCGTTGTAGGCACTTTCAAAAGCCATGGGTTTGGTCCCTGTTACTAACTGCTGAGACGTAAAGTATGAAAGTAATTTTTCGGTAGGCATATTTCCAATCAATTCGTCTTTGGCCATCGGGCAGCCGCCATGCCCCTGAATGGCACCATCAAAACGAAGGCAACCTGCATGAAAAGCGGCTTCAACTTTCGGCTTCCAAGAAGTATAAGTGGTATGTAGGTGTGCTCCAAATTCTACTGCTGGGTACTGGGGAATTAAATGGGAAAACAAATACGATATATTGGCAGGAGTTGCAGTTCCTATGGTGTCGGAAAGTGAAAGGATTTCTACCCCCATCTCAATCAATTTTTGAGTCCATTTGCCTACCAGCTCCACCTCCCAGGGTTCTCCATACGGATTGCCAAAGCCCATGGACAGATAGGTTACGACTTTTTTGTTGGCAACAGACGCAATGTTGAGAACCTCGTCCAAAACGCTCAGGGATTGTTCGATGGTTTTTTGGGTGTTTCGCATTTGAAAAATCTCAGAGATCGAAAAGGGAAAGCCCAAAAAATCAATTTCTTCAAAAGAGGCCGCATCACGGGCTCCCCGTGTGTTGGCAACAATGGCCAAAAGTTTGCTCCGGGTTTCTGACAAATCCAATCGGGACAAAACTGCTGCGGTATCTCGCATCTGCGGAATGGCTTTGGGAGAAACAAAACTTCCAAAATCAACTGTGTCAAATCCGACACCTAACAAAGCGTTCACATAGGCTGCTTTGGCAGCAGTCGGAATAAATTCCCTGACCCCTTGTAGGGCATCTCTGGGACATTCTATGATTTTTACTTGTGGATCCACACAGCCAAATATACAGCTATCTGTTCAGATGGTAAAACGATAGGAGCGGAATGTGTTAGGAAGCGCTTTCTCTATTTAAAAGAGCCTTGTTGATCTCTTTGACAAGACGGGGTCCTTCGTAGACAAAACCTGTGTAGAGCTGCACCAAATCTGCTCCTGCGTCTATTTTCTCTAAAGCATCTTTGGCTGAGTGTATCCCTCCTACTCCAATGATGGGAAATGCTTTGTTCGAGTGCTCTGCGAGGTATTGGATTGTGGCTGTACTCCTTTCCTTGATAGGAAGCCCACTCAAACCACCATTTCCGATGGTCTCTAATTGATCTTTTGGAGTTTTGAGTCCTTCCCGATTGGTCGATGTATTGGAAGCAATGACACCGTCTATTTGGGTCTCGGCTACCAATTCGATGATTTCATCCAATTGTTGGAAATTCAAGTCTGGAGCAATTTTTAACAAGATGGGTTTTTGAACAGGTTTCTCGGCATTGATTTTTTGAACAGCGCCTATCAACTCCAAAAGATAGTCTTTGTCTTGGAGCTTGGCATGACTTCCAACATTGGGACAACTGACATTTAGTACAAAATAATCTACATAAGGATGGAGTTCGTAAAAGGTGTCACAGTAATCTTGGGTGTATTGTTCCAATGGAATTCCGGTGTTTTTACCGATGTTCCCTCCAATGATGAGTTTGTTTTTGTTTTTTTTCAAATGCGCAATGGCTGCAGCCACCCCGTCATTGTTAAAGCCCATTCTGTTGATCAGACCTTGGTCGTCTTTCAATCGAAACAAACGTTGTTTGGGGTTTCCTTCCTGTCCTTTGGGTGTGAGTGTTCCGATTTCTACAAAACCGAATCCAAAATCTGCCAATTCGTTGAACAAGACTGCATTTTTATCAAATCCTGCTGCCAAACCTACCGGGTTTTTAAAAGTGAGTCCAAACAATGTACGCTCCAGTCGCGGGTCCTTATTTAGGTACAAAGCCCTTAATAATGAGGGCACCCCTGGTATTTTGGAAAGGGTTCTGATCAGCGAAAATGTGAAGTAATGCACTTTTTCTGGATCAATGCTAAAAAGAAGTGGACGTATGAGTGATTTGTACATTGCGATGGTTGTAGAAAAGGTGTTCGTTTTTGATGATTCCCTGTAAAATTACAAAAAAAGGGTTGAATTGCTCTTTTTAAAATCCTTGAAACAAAAAACACTTTCTAAGTAGAAAGTGTTTTTTGTTGCCCTTGCCTATCTCAAAGTGGCCTGTAAATTTTTTTCAAATGTGGTTTGCAGTTTTTGCATGATCTTGTCTATTTGTTTGTCGTTCAAGGTCTTTTCTTCGTCCTGAATCAGGAAGCTGACAGCATAGGATTTTTTATCCTCAGGAAGTTTGTCCCCTTCATACACGTCGAAAAGAGCTACTTCCTTCAAAAGTTTCCTTTCAGATTGAAATGCCAAGTTGTAGAGTTCTCCAAAAGTCACCTTGCTATCTAGCAAGAGTGACAGGTCTCTTTTTACAGCGGGAAATTTGGGCAGTGCTTTTACTTTAAAAGACTTCTTACTCATTACCTTGAGTACATTTTCCCAGTCAAAATCTACATAAAGAACCTCTTGTTTGATTCCAAACGATTTCAACACTTTCGGGTCAACAGTTCCGAGATCTGCCAATTTTATTTTTCCCAAGCTCAAAGAAATTCCTTCGCTCAACAAATCGTTTTTGGACGGTTTTTCTTTCAAGTTGGCTGCCCCCAATCGCTTGAGAACTGAAAGAACAATGCCCTTGACATAAAAGAAATCGGAATTTCTGTTTTCCAAAGACCACGTTTCTTTATTCCGTGTTCCAGAAACAAACAGCGCCAAGTGTTTTTGTTCTTGGTACTTTTCTTCGTATTTGTGGTAGGTCTTACCAAATTCGAAAAGACGCAAAGAAGTGTTCTTTCGATTGATGTTGTAAGAGACCGATTCCAAGCCACTGAACAATAAAGATTGACGCATAACCGCCAAATCCTGACTCAAAGGATTCAACATGGCCACATTATTGGCTACGTTCAAACTCTCAGAGTGGTCTGTATAAGCTGATTTTGTCAAAGAATTGGACATGATTTCGTGAAACCCTTGTGCATTCAGTTGATTGGCAATCGTATTTTCTATCCGAACTCCTTTGAAATCTGAAAAAGAAATCGATGTGTTCAGTTTGTGAGAGAACTCAATATTGTTGTATCCGTAAACTCTTAAAATTTCTTCAATCAAATCCGCTTCTCTCTGAACATCTACACGGTAGGAAGGAATGGTCAAGCCAAGTCCTCCTTCTGTTTCACTGATAATTTTAATTTCCAAAGAAGCCAGAATGTTTTTGATAGTTTCATTGGGCAATTCTTCACCGATCAGTCGGGCCACATTTTTATAGGACAAAACCAATTCAAAATCTTCAATTTTTTTAGGATACAAGTCGACAATGTCCGAAGCTATTTTTCCACCTGCAATTTCGCTGATCAACAAAGCCGCTCTTTTCAGCGCATATTTTGTAAAATTGGGGTCGATTCCTCTTTCAAAACGAAAGGAAGCATCTGTGTTGAGTGCATGCCTTTTGGCAGATTTTCGAATCGAAACTGGATTGAAATAGGCACTCTCTAGGAAGATGGAAGTTGTTTGCTCGGAAACTCCCGAATCAGCTCCACCAAAAACACCCGCGATGCACAATGGAGTTGAATCCCCATCGCAAATCATCAAATCCTCAGCGTGTAATTCTCGCGTTACTCCGTCCAATGTGGTGAACTTGGTTCCTGATGCCAATGTTTTTACTTTGATTTTATTTCCTTGTACTTTTTCAGCATCAAAAGCGTGCAAAGGCTGTCCCAATTCGTGCAAGACATAGTTGGTGATGTCTACAATATTATTGACTGGAGTCAATCCCAAAGCTTTGAGCTTCTTTTGAATCCAATCGGGAGAGGGGGCTACTTTTAGATCTGAAATAGTGACTCCGCAATACCGGGGTGCCAAATCTTTGTCTGTTACTTCTACGTCGAATTTCAAGGTTCTTTCGTCTACCTGAAAGATACTCACGGAAGGAGAAATCAATTCCAAAAGAATTCCTTGCTGCATCAATCCGGCACGCAAATCTCTTGCGGTTCCGAAATGACTCATGGCATCTGCGCGATTGGGTGTAAGTCCGATTTCAAATACGTTGTCTGTTTCGATCTTAAAAACGTCTGCAACTGGAGTTCCTGGTTTCAAAGAATCGTCCAAAACTAAGATTCCCTCGTGGCTTGTCCCCAAGCCCAATTCGTCTTCAGCACAAATCATTCCCAAACTAGCTTCTCCTCTGATCTTCCCTTTTTTGATGGGAAAAGGAGCTCCTTTGTCATCGTACAAAACGGTTCCAACAGTGGCTACAGCTACTTTTTGACCCGATGCAACATTGGAAGCGCCACAGACAATTTGCAACGGCTCTTTGCCTCCTATATCTACAGTGGTGATTTTTAATTTATCTGCATTGGGGTGTTTATCACAGGTCAAGACTTCTCCAACAAGCACGCCCAAAAGACTTCCTTTGATGGATTCTATGGTTTCGATGCCTTCTACTTCTAGCCCCAAATCCGTCAACAGTTCTCCTGTTTTTTCGGCTTCCCAGTCAATTTTTAAAAATTGCTTTAGCCAATTGTATGATATTTTCATGCCTACGCGATATAATTCCTAACTACAGTGGGCAAAGATACTTAAAATGATAAGATTTTGTTTCTTTTTTAAAAAGAAGATTGAAAAGGTCAAAGCAGCATTCATCAACTTCTTTTTCTAAAAAAAAGTAAAAATATAGAATGAAACAAACGAATGACTGCTCTGTAAATTAGATGCAAATAAGATTTTCAAGACAGATCGACACTTATTTCATAAATTTGCATTTCAAAAACCTCTAAAAATGAATTTTTTAAAATTGTTCCGATGGGTCAGTATGGCCGAAGGTATTTCTCTGCTTGTTTTGCTGGGAATTGCAATGCCTTTAAAATACAGCTTTGACCTTCCTCAAATGGTCACCTACGTGGGCATGATACACGGAATTCTATTTGTTGCTTATGTCGGATTTGCAGGGGTATACAAGTTCAAGTTGAACTGGTCCTACGCTGTTTTGTTTGTGGTCTTGGTGGCAGCTGTTTTGCCTTTTGGCACCTTTTATGCAGACCGTAAGTATTTGAAAAAAGCCATGTAATACTTGCAAAACGGCTGAGAGAATGCTTTTTAAAATTTCAAAGAGACCTCCAATTCGAAAACATCGTCAATGGCTTTGTTTTTTAAATTGTCAAAGAAGCTCGAGGACTTGTAGCGGATGCCAAAATTTGTTCTGTCCAAGGCTACCGTAGCACTAGCAGTAGAGTCTTCCATGCTCATTATAAAAATCACTGACTGCGTCATCCCTTTGATCGTAAAATCAGCTGTTACCTCATACTGGTCTTTTTCACCACTTATGGAGGTGATTTTCATACGAGCAGTTTTGTGTAACTCAGTTTCAAAAAAATCATCAGATTTTAGGTGTTTTTCCAACTTTTTCTTGAAGAAACCTTTTAAATCCGTAACCGTCAAGCTGTTCATGTCAACCACAAAAAACCCACCGACCAATTGATCGTCGACAAATTCTAAGGTTCCTTCTTTGAATTTGAGCGTTCCTGTATGTTGTCCTGTGATTTTTTTCGCCAACCAATTGATGTTGCTTTCAGTGCTTTTGATTTTTTTCAGAGCTTTGTTTGGCACAGCAAAAGAAAGTGTAAGAATTAAAAATCCTATTCCAAAAATTGTTCTCATAGTTTGTTTTTTGAATACTTATTTTATTCATTTTTTTTGTAAAATCGTTTTGTAGGAGGATGGATTGTTCCCGTTTTTTTCGGATTGATGGACAACATAAATACTGTCTCTTCAAAAATCCTGCTGTTTTTATAACGCTGAGAGCAATTTT
>CAWVRK010000007.1:0-94490 GCA_963932955.1 uncultured Flavobacteriaceae bacterium
CTATTTTTGAGGGGGATAGGGGACTGAAGTCTTGTAAAAAAAGAATTATTCTTTTTGAGAATCAATCAATACCAACGTTTTTTGTTTTTCTTAGACGATGCCGATTTACGTCCTTTTCGGTGTGGACTGCCTTGTTTCTTATGCACTTCTGGTTTTGCTTTTGGATCGAGCGGATACGGATGTTCCTCCTCGACTGTAATATGGGTGTTGATTAGTTTTTGAATATTAGCCAAATAGTTCTTTTCATCAGCGGAACAAAAAGAATACGAAGTTCCCAACTCGCCAGCCCTTCCTGTTCTCCCGATTCTATGTACATAGGTTTCGGGCACATTTGGCAAATCAAAATTAACAACTGCGTCCAAGTCTTTGACGTCAATACCCCGAGCTGCGACATCTGTAGCTATCAAAATATTGAGGTCCCCTTTTTTAAATTTTTGCAGGGCCAATTGCCGTTCACTTTGTGGTTTGTCTCCGTGAATACTATCTACTTTGTATCCGTTTTTTTTAAGCGTTTTTTCAAGTTTTTCAACTCCAAATTTGGTGCGTCTAAAAATAAGGATGTTTCCTTTGATTGTGTTTCGAAGGAGGTGCAAACACAATTCCATTTTTTTGGGCTTTGGTGTATAAAAAACGACTTGGCTGACATTTTTTGCCACTGAGGATGTAGGAGAGACAGCTACCGTTTCAGGCGCGTTTAAAATAGAACTCGCCAACTGAATGACTTTGTGAGGCATGGTTGCAGAAAACAGCAGTATTTGTTTTTTTTCTGGACAGAGTCGCTCGATCTTTTTGACATCGTCGATAAATCCCATGTCCAACATCAAATCTGCTTCGTCCAAAACAAAGGTTTCTACAAAGTCTAAGTTTACCAATTCTTGCTTGTGAAGATCCAATAACCTTCCTGGAGTAGCGATTAAAATGTCTACCCCTTTTTCCAAAAGTTCTTTCTGGGGTTCGATAGAGGTTCCTCCAAACACTAGTGCGGTTCTTAAATTGGTGAATTGGGCATAGGATTTGAAGTTTTCTTCGATCTGAATCGCCAGTTCACGTGTGGGACTTACAACCAAGGCTCTGATCTTCTTTCCTTTTTTTGGAGCGTCTTGTCTGTCAAACAACAACTGTAAAATAGGCAGCGCAAAGGCGGCTGTTTTCCCAGTACCTGTCTGCGCAGAGACAATCAGATCTTTCTTTTCTAAAATCAAAGGGACGGCTTTTTCTTGCACCAAAGTAGGTCTCTCGTAGCCCATTTCCGCAATGGCGCGTAAAATAGGTTTGTTGAGTTGTAAATCTTTAAAATTCATAAGGGTCGGTATTGTCTCTAAAAACTATTCTTCTTCGTAAGCTTTCATTTCGGCATCATAAAAAGCGGAGGCTTCTTCAATATAAGTAGCGACCAAAACAGCAAGTTCTTCTTCGTCACTTCCTATCAAATCGTCCATCATTTCAATTTCATCGTCTTTGAGGTTGATAATGAAACGAGGGAATTCTGTGTGAATCACAAAAATAGCATCTTTGGCACTTCGAGTGTTGTCTCCTAATAAAAATTTTGGAATTTCCATGGTGTATCTATTTCTTTGGTCAAACGAGTCGAGGTTTTAAACCTTCTTTTGAATTGACGTTTGACTTTGTTAAATATGGTCGAAAATTCAACCTATTGTTTGATTAATTTTTGAGTGAGTTTGTGGAAGCGAAGGTACAACATAATTGCGGAAGCGGTCAAACCTACAAACAAACCGATCCAAATACCTAAAGCCCCCAAATTGGTATGGATTCCTAAATAATAACAGATTGGAAATCCGATGATCCAATAGGCAACAAAAGTGATGTACATGGGTGCTTTTACATCTTGCAGTCCTCGCAAAGCACCAAGAACGACTACCTGAACCCCATCAGAAATCTGAAAAAGACCGGCCACCACCAAAAGGGATGCCGCAATTTTTACAACTTCGACATCGTCGATATACAACCATGGCAAAAAATCTTTAAAAACGATGAATATTAGTGCAAAAAATATATCAATCAGTAACATCAACAAAAAAACAGAACGTGCTATCCTTCGCAATTCTTTGAAATTTTTCAATCCTTTTTGATTTCCCACCCTGATGGTGGCAGCAACCCCAAGTCCAATGGCAATCATAAAGGTCATCGTAGCC
Organism: uncultured Flavobacteriaceae bacterium; assembly: GCA_963932955.1. Lineage (GTDB taxonomy): Bacteria > Bacteroidota > Bacteroidia > Flavobacteriales > Flavobacteriaceae > Flavicella. Next base: position 2,154 of record CAWVRK010000007.1, read on the forward strand.
AAATTCAAACTGATTTGGTTGGCGGCCTGCGCATGAGTACCTAGCACCCCCGCAAGTAGAATTCCAGAAGCAAAAATCCCTATTTCAAAAAACATTTGCAAGGCACTGGGATATCCCAAATCAAAAACTTTCTGAAGTACGTTCTTTTTGATGTTTGAAAATCGAATGGGAGTGACAAAGTCCGCAAATTCTTTTTTGCGATGCACCATATACAGCAAGAATCCAAACATGGCAACTCTCGAAATCAAAGTTCCCAAACCGGCTCCCATCAATTCCATTCTTGGAAAACCAAATTTTCCATAAATCAAAAGGTAGTTCAACGCGATGTTGAGTACGTTGGCAATAACGGCAGCCCGCATTGCATATTTGGTATGTGACATTCCGTCTGCAAATTGTTTGTAGGCTTGAAAGACCAACAGAGGAAGCATTGACAATGCAAGCATGTCAAAATAAGGCAAGGCGTAAGCGACAACTTCTTCAGGTTGTTGCATCACCGACAGCAGGGGTTTCATCAAAAACAAAATCAAAGTCAAAAGAATGCCCAATACAATGGACATGATGATTCCATGCTGAAAATAACTTTGACCGTTTTCAGTATTTTGTTGGCCGTCGGCTTCTGCCACCAAAGGTGTGATGGCCAGGGTAAAGCCGATACCAATGCTAAAAGCAATGAATGCCAAACTATTAACCAATGACACGGCTGCAAGGGGTGCTGGACCCAACTCTCCTACCATGATATTGTCAGCAAAACCTACCAAAACATGCCCCAATTGGCCGAGCATCACAGGATAAGCCAATTTGATGTTCCTCCTGAACTCTGACGTGTATTGGTCCCAATTTAATCGTACTTTCATTTTGGTAATTGAGCTGCGAAGGTAGTTTCTTTTCAATTGATAAAAAACCCATTCCTGTTGTTAGATATTTAGATCTCCAAAAGTGCAAACGTTTGCTCAAAAGAGCGTAGATTTTGCATCAACATGGGAATCAGTTCCGGACCAACTTCCAAGTACAACTCTGAAAAATTGACATTTCGCTCTTGCAATCCTTTTCTTGGAAACAGTTCGTCTTGTAGGGATTTTATGCGGTATAAAACACCAGACAATTTCTTCTTTTCCGCTTTTAGCAAACGTTTTTCAAGTTTTTCGAGACCTTTGCGTTGCTTTTTTTCTTGTGCTCTCAAAGCTCCTTCAAAAGAGGCGTCCGTCTGCTGAACCAATGGTTTCAAGCCTTTGAAAAGAGTTGCCAAGGTTTCTTTTTGGCTTGCAAAATCTAAGGGAAGTTTGGAAAACTGCTTCGTCTTCTTCGCGAACAGTTCTTCCTGGGGTAAAAAGAGTTCTGCTGTAGAAACTTGCAAATGTTGCAATTTTTCGACTTGTTTGGATGTAAGGAAAAGGGCTGAATTTCGAAGTAACAAAATGGGGTAAGGCGTTTGAAATTCTGCAAAGAGCTCCTTCAATTGCAACCAATATGCCAACTCGCCCCCTCCTCCAATACAACAGATATTTGGCAAAACAACTTCTTGGTACAAAGGACGCAAGACGACATTGGGGCTAAAACGCTCTGGATATACTTGTAATTCTATTAAAATTTCAGCTTTGGTAAAAGAAAGTGATGTGTTGTTAATTTTGTAGTGATCGCCTTCGACAAGAATCCTTTCTCTTATGTTTTCTCGACAATAGAACAAATTGATTTCTCTTGGACTGACTTGCACTTTGTAATTTTGCTTCAAATAGGTGTTTGTCTCTGCAAGTGCCTTGATGGCATCTTGACGCAACAATTCTTTTTGCGTAAAAGGAACAAATTCTTCTTTCAATGTTTTGTCATCTCCATCCAAAATCACCAAACCGTAATCTCCAAAAAGCTCGTTGACCAAGAAGCGTGTGGCTGCTGTCAAAGTGTCTTTTTCTAAATAGGCCCTTTGAAACAGGTTTTTTAAATAGGTGGCATTGGCACTGGACCCAATCGCTTTCGAAAAATCTTCCAAAACAGCTTCCAATCCTTTTGTATCGTGTCCCCCAACCGATCCACTGCTTGGAACATCCCAATTGATTCGGCTATTGTTGACAAAAAAATGATTGATCTCGTCAAAGTCGTGGTCTTCTGAAGCCATCCAATAGACGGGCACAAAATGGTTTTCTGGAAATTGTTCCTTCAACTCTTTTGCCAAATTGAGGGTGCTGACTATTTTGTACAAAAAATAAAGCGGTCCTGTAAAAAGGTTCAATTGGTGACCCGTAACTACCGTAAATGTCGACGTATCTGAAAGAGAGGCAATGTTGGCTGTTGTCAATTTGGTCTTGGAAACATCCTTGTATTGCTGCTCCAAACTTTTGACCAAAACAGTACGGGAACTTTTAGAGAAATCGTTTTTCTTAAGAGCTATTTGATTTTGAAATCCTTTCTTATCGGGGAAATTGTTGTACAAAGGGCGCACCGCTGTTTTCTGATCTAAATAATCACAGATTAGTTTTGAAAAATAGCCAGTCTCTTGAAAGGGGATGTGTTTGCGCTGCATTGAATTTTCCTACTTGTCAATCAAAATTTGTTTTGCAACAAAAAATCAAATGAACATTACAAAGCTAAAATAAGATTATTTGTTTAAACCTAACTTAAAAAAAAGATTGTCCTAGTTGCCAACTACCGATTCAGGCACTCCGTATAAGTCAAAATCCCCAGCTTCGGTTATTTTTACAGCTACGTATTGACCTAACTGCACATAGTGTTGTGTCGCATCGATCAAAACCTCGTTGTCTACATCTGGCGAATCAAATTCTGTACGACCGACAAAGTAATTTCCGTCTTTTTTGTCAAACAGGCACTTGAATGTTTTTCCTACTTTTTCTTGGTTTAGCTCAAAAGAAATTTGGGCTTGGATTTCCATGATTTCAGCCACACGTGCTTCTTTTACAGCTTCCGGTACGTCATCGTTGAGAGTTCCCGCATGGGTGTTTTCTTCGTGGGAGTAGGCAAAGGCGCCCAAACGATCAAAACGCGAATCGATGACCCATTGTTTCAATTCTTCAAAAATAGCATCTGTCTCTCCGGGGTAGCCCACAATCAAGGTTGTTCGAATGGCCATTTCAGGCACCGACTTTCTAAATTTACGAATCAGATTGACTGTTTTCTCATGAGTGGTACCACGACGCATGGATTGTAAAATTTCTGTATTGATGTGTTGCAAAGGGATGTCGAGGTAATTGCAAACTTTTGGCTCTGTTTTCATGACCTCTAAAACATCCAATGGAAATCCTGAAGGAAATGCGTAGTGCAAGCGAATCCATTCAATCCCTTCCACCTTTGTCAATGCTTTTAGCAAATCTGCCAAAGCGCGTCTTTTGTAAATATCCAATCCATAATAGGTCAAATCTTGGGCAATCAAAATCAGTTCTTTGATTCCTGTTGCTGCCAATTTAGTTGCCTCTATTACGAGTTCTTCTATGGGGGTAGAAACGTGTTTACCACGCATCAAAGGGATGGCACAAAAAGAACAGGGGCGGTCACATCCTTCAGCAATTTTAAGGTATGCGTAGTGTTTCGGGGTGGTCGTAAGGCGTTCTCCGATGAGCTCGTGTTTGTAATCTGCTTCTAGCACTTTTAAAAGGTTGGGCAGGTCGTGGGTGCCAAAGTAGGCATCCACATCGGGGATTTCTTTTTCCAAATCGGGCTTGTAGCGTTCGCTCAAGCAGCCTGTCACAAAAACTTTATCGACTTCTCCAGCTGCCTTTTTCTCAGCGTAGTGCAAAATAGTATTGACAGATTCTTCTTTGGCCTTTCCAATAAATCCACAGGTATTGATGACTACGATGTTTCCGTCATCATTTTCATCTTCGTGCACAACTTCTTTGTCATTGGCTTTCAATTGGCCCATCAATACTTCAGAGTCGTAGATGTTTTTGGAACATCCCAAGGTGACGACATTGATTTTGTTTTGTTTTGATGATTTTGTGCGCATATCTGATGAATTAGGGAATGGATGAGCGTTGTGCTAAATACTTTATAAAAATATGGTTCGGTGTTTTAAAAATTCTCAGTTGAAAAAAGAATCGACAAATTCCATTTTATGAAAGACTTGTAAATCATCAATTCCTTCACCCACACCAATGTATTTGACGGGTATTTGAAATTGATCGGAAATTCCAATGACCACACCGCCTTTTGCAGTTCCATCCAATTTCGTTACTGCCAAGGAGCTGACTTCTGTGGCAAGTGTAAATTGTTTGGCTTGCTCAAAGGCATTTTGACCGGTTGAACCGTCCAATACCAACAGGACTTCATGGGGTGCGTCTGGGACCACTTTTTGCATGACGCGTTTTATTTTTGTCAATTCATTCATGAGATTGACTTTGTTGTGCAGGCGCCCCGCGGTATCGATGATCGCGATGTCAGCAGCTTGCGCTACGGCAGACTTAAGGGTGTCGTAAGCCACGGAGGCGGGGTCAGAACCCATTTCTTGCGAAATGATGGGTACCCCAACTCGATCGGCCCAAACCTTGAGTTGGTCTATCGCCGCCGCTCGAAAGGTATCGGCAGCTCCCAAAACCACTTTGTGGCCTTGTTTATGAAATTGGGCAGCCAGTTTTCCTATGGTGGTTGTTTTTCCTACCCCATTGACTCCCACTACCATGAGTACATAGGGTTTTTTACCAGCAGGAATTTCAAAATCAGTTGCGCTGTCTCGATTGGTTTCCGATAACAAGGCTGCAATTTCTTCCTTTAAAATTTGATTCAAGGCATCAGTGCCCATGTATTTTTCTTTGGCAACACGTTGCTCAATGCGGTCGATGATTTTTAAGGTCGTTGCTACTCCAACATCTGAAGAAATCAACACTTCTTCCAATTCGTCCAAGACTGTTTCGTCTACGGTTGACCGGCCCGCTACCGCTTTTGTCAGTTTTGAAAAAAAAGTCGTCTTGGATTTTTCCAAACCCTTGTCCAAGGTTTCCTTTTTATCAGTGGTAAATATTTTCTTAAAAAAACTCATGGGATGGCGGCTAGGTTTGTTTGCAATCTAAAATTATAAAAGGCCTTTTCAAAAATACCTAAATTTTATGGGAAAAATAAAAAAAGCTACTTCCAAATAAATCGGAAGTAGCTTTGACTTGTATAAAGGACAAACTTATTTTTTATTCAAAAAGTCGTTTACCTTTGAGGGGTCCATGATTGCTTCTACAAACGTGTAAGCTCCTGTTTTTGGAGATTTCACCATTTTGATTGCTTTTGACAATCTTTTTGAACCTGTCTGTAACGATGCTACTGATTTCTTTGCCATGTCTTCCTTATTTGATTTCTTTGTGAACAGTCATTTTCTTCAAGATTGGATTGAATTTTTTCAATTCCATTCTGTCAGGAGTGTTTTTCTTGTTCTTGGTTGTGATATATCTTGAGGTACCTGCTTGTCCCGTCGCTTTGTGCTCCGTACATTCTAAAATTACCTGAATTCTGTTTCCTTTTTTTGCCATTTCTATCTATTTATTTTGAAGAAAAATCTTATTTGATAAAGCCTTTTTCTCGAGCTTCTTTAAGTACAGCGCTGATTCCGTTTCTGTTGATGTTTTTCAAAGTAGAAGCAGCAATTTTTAACTTCACCCACTTGTCTTCTTCTGGAATATAAAAACGCTTTGTAATCAAATTGGCGTTGAATTTTCTTTTTGTTCTATTCAATGCATGGGATACATTATTCCCTACCATTGCTTTTTTACCTGTAAGTTCACAAACTCTAGACATCTTAAACGCTTTTTAATATTATTTCTAAACGAGGTGCAAATTAACGATTTTTTATAGATACCTCCAAACAATTTTCAATAGTTTTTTAGAATTTCTTTTCTCAGCATTTCCAAGGCTTTGAAAGAACTTCTTTGGATGACCTTTTCTCGAGGCGAACCGAAGTTGAATTCTTCTGAAAAAACGCCTTTGGGGGTTGCGATAGCAATGCAGACGCTCCCCACTTCTTTGTCCGTTTGATCGGCAGATGGACCTGCGTTGCCGGTAGTTGCAACAGCAAAGTCTGAATTCATTTTTTGCTGAACACCCAGAGCCATTGCTTCTGCTACTTGCGGGCTTACTACGGAATGCATCGCGATCAATTGTTCTGACACGTTCAATTCTTTTGTTTTTAGTACTGCTGTGTAAGCAACCAGTCCTCCAACAAAGAAATCAGAAGCCCCTGGATTTGCTGTCAACAAACTCGAAATACTTCCGCCGGTACAACTTTCTGCAACAGCTAAGGTCATCGCTTTCTCGCGAAGTAACTGACCGACAACTACCTCGATATTCTGTGTGTCTTCCTGCCCAACCAGTATGTCTGCAATTAGAGGCTCCAAACGCTTGACTTCTTTTTCTATTTGAGATGTGAGCAGTTCTTTGGAAAATCCTTTTCCTGACAAGCGCAGCCTCAATTTTCCTGCCGAAGGCAGATAGGCCAATCGCACCTGTTCTGGCAACTGGTTTTCCCATGCTTCGATCCGCAAAGCCACAGCACTTTCACCCATCCCATAAGTGATGAGTGTTTTATGAAGAATGTAAGGCAATGTAAACGTCTTTTGGATTTTCGGAAGCACGTGATCTAGCATCAAACCTTTCATCTCATAAGGGACTCCGGGTAGGGAAACAAAAATGGTTTTGTTTTCATTAAGCCACATCCCCGGAGCGGTCCCAAGGGCATTGTGCAAGGGAATGCACTTGCTCGGAACCAAACCTTGTTGGCGGTTCAATTCAGAAAAAGGAATGCCTCTTTTGGAAAACATTTCTTGGATGTGTGTGACGATGGATGCATTGAGCACCAAGGTGTCTTGAAAATAACGGGCCAAGGTGTGTTTGGTAATGTCGTCTTTGGTCGGTCCCAAACCGCCTGTCAACAGCACGATGTCTGCATTTTTCTCTGCCGACTTTAGGGCTTCTAAAATATGATCTCTCTCGTCTTGCACAGAGGTTATTTGCGAGACCGAAACCCCTATTTTGTTCAACTCTATGGCCATCCACTGCGAATTGGTGTCCACAATTTGACCGATGAGAATTTCGTCTCCGATGGTGATGATTTCTGCTTTCAAATGATGCAATTTTTAATGACAAAGATACGGCAAAGATGTTTGAAAAAAATTTTATTGAATAAAGATCAAGATACAATTACACTTGCTACATTGCCTAGTTTATTTGGGCCTTTTTAGAGAAAATTGGAATGGCTTAAGAAGTATTTGTAAACAGAAAGAATCAACGGTCTTATTTTACTTTAATTTCAAAGGATTTTTGGCCGTTAATGGTTCCCAACAACAGGTCTTCTTTAGTGACAGGACCTACACCTGAAGGGGTTCCTGTAAAAATAAGATCTCCTTTTTTCAAGGTTAAAAATTGAGAAACATAGGCTATCAACTCATCAACAGACCACAACATGGACTGGGTCGTTCCTTCTTGCACCAAGTTTCCATTTTTATGCAGCGAAAAAGAAAGCTTGCACAAATCGCCCAAACTGTGTTTTTTAAAAAAAATACCGACGACAGCACTGCCGTCAAAAGCTTTGGCTTTTTCCCAAGGCAAGCCTTTTGCTTTGCATTGTTCTTGAACGTCTCTCGCTGTGAAATCAATTCCCAAACCGATCTCGTCGTAGTATTTGTGTGCAAACTTTTGATCGATGTATTTCCCCACCTTGTTAATTTTGACCACCACTTCTACTTCAAAGTGCACATTGTCGGAAAAAGGAGGGATAAAAAAAGGCATTTTTTTTGGCAGAACAGCTGAATCCGGTTTTAGAAAAAAAACAGGCTCCAATGGTCTTTCACTCCCTAACTCATTGATGTGATTGGTGTAATTTCTTCCAATACAGATAATCTTCATAGGGTTTCAATTAGAGTTTTTTCTTTGGATTACTCTCCAGCTTCCGGAAAAACGATGGCTTTGTTTCCGTCAATGATGATTTGATTGTTCAGATGGCAATTGACAGCTTTTGCCAACACGAGAGTCTCGATATCGGCACCGATATTTTTTAAGGAATTCGGCGAACTCTCATGAGACACGCGTTCCACACCTTGCTCGATGATCGGCCCTTCATCCAAGTCTTCGGTGGCGTAATGTGCCGTAGCACCAATCAATTTGACGCCGCGCTCGTAAGCTCTTTTGTAAGGATTGGCCCCTTGGAAAGCGGGTAAAAAAGAATGATGAATGTTGATGATTCTATTTTGAAAATGATGGACAAACTCTTTGGACAAGATCTGCATGTAACGCGCCATGACTACTAAGTCTATCCCTTCTGTATCAAACAGTTCCGTCACTTCTTTTTCTTGCTGTTCTTTGGTGCTTTCGCCGATAGGTTTGTGGTAAAAAGGCACACCAAACATGTCTGCGACGGGTTTTAATTTCAAATGATTGCCAACCACCATCTTCACAACACAATTCAGCTTGCCTTCCTTGTGCCTGTGCAAAAGATCATATAGGTTGTGACTTGTATGAGAAACCATGATAGCCACATTTTGTTTTTTGCGACCGTAATCCACCTGCCAAGAAATTTGATAGGTTTCTGACAGGACTGAAAACCGCTGTTCCAATTCGGATTTACTCAAATGCACAGAAACATCAGAAGTCAATCGAATTCGCATGAAAAAAGTGTGATCGATTGAATTTGTGTATTGCTGAGAACTAATGATGTTGAAGCCTTCTTTGAAAAAGAAATTCGTCAAAGTGGCAATGATTCCTTTTTGATCGGGACATTTTATTAAGAACGTTACTAGTTGAGGTTTCATTTCTAACAGGAGTTTTTAACTTTTTTTGAGAGTTTGAAAAGACCGTATCTGTCTACATTCAAACCCGCGAATAAGCAAAGCTACTAAAATAAGTGTAACAAGGATTATACGATGTAGTTTTTATCGAAATTTGGCTTTCTTTTTTCCAAAAAGGCATCTCTTCCCTCTTTGGCTTCATCTGTCATGTATGCCAAACGGGTGGCTTCTCCAGCAAAAACTTGTTGGCCTACCATGCCGTCATCGGTTAGATTCATTGCGAATTTCAACATCTTAATCGAAGTTGGGGATTTCTCTAGAATCTCTTGTGCCCATTGATAGGCGGTATCTTCCAATTCGTCATGGGGCACCACTGCATTCACCATTCCCATCTCAAAGGCCTCTTGAGCGGAGTAGTTTCTTCCTAAAAAGAAAATCTCTCTGGCTTTTTTCTGTCCGACCATTTTGGCCAAATACGCAGATCCATAACCTCCGTCAAAACTAGTTACATCGGCATCTGTCTGTTTAAAAATGGCGTGTTCTTTGCTGGCAAGTGTGAGGTCACACACCACGTGCAAACTGTGCCCTCCTCCAACAGCCCATCCGGGCACGACAGCAATAACGACTTTGGGCATAAAACGAATCAAGCGCTGCACTTCCAAGATGTTCAAACGATGCATGCCATCTGCTCCTACATAACCTTGATGACCTCTTGCTTTTTGATCTCCGCCAGAACAGAAGGAATAGACCCCATCTTTGCTAGAAGGGCCTTCTGCAGAGAGCAAGACCACCCCTATAGAAGTGTCTTCTTGTGCATTGTAAAACGCATCGTACAATTCAGAAGTTGTTCTGGGCCTAAATGCATTGCGAACATCTGGCCTGTTGAAAGCAATTCTCGCGACATTCCCAGATTTTCGATAGGTGATATCTCGGTACGCTTCTCCCAAGTGAGGCGAAGGTTTTGTATCTTTCCATTTTGCATGCATCATAATTGTTATTTTAATTCGTTGTAAAGATATAACTATTGAAAAAACTAAAAAAATTAGTATTTTCGAACGCACAATAAGTACATCGCTATGAAAAAAGTTATTGGTCCCCTTTTACTGCTTTTTGTTTTTTCAAAAACACATGCGCAAGAGGTTATTGAAACGGAAGTCTTTTCAAAGTACCTGAACAAAATCCAAAAAGTCAAAATTTTTATTCCTGAAACTTATTTTGACGCTAACTTGGCTTTTCCCATCGCGGTAGTTTTGAATTCTGATGCCTTGTTTGACACGTATGTAGCAACTTCGAAATTGTTTGCAAAAAATGACAAAGCGCCTTCTCAAATCATTGTAGGCATTTCTCAAGAATTCAAAGAATTCAATTATCTAAACTACGGTTTTGACAACTATTCCGGTCTTCCAACTCAAATTAGCAGGAGAACTTTTGGTTTTATCAAAAATGATTTGCTGCAATTCCTTCAAGAAAACTTCCGGACTTCCAACTTCAAAACCATCATAGGTGACAAACTCACAGCAAATTTTGCGAATTACTTTATGTTTGAAGACCAACCTGTTTTCAATGCTTACATCAACCTCAACCCTCAGTTCGCAGTTCACATGCCTGAAAATCTAAAGAACTATTCAAAGGCACTGAAAAACGAAGAATATTACTATTACCTCTCTCGCATAAACGACTCCAAAGAACTCGTTAAAAATAAGACCTCCGATGCAAACCGATACCTTTCAAATAGTGAAAACAATGTATTCAATTATCGTTTTGACAATTTTGATAAAGTCAGCGAACTGACCAGCATCCCGCAAGGAATTGCAAGTGCCATGGAACATGTGTTTACCGGCTATTCTGGCATCGACCAAAGAGAGTACGAAAACAAGGTCGCCTACCTATCTCCACTGGCAAAAATTGAATACCTGCGCTACAAATACGAAAACATACTGTACCTTTTCGGAGAAGAAAAGGAGATTCGGGTCACTGATTTTTACGCAATTGAAGACAGTTTCCACGAAAGTGAAAACAGCAATTATTTGGAAGATTTGGGTGAATTCGCGCTGGATACGCATCCCAAAGAACCCATGGGGGATTATTACCTTGGACGCTTATATGAAATGGACATGGATTATCGAAAGGCAGCAATCCATTACAAAAAAGGCTATGTCAAAATTCCAAGTGACAGCCCTGAGTCCCGTCTTTTTTATGAAAACATCGCTCGTGTGAGTACGATGACAAAAAAGAAGACTTGAAAAATACAAGCAACGAAGTAGCAGTCAAAACGTCTTATTAAATTTTTGAAGCGCTTCCTTCCTTGTTTTTCTCTTTGAGATAAATTCCTTTGGCAGCGATCGTGATTCGTTTTAATTTGTAAAGTCCTCCTATCGCGCTCTTAAACGATTTTTTACTCATTTTCAAGTGGTATTTGATATCGTCTGGACTGCTTTTATCGTTCAATGGCAAAAAACCGTCTTCGGTCTCCATTAGTTTTTCCAAAACAAAACGTTCGTTCGTGTCAATTTTATTTAAAAAACCGATAGGCTGTAATGAAATATCTATTTTTTCATCCTCACGAAGGTTTTTAACATAGCCCTTTAACTTTTGACCTTCTCGGACTTTTTGAAAAACTTCGTTTTTGTACAACATCCCTTCATAGGTATCATTAACGAGAACGGTGATCCCGACATGCGTAAAACGTCCTACAATCAAATCTACTTCTTCACCTATTTCTAATTCCATATGTCTTGTTTAAAATTCAATGTTTTATAATTCTTTAAAATACGCCTTTAAAACGAGGTCGTTTTCAGCACTCGGGGTAGTTATTTCCAACAGTTTCGGTTGATTGCTCTCTTGATAAAACGCTTGCAAGCAACTTCTCAAATGCTGTTCATCGGAAGTTTTCTGGTAAGCAAACCCATGCATTTTACAAAGTTGTGCTGCATTCAAACCGTGTGGTGTTTCAAAATAATCCAACACCCCGCTTGAAGAGGGCCCCGGAATGACTTTAAAAATTCCCCCTCCGTTGTTGTTAATCAGTACAATTCGAAAACTGTTCGGAACATAGGCGTTCCACAACGCATTGCTGTCGTAAAAAAAACTCAAATCACCTGTGATAAAAATCGTTGGACTCTCAGCGGCCATAGCTGCGCCAATAGCCGTAGAGGTACTTCCTTCGATTCCGCTCGTTCCGCGATTGCAAAAGATGCGCCAAGAAGGTTTCATCTCAAAAAATTGTGCATAGCGAACTACCGAGCTATTTCCCAATTGCAAATGAATCTGATCCGGTAGCGTCGCATAAATCAACTCATGCGCTTTGAGATCAGAAAAAATGACTTTTTCGAGAAATGCAGCGTGCTGTTGTTTGCGTCTTCGCTTTATTTGAAGCCATTCTTTTTGATAAGAACTGGCAACTGGCTGAGTCAAAAAGAAAAACTGACTCAAAAACAATTGGGCCGTCTTTTTGAAGTGCTGTGTCAAACATTGAAAGGTATCCATGGGTTTTACAGGATCGATGTGCCAATGTGCATCGGGGCGGTGTTTTCTAAAAAATTGTTTGATTTTTTTGGAAACGACCATCCCGCCTAAAGTCAACAAAATATCGGGTTTCAATTGCTCTAATTGCTCGTCGTTCAAAGGAAATAACAATTGGTCTATCCCATTGATAAAGCAAGGATCTGTCGCATTAGAGGTTGTTTCTAAAAAAACCAAAACAGACGGATCTTTCGAAAAATGCTGCAACTGGATTTGCAACAATTCGTCTGGATAATGCGCCCCTACTAAGACGATCTTTTTGGACGCTTGATTCCAAACATCAGCGTGTTCTTGCAAAAAATCGACGTCCAACGGTGTTTCTTCTAAAAACATATCATTGCTATTGAACGGAGCTTTGGATTCCAACTCTAAAAGTGTAGGTGTTGTATCATACAAAGGTTCCTCAAAAGGGATGTTTATATGCACGGGGCCTTTGCCTGAATACGCTTTAGAAAGAGCTGATTCAAGCTTTTCTTTGTTTGAAGAAAAAGCCCCTTCCCGAAGATTGGCATTGAAGAGAGAATGGTTTTCAAAGACATTTTTCTGACGTATGGTTTGCCCATCTCCGATATCGACATAGTGTTCTGGCCGATCAGCGGAAAGGACCACCAAAGGGATTTCACTGTAAAAAGCCTCTGCTATGGCTGGGTAGTAATTGAGCAAAGCAGAGCCAGAAGTACAAAGCAAAGCAACGGGCTTACGTTTTTGTTGCGCCATTCCAAGTGCTATGAAAGCGGCACATCTTTCATCTACGATGCTGTAAGTATTGATTTTGGGATGACTGGTCAATCCAATGGTCAACGGGGCATTTCTTGAACCTGGTGATACGATGACATCTTCGAGGTTTTGAGAAACCAAAGAAGCAATCACCAATTGTGCCAACTCATTTTTTGGGTATTTCATCTAAAAAAGTATACTGTATCCTACCTAATTGCTTTTGTCTCAAAACCAGTTTCCTTTCAAAAAAAAGAAAGAACTCGCGTCTTGCAAATTTACGAATAAATCGAAGAACCACCCGAGTAAAGTGTTCCTTGTTTGAGGGATTGTTTTTGTTGCAGTACAAAAAAATTAAAGAACAGCCTCCATGGTTCTGCATTTAGAAACTGTTTCTTCCCATTCGTGTTCGGCTTTGCTCTTGGCAGTAATTCCTCCGCCTATATAAAGTTTTAGAGACTCCGAAGTATCTCTTTCCAAACAACGAAGGTTCACGTACAAGGCTGTTTGGGAATCAACATTCAATTCACCAAAAAAACCCGTGTAATAGGTGCGATCAAACTTTTCATTTTTCAGAATAAATGCCTTTGCTTTTTCTCTTGGGTAACCACAAACTGCTGGTGTAGGATGCAACGTAGCAATGATTTCTGACAGGCCTTTGTCGGCATCCAAAGTCCCTGAAATGGCAGTTTTCAAATGCAAAAGAGCTCCTGCTCTTACCGTATGTGTTTCAGAAACAGAGCAGCTAGTGACCGATTTTTTTAAATTGGCAACCACATAGTCGGTCACCAACTTTTGTTCTTCCAACTCCTTTGCTCCCCAAGTGACCTCCACCCCTTTTTGAAAGGTTTGTGTCCCTGCCAATGACATGGTGTGAAAATTGGCATCTTTGACTTCCAAAAGAAGTTCTGGACTGGCCCCCATCCACAAGCCAACTTTAGGGTGGTACCAAACATAAGAGGTTGCATTGGGATAGTGCAACAGCAAGCGCTGGAATACTTTTAAAAAATTAAAATCGGGGAAAGAGATGGTTTTGGAACGGGCAATCACGACCTTAGAAACAGCAGCATTACCTAAAAATTCTTTGGTCTTATTGACAAGTTGCAAGTGTTCTTCTTGGTGAGAAGTGCTTTCAGGAAAAACTTTGCTTTTTTCAAAAGCAACTTTTTCCAAGTCTTCCATAGCAAAGGGCACTTCCATAGCTGTGTGCCTTGGGAACAAGACAGGAGCTTGTTCGGAATCAAAAGGAGCAAAAACAAAACCTTCCTCTGTATAGTCCTTGACCAAATGCAATTGGGCGTCTTTTTGAAATACCGCTTTTACGGTGTTTTGATTGGCTATTTTGTAGGCTACAAACGGAAGTTGTTCTGCATACGACTCTTTGAGTTTTTCAAATAAAAAAGGTGCTGTTGCCAATAGAAATGTGAATTATTGAATTGTTTTGGGCAAAACAATATTGGTCAATTTACAAAAAGAAACCATCGCTCCATCACTGTCTGTGACTTCGATTTTCCATAGATGTGTAGTTTTTCCCTTATGAAGAATGGTTGCAGTAGCTGTCACCAAGCCTTCTTTTTTACTTTTCAAATGATTGGCGGTGATCTCGATTCCTTTGACGATAAAAGCCGCAGTGTCAATAAACATATGGGAGGCAGCACTGCCTACACTTTCTGCCAAAGCCACTGTGGCACCACCATGAAGCAGACCCATCGGCTGGTGTACTGTGGAATTGACCGGCATGGTCGCGACCAAATAGTCTTCTCCCACATCGGTATAGGTAATGGCCAAAGTTTCCATCAACGTGTTTTTGGTGATGGCATTGAGGGCCTTGAGTTTTTGTGATTTATCCATGAAATACTATTGAGCTGTAAAAATACAACTTCCTCAGCAATCCTTTTGCCCAAAAGGAATCGAATTTCTTCTTTTGTAAGTTTTCTTCACAAAAACGGTGGACCCACTTGCAAACAGCAAGCCCAACCGCTTAAGGTATCAACCACTTAATACATCCCTAAGATACACACAAGACAAAAGCGATACAATCCCAAAAAATGGGGATATTTGAGACTCCTAGCTTTTGGGATTGCAGTGGGTTTTATTTTTAAATTAAAATTAGATTCCCTAAAATGTATAGAGTATTTTTGCAACGAACTATAGACCTAAATAATGGTATTTAAAATCAGAATTGTTCTTGACCTTAAAAAGGATGTCATTCGTACGATTGCAATTAATGCAAGCAGCACACTTGAAGAGTTGCACAATACGATTGCCCATGTCTTTGGTTTTAACGGCCAACAAATGGCTTCTTTCTACAGAACAGATGACGAGTGGACACAAGGAGAAGAGATTCCTCTCATCTCCATGGACGAAAGTCCGAAGGCTCTTTGCATGTCCAACACTACCATCGATCAAAACATAGAGTCGGTTGGAGAAAAAATGATCTATGTCTACGACTTTTTAGAGATGTGGACCTTTTTTGTGGAACTGATTGCGGTTGTTGAAAAATCGGATGATGCCTTGCCCAAATTGGTTCTTTCCATTGGCGATGTCCCTGAAAAAGCCCCCGAAAAAGAGTTCAAGGCTTCAAGAGACACTTTTGAAGACGACGCCTACGGAGCCGAAGAAGGCTTTGGAGATATGGAAAATTTGGACGACATCGATTTTGACCACTACTAAGCCCATTTCCAAACCATTCCTTTTTCCTTGCAAATACTTGTTTGACCTATTGTTTTTTTCAGTTCAATGGATCACGTAGTGGTTGACATTTTCATAATTCCGAACTACAAAATCAAATGCAACTCTTAGGATTGCTCCCATATTTTTACAGGTTTTAAACCTTTTGTCTTTGGTGTAATCGAAAAGGTCTTTTCGCAGTCTTTTCACTTTTTCTTCAGACGATATTTGGTCTTCTGACATACACTCTAATAAGAAATTGATGCGGTCGTTTACCCGAATGATTCGCTTTGAAATGGCAGACCGTTCCTCGATTTTATATTGCTGAATAGATTCCTCTCTCAAATTGTTGTGAACCATTTCCACAAACTTACCATTTTCCTTTAAAAATTGCGGCATGTATACTTTGATCCTTCCTTCGTAGGACTGTTGATCAAAATCAATGGCCCTGATTCGAAATTGAACCTGATCAAAATCGTGGGTAGGCACAATGACATAGTTGTAAGAACGCATGTCTCCCAAGAGGCGAAGTATGCAACGTTCATTGAATTTTACAAATTCCTTTGCCAATTGTTTTTGATCTCTGGAAGAGAAATCTTCATAACCTTCGCTCATAAATACATCTCCAGGAATTCCCTGTATGTGTTCTTCCACCAAGGTGTCTTTGTGCACTAAAAAATTGATGCGATCTGGAGACAAAAGGTGCTCAATTTCTAAGCCGTATACTCGAGATGCATCTGCGCGTTTGATGTACATGTACATGTAATTGTCATTCAACACATTTCGAATTTTGATGCGGAAAGGTTTGGAATTCCCAAATGTACAATAGTCAATTGCATCCACATTTAGGTATGGCAAGGAGCCGTCACTTCCATCTGCATGGAGAATGGTGTAGATTTTTTTCAAACTCAAATCGATCTCATCTCTTTCGTATTCCTTGTAATACACTCGAATCCACAAGGTGTCTGCTCCCGTTTTATCAAAGACCTCAACCGACCCCGAATAACGCAGCAAATCGTCGTAAAAAACCGGCATCATGACGTTCCTGCTGTACCGTGTCAAGTAGGTGCTCAGTTTTTTACTTATGGGAAAACTTGGCTTTTTTTTAGAGATTAACTTTTCTTGCATAAAATTCAACGGGATGAGATGTCAATAAAAATTCTAGAATGCTTCAAATTCAAATTTAGGATAAAAAAACCAAAACCGCTCTTTTTAAACGCATCGGAAAACACGGCAAAAAAAAACGAAGGTCGCAAGACCCTCGTTTATCTGTTTTATTTCAAAGCAAAACACCTACAAAACTGCATCGATCTTTGCTGCATAGGTCGCTTTGGGAGCAACACCTACTTGCTTGTCTACCACTTCACCGTCTTTGAACAAAAGGACCGTTGGAATGTTGCGCACTCCGTATTTGGCAGCAAATTCTTGGTTGTTGTCTACATCTACTTTTCCAACAACAGCCTTGCCCGAATAATCGTTGCTCAAATCTTCGATGATGGGCCCTACCATTCTACAAGGTCCACACCAAGTTGCCCAAAAATCAACTAATACAGGTTGAGTGGATTTCAATACGACTTCTTCGAAGGTTGCGTCTGTAATTTCTAATGCCATAATATTTTTTTTTAATTTCTATTGAGTTATCACTTACAAAAGTAATAAAATAAACGAATCCAAACTTCCTGTTCAAATCACTTTTTCTTATAGCCCTATTTGCCCAATTGATGCCGTACTAAAAAACCTCTTTCGCAATTTTGACAATGTTGTCGGATTTCCCCATGGAATAGTAATGTACTGTGGGGACTCCAAAAGCAATCAACTCCTTGCTTTGTTGAATAGCCCATTCAATTCCTACCTGGCGAATGGCTAGGCGATCTCCCTTGCAAGCAAGCACCGATTTTTCCAAGGCCAAAGGCAAATCCAAACTAAAAACTTTTGGAAGAATTTGAAGGTGTCTTTCAACTGCTATGGGCTTGATGCCCGGAATGATAGGGATGTCAATACCGATGTTTCTGGCAGCTGCCACAAAATCAATGTATTTTTGATTGTCAAAAAACATCTGAGTGACCACATAGTCCGCTCCTGCTGCTACCTTTTCTTTCAAACGCAGCAAGTCCGATTCCAAACTAGGAGACTCAAAGTGCTTTTCGGGATATCCAGCCACACCGATACAGAAATTTGGTTTGTGGGGAGTTTCGATGGTCTCGTGTAAAAATTTTCCCGTATTCAAATCGGAAATTTGTGCCACCAATTCCGTCGCGTAATGATTCCCTCCTGAAACGGGAGAAAATTGCTGTTCATGTTTCATAGCATCACCGCGAAGTGCCATTACATTGTCAATTCCTAAATAATGACAATCCACCAAAACATACTCGGTTTCCTCTCGTGTAAAACCACCACACAAGACATGTGGCACAGGGTCCACGTCGTATTTGTATTTCAACGAAGCACAAATACCAACCGTCCCCGGACGCATACGCGTTACTTTGCGCTCCAACAACCCATTGCCTTTGTCGAGGTAAACGTATTCCTCTCTCGAGGTGGTGACATCGATAAAAGGAGGTTTGAATTCCATCAAAGGATCGATGTTGTCATACAACTTTTGAATGTTTTGTCCTTTTACAGGAGGTACGATTTCAAATGAAAACAAGGTGTTTCCTTGGGCATTTTCTATATGGTCTACTACTTTCATTTCTCTTTTCTGATTTGAGTTTTTGAATGTTTTTTCAAAACTACTCGTTTAAATTTGGTTGCAACCAACGTTCTGCCACTTCTTTTGTATACCCTCTTCGTTTGGCAAAGTCATGTACCTGTTCTTTGGTGATTTTTCCCAAGCCAAAATAGCGAGATTGGGGGTGTGAAAAGTACAAACCTGAAACGGAAGCTGTTGGCCACATGGCCAAGCTTTCGGTGAGCGTTACACCAATGTTTTTTTCTACATCCAACAAACGCCAAAGGGTTCTTTTTTCTGTATGATCTGGACAAGCAGGATATCCTGGTGCAGGACGAATTCCTTGGTATTCCTCGCGAATCAAATCTTCATTCGATAAATTCTCAGCGGAAGCATAGCCCCAAAACTCTTTTCGAACTTTGTCGTGTAAATACTCTGCAAATGCTTCTGCGAAACGATCTCCCAAAGCTTTGACCATGATGCTGTTATAATCGTCTAAGTCTTCTTTGTATTTTTCTGCTATTTCTTCAACACCAAACCCCGTAGTTACACAAAAACCTCCTATATAATCTTGCAAGCCTGTTTCTTTTGGGGCTACAAAATCTGCCAAAGCAATATTTGGTTTCCCTGCTCCTTTTTTAGATTGCTGACGTAAGGTCAAGATGGTTTCAAGAACCTCCGTTCTATTTGCATCTGTATATACTTCTATATCATCAGCGTTTTCTTTTGTATTGGCAGCAAACAATCCATAGACCGCTTTTGCTGTAAACCATTTTTCATCTAAAATACGAGTCAACATTTCCGTTGCATCTTTAAACAACTCAGATGCCTGCTCCCCTACTACGGCATCTGTTAATATTGCAGGATACTTTCCATGCAATTCCCAAGATTGAAAAAAGGGTGTCCAGTCTAAATAAGGTACGAGTTCGTTAAAATCTAAATCCTCCATTACCGCCACTCCTAATTTCTTAGGTTTGTATAGATTCTCAGCATTCCAATCGATCTTAAATTTATTCGCCCTTGCTTCTTCTAGTGGCAGGTACACTTTTTTACGAGCACGGTTTAAATATCCGTCGCGTAACTTGTCATATTCTGCATAGGTTTCTTTTAGGAATTCTCCACGGGTATTTTCATTGATCAAAGTACTCACTACAGGTACCGACCTAGAAGCATCTAAAACATGCACAACTCCATGATCGTATTGCTCAGCAATTTTTACAGCTGTATGGGCCCTTGAAGTAGTAGCACCTCCAATCAACAAAGGAATTTCAAAACCCAACCGCTTCATTTCTTTCGCGATATGAACCATTTCGTCCAAAGAAGGGGTGATTAAGCCACTCAAACCTATGACATCTACCTGATGTTTTTGAGCTTCTTCTAATATTTTTTCGGGCGGCACCATGACCCCCAAATCTACAATCTCATAATTGTTACAGGCCAAGACGACACCTACGATGTTTTTACCAATATCGTGGACATCTCCTTTAACGGTTGCCAACAAGACTTTTCCTTGTGCTCTTGAATTTTCGTCTTTTTCTGCTTCGATAAAAGGCATTAAATGGGCCACCGCTTTTTTCATGACACGTGCCGATTTGACGACTTGCGGCAAAAACATTTTCCCTTCGCCAAACAAGTCCCCCACAACACCCATTCCGATCATCAAATTAACTTCGATCACTTCCAACGGTTTTGCTGCCAAGAGACGTGCTTCTTCTACATCTTCTACTATAAAGGTATCCAATCCTTTGACCAGAGAGTGTGTGATTCGGTCTTGCAACTGTTTCTCTCTCCATTCCAATTGCTGTACTTGGGTTTTGACAACACCTTTGACAGAGTCAGCAAAATCCAAAAGGCGCTCGGTGGCATCGGCTCTTCTGTCGAGGATGACATCTTCGACATGTTCCAACAATTCTTTTGGAATGTCGTCGTAAACTTCTAACATTGAAGGGTTTACAATTCCCATGTTCATGCCTTTTTGGATGGCATGGTACAAAAACACGGAATGCATGGCTTCTCGAACGGTATTGTTTCCTCGAAAAGAAAACGACACATTGCTCACACCCCCACTCACACTTGCATTTGTCAGATGGCTCCGCACCCAATGAGTCGCTTCGATAAAATCAATGGCATTGCGGCGGTGTTCTTCCATCCCGGTTGCAACAGGGAAAATATTCAAATCAAAAATGATGTCCTCGGAAGGAAAACCGAGTTCGTTCACCATGATGTTGTAGGACCTTTGGGCAATCTCACAACGACGTTCGTAATTGTCTGCTTGCCCGACTTCGTCAAAGGCCATTACAATGACGGCAGCTCCATACCGTTTTAAGAGTTTTACTTGATGTCGAAAAACGTCTTCTCCTTCTTTTAAGGATATGGAATTGACCACACATTTTCCTTGCACTACCTGCAGGCCAGCTTCAATGATCTCCCATTTGGAACTGTCGATCATAATGGGGACACGAGAGATGTCCGGTTCGGCCATGATCAAGTGCAAAAAACGCACCATGGCTTCTTTCCCGTCAATCATCCCATCGTCCATGTTAATGTCGATGATTTGAGCACCCCCCTCTACTTGTTCTCTTGCAATAGCGAGTGCCTCGTCATACTTTTCTTCTTTGACCAAACGAAGAAACTTACGAGAACCTGCCACATTGGTTCGTTCTCCTATGTTTGTAAAGTTGCTTTGTGGACTTAAAACCAAGGGTTCTAGTCCTGACAACTTTAGGTAATTTGTTTGTTTGATCGCTTGCATGCTGTTTTTGATATTATCTATCTTTTAGTATCAATTACTTTCTATTTATTGTTCTGAAAGGCAATCTCTCTCGGTTTAAATTCGGTGACCAATTCGGCAATGGCTCGAATGTGATCGGGTGTCGTCCCACAGCAACCTCCTACGATGTTGACCAATTTTTTATCGAGGTATTCTTTGATCTGTGCAGCCATCTCTTGCGGACTTTCGTCGTATTCTCCAAAGGCGTTGGGCAAGCCTGCATTGGGATGTGCAGAAACTCCGTATGTTGTATTGCTGGCAATGGCTTGCAAATGCGGAATCAAGGCCTGGGCCCCCAAAGCACAATTCAAGCCCACACTCAAAAGAGGAATGTGAGATACAGAAATCAAAAAGGCTTCTGCTGTTTGACCAGATAAGGTTCGACCACTGGCATCAGTAATGGTCCCACTCAACATAACGGGTACTTCAATTTGTCGTTCTTCTTTGACTTCTTCTATGGCAAACAAAGCGGCTTTGGCATTCAAAGTGTCAAAAACTGTTTCTACCAAGAGTAAATCTGACCCTCCGTCCAACAATGCTTCTGCTTGTTGTTTGTAGGCGATTCGTAATTCGTCAAAAGTAATGGCTCTATAACCGGGGTCATTGACATCGGGAGACATGGACCCTGTCTTGTTGGTTGGTCCTATAGAACCCGCAACAAAACGTGGCTTTTTGGGCTGTGATGCTGTGAATTCATCCGCCACTTCTCTGGCAATTTTTGCAGCTTCAAAGTTCAATTGGTAGACATGGTCTTCCATTTCGTAATCGGCCATCGCAATGGTGGTACTTGAAAAAGTGTTGGTTTCCACAATGTCGGCTCCTGCTTCAAAATAGCTCCTATGAACAGCTTTGATCGCATCGGGTTGTGTGATGGAGAGCATGTCGTTGTTCCCTTTTACAGACAAAGGCCAATTTTTGAATTGTGTTCCCCTAAAATCTTCTTCAGAAAAATGATAGGCTTGGAGCATGGTACCCATGGCTCCATCGAGGACCAAGATGCGTTCTTTAAGTATTTCACCAATCGATTTCATTTCTTTTTCCTGTGATTTGTTTGTCCTATTTTTTGTTGTTCTTCGTTTACGAGCTAGCAAATCAATTTCTAAAATTGAAAAAACCGATAAAAAGAGGGGCTAAAAGACTGTTGTTTGCAGCTATCTTTCCGAGGGATCGGTAGAATATAGCACCTTCTTTAAATTTATGTGCTGAAACACAAAGGGTTGCTAAGGCTTCAACAGGTCTAATCCTTCCGCCTTTCTTTATAACTAATAATAAATATGTGAACTTTCCGGCAAAGATAGGCTATTTACACAATAAAAAAAACAGGTGTGTCCTGATTTTGAGCGTTGTTTTCTCAGCAAAACTCTTCTTAATTTTGTTTTACAAACAAATAAAAATAAGAGCTTAAGAACTTGTCAAAATCGAATAAAATATGTATATTAAGACGTCTTACTAATAGTGACCCAAGGCCAAACTTTATTTTGGTTTTCATTTTCCCCCGAGCAATTCAAGCATGTAGTCCAAAAACCCGTTTTTCTAGGACTATGATGAATCAACCCTAATTCTCGGAAATTATGAAAATCAAAAATTACTCCTTAGTCCTTTTCGTGTGGTTTTGTTTGTTCACAACCCATAGCCATTCACAAAATCATCTTTTCAAAATCGACTCCTCATCCGATTGGCAATTTAAAAACGATGCTACTTCTCATTCAAACAGGGTAAAACCTATCAAAGAAGGAGAAGAGGAAGAAGAGGCCGGCACACATCTTACATTTTATTTTAAAGATGCTGACGAAATGCTCTACATAAAGGAGATAAAGAGCTATGAAGAAGTACAAATTCGAGATCTCTTTGGGCAACTGAAATTTCGAGGCTTGGTTAAAAACCAACTTGACGCCTCTTTTTTGGTCTCTGGCGTTTATATTTTTGAAAGTCCTGGTCATGACACAACTATGTTTATAAGGCCTTAGTTCTTGTCTTGAGAGTCGAAAATAGGGAGGTATTGGAGAGAGGTGTCTCCTGTTATTTACCCAACAAGCGATCGAGTACCCATGCTGTATGTGTTGCTGTCTTTCCTGAAGAAGGATGCGTGGCCTGGCCCAAAAGGTGTTCTTTTATTTTTTGGACGTGGTGACTCTGAATGTGTTTCGGATTTTCAATCAAGATACGCTCTTGAGCCGATACTGTTTCTAATTGCAAGGGAAGATCTTCAAAAACAGCAAAGCTTATTTTTCCTTGGTTTCCAAAAATCTCGACACGGTCTTCCCTTTTATAGGCACCAAAATTCCAAGCTCCCGAACCTGTGACTCCGGATTTGTGCACCCAACTGCCTACGACAGCATCCTTGGCAGTGTACAGATTTTGTTGGTTAAAAGCATGGCCTTGAACCTTTTCAATTGGCCCTAACAAGTGTAGTAACAAGTCCATACCATGACTTGCCAAATCGTCAAAATACCCCCCATAAGCAATGGATGCCTGCGTACGCCAATTTACAGCTCCTGAAAGATCGAGGGGACTGGCAGCTTTGCTCAAATGCAAACTTACATGGCGGATGTCTCCAATTTTCGAAACTTCCAACCAAGATCTTATCTTTTCAAAACGCGGCAATGAGCGGCGGTAATAAGCCACAAATAACGGGAGTTTTTTTACTTCAAAAGCTTCCTGGATGACCAAGCAATCCTCGTAAGAAGGAGCCATCGGTTTTTCGATGCAACAGATTTTTCCAGCCGCAGCGACTTTTAAGGCATAGCGAGCATGGCTGTCGGGAGGGGTAGCAATATAAATCGCATCGACTGCTGGATCGTTGATCAGCGCATCAGCATCTCCGTAAAACTTAGGCACCTGGTGGCGTCTTGCATAGTCTTCCGCTTTGACAAGATCACGTCGCATGACTGCGTGCAATTCAAATCCTGAAACTTGTTGGTATGCAGGACCGCTTTTGACTTCGGTTACATCACCACATCCGAGAATACCCCACTTGACTGTTTTTTCTATCATTTTACTGCATTTTACACCCTTATAAATTCGAAGTAACCCCTCTTCTGTAAAGCTAAAATAAGAAAGGCGCTCAGGCATGCAATGTATGGAAATTTCAAAAAAAAGAAAACCCTTACCATCCCTATTTTAGAACTCCTGCCGTTTCTTACATATTAATTGCTATTTTTGCGCAAAACCACACGTTTTATGTCCTCAAAAAAAGATTGGTTTACCGATTGGTTCAATACCAAGTATTACCACATTTTGTACCAACACAGAGATGTGGAAGAGGCAGAACTCTTTGTCTCCAATTTGCTTTCTTTCTTGAACCTGCAAAAAGACAGCACTGTTTTGGACTTGGCCTGTGGCAAAGGAAGGCATTCTATCTACCTAAATTCTTTAGGATACAAAGTGACCGGGGCGGATTTGTCCCCAAACAGCATCAAGGAAGCGAGTGCACATGCTAACGAAAACTTGCAATTTATAGTTCAAGACATGCGGCTCCCCATCTCCAACTGTTACGATGCTATTTTCAACCTTTTTACCAGTTTTGGTTATTTTGTAGAGGATTCGGACGACCTCCGTGTGTTGGAAAACATCAAAAACAGCTTGAACGATTCCGGAGTGGCCGTAATTGATTATTTGAATGTTAAAAAGACACTCAAAAACTTGGTTCCAAAAGAAACCTTGACTTTGGATGGAATTGATTTTCAAATCACTCGTGAGCTAAAAAACAACTTTATTGTCAAAAAAATTGAATTTACAAGCCGAGGGAAATACCACAGCTATTACGAACGCGTCAAATGTTTGGACGCCAAAAAATTTACATCCTATGCCGAGCAGGTAGGTTTGAAAATAAAGCATATTTTTGGGGATTATAATTTGAATGCTTTTGACAAAGAAAAATCCAATCGTTTTATTTTAGTACTTTCCAAATGATATTTCTTTATTTGATTTTTTCTGTTCTTGCCGGCGCACTTGTGATGATGGTTTTCAAACCCAAGCAAGAAGCGGTACGTCTCTTATTGGCTTTTAGTGGTGCCTTTCTATTGGCTGTAACCATTTTGCATTTATTGCCTGAAGTGTACGAAAATACGTCACCGAAAAACCATTCTATAAACCTTGTGGGACTTTTTGTTTTGGCCGGTATTTTGATTCAATCCATTTTGGAATCTTTTTCCAAAGGAGCAGAACACGGGCACATTCATCTGCGCTCAGATGCCACAGCCTTCCCATGGATGCTTTTGATCAGCTTGAGCATTCATGCTTTTTCAGAGGGAATCCCAATCGGTTACGCCGACAATTCGGAATTGCTTTGGGCTATTGTGGTTCATAAAATACCCATCAGTATTGTCTTGGCTACTTTTTTATTGCAGTCCAAATTGCCCAAAACACAAGGCTACCTTTTTATTGTTTTCTTTGCGATGATGAGCCCATTGGGGGCTTTGTTGGCAAAGAAAATTCCTTTACTCTTGAGCTATCACACTGAAATCACAGCCCTGACCATTGGGATTTTTCTACACATCTCTACCGTCATTCTTTTTGAAAGCTCCAAAGATCACAAATTCAACATCCGAAAGTTCATCGCCATCCTGTTAGGGATGTCCATTGCTTTTTTGGGCTGATAAAAAAACAAATCAATCATTTCAAGAACAAAAAGGAACCTGTATCTTTGCTCCCTTAGCGCGCAAAACACCCTTTTCGAGAACATATACACGATAAAAAATGTCTTTTTTAGAAGAAATCAAACGCAGACGCACCTTTGGAATCATTTCCCACCCAGATGCGGGTAAAACAACATTGACAGAGAAATTACTTTTATTTGGAGGTGCCATCCAAGAAGCGGGAGCTGTAAAAAACAACAAGGTCAAAAAAGGGGCAACCTCCGATTTTATGGAAATCGAACGGCAAAGGGGGATTTCCGTAGCGACTTCTGTACTTGCATTTCTATACAAGGACAAAAAAATAAACATCTTGGACACGCCTGGTCACAAGGATTTTGCAGAAGACACTTTCCGAACACTCACTGCTGTAGACAGTGTGATTGTGGTCATCGATGTTGCCAAAGGCGTCGAAGAACAAACCGAGAAACTAGTAGAAGTGTGCAGAATGCGTAAAATTCCCACCATCGTCTTTATCAACAAATTGGACCGTGAAGGAAAAGATGCTTTTGACCTGTTGGATGAAGTGGAGCAAAAATTAAAATTGAGGGTAACCCCACTGAGTTTTCCAATTGGAATGGGTTATGACTTCAAAGGAATTTACAATTTGTGGGAAAAGAAATTGAATTTGTTTTCCGGAAATGCAAAACAAACTATTTCGGAAGGTATTGAATTTACTGATTTATCAGACCCTAAACTGGACAACAGCATTGGAGAAACTGCGGCCGAAACCTTGCGTGAAGAATTGGAAATGGTTTCTGGTGTCTATCCAACTTTTAATGCTGAGGAATACTTAAATGGGGACTTACAACCTGTGTTTTTTGGATCGGCCTTGAATAATTTTGGTGTCAAAGAATTGCTCGATTGCTTTGTGGAGATCGCCCCGACACCACAGCCCAAAATGAGCGACACGCGTTTGATTGATTCCAAAGAAGAAAAACTGACCGGGTTTGTTTTTAAGATTCATGCCAATATGGATCCCAAACACAGAGATCGTTTGGCTTTTATTAAGATTGTATCGGGTACTTTTAAAAGAAACAGCCCTTATTTGCACGTGCGCAACAACAAAAAGGTAAAATTCTCCAGTCCGAATGCCTTTTTTGCTGAAAAGAAAGAGATTGTGGACGAATCTTTCCCAGGAGACATTGTCGGTCTGCACGACACTGGTAATTTTAAAATCGGCGACACCTTGACAGAAGGTGAAATTTTAAATTTCAAAGGAATTCCGAGTTTTTCTCCCGAACACTTTCGCTATGTGAACAATGCCGATCCGCTTAAAGCCAAACAATTGTACAAAGGTCTGGACCAGTTGATGGACGAAGGTGTGGCACAATTGTTCACGCTGGAATTGAATGGTCGAAAGGTGATCGGAACCGTTGGAGCCCTTCAGTACGAAGTCATCCAATACCGATTGGAACATGAATACGGAGCCAAATGTACTTATGAGAACCTCCCAATGCACAAAGTTTGCTGGGTACAACCGACTGAAAACAACGAAGAATTCAAAGATTTCAAAAGGGTAAAACAACGCTACTTGGCAAAAGACAAGCAAGGGCAGTTGGTTTTTCTTGCCGATTCTGCATTTACAATTCAGATGACACAAGACAAATATCCTTCTGTACAACTGCACTTTACAAGTGAATTTGAATAAATTCGTCGACTTTTTTAAAGTTTTCTCCGTTTAAAAATAAAATTCAAGTTTTTTTTAAGAAAAAAGTTCAATGAAAACAATTTCAAATTGTAAAATTGACAGATTATTCTTTAAATAAAAACAACATTGACAAGTTTACAAGTAGCACTTTGTCAATCTCTTATTTTTTAAGCAAGTGTTCTTTTTTGTTTTGCTAGAAGCCTAACAATTCCTAATTTTACAACGAATTTAAAACCCTATAAAAATGGCAATTAAAAAACAATATTTAAAGAGCAAACCTGTTTGTAAAGTGACTTTCGAAGTTACTGCAAAAGAAGCTAACAGCATTTCCGTAGTGGGCGATTTTAACGAATGGAATGCAGGAGCTACTCCACTTAAAAAATTAAAAAACAAAAAATTCAAAGGCATCGTTTCTCTAGAAAAGGGAAATTCTTACGAATTCAAATACCTTGTGGATGGCACATACGTCAATGAGGAAAATCCAGATGCGCTTAAGTGGAACGCTTTTGCCAATGCTGAAAACAGTGTTTTGGAAGTTTAGGACAAATCGAAAAACAGGCAACCTATTTTTGCCATAAGAAAAATCTATTTCAAAATCGAATTTAAAAATTTAACAGATCGGTCAGTCATCCCGTTATTAGTTATCTTTGTTCTGTTAACAATATTTAAAATAACTTAAAACAAGTAAAATGGCAGTATTAGTAGGAAAAAAAGCACCCGATTTTAGTGTGCAAGCAGTGATCAATGGAAATGAGTTTGCAGAAAACTTTAGCTTGTCACAATTTCAAGGAAACAAATACGTAGTGTTGTTCTTTTACCCAAAAGATTTCACGTTTGTATGTCCGACAGAATTGCATGCTTTTCAAGAAAAACTGGAGGCGTTTGAAAAAAGAAATGTACAGGTAATCGCCGCCTCTACAGATACTGAACAATCACACTGGGGATGGTTGCAAATGGCCAAATCTGAAGGAGGAATACAAGGAGTGACCTACCCGATCATCGCTGACACCAACAAAACAATTTCAAAGAACTACGATGTCTTGGCGGGAGATTACTTTTACGATGACAACGAACAACTGCAAGCTGATGGAGAATTGATCGCGTACAGAGGCTTGTTTTTGATCGACAAAGAAGGAATCGTTCGTCACCAAGTGGTCAACGACTTGCCTTTGGGAAGAAATGTAGACGAAGCTTTAAGAATGGTAGACGCATTGCAGTTCAACGAAGAACACGGTGAAGCATGTCCTGCCAACTGGAATTCTGACAAACAAGGATTGACGACTACACACGAAGGTGTCGCAAGCTACTTGTCTGAAAATTAATCTTTTTTAAAATTCTTTTAAAAGGATCAAAAACAGAAACAAAACTCTCGAATTTTTTCGAGAGTTTTTCTTTTTAACGTACATTTGAAAAACATCTAAACCAACATCATGGCATCAATTAAATTGGGAGGCACCCCAACAAAAACAAATGGCAACCTTCCGGAAGTCGGCAACAAAGCACCAAACTTTACTTTAAGACGTTCGGATTTGTCAAAAACAACATTAGAAGACTACAAAGGGAAAACATTGATTTTGAATATTTTTCCGAGCATTGCGACAGGTGTCTGCGCAACCTCCGTAAGGAATTTCAATCAAAAAGCAAGTGCGCTGGAAAACACACAGATTTTATGTATTTCCAAAGATCTGCCCTTTGCACACGAAAGTTTTTGCGCGACAGAAGGCATCAAAAACACCTTGAATCTTTCCGATCTATCCGGCGCTTTTGGAGAAGACTACCAGGTAAAAATAACCGATGGGGCTTTTGAAGACTTGTTGTCGAGAGCTATTGTCGTCATTGACACAGCAGGTAACATTGCCTATACCGAGCAGGTTTCGGAAATCGGAAACGAGCCCAATTACGAAGCAGCGATAAACGCGGCAAGCTTATGAAGAATTCCAAAGACTCCTTTGTAGTAGACCGGTTCAAAAGTATCAAATATGCCTTGAAAGGCCTGTGGATGCTCTTAAAATATGAAAACAGCATCAAGTTGCAATTTGGCATCGGAACAGCACTGACCTTTTTGGGTTTTTCGATGAACATTTCCACCTCCGAGTGGACGGCTCAATTTCTTGCAATTGGCCTTGTGATGGTCGCAGAAGGACTGAATACCAGTGTTGAAAAAATTGCCAATTTTATCCATCCAGAATACCACGAAAAAATCGGAGAAATCAAAGACATCGCAGCAGGAGCCGTTGCCATAGCAGCACTCGTCTCTTTCGTTATTGGTTTCCTTATATATCTGCCCAAATTTATAAACTAATCACATCGGTTTTTGTACCTTTATCCCTTAATCACAGCTGTATTTGAATGAGAAAACCCAAGCAAACCAAGGACAATACGCTTCACATCAAGCCTTCAGAAAAAGTGAGCTCCTTTTTTAACAATTCCCAAGTTAAGACGGTAATCGGTGTTTTTACATTGTTGTTTGGCGTGTTTTTGGGCATCTCTTTTATTTCCTTTTTCCTTAGTTGGCAAGAGGATCAAAGCATTTTACTCGAATTTCAAAACAAAGAAGTGGTCGCTCAAAACCTCCTAGGTAAGATAGGAGCTTCTTTGGGTTTCTTTTTTATTTACAAAGGTTTTGGAATTGCTGCCTTTGCCATTCCTTTTCTCCTTTTTTTGACAGGCAGCTACCAATTGCTCTTGATCCCAATAAAAAGAATTTTTAAATCCTTGAACTGGAGTTTGCTGGGCATGATTTGGATTTCAACGAGTTTTGGATTTTTAAATGAGAATTTTTCGCTTCTCTCAGGAGTCATCGGAAGGGAACTAAATAGTTATTTGGAATTGTACCTTGGAAACATTGGATTGAGCTTGCTGTTGCTGTTTGGGTATTTGACTTATTTCATTGTTCGTTTTGGGATCAATGTCAAAAAAATAAAAAGCTGGTTCCCAAAAAGGGAAGCAACTACCAAAAGCAGCTCTGAAAAAAAAGCTTCCAAAGAAACCTTGACAGACAGTGCTCAAAAGGAACTTGTGGAAGAAGAAAAAATAGAGCAAGCTGACAAATCTGAGTTTGAACTGTCTTTAGAAAACATACAGCCGACCATCAAAAACTTTTCCTCATTTTCCAAACCCGAAGAAACTCCAGAAGCCCCCCCTATTGCCACAGAGAAAAAGGAACTCGAAACTAACTTGGAAAAACCTAAAAAAACAGCCCTAGAAGACACTGTAGAAATTGCAATCGAAAAAAACACGGACGAAGAAAAAGTCACAGAAAACCTCGCCGACAATTTGGTCGAAAAGTTTGGTCAGTTTGATCCGAAACTCGAATTGGGGAATTTCAAATTTCCCACGCTCAACCTTTTGAAAGAATACAACGAAACAATCGCTGTTGACGCTGAAGAGCTCGAACGCAACAAAGTCAAAATTGTCGAAACCCTTAAAAATTATAAAATCGGCATCGCCAAAATCAAAGCGACAGTTGGACCGACAGTCACTTTGTACGAAATCGTTCCCGATGCAGGAGTTCGGATTTCAAAAATCAAAAACTTAGAAGACGACATCGCACTATCACTCTCTGCGCTGGGAATCCGGATCATCGCTCCAATTCCCGGAAAAGGGACCATTGGAATCGAAGTGCCGAACAGCAATCCAACAGTCGTATCCATGCGATCTGTAATTGCCTCCACAAAATTCCAAGAATCAAAAATGGAACTGCCCATCGCTTTGGGAAAAACAATTTCCAACGAAACTTTTGTCGTGGATTTGACTAAGATGCCTCATCTATTGATGGCAGGAGCAACGGGGCAAGGAAAGTCCGTAGGGCTCAACACGATTTTAACTTCATTGCTCTACAAAAAACACCCGGCGGAACTAAAGTTTATTTTGGTAGACCCTAAAAAAGTAGAACTTACCTTATTCAACAAAATTGAACGCCATTATTTGGCAAAACTTCCGGACACAGAAGAGGCCATCATCACAGATACAACAAAGGTTGTGCATACCTTAAATTCATTGTGTATCGAGATGGACAATCGTTACGATTTATTAAAATCGGCCATGGTGAGAAATATCAAAGAATACAATACCAAAATCAAAGCCCGAAAACTAAATCCAGACAACGGACACCAATTTTTGCCTTATATCGTTTTGGTCATTGATGAATTTGCAGATTTGATCATGACCGCAGGAAAAGAGGTGGAAACTCCGATAGCACGATTGGCACAACTGGCAAGAGCCATCGGAATTCATTTGATCGTCGCCACACAACGCCCATCGGTCAATGTAATTACGGGAATCATCAAAGCAAACTTCCCCTCGAGAATTGCATTTCGAGTGACCTCAAAAATTGATTCTAGAACGATTTTAGACGCTTCTGGAGCCGATCAATTGATTGGCAAGGGAGATCTGTTGTATTCTGGCGGAAATGATGTCATGCGGATTCAATGTGCATTTGTGGACACCCCAGAAATTGAAAAAATTACAGATTTTATCGGATCTCAACGGGCATATCCCGACGCGTATTTGCTCCCCGAATACATCGGTGAAGAAGGTGGCACAGGTCTTGATATAGACATCTCGGAAAGGGACAAGCTTTTTGAGGATGCCGCTCGGTTGATCATTCAAGCGCAACAAGGATCCGCCTCCTTGCTGCAAAGAAAATTGAAATTGGGATACAACCGAGCAGGTCGGTTGATTGATCAATTGGAAGCTGCTGGTATCGTGGGGCCTTTTGAAGGCAGCAAGGCACGACAAGTGCTACTCTCGGACAATGAAGCTTTGAATCAATTGCTGCAAAATGAAAAAAAATAGAAACTTATTTATGAAAAATAAAATTGCCACATACACCCTCCTGCTTATAGGAATTACCACCTTTGCGCAATCTTCAAGCAAAGCCCAACTTCTTTTGAACGAGGTCTCTGCCAATATGGCTACCTATCAAAACATGTATTTCAAATTCAAATACATTCTTGAAAACAAAGAAGTCGGAATGAAGCAAGAGAGCGATGGCTTTGTAACTACTGAAAACGAAAAGTACAACCTTGAATTTATGGGAACACAATTTATTCACGATGGAGAGAACACCTATGTCATTGTTCCCGAAGACGAAGAAGTCAACATCGTGGAAGGCGGTGACGAAGAAGCCACCTTAACCCCTTCCAAATTGCTCTCTTTTTACAAAGAAGGTTTTACCTATGTCTGGGATCAATCTCAACAAATATCTGACATAAAGATTCAATTCATCAAATTAATTCCTATTGACAGCAAAGCAGAATCTTCCTATTTTATGCTGGGCATCAATTCAGAAAAAAAACAAATCTACAACATCAAAGAGGTTGGAAACAATGGAACAGAAACCCTCTTCGAGATTGAAGATTTCAAAACAAATCAAACGATCTCAAAAAACCTCTTTGTCTTTGACGAGAAAAAGTACCTCGAAGAGAACTATACCATCAACAAATAATTCCACATTCTCGCTTGAAAATCTTAGACAAGTACATACTGAAAAGTTTTCTAATTCCTTTTTTCGCGACTTTTTTTATCGTGATGTTTGTCTTGGTCATGCAATTTTTATGGTTTGCTTTTGACGAAATTGCAGGCAAGGGGATTGACCTTTCTTATATCTTAAAATTTTTAGGCTACACTTGCTTGCAAGTAACTCCTACAGCATTGCCAATCGGTGTTTTGTTGTCTTCAATCATGGCCTTGGGAAACCTGTCAGAAAATTATGAAATGGCGGCCCTCAAATCTTCCGGAATCTCGCTAAAAAGAACGATCAGACCTTTGATTTTTCTCACCTTGCTGATCAGTGCAATCAATTTCTTGTTTCTCAACAACATCTACCCTTACGCATCTCTTAAACAGCGGAACTTGCTCTTCAATATGAAGAAACAAAAACCAGCATTGGCGTTGATTGAAGGGAGTTTTAATACGGAAATCCCTGGATACAGCATCTACTTTGAAAAAAAATACGGCCCTGAGGAAAACCTTTTGAAAAATGTTCGGATTTACGATTTGAGGGGAGGAAAGAAAAACGATATCTGTATCACGGCCGAACAAGGCGAAATCACCACACAACCCGGGAGTAAATACATGACTCTCAATTTGAAAAACGGCTATTATTACGAAGACCATACGGAAGACAAAAAAAAGCAGAAAGACAAAAAGAAAATGCCTGCTTCTTCTGCAAAATTTGACACCTACAAGGTGAATATTGATATTTCCGCATTGAACGACAACAATTTGGATTTAGAAAAATACAAAAAACACTACATGATGCTAAACATCAAACAGTTAGACAAGCAGTCCGACAGTTTGAAAGCTACATATGACAGTTATTTGAACAACAAAGCAACTGGTTTTTTTGTCCGAAGCAACGCCAAAGAATTGTTCGCAAAACCGGACAGCCTGCAAAACCACTCTTTAAAAAAAGAAATATTGCAAAATTTTGACTTGAACAGCCAAATTCGTGTGACTCAAAAAGCATTGAACAGCATAGAAAAGCCTTTAAGAACTATCAAAGTTTACAAGGAAAGTTATAAAAATAGACGTAAAATATTGAATTTATTTGATTTTGAATACCATTACCGGATTGCCTTTTCCCTATCTTGCCTGTTGTTGTTCTTTATTGGAGCTCCTTTGGGGTCCTTGATCAGAAAAGGGGGATTTGGCTTGCCTATGGTCATGGCAATACTTATTTTTGTCCTTTATTTTTTCATCAATTCTTTCGGGAAAAACATTGCTGAAGAAAGTTCCATATCAGCTACTTTTGGTGGTTGGCTGGCAACAATGCTCTTGGCGCCTTTTGGAATTATTCTAACTCGCAGAGCTACAAAAGGAATTGGGTTGGTCAATTTTGACAAACATAACTTTTTTATAAAAAAAACAATCCGTCGATTAAAAACACGAATCCGGTTTTCCAAACCCCAGTAAAAGAGAAGCATCCTACCATGAAATTAAACACCATACAAGAGGCAATTGCAGATATTCGCCAAGGAAAAGTTGTCATCGTAGTCGATGACGAAGACAGAGAAAACGAAGGGGATTTTATCGCCGCTGCAGAAAAGGTGACTCCAGAAATGATCAACTTTATGGCCAAACACGGAAGAGGCCTCATCTGTGCACCGCTGATCGAAGAGCGCTGTGAAGAATTGGGTTTGAACATGATGGTCAATGAAAATACGGTGTTGCACAACACGCAGTTTACAGTATCGGTGGACCTGATTGGCAATGGTTGTACGACAGGGATTTCCGCACAGGATCGCTCAAAAACCATCTTTGCGCTTACAGAAAAGAAAACACGTTCGATAGATCTGGGAAGACCCGGACATATTTTCCCTTTGAAAGCAAAAAAAGGAGGAGTTCTTCGTCGGACTGGGCACACGGAAGCTGCCGTAGATTTGGCACGACTAGCAGGGCTTGATCCTTCGGGGATTTTAGTAGAAATCCTCAACGAAGACGGAAGCATGGCACGACTACCGCAATTGCGAGAAGTAGCAAAAAAATACGACTTGAAACTCATCTCCATCGAAGATTTGGTTTCTTACCGAATGCAGCACGACTCACTAATTCAAAAAATTGAAGACTTTGACATCGAAACGCGCTTTGGAACTTTTCGGTTGCGGGCTTACAACCAAACAACCAACAACCAAATACACATCGCCCTGACCAGAGGAAGTTGGAAAAAAGAAGAGGCTGTATTGGTCAAAGTAACACCCAATTCTTTTGGCAACGATATTTTAGGTACGCTTCAATACAATATTGATGAAAAATTGCACAGAATTTTCCAACTTATTGAAAAAGAAGGAAAAGGTGCCTTGGTGTTTATCAACCAAGAGGTACAATCCTTCAATTTAAAAAAACGGTTGCAAGCATTGAAAAACATAAAAAGCGAAACGAATCCACAACAAAAATCTAATAACATGGACGAAAAAGATTTTGGAATCGGCGCGCAAATTTTACACGATTTGGACATTTACAATTTGAAATTGATTTCCAATTCTGAGGGTCTTAAAAAACGGGTAGGCATGACGGGGTACGGTTTGAAAATAACGGACCGAGTTTCTTACTAAATAAACAAGGGAAACCCCAACTATCTTTACCGAAAACAAAAACTATCTTAGAAAAGAAAAGTCGGTTTCGCTATTGCAATCGATTCGTTCTTTTCTCTTTTGGAATAAGGGTGCTTTATGAGTTCCTTTGAGAACAATGGAATTGCCAGCGACTTGCAACCAACTCCCCTCTCTCAATCCTAACACAGACAATTCATTAAACTCATGGAATTCTTGAATCCGAGTCTTTCGAGACTCACCTCTGTGGGTAGAAGCAGGATCGGTATCTAAATAATGTGCATTGATATTAAAGGGAATGCTTGCCAAAGTTTTCAAAGAAGTAGGGTACACAATAGGCATGTCGTTGGTGGTTTGCATGGTCGGCCCACAAATGTTGCTGCCCGCGCTTGTTCCCAAATAGAGTAGTCCTGCTTCTACCGCCGTCTTTAAGGGTGTCATAAGCCCTTTTTGACACAGTGTATCAACCAAAACAAAAGTATTGCCTCCGCCTACAAAAACAGCTTCTGCCTTTTCAATAGCCAAAATGGGATCGTCAAAACTGTGAATGCCGGTCACCTTGATTCCCATAAAATCAAATCCCTGCTGTGCAATTTCTGTATACGCATCGAAAGAAATGCCTTGAGGACGAGCATAAGGGAGGAACAGAATGTTTTGGACCCCCTTAAAAAAAACTTCGAGTGCGGGCTGAAGGTATTCCAAATAACCACTTCCATCAATACTTGAGGAACTGGCGATCAACAATTGTTTCATAATTGTAATTTTAACGATGAATTTACAAAGCTCAAAAATACACATTGGAAATGAAACAGCAACCGTTTAAGTGTTCTGCATTTCACAAACAACCAAGACAATTTGGAATACTACAACAGCTATTTCAAATAAAATGTTGTAAATTTGCCACGCCAAAAAAAACGTTTCGAGATGGGGATAAATAGAAAATATAGCAGAAAAAAAAGTTTCGCAAGTGTCTTTTTTGGGCTCCTAATTACAACACTACACGCAGGCACTTTGTTTTCAAAAAAACCTGAAATTACCATTGCTACTGTATTGACAGAAGAAGAAACCACTGCATCCTTTGTAACGCTTTATGTAAAAAACGACTTTGAACACTTCAAGGAAGCATTGGCTTCAAAAGAGTCGCAAGGCAATTACAAAGCAGTCAACAAACTCGGATACCTAGGCAAATACCAATTTGGACGCAGCACCTTAGAGCGCTTTGAAATCTATAACATTCACGCGTTTCTTAAAACTCCCGAATTGCAGGAAAAAGCTTTTCTAGCCCTGTGTTCTGTCAACAAATGGATCCTAAGGAAAGACATCCGCCGTAACAAGGGAAAAACCATCAATGGCATCTTTATAACCGAGTCGGGAATTTTGGCAGCTGCTCACCTTGGAGGCGCTGGAAATGTAAAAAAGTTTTTACGCAGCCATGGAACAATGAAATTCAAAGACGCTTTTGGCACATCCATTGAAAGTTACCTGCGCTTATTTGCAGCTTACGACACCTCAGCCATCAAAGCTGACCGGATGGCAAAAGTGACCTCACTTTCCTAAACCATGTACTTACTTTGTGAAAAGGCTAGCCAAGTCCCTTTTCAATTAATTGTGAAGAATAAAAATTGCCGGCCTTTTATGTAAATTAGGACTGACACGTTGCCATTCCTCTGTGCACAAAGTTTTGATATACTCACTTGAAAGCGTGATATCAGCCGCAATACAAAGACGAGTTTTGGGGGACAAATATGCTTTTAAATCGGCAAACATTTTGTCATTTCTATAAGGTGTTTCTATAAAAATCTGTGATTGATTGATCTCTTTGGAGATTTTCTCCAAACGTTTGATTGCTTTTTTTCGTTCGGATTTATCGATTGGGAGGTAACCGTTAAACGCAAAGTTTTGACCGTTCATACCCGAGCTCATCATGGCCATTAAAATAGAAGATGGTCCGACCAGAGGCACCACTTGAATTCCTTTTTGATGGGCGAGTTTGACCAGTTCCGCACCAGGGTCAGCGATGGCAGGAACTCCCGCTTCAGACAACATACCTACTGAAATTCCTTTTTCGCAATCGTCCAAATAATGTCGTACTTCTATTGCGTCTGCATATTTGTCCAACAACATGATTTTCAAATCCGGTTGGGATTTTTTTGGGGCAATTTTTTTGACAAATCGACGTGCCGATTTTTCATTCTCTACTACAAAAGAATCAATCTCTTCCACTACTTTTTTAACTGAAAGAGGCATCACCTCCAAAGGTTCTGTGTCTCCAAGAGTTGTAGGAATCAAATACAATTTTCCGATACGCATCGTGTACAATTATCAGGTTAATTTACTCGCAATCAAAGAACAAGCAGCTTCTAAAAGTTGGTACACCTCTTCAAAACCTTGCGCTCCTCCGTAATAGGGGTCTGGCACTTCTCTGTTTTGATTTGGGAACAAGTCATTTAGAATCAAATGCACCTTTTCGCGGTCTGTTTTATTTTTAGCAAGCTCAAGCAGGTGGTTGTAATTGGAAAGATCCATCGCATAAATTAGGTCAAACTTTGAAAAGTCTTGAGGAGTAAAAGCCCTTGCTCTTTGGCCAGTGATGTCAATGTTGTAGTGATTTGCGATCTCGACAGACCTAGGATCGGGAATATTTCCCTCATGAAAGGCTGCAGTTCCTGCAGAATCCACAGAGACTTTTGAAGCGGCTATTTTAGATTGAAGGATTCCTTCTGCCAGCGGTGATCTGCAAATATTCCCGAGGCAAACCATCAAAACACGCATCATATCTTTTAAAATGTGAGTTTGTTGGTCAAGTCTTCGACGTATTTTTTGAACTGCTTGTCTGTTTCAGTCAAGTTGTCAACCGTCTTGCAAGCGTGCAAAACAGTTGCGTGGTCGCGTTTTCCAATCTGTGAACCGATGCTCGCCAAAGAGGATTTGGTCATGCGTTTTGCAAAAAACATGGCCAATTGCCTTGCTTGCACAATGTGACGCTTGCGAGTTTTGGACTGCAGCGTCGCGACGTCCATATCAAAATATTTGGACACGACTTTTTGAATGTATTCAATGGAAA
This sequence comes from uncultured Flavobacteriaceae bacterium, assembly GCA_963932955.1. Lineage (GTDB taxonomy): Bacteria > Bacteroidota > Bacteroidia > Flavobacteriales > Flavobacteriaceae > Flavicella. The sequence continues at coordinate 40,606 of CAWVRK010000007.1, forward strand.
CCTCTCGTTTGGTGTTTTTGACAAATTTGTCGACAATTTGTTTTACCAAACTCATGGTAAATTCTTTTTTATTGAAGGAGGCCTGAGCAATCATGGAAATCAAAACACCCTCGAGTTCACGAACATTGGATTTGATGTTTTGAGCAACATACTCCACAATCTCGTCGGGCATCTCTACCCCATCTCTAAAAAGTTTGTTTTGAAGAATGGAAATTCTGGTTTCAAAATCAGGAGTTTGCAACTCTGCTGAAAGCCCCCACTTGAAACGCGACAACAAGCGTTGTTCAATGTCTTGCATGTCAACAGGCGCTTTGTCAGATGTCAATATCACCTGTTTTCCATTTTGGTGTAAATGGTTAAAAATGTGAAAGAAAACATCTTGAGTACCTGTTTTACCAGACAGAAACTGTACATCATCAATGATCAATACATCAATCATTTGATAAAAGTGAATGAAATCATTGCGTGTATTTCCTTTGACCGAATCAATGTACTGCTGTGTAAATTTTTCTGAAGAGATATACAGAACCGTCTTGTCAGCGTATTTGTCTTTTATCTGGACACCGATGGCATGTGCCAAATGTGTTTTTCCCAAACCGACACCTCCGTAAATCAACAAGGGATTGAAAGAGGTCCCTCCCGGTTTGTTAGCGACCGCCATTCCAGCTGATCTTGCCAAACGATTGGAATCTCCTTCGACAAAACTGTCAAAATTATAATTTGGATTTAATTGGGATTCTATTTTTACTTTCTGCAAACCTGGAATTACAAAAGGGTTCCGAAGTTCTCTTTTGTTCAATTCCAAAGGAATGGAAGCATTTTGACTTTTTAAAGGGACTCTGTTTGAACTTGGGATTTTTACGATTTGTGGACTGCTACTGCTATAGGTGTTTTCCATCTTCACCTCGTACACCAACTTTGCATCTTTTCCCAGCTCTCTGACGAGTGCTACACGGAGCAATTTGATGTAATGCTCTTCCAACCATTCGTAAAAAAATTTACTTGGGACTTGGACGGTTAAAATTTCTCCAGAAACACGTATCGGTTTGATGGGTTCAAACCAAGTTTTGTATGCCTGCGGTTTGATGTTATCTTCTATAAAAGAGAGACACTTTTCCCAAACCGTAGTAGCGAGTTCATTCATTGTTTAAACGACGTAATTTAATTGAAATATTGAGGTGTTAAAATGACAGGTTCCCATCGGTCATTTTGGTTCTACAAATGTGTGAATATTTTTTAGTAAAAAAAAATTTAATTGCTATTGGTTCTTACTTATTTTTTACGTACAATAGCTTTCGAAAAACTTGACAAATGATTGAAAATAAAATTGACTTTAGAATTCGATACGGTGAAACAGATCAAATGGGTTATGCACATCACGGAAACTACCCCTTGTATTTTGAAATGGGAAGAATCGAATTGTTGAGAACGCTTGGCATCTCGTATAAAAAAATGGAAGAAGAAGGACTCATACTTCCTGTATACTCAATTAACACAAGGTTTTTAAAGCCTGCACGCTACGACGACAAGATTACTTTAAAGACCTATTTAAAAAACCTCCCAACAGCGAGGATTTTATTTGAATACGAACTGTACAACGAAGAAGCCGAACTCATCACCACAGGAAACACGACGTTGGTCTTTGTTGACACTCACAAAAAAAGCCCTGTAAAAATTCCCGAAAATCTACTCAAAAAAATGACGTCTTTTTTTTAAAGAAACCTCTTTGAATTTATTTTTACTTGTTGACAAACAGACTCATTTACAAGATAAAAAAGACTGTTTTTCTAAAAAACTTTTTAGTGCATCAAATTCGGACTTTTTGACGGACAAAATGAGGTGGCAGTTCAGCTGTGTTTTTTTCTCTAAAATTACCATTTTTTTTTGCTTCACAATTTGAAGCACCTTGTCCCAATTTGGGTAGTCAAAAACAACCTCCAAAGTCTCTTCGAGAAAGCGCTCGGAGATTGCTGAATTTTGAAGGGTACCTTGTGCTGTTTTTTTGTAGGCGCGGATCAATCCTCCGACACCAAGTTTGACACCGCCAAAATAACGCACTACAAGCACCAAGACATTTGTCAAGTTTGCAGACAAAATTTGCCCATAAATCGGTTGGCCTGCAGAATTATTGGGTTCCCCATCGTCATTGGTTCGAAAAACAACCCTTTCCACACCTAGCTTCCAAGCAAAACAAATATGCCTTGCTTTTGGATGGGTCTTTTTTACAGCAGCAATGGAATCTTTGATAGCTGTTTCAGAAGTTACAGGAAAGGCATAACCAACAAACTTGCTGCCTTTTTCTTTACAAACAAATTCTAAAGAGGGTTTGGAAAGTGTGTGGTACCGATCAACATCCTCCATCACCCTTGGTGTCTGGGATTACGGTACAGGTGCAATTGTGTGTCTTTGATCTGGTGTTTTTCAAAAACAGCTGCACTGAGCTTGGGAGCTTCGACGCCCGACCCAAAAGTGTGTGAACCCACAAAAACCCGCGCTTCGTCCCAAAGACCAGCATCGATAAAGGTCTGAAGTGTTTGCCTCCCCCCTTCAACAAAAACAGACTGCACTTTCAAACGGAACAATACCTCACAAATCTGAGAAGCCAATTCTTGGTTAAAATCGATTTTAGAAAACCGGGTTTGTTTTTGATCTTTTGGAATTTGTTTGCACGTAACATCCACCAAGACCAGTGTTGGTATACTGTCGTCTAAAACATCGAAATCCTCAGGGATTCGCAAACTGCGATCCAACACCACACGAAGAGGATTATTACCCGACCAAGTACGAAGAGTCAATTTGGGGTTGTCTGCAATGACAGTTTGTGTCCCCACTAAGATGGCTTGTTCTTCTGCTCGCCATTTGTGAACCAATTGCTGTGATTCTGCATTGCTAATCCAAACAGGACGCTTCCCATCTTTGGATTCCGGAGCTATAAAACCGTCAAGGGTCTCCGCCCACTTTAGAACGATGTAAGGACGTTGTAGGTTTTGAAAAGTAAAGAAACGCCGGTGTTGTTCTCGGCATTCTTGCTCCAAAACCCCGACGACAACATCACATCCTGCTGCCAACAAACGTTGGACTCCTTTTCCAGCAACCTCAACATTGGTGTCCAAACAACCGACAACGACATTGGGGATGGCGTGTTTTACAATCAAATCTGCACAAGGAGGTGTCTTTCCAAAATGTGCACAAGGCTCTAAGGTCACATACAACGTAGCCTGAGACAACAGGGACTTGTCTGCCACAGTATGGATCGCATTCACTTCTGCATGGGCGCCCCCATAAGCACTGGTAAATCCCTCTCCAATGACTTGGCCTTGCCAAACAATGACACAGCCCACAGAAGGGTTGGGCCGTGACAATCCGAGCCCTTTCTGTGCCAACTCGATACAACGCCGCATGTATGTCTCTTGTGCATTCACAAAAACAAAAGTAAGCCGAAAGTCCGAAAGTCACAAGGACATTGCTGATTGAAGAAAAAGAATTTTTATTGAAAACTAAATTTTTAATTTCTCGTTTCTTAGAGTATTTTTGTAGTATGAAACTCTTGCAACTCAAATCTGAATTTAATTCTCAATTGGAAGCACAGTATCCAAAAACAGAAATCGATTCTTTTTTCAATTTGTTAACGGAATACAAATTGGGTTTGACACGCGCAGATCGCGCACTGCAACCCAATTTTGAATTGAAGGAAACATCACTTGCTTTTTTCAAAGAAGCCCTTCAATCGCTAAAGGAAGATGTTCCTGTTCAATACATCATCGGAAAAACGTGGTTTTACAGTTTGCCATTTTACGTAAACAACAGCGTATTGATTCCCAGACCGGAAACCGAAGAGCTGGTGAGTTGGATTCTTGACGACCTCCGCGACAAACACGAAGTCAACATCTTAGACATTGGCACGGGAAGTGGCTGTATTGCCATTGCACTTGCCAAAAACCTAACCAAAGCGACTGTCTGGGCGCTGGACATCTCAGAAGCAGCGCTACAAACGGCTAAAAAAAATGCCGCCTTGAACCAAGTCGACATTCGTTTTTCAACTCAAGACATTCTCACAACGGATAGCTTGCCCTCCTCCTTTGATGTGATTGTCAGCAACCCTCCTTATGTCCGAACACTCGAAAAAAAAGAACTCAAAAACAATGTCTTAGTCCACGAACCTTCCACGGCGCTTTTCGTAGCAGACGATACCGCTCTTATTTTTTACGACAAAATTTCTGACTTGGCGCTGAATCACCTCAAACCCGATGGCAAGTTGTACTTTGAAATCAACCAATACCTCGGAAAAGAAATGCTGGCCATGCTTGCTGAAAAAGGTTTTTCATCGAACGAATTGAAAAAAGACATTTTTGGCAACGATCGGATGACCAAATCCCTTCTTTGAATTCCATCTTCACCCCTGACGCATCATCATTCACTTTATAATAAAGAGAGCGTTCATCAAAAAGGATTTTCTGTACCTTTGCTTTATGAGAATTGACATCATCACCGTATCCCCCGAATTGATTCAAAGTCCCTTTGAACATTCTATCTTAAAAAGAGCCATCCAAAAAGGATTGGCAGAAGTACACTTTCACAACCTAAGAGACTTCGCAAACAACAGCTATCAAAAAATTGATGACTACCAATTTGGAGGTGGTGCAGGAATGGTTTTGATGATTGAACCGATCGACAAATGCATTGCCCAACTCAAAGCAGAAAGGACCTATGACGAAGTCATCTACATGACACCTGATGCCCCGATCCTGAATCAAAAAACCGCCAATACCTTGTCTTTAAGAGAAAACATCCTCATTCTTTGCGGTCACTACAAAGGTGTGGACCAACGTGTGCGGGACCTTTACGTCACCAAAGAAATTTCCATCGGAGATTATGTCTTGAGTGGTGGAGAATTGGGTGCTGCCGTACTGTGCGACAGTGTCATTCGTTTGATCCCAGGAGTTTTGGGAGACGAAACCTCTGCCTTGACCGATTCTTTTCAAGACGGACTGCTCGCCCCTCCCGTCTATACCAGGCCATCGGAATACAAGGGACATGCTGTCCCCGCAATACTCCTTTCCGGGAATTTCCCAAAAATTGATGAATGGAGGACACAAAAAGCTTACGAGAGAACCAAAAGAATCAAACCCGAATTGTTCGATGATTGAAATTCGCATCCTGATGCTACTTTAATTTAACAGAAAAACAATCCCCACCCCCCCCTTGAAAAAAGAATACTTTAGTCCATTCAAAAAACATCCCGAAATTGCAATCGTCCTCGGTTTTCAATTGTTTCGACTGATGTTGTTACCGTTTTTTGGTTTGATGCCTCAAGATGCCTACTACCATTTTTATGGAGAGAACTTAGCGCTTTCTTATTTTGACCACCCGGGAATGATTGGATATATCTTACGGCTTTTTACCGAATTGTTTGGAAAAACAGTCATTGTGGTCAAACTCGCCGATTTTGTTATCAGTTCCTTTACTTTGATCAGTTTCTTCCAGCTTGCAGGGAATTTTCTCCCCAAACACAAACAGTTGCGCGCGCTGGTCTTGACCGGATCGACCCTTTTTGTTTCTGTGCTCAGCTTCAACTCCACTCCTGATGTGCCTTTGCTATTGTTTTGGACCTTGTCAATCAACAGCTTGTACTTGGCCATTTTCAAACAGAAGAAACTCCATTGGCTGTTAGGAGGCCTTTTGATGGGGCTTGCTTTCAACAGCAAGTACACGGCATTGTTATTGCCGATAGGACTCTTGGGCTTTTTGTGCTTTTCCAAAAAGTACCGAAAAGAATTGTTTTCTCCGTGGCTGCTCTTGTGTCTTTTGATTGGCGCAGTTGTCACCTTCCCCGTTTGGTATTGGAACTACCAACACGACTTTGCTTCTTTTCTTTTCCAATCTTCAGAAAGAACGGGAAGCATCGCTCGGTTCAAAATTTCTCCCAGTTACTTTTTTGGAGCGATTGGCCACCAACTTTTCCTCTTGCTACCAATACTGTTGATTGCCTTTGTGAAAATAGGTTTCAAATACGTGCGAAATTTACTTTTGAAATTTAAAACCCCCTCTGACAGCACCTTGTTTCTCTTGGCGTTTTTTATTCCAACATTTTTTGGATTCTTTTTGATCACTCCTATTTATTGGGTCAAAATGAATTGGATGCTCCCTTCTTACATCACCGGTGTCATTTTATGCAGCCATCTTATCTCAAAAAAACAAGTCAAAATTCATTTGGGTTTTTCCATTGTATTTCATCTAATTGTCGCTATAGAGATTGTGACCTATGCTGTCCCTATAAAAAGTGACGACACCTGGGTGGGTTGGAAAACCTTGGCGCAAGAGACCATAAAACTTCAAGAAGCACACCCGAACAGTTTTGTGTTTTCTGACGACAACTACAAAACAAGTGCTGTATTGTCCTTTTACCTCGACCAAAAAATATATGCCCAAAACATTCTTTACAAACCGGCTTTGCAGTTTGATTACTTGGGTGACAACCTAACACTACTCGCCGGAAAAGACGGGTTGTTTATTGACTCTGACAAGCGCTTTAAAAACAATAAAAAACGCAAAAACACCCCCAAAGAATTGGAGCTCTATTTCGCTGAAGTCAAGCAATTGGATCCAATCATCGTCAAAAGAGGACAACGAGAAATTCGTAAATTTTGGGTTTTTCATTGCAAAAACTACCAGCCAAAAAAACAATAAATCACTATTGTTGTTTTAAATAAATTCGTAACTTTGCAAACTCAAAATCAACCACTGACGAAAATCGTGTATGTTGGTTTGTCGAAACCCCATTAAAACAAAAAAAAATGGCTAATTTAATTGATTTTGTACAAAGTGAATTTGTAGCAAAAAATGAATTTCCAGAGTTCCAATCTGGAGACACGATTACCGTGTATTACGAAATTAAAGAAGGACAAAAAACACGTACTCAGTTTTTTAGAGGTGTTGTCATTCAAAGAAGAGGTGCTGGAGCTTCTGAAACGTTTACGATTCGAAAAATGTCAGGAACGATTGGAGTAGAACGTATCTTCCCAATCAACTTACCTGCCATTCAGAAAATCGAAGTAAACAAACAAGGAAAGGTCAGAAGAGCGCGTATTTTCTACTTTAGAGATCTTACTGGTAAAAAAGCAAGAATCAAGGAAGTGCGTCGGAACTAAGTTACACGGACTTTCAAACTGTATCAAAATCTCGATTGCAATGTGCAATCGAGATTTTTTATTTACAACCTGTTGCTCAACAAAAAACAGATTTCCAAAGAGCCTGTTTTTTAATAGAATTTGATGGATAAAAAAAAAGCCACTCTCATTTTTAGGGTATTGACAAAAACCACCCTAAATTTCTGATATTTTAAATCTGAAAAATATAACGGAATTTACTACATTTGCGCTGTCTTAATGCAGATTTATTCCTGCGTTTATTCATAGGACAAAGAGAACCTTAACGTTTACTTCTCTTTGCAAACAATTGGAATCTCATAAAACCAAATCAAAGTCGGCAAAAGCGTCTTGAAGACCTCTTAATTTCACAACACTTATGACAACAAAATCATCTCAGATTGTTTACACAATAACAGACGAAGCACCTGCATTGGCAACCTATTCTTTTTTGCCTATCGTAGAAAGCTTTGCAAAGACAGCAAGCATTGAAATCACCCGAAAAAACATTTCGCTTGCCGCAAGAATTTTGGCCAACTTTTCAGAATACCTAAAAGAAGCACAAAAAGTACCCGATGCACTTTCTGAGCTAGGAGCTTTGGCAAAGACAGCGGAAGCCAACATCATCAAATTGCCAAACATTAGTGCTTCAATACCGCAGTTAAAAGCGGCCATTGCAGAATTGCAGGCAAATGGCTATGAAATTCCCGATTTTCCGGAAGCGCCAAAAACAGGTGCTGAAAAAGAAATCAAAGACAGATATGCAAAGGTTTTAGGTTCTGCCGTAAATCCCGTTCTAAGAGAAGGGAATTCAGACCGCAGGGTTGCAGGACCTGTTAAAATTTATGCAAAAAACAACCCGCACAGCATGGGCGCATGGAAAGGTGATTCCAAAACCCACGTGGCAAGCATGCAAGAAGGCGACTTCTACAGCAGTGAAAAATCCATAACACTAAAAAAAGCAGGAAAACTCTCCATTGAGCTGTTTGGAAATGACGGATCCAAGAGTACATTAAAAACCTCGATCGCCGTCCTGAAAGGCGAAATTTTTGACAGTGCTGTGTTGAGTATTCAAAAACTAAAAACCTATGTCGCTAAAGAGATCGTAGACGCAAAAGCCAAAGAGGTCCTCTTGTCAGTCCACATGAAAGCGACGATGATGAAAGTCTCCGACCCAATCATCTTTGGCGCCATCGTAGAAGTTTTCTTCAAAGATGTATTTGAAAAATACGCCGCAACCTTCAAAGAATTAGGAATTTCTGCCAACAATGGATTGGGCGATGTCTACAATAAAATCAAAACGCTCTCCAACGAAGCACAAGAAGAAATTAAAAATGCCATTGACCAGGTCTACCAAAACAGTCCTGCATTGGCCATGGTCAATTCGGATCAAGGAATCACAAACCTGCATGTGCCAAGTGACATCATCATCGATGCATCCATGCCTGCGATGATTCGAAACTCTGGCCAGATGTGGAATGCCGAAGGCAAGTCACAAGACACCAAAGCCTTGATTCCAGACCGTAGCTATGCTGGAATTTACCAAGAAACCATCAATTTTTGCAAAAAACATGGTGCCTTTGACCCCACCACTATGGGAACGGTTCCCAATGTCGGACTGATGGCGCAAAAGGCGGAAGAATACGGCTCCCATGACAAGACCTTTCGAATCGCTGTAAATGGAACAGTCAAAATCACCGACGAATCAGGTGCTGTATTGATGGAACAAACTGTGGAAGCAGGAGATATATTTAGAGCGTGTCAGGTAAAAGACGCCCCAATTCAAGACTGGGTAAAGCTAGCGGTTACAAGAGCCAAAGCATCCCAAACACCTGCCATTTTTTGGCTCGACATCAACAGAGCTCACGATGCAGAATTGATTAAAAAAGTAAATACTTACTTGCCAAATCACGATACTAGCGAATTGGACATCTCCATACTTTCTCCAATTGATGCCACCAAAAAAACATTGGAGAGACTCAAAAAAGGAGAAGACACCATTTCGGTTACCGGAAATGTATTGCGGGATTATTTGACAGATTTGTTCCCTATTTTAGAACTTGGGACTTCTGCAAAAATGCTTTCCATTGTGCCATTGATGAACGGCGGAGGCTTGTTTGAAACAGGTGCCGGTGGATCTGCACCAAAACACGTTCAGCAATTTGTCGAAGAAGGACACCTGCGTTGGGATTCCTTAGGTGAATTTTTAGCCCTTTCTGTTTCTTTGGAAGATTTGGGAATCAAAACAAACAACCCAAAAGCACGCATCCTCTCCAAAACATTGAACGAAGCCAATACTCAATTTTTAAACAAAGACAAGTCTCCCTCACGAAAAACCGGAGAGCTGGACAACAGAGGAAGTCACTTTTATTTGGCTCTTTACTGGGCACAAGCACTAGCAAACCAATCAGAGGACCTCGAATTGCAAGCTACCTTTACACCCGTGGAAAAAGAACTTTCAAACAACGAACGTACTATTTTGGACGAACTCAGCACCTCACAGAGTGTTGCCCTTGACTTGGGTGGATATTACTACCCAGACCCTAAAAAGGTATCTCACGCCATGCGTTCAAGTGCTGTTTTCAACAAAGCGTTAGAATCTATCAATAAATAGACAAAAAACACTTCACACAAAGATTTAAAAGACCTTCATTATTATGGAGGTTTTTTTTGTTGCTACAAAGAGAATGATTAGTTTTGTTTAGAATATTCCCCAAAAAATTAAACAATGACAAAGCAACTCTTTGCTCCAATCCTTTTTTTGTTGCTCAGCACCAGCTCCTTTGCTCAAAAGGTTTTTACAATTAGTGGCATCGTTTCAGAACAAGCCAGTGAGGAAACCTTGATTGGTGTGAACATCATTTTTCCAGAATTGTCAAAAGGGACCAATACGAATGGGTATGGCTTTTACTCCATCACGCTTGAAGAAGGTACCTACACCATAGAAATTAGCTATTTGGGCTACAAAACCATAGTAAAGCAGCTCCTTTTAAACAAAGACACCAAACTCAACTTTAGCTTGGAAACCCAAAGTGAAGAGATAAACGAAGTCGTGGTCAATGCCAACAGCACGCGCATCAGTTTGAAACGACCAGAAATGAGCGTCCACAAAGTAAAGGTAAGCACGATCAAAGAAATGCCCGTCGTATTGGGAGAAGTTGACATCATCAAATCCATTCAGCTCTTACCGGGAGTCACCAGTGCCGGTGAAGGTGCATCGGGGTTCAATGTTCGTGGAGGGGCGGAAGATCAAAATTTGATTCTTTTGGACGAAGCCACCTTGTACAGTTCTTCTCATTTTTTTGGTTATTTTTCTATTTTCAATGCAGATGCGGTCAAAGACATCAAATTGTACAAGGGAGGCATTCCTGCAAAATACGGAGGGCGGGTTGCTTCGGTACTTGACATTCACCAAAAAGACGGGAACAAAAAGGAAACTCACCTCACAGGTGGCATCGGACTGATCTCAAGCCGCTTGATGGTCGAAGGCCCCATCAAAAAGAACAAAAGCTCCTTTTTACTTGCCGGACGTAGTTCCTATGTCAATGTGTTTTTAAAACTCAACCCTAATACTAAAGAAAACGAATTGTCATTTTACGACCTAAACGCAAAATTAAATTTTGATCTGGATGACAACAACAAACTTTATTTTTCAGGCTATTTTGGAAGAGACGCTTTTAACATCTCTAATTTGTTTGTGAACTCCTATGGAAACTCGACCTTCAACGCGCGCTGGAACCACTTATTTTCGGACCAATTGTTTTCAAATTTGTCCTTGATTTACAGTGAATACAACTACTTTTTAAACCTGGATTTTATCGGGATGGATTGGGATTCTGGAATCAAAAATTTTCAACTCAAATACGACTTCAATCATTATTATTCCGAAACATTCAAATTGTCTTATGGATTGGGAGGAATCTATTACCACTTCAACCCAGGAGTCATCAGACCCAGCAAAGAAAACTCCGCAGTAAATTATGAAGAACTAGAGCAAAAATATGCTTATGAACCTGCGCTGTACATAGAAGCTGAACAAACACTCTCAGAAAAAATAGCCGTTAATTACGGATTGAGAGCTAGTTTCTTTTACAGAATGGGAGGGCAAAGTGTGTATTCCTACGAAGAAAACCAACCGGTTGCGTTTGACGCCGATTTGCGCGTCTACAAAGAAGGAACGGTCACCGGCAGTACCCACTACTCAAAAAACAAGGTACTCAAACGTTTCCACGGCCTGGAACCTCGCTTTGCTATTTCTTACAAAGTCAATGAGAACAATGCTTTCAAAGCAAACTACAACCGAACGTTTCAATACATTCATTTGATTTCCAACACGGTTTCTGCTGCTCCCTTGGACGTATGGGCGCCCAGTGGAAAATTCATCAAACCCCAAATAGCCGATCAATTGGCGCTCGGGTATTACAAAAACCTCAAAGATGAAACCTACGCCTTTGAAACAGAAATCTATTACAAAAAAGTTCAAAACAGGCTTGATTACCGCAACGGTGCTGACCTCATTGCCCAAGAAAAAATAGAAACCATCCTATTGGCAGGGAAATCTCGGGCTTATGGACTGGAAGTTTCTTTAAAAAAGAACGCGGGAAAGCTAAAAGGATGGATCAGCTACACCCTTTCCAACACCGAACAGCAAGTAAGAGGAACGACACCAGAAGCTACCGGAATCAACAACGGGGCATGGTACAAAGCTCCCTATGACAAAACACACGATCTGTCCATTACAGCAAGCTATGAAGCCTCTAAAAAATGGCGCTTTGGCAGTAACTTCGTCTACCAGACTGGAAGACCGGTCACCTACCCTATAGGACAATTTACAAGCAATATTGGAGGGAATTACGACAATCCTAATGAAAACATCACCGTTCCTATTTATGGAGACCGAAACGGGGAAAGGTTGCCAGCTTACCACCATTTAGACATTGCCGCTACTTATACCCCAACAAAAAACAACTTTAGAAGCTGGAAAGGAGAATGGGTGTTTAGCATCTACAACGTTTACAATCGCAGAAATGCTGCCTCCGTAAACTTCCGTCAGAATGAAGATACCGGAGCCAATGAAGCAGTCCGAACTTCGATTTTTGGCATGGTTCCTTCTGTTACCTATAATTTTAAATTTTAAAACCGCACCTCAACACGCAACGTCATGAAAAACTTATACGTTATAATCGTTCTCCTACTCTGCGCTTCCTGTGAAGATGTCATCGAAGTGGATTTGAACGAAGGTCCCAGCCGCTTGGTCATCGATGCCAACATCAACTGGAAAAAAGGCAGCGATGGAAAAAAACAACAAATCCGATTGACAAAAACGGTGGACTTCTACGAATCCCTCACCCCTCCTGCAAACGGAGCTGAAGTAATGATTTCTGACGGTACGACTGACTTTTATTTTGAAGAAATTGACATGACAGGGCTTTATGAGACAGAGACCTTTGAACCTGAAATTGACAAAACCTACACCTTGACCGTAATCTACAACGGAGAAACCCACAACGCAACAGCAACCCTAAAACCGGTTACAGACATCACAAAAATCGAACAAAGCGAAGAAAACTTTTTCGGAACAGTGGCGACTCGAGTAGATTTCTTCTACACAGATCCTGCAGAAGAAGAAAACTATTACCTCTCAGAATTCGTCAGTCCAGAGGCTTTTTTATTGAATCAATACCGTGTCCGAAGAGACGAATTCACCAATGGCAACGAAAGCAGCATCTTTGAAATAGACGAGAACCTAGTTAAAGGAGATGAGCTGACACTCCGTTTTTACGGCATTTCTGAAAGCTACCACAACTACCTTGACTTGCTGTTTCAACAGGTTCAAAACGGAGGACCATTTGCCACAGCACCTGCCGCTGTCAATGGAAATTGCACCAACACAACCCGTCCTGAAAACAAACCCTATGGCTACTTTAGGTTGTCGGAAATGGTCGAAGAAACCTACATCATCGAATAACTGAAAGCGCAAGCATTCCATTAGGAGCGAGCAATTGTATTTAAAAGCAAGAAAGCCGATGAGATTTTTGTATTTTTAAAAAAAAGTTTTGGATTTTATAAAGACAACAGAACAGAGTTCACATTACCAGCACTTGGAAAAGATGAGCATCGACGGATTGCTCAACGCTATGCACGAAGAAGACAAAACTGTCCCTCAGGCAGTAGAAAAAGCCTTGCCCCAAATCAAAACTTTGGTGGAACAAGTTGTTGCCAAGCTCAAACTAGGTGGACGTTTGTTTTATATGGGTTCTGGAAGCAGTGGACGCTTGGGCATCTTAGACGCATCCGAATGCCCTCCAACTTTTGGAGTCCCACACGAGCTTGTTGTCGGCATCATCGCAGGAGGAGATTCGGCGATCCGAAAAGCCGTAGAAAATGCAGAAGACCATCCTACACAAGGATGGAAAGACCTTCAAGAACACAACATCTCCACCAAAGACTTCGTCGTTGGCATTGCCGCATCAGGAACGACTCCCTATGTATTGGGTGCTTTGAAAAAAGCCAATGAGGCAGGCATTGCGACAGGATGTATCACGATGAATAAAGACAGCCCTTTGCAACTGCTCGCACAATTCCCAATAACCGCCGTAGTCGGTCCCGAATTTGTAAGCGGAAGCTCTCGAATGAAGGCTGGAACCGCTCAAAAGTTGATTTTGAACATGATCAGTACTGCTGCGATGATTCAACTTGGAAAAATCAAAGGAAATAAAATGGTGGACATGAAATTATCGAACAAAAAACTGGTGCAAAGAGGGGTAGAAATGCTGGCAGACAGCTTGCACATCTCCGAGTCAAAAGCCCTTGAACTGATTCAAAAATTCGGCTCTGTCAGAGAAGCCCTTGAACACTTTGAAAAATGAACACTTCTACAGAAACACTCAGAAAAGGATTGAAATTTGTTTTCGGAGCCATTCCGCTTTTTATCTTGGCGCCTGTTCTAGCCAACATCGGATTTTCTGCACTTAGAAAAGACAACAACTATTGGTTTCTCATTACCGCGGGTGTACTTGGAATCGCAGGAATCGCTTGTCTTTTTATGGGAATACGTACCGTGCTAAACTCTTTTTTTAGTAAAAAACAACAGTTTTAAGAACGTACTTTAGCTTGTTTTGGGCTTTCTAAGTTGCTTCCAAAATCCTCATCTGGCAATGAACCCCCAAAATGATGAAACAAATAACCGATGCTGGCATAGTGGTGCAATGTGTGGCTGTGCGATTGCCACATCAGTACGGATTTATTGGTCACTAAAGAAACCTTTGTTTTAAAAAAAATCAGTGCTGATTCTCAGGAAAATTTCCTCGTTAATTTATCAAAAACAGTATTTACCTCTTCGGAAATTTTTAATTTCCAAGAGATCACGAGATAAAAAACAAGAAAGAGTGAACTCTTGCAAAAAATATTCAAAAGTGGATGAAAAGGAAAATCCCAAAAACAAAAGAGAAAATAGCAGGCCAACAACAACAAAAGGAGGGTTCCTGTTTTCGAAGTAAAAGGTAACATTTGAAATTTTCGATGTACGTAGTACATTTTCAAACTGTTGGCAACGAAAACGACCAAAAAAGTAGACAAAGCAGCCCCATTAATACTCATCCTATCAATCAAAATGTCGTTTAAAAAGTAAACAGAAATGGCCATGGCAAGTCCGTAAGGCAATAAAACCTTATAGAATTTGGAATTGGAAATAATAGCGCCGTTGGCTCCTAAAAACATGTTGTACAACTTCGCCAAGGAAACCAACAAAACCACCCAAGCCCCACCGCTGTACTTTTGGGGTATCAACGCGTAAATCTGGTTTAAATTCAAATGGATTCCCAAAAAGATCAAGCCCGAAATCCAAAGCAAATTGAGCGAACTTTTTCGGTACAGCTGTTGCACTTCATCCAGCCGGTTTTCGTTCAAAGCTTTGGCCACCAAAGGCTGTAAAATCTGAGACATGGCTCGTCCCGGGGTCTCTACTACAGTGGCTATATACACAGCTACTGCATAATAGGCAGTATAAGCAATGGCTTCCTTTTGCGGAATCATAAACTTATCGATGTCAATCAAAATACTGCCGGCAGAACCCGCAAGAATGATGTAAAGAGAAAATCGCAAAATATCTCGCGTGTTGTGAGGCAATTGCAAAGAGAATTTAGGACGGTATAGACGGAACGCATACCAAGCCATCATCAGTGTTCTTAGAAAATACATACCCGTCAGGTAGCAGACAAAATCTTCGATACTAATCCAATTCAAAGCAACAAAAATCAGCAAAAAGAGAACGGAAACTCTGGAAAACAACTCCCTCAACACCGTACCATAAACGGACTGCAACTGTACTTTTGCCCAGGCGTGAAAAATCTCAAAATAAGCCGTGGCCAAAGCCACCAGATAGATCACAAAGGTATATTGCTTGACAATCGGATTTTTAAGTGAGAGGAATGTAGCTATGGATTCATAAAATAAATTGCCCAACATGCCTAAAGGAATGGCAATAATCAATGGCAAGAAGAGTGCAAAACTCAAAAAACGGTCTTTTTCAGCCTTTTCTGAATACGTGGAATAAAATTTCAAAAGGGTGTAATGTACACCAAAAGCTGTCAACGGCATCAACAAATTGGCACAGGACAAGAGAAAGGTCACCAAACCGTAATAGTCCTCTGTCAAAAAGGAAGTGTATAAAAACAACGCATTTACACCTCCTATGGCAAATGCCAGGTAGATGGTGAAGGTGTTTTTAATACTTTGTTTGAATACAATGCCCATAATCAACCTGTGATCATTTTTATCAAATGTACCAGTTTTCTTGTGATTTCTCTCCTGTGATATTGTTCAATATTTTTTGACTGAACATGCAAACAGTTGTTTGAAAAGTCTTTGTACATTGAACGTACTTGTTCTTTTAATTCATTGTGGTGATGTGCTTCGAACACAGTTCCCGAATGAGTGTGGTTTATAATATCTGCCAAATCTCCTGTTTTGGGCCCAATGGCCAACACAGGTCTTTTTGCTGCGAGGTATTCGAATATTTTTCCTGTGATGATCAGATTTGCACTGGGTACTTCATTGATACAAACTAATAAAACTTGTGATTTTTTTTGATACACAACAACCTCTTTGTGAGGTAAATACCCCAGATTTCTCAACTGCTCATTCAAGCCACTGGAAGAAATCTGTTCTAAAACAGATGGCGCTACTTTGCCGATCAATTGAATTTTTAGGTTTTCGGAAAAGCCTTCTATCTCGTGCTTCAATTCTGACAAGACCTTCCACAAAACCCGTGGGTTTTGATCTTCGTTCATGATTCCAATATGAGAAATCGTAAAATGAGGGTCCAATGTTGCTTTTGAATCTGAAAGCTCGATGTCAAAACCATTCGTCAATACCGATGTCATTTTGTTAAATCTCAAGTATTCCCGCTGCATGGTTTTGCCGACGACCACCACTGCGTCTGCTGAACGCAGGACCTTGATTCTTAGGTGTTCGTGAATTTTTATGGTGCGTTGTGTCAAGGGCAGGCTTTTAAAATAACCCATGGCGGTCCAAGGATCTCTAAAGTCAGCTATCCATTTGAGTTTGCTTTTTTCTTTCAAGCCGAGCCCTATCAAATGAACGCTCTGCGGTGGTCCAGTGGTAATGACAAGATCGACCGGATGGGCTTTGAGGTATTTTTCCAAATAAGACAGGGAGGGTTTTACCCAAAACTTACGTGCATCTGGAATGAAATAGTTAGCGCGAACATAGGTGGCGAACTTTCCAAAAAGGGATTTTTTTTCATCTAAAAAACCTACACTTGTCTGTGTGGCCTTCCCTCGGCTAAAAATATTAGCCAATTTATAAGGCTCCCAAATGGGCTGTCGCAAGACCTCAACGCCTTCGGGTATTTCAGCAAGCAAGGTTGCATCTTCGATAGCGTAGGCTGGGTTTTCCACCGTATAGACAACAGGTGTGATGCCAAAATCTTGTAGGTATTTGACAAACTTCAGCCAGCGTTGCACGCCAGACCCTCCTGCTGGGGGCCAATAATATGTGACAATGAGTACTCTCAACGGTTTAGATTATCGTATAAATGTACTAAGTTTTTTGAGGTTTGCAGCCAAGAAAACTCAGTTTCTATAAATGCTTTTCCATTGGCACCCATTTGGTTTCTTAAATTTTCATCAGATGCCAACTTCAATACTTTATCTGTAAAATCTTGACTGTCTTTTTCTTTTTAGAAAATAGATTTGCAAATGCGTAGGGTTCCCAGATAGGTTGGCGAATGACCTCTACTCCTTCTGAAACTTCGTTTTCGAGACTTTCATCCTGTATGGCATAGTCAGGATTGTCAACAGTATACACTACCGGTGTGATTCCAAAATCTTGTAAATATTTTACAAATTTCAACCAGCGTTGCACACCTGACCCTCCTAATGGTGGCCAATAATATGTAAGAATTAATACTTTCAATTAGGTATCATATAATTTTATCAGTTTCAAACTTTCGTGTTCCCAATTTTCTCCTTCATTCATCACAGCATTGTAGGCGTTGTCAATTTTATATTGATAGGCCTTAGAATGTTTATAAATATCGAGAACCTTTTGAACAAAATCAAGCACATTATTCGCTTTAAATACAATTCCGGCATCAAATTTAGAAACAATTCTTTCCAATGGTTTGCATGAACTCACTAACAATAAACTTTTGCTCATCATAATTTGAAATAGTTTATGAGGTATCGTATTGTCAGTATGATCATTTGACACATGGGGAATGATATTCAAACTACTTTTCTGCATGATTGTTGCGACTTCAGTAAATGGTCTGTACCCAACAAAATTCACATACTTCTCAGCTTTATTTGTTGCAGCAATTTCTTTTAATTTAGTCTCTACATCTGAGCTTCCTTTTCCCACCAAAAAAAGTTTTGCATTCGGAATTACTTTCACAATTTCAGGCATAGCACTTATAGCTGTTTGCAATCCTCTGTGCGGCCCAAACCCACCTATATAAGTAATTGAAAAATCACTTGTATTGATAATATCTTGGACTATTTCTTTATTGAAATTCTCTGCAAAATCTTTTTTTTCATGGTTCGAAACCACTACTAATTTCTCTTTTTCAATGCCAAATTTAGCAATGAGTTTCTCTTTCATTTCCTCTACAACACAGATTACTTTATCGTATTTTAGACAATATTTTTTCTCCTTTTTAGACCATCTTTTGGGGTTCATTAAAAGAGCGTTTTTAATCTTAATAATTGAACTCCTCCTCCATACAAACCATGTCTTTAATGACTCGGGAAAGTTTTCGTGCAAATCCAAATACACTTTCTTTTTTACCTTAGATTTAAATAGCAACCCTGTTCCTGCCAATGGCAAATCATGCACATGTAAATAATCTATAGTGTATGCTTTAAACACCTTTTTTAGTCCAAAATAGAAAAAGGGATTGAAATCAAAAACACTTTCTATACTATCATAAATCCCTTTTTTAATTGTTGTGTAATTTTTTCCGATTCTATATACCTCAACATCATTAAAAGTTTCTTTGCTTTTATCATTTCGTTTTCTCGGACAGACAACAATAACTTTTCTCCCATTTTCAGCAAGGGTTTCAGCTTCTTTTCTAACTCGAATATCATTAGGATAAGAGCCGTCCACAATCATACAAATATAACTCATACCAAAAACTCCATAGATTTTTTAATTATTCTTTCAGTAGCATGACCGTCCCAATGTTTCGGAATTGTAGCTGTCTTTAATTTTCCTTTAAAAATTTCTTGAATTGCTTCTAAAATCTCATCTGTTTTAAAAGACATCAATGTATTTGTTCCTTCTTCTATAGTCGAAGGTCTTTCTGTATTTTCTCTTAATGTGATGCATGGTACTTGTAAAAAGGTAGTTTCTTCTTGGATACCTCCACTATCTGTAATCACACAAAAAGCATGTGCAATTAACTTTTGAAAAGAGAAATAATTTTGAGGTTCTATAATTGTTAAATTTTCAATTGTATTTAGTTGTTCAAACAAACCAAACTTGTTGAAATTGTTTAGGGTTCTTGGGTGAATTGAAAAAACAACCTTTTTTATTTTAGTGGTATTTTCAAACAAATCAATAATTTTAAGCAATGCTTCTTTGGTATCCACATTTCTAGGTCGATGCATGGTTACTAAAAAATAGTCCTGTTTCTCTGCTTGTATTTCCTCTAATATCGACGATGCCTCGATTTCACTTTTGAAATGGACAAGCGTGTCGATCATGGTATTTCCAACAAAAAATATTTGAGCATCTTTTTTACCCATCTTCTTTAAGTTTTGAATTCCACTTTTTTCTGTAACAAAACAAATATCTGAAATTTCATCTGTTAGGATCCGATTTACTTCTTCAGGCATTTCTTTGTCTAAACTTCTTAAACCACTCTCTATATGTCCCAATTTAATTTTTAATTTATTGGCACAAATTGCAGCCGCTAAAGTAGAATTAACATCTCCAACACACAAAAGTAAATCAGGATTAAACTCAGAAATTACGGTCTCCAGTTTCAGAATAACATGTCCTATCAAACTATTTGCTGTAGTTCCATTTATATCTAAAAAGTAATCGACTTTAATTTTAAATTGCTTTAAAAAAATGTCTGACATTTTAGCATCAAAGTGCTGACCTGTATGAACGATTCTTAAATCCAAATCAGAGTATTTCTCAGCAACTTTTTTAAACTGAGTAATCTTTACAAAATTGGGACGTGTACCTACAACAATAAGTATTCTTTTTTTCATAAATTATTTTCTTTCTGCGTATACGGCATAATGCCTCGGCGTGAATTTCCTCAATATGGGACGCGCTCCTATTTTTTTAATGGGGCTGGTCCATTTTAAATTTTTCTTAGCCTCCCAACCCGATTTTTCAAGCAACCAGTCAAAATGCCAATCTTCAAACTCATGGCAATGACGATCCCATTTGTCTGTTTTACTTTGATACGCAGTAGCAAACCATAAATTTAATGGAATTGAAGTCACAATCTTTTTTGTTTGAATGGTTTTTAAAATGGTTTATCTATGTTCTTCCATGATTTCAGAAAACGGGTTTCGAACTCCTAAATGCAGGATAACGGCAGGAGCTGGAATTCTTCTTGCAAAAACCCTAAGGTATGCTTGTACCTTTTAGTTGGCATTATTTTATACATTAGTATCCCTTTTTAATTCTTTTTATTCTTAACAAAACCTATTCCAACAAGTAGTACAAATAGGAATACAGAAGTTAAATTAACAAGATTCCCCTTTGAAATAATCGTAGGTTCAAATTTAAACACTACTGTGTGCATCCCTTTGGGAACTGGCAAAGCTCTCAAAACATAGTTCGCTCTATAATGCGGTTGCAGTTCCCCATCGATATAAGCATTCCATCCTTCTTTGTAATAAATTTCAGAAAAAACGGCGAACTGATCAGTTGAACTGCTACTCGTATATTGCAATTCATTGGCCTTATAAACGAGCAATTCTATCGATGCCAAAGTGTCTTGTTCTATACTATTAGACAAACCTCGCAATTCTGGAAATTCATTTTGATTGACAATGGCTGTTTTCTTAGTATTTATACCCGACAAACTCAAAATCTCTTGGTCTGCTGTATCTACAAAGTCAAGCGCATCCACAAACCAAGCATTTCCGTTGGTTTCAGAGTTTACTTGCAAAGATTTTTGTCCTTGCTCATCAGGAACCATAAAGTACTTGGTGTTTAGCATGTTGAGCACTTCCCAATTGTTCTTTACAATATGAAAATCCACCAATTCTTGGTAGCGCCCCAATTTGGCTGCATGGTAGCCTCCGATAGACTTATGGAAATAAGAAGTGGCACCGTCACTCATAAAGTTTCCTGTAAAATTGGCAACGCGGTAGTGCCCCGTATCTTTCAAGATCTCTTTGTCAATGGCTGACTTTACAAAAGGCATTTCTATTTTAGAAGCGGGATAAAAATCAGCGTTGTTCACATAACGCCTTGCCGTTCCAACCATGTCAAAAAGCAACAAAGCAGCAATGGCAATTAAGAGTGGTGAACGTTGCAAACGCTCTTTTGAAAAAAGCCACAATGCCAAAGCAGTCGCAAAAACAAGCAAAAAAGAACGCAGGCTATCTTCAAAAAAGAGGGTCTTTCGATCGGCTACAATGGCATCGCTCAATCCGTTGAGCGATCGATTGTAATAGGCATCGTTTGCACCTTCAAAACCAAACAAGCTGCTCCCAAAAAGAACAAAGAACAGGCATGTTCCTCCTACGATGTAAAAACTCTTTTTCAAAACGACTTCTTTTGTCTTTGGAGACAATTTGCCGTACACAAAAGAATGCAATGCCAACATGCCCAAGAGCGGAATGGTGATTTCTGCTAAAATCTGTATGGAAGAAACCGCTCGGAACTTGTTGTACAAAGGCACATAGTCGATAAAAAAATTGGTCAAAAGGGAAAAGTTTGCCCCCCAACTCATCAAAATGGAAAAGCCTGTGATGGCTACCAAAGCTCTTTTTAGTTTGCCAGGTACTGACAAAACCCCCAAGACAAAGAGAAAGATAAAAATAGCACCGATATAGGCCGGTGCAGCAACTATGGGTTGACTTCCCCAATAGGTAGGGACATTTTCAGAAAATTGACGGGCTTGCTTTCGATCTATTTTAGAACTTAAAAAAGCATAGGTATGGGAGTCGGTGCCTAAATTTTCGCTGTTGGCACCCCCCGTAAAACGAGGAATCAACAAGTTAAACGTTTCCAAAAACCCATAACTGTATTCAGTGATATAGGCTTTTGACAATCCACTGTGTTCTTTTTTAGTCCCCGTTGCTGTAAGGGTCAAATCACTTTTACCGCGAGTGCTTTGATCGGCGTATTCTTTGGTGGCTAACAAACTATGTGCATTCATACCGAGTGCCAGTCCAAAAGCAAGGCACGTAATGCCGACACTTTTGAAAAAAGGTAGCAGTGGCTTTTTGGTCTTCAGCTCGTCCAACAAAAAGAAAAACCCCATTAGGAGCAATGCCAAAAGCAGGTAATAAGTCATTTGTGGATGACTCGCGTTGATTTCCAAAGCCATTGCGAGGGTCGTTGCTAAAAACCCTTTGAAATATTTTCTTTGAAAAATCCAAAGGAAGCCAAACAACACAAAGGGTATGTACCCGATGGCATGGGCTTTCGCATTGTGCCCCACTCCGAGAATGATGATGAAATAGGTAGAAAAACCAAAAGCCACCGCTCCAATTCCTGCCAATCTCCAATCCAATTTCAAGCCCAACAACAAGACAAAAAAGCCTACAAAGTACAAAAACAAGTAATCGGCAGGACGGGGTAAAAACCGGATCAAACTGTCTATTTTTTTGATGTAATCGTGGGGGTAATACGTGCTCAACTGATAGGAAGGCATGCCTCCAAAAGCAGCATCGGTCCAATAGGGTTCTTTGTCGTATTTCGCTCTGTAATCTTGAATTTCTTTGGCCATTCCACGAAATTGCTGGATGTCACTTTGCAAAATTTTCTCGCCTTTTAGAACCGGTGAAAAATAAGCCAAGGCGATTCCCATAAAAACAAAAAGAGACAGCAGATAGGGTAAAAACGATTTGGTTTTCATGTGTGTGCGATTCATGTGGAAACTTAAATTTTCAACAACTCTTTGGCGTGTTCCAGTGCGGAAGCTGTCATGGTTTTTCCTCCGAGGATTTCGGCTACTTCTACCACGCGCTCTTCTTGTGTCAATTTCTTTAAAAATGTCGTGGTCACACCAGACACATCTTCTTTGTATACTTTGAAATGACTGCTTCCTTTAGCAGCAATTTGCGGCAAATGTGTGATGGTGATGACCTGCATGTGTGTACCCATTTCCTGCATCACCTCAGCAATTTTGTTAGAGACTTCACCAGAAACACCGGTGTCTATCTCGTCAAAAAGGATGGTCGGTAGCTGTGCGTATTTGGACAAAATCAACTTGACTCCCAACATGATTCTCGAAAGTTCCCCTCCAGAAGCTACTTTTTTCAAAACATCGTGTGGAATGCCTTTGTTGGCAGAAAACAAAAAGTTCAAATGGTCCTTGCCATTGTTCGAAAAGTCAGCAGTGGGCTGCAATGAAATTTGGAAAGTCGCATTTTCCATGCCCAATTTGGCAAGGACGTCTTGCAGCTGCTTGCTGAGCTTTGGAATTGCCGCTATTCTCCTTTTGTGTAATTGGTCGCAAAGGCTATTCAAAGCATTTGTACTCTTGACAATGGCTGCTTGTTTTTCTTCTAAAATGGCTGTGGCATTTTCAACCCTACCCACTTTGTCATCCAAATCCAATTGAATTTGCAACAAGTCGGAAATGGTTGTTGCAGCGTGTTTTTTCTGTAAGGTATACAGGAGTTGCAAGCGATCGTTTGTGGCTTCAATCGAATCTTCACTAAAATCGACCTGCTCGTTGGCTTTTTCCAAGTCAAAAACCAAGTCGTCCAATTCAATTTTCAAACTGTGAACCCGATCTGAAAACGCTTTGTATTCAGGAGCATAGTTGGAAATTTTCTGAAGCGAAGTCTGTATTTGATAAAGTGAATTTTGTCCCCCGATCTGTTCGTTACTTGCCAAGTGTACACTTTCGGAAAGCGCCAATTTGATGGCTTCTATATTTGCCAACTTTTCAACGGCAAGTTCCAGTTCTTCTTGTTCACCAACTTTGAAACAGGCAGCTTGCAATTCTTGAAACAAATGAGAATTGTAAGCGTAAGCTTGTTGGGAATCCGCTTGCTCTTGTAACAAAGCATCCATCTCATTGTGGAGGATTTTGTAGGCTTTTAATTCCCTCACGTAGTCTTGCAAAAGGGGGGTGTTTACCGCCAAAGCATCAACAATTTGAAATTGATAGGCAGTCTCGGAGAGTTGTGCTGTGGAGTTTTGAGAGTGCACGTCAATCAACTGAACTTTCAAAGCGTTCAAGACAGCAAGGGTAACCGGCGTATCGTTGACAAAAGCCCTGGATTTTCCACTGGGCAAAATTTCTCTTCGGATAATGGTCTCAGCTTCGTAGTCCAAATCTTCAGCTTCGAAAAAGGAGTGCAACTGGAGTGCTTCTATCGAAAAAGCAGCCTCGATCACACATTTTTCAGCGCTGTTTTTGAGACTGTTCAAATCTGCTCTGTTGCCCAACACCAATCCGAGTGCCCCCAAAAGAATGGACTTACCTGCTCCTGTCTCTCCCGTAATGATTGAAAGACCTTCCGGAAAATCGGTCTGCAACGCCTTGATCAAAGCGTAATTGGATATAGATAGTGTTGTTAACAAGGCTGCTGATTTAAATTAGACTTCCCAAAGTCAGCTGTAAATTTAGCGAAACTTTTTGTGACTTTTTTTAAATCGCAAGGGCAAAATAAAAAATTAAAAAATCTTTATTTTAAAGAAAACGGATCAATTGAATTTTTCCCATTTGGAACTGTTGACGGGGGAAATTCGAGACAACAAATTGAACAAATTCTCGGTATCTACTTCGGGACCGTCTGAAAAAACAGCTGCAATCTCATCGGCTTTGGCATCGAAAAAAGTTCGAATCACAAAAGAGTTTTGATTTCTTCGAAAGAGTTTTTCAAATTTCAACAAAGCTTCTCTGATGGCCAATTTGGATTTTTTGGCATCGGATGCATAGCTGTCAAAACCGCTGCGGTGGTAATCGTACAATACCTCTCTGTATTCTTTGTGTTGCACAGCTAAAATCTGATCGATCAAAGCATAGCGGTTCTGTTGGTTGCGTCTTTCTGCCCAACCTTCATAATTACTTTGTTGTGCAAGATTGGCAATGTCCAAAGCCCGATTGAAATAAGCTTCGCCTCCTTGAGGAGCAAAAGTAGCAGCGTCAATCCCCAAAATGGTGTAAGCGTAAAAAGACAGCAGTGAAATGAGGTTGGACTCAAACATGTTTGGGTTGAAAATCAACGGATCGTATTCGGTGTATTCAAAAGAGATGTCTTTGTCTTTGAAATTAAAAATAGGGGTTTTATAGGAACTTCCATAAACGGGACGTACTGCGTTGACCTGTAAGGTTCCTGAAAAACTGTTGGTAGTTCGGGAGGTGATGATCAAAGTCATGGCACATTCCACACGCTCCTCTTGTTTGTAGGTCTTGCTGGTCCACATTTGTTTGTTGACAAATTCATTGAGCGCCAATTCCAAGGTTTTGAAAACCTGTCTATTGGTACCGCTGACCTGCTCCGAGTTAATTGCAATAACGCACTTCAATTCTTGTGCACTTCCAATGGAGCTCATCAGGAAGAAGGAAATAAAAAAAAAGCAATACTTAAGCATCTAATTGAGATTGTATGTTGGCAAAAATATCAAAAGCGACAAGACGCTTCGATTTCAATGCAAATTCGGAAATTTTATTGGTTTTATCAATCAATGTTATTTTATTCGTATCGCCCGAAAAACCAGCGCCCTTGTCTTGCAAAGAATTGAGGACGATCAAGTCCAAGTTTTTACGATGCAGCTTTTCTTTGGCATTTATCAATTCGTTCTGTGTTTCCAGAGCGAAACCAACTAAAAACTGCTGTTTCTTTTGCGCTCCCATAGCCAACAAGATATCACGTGTTGGCTTGAGGGAAAGACCCAAAGTCTCCACTTTGCTTTTGATTTTTTCTGAACGAACCGCTAATGGTGTGAAATCGGCTACTGCAGCAGCAGCAATCGCAATATCTACACTTTCGTAGTGGTTGAAAACAGCCTCGAACATCTCAGCTGCACTGACGACATCTATTCTCGAAATAAGGGAATGGGAAATCTGCTCCGAAGAGGGTCCGGCAATCAAAATAACCTCAGCACCCAAATTGGCGGCTTGCTTCGCCAATTCAAAACCCATTTTCCCAGAGGAATGATTTCCGATAAAACGAACCGGATCGATCGCTTCGTAGGTAGGCCCTGCAGTGATCAATACCTTCTTGCTGTAGAGAGGTAGTTTTTGCACACTGTCTTTTTCAATAAACCCAACAATTTCTTCTGGCTCGGCCATGCGTCCTTCTCCGACCAAACCGCTAGCCAACTCACCACTCGCTACAGGGATGAGCATGTTTTTAAAGGATTGGAGTTTAGAAATACTTTCTCGGGAACTCGGGTGTTTGTACATGTCCAAATCCATGGCTGGGGCAAAATAAACAGGACATTTTGCGGACAAATACGTAGCCAATAAGAGATTGTCAGCAGTCCCAGAAGCCATTTTGGAAAGTGTGTTGGCAGTTGCTGGGGCAATGAGCATCAAATCGGCCCAAAGACCCAATTCTACATGATTATTCCAAAGCTCGTTTTCTTCTTCCTTGCTGTAAAAAGCGGAATGAACGGGGTTTTTAGAAAGAGTTGACAAGGTAAGTGGCGTAATAAAATCTTTGGCTGCAGGAGTCATAAGTACTTTCACTTCTGCACCCAATTTCATAAATAACCGTACCAGATGAGCTGTTTTGTAAGCAGCAATTCCAGCAGTGATGCCCAACAGAATTTTCTTGCCTTTTAAAACACTCATGTTGCTTACGCTTTTTGTTCGGAGTCTCTGTGGTAAATCTTATCGTTCAACCACTCATCTACGGCAATGGCATGAGACTTTGGTAATTTTTCATAAAATTTTGAAACTTCGATTTGTTCTTTGTTTTCAAAAACCTCGTCCAAACTATCACTGTAAGTCGCAAATTCTTCTAATTTCTCAATCAATTCTACCTTCAAGTCATTGTTGATTTGAGAAGCTCTTTTGGCAATGATAGAAATAGCTTCGTAGATGTTTCCCGTAGGTGCTTCTACTTTTGACTTGTCATACGTTACCGTTGTATCGGCTGCATTGGTGTTTTTGTAATCCATCTTTGTTTAATTTATTAAGTAGTTACTGTATTTTTTTCTTTTTGCAGTTCTCGATATAATTTTTCGGTTTCTGCAAGGTATTTAGAATCGGGGTAATTTCTTTTTAATTTTTCATAGGCCTTGAGAGCTGCTTTGATGCGAAGGATCTTTTTGCGACTCGTACTGTTGACTCCTAATTGATAACTCGCCTTGAATTTGTAATAAAAGGCTTGTTCTCGGTAGGAAGTTCCTAAAAACTCTGAAGTCAAGTTGTCAAAAGCTGCAATTGCAGAATTGAAATACCCAATTTCATAGTATTGCTTGGCAATCTCAAAAGATTTGGTCTCTAATTTGTGCTGCAGTTCTTGCACCATTCTGTTGCAAGCTGGCAAACGTTTAGAATCAGGGTATGCATTGATGTAGTCTTGAAAAGAACTCAAAGCAATCTTGGTTTCCGATTGGTCCAAACTGTATTTTGGAGATGCTAGAAAGTGACTTTTAGCCACTAAAAATTCTGCCTCTTCCTTCTTTGAACTCTTGGGGTAGTTGGTCGCAAACCTTTCAAAATAATAGGCGGCATTGAAATAGTCCTTGGTGTTGAAATACGATTGCGAAATCATAAACTGAATTCGCTCCATCTGAGGTTTTCCTTTGTAGGAAGGGACTAACATCTCAAAAAGACGCAAGGCTTTTTTAAACTCCTTTTGTTCATAAAGAGCCGAAGCCATTTTGTACTTTTCTGAAACCGTTCCTTTGTTGAGCACTTTGTTGTAGGGACTACAAGCGGCTAGCACCAAAATAAACAAAAAAACTGTAAAAGGTTTCATTTTAAGCATCTTGCAAAATTAGGCATTATTTATGGATTATTAAAGTGATTTTTTCAAATGAAAATCAAAAACAAAAATAAGGCCGCTACCGAGTAAAGACAAGGGAAGGTGGGCCTAAATTTTTGTCAATTCCAAAGGAGTGAAATTTCCTGTAAACGATTTTATTTTGTCTTGAAGTTGGGCGGAAGCAGAAACAAGTGGTAAGCGCACTTGAATGCAGTTTCCGGAAATTTGCAAATCAGACAACAACGCTTTGATTCCTACAGGATTGCCTTCTTCAAAGACCAAGTCAATCACGTCTAGTAATGGATAAAACAATTGGTAAGCTTCTTTGGCACTCCCCGCAAGTCCATAACGAATCATCTCTGAAAAGGTTTTTGGATACGCTTGTCCCACCACAGAAATCACACCGGAACCGCCTGCCAAGATCATCGGCAGGGCGATCATATCATCCCCCGAAATGACCAAAAATTCATTTGGAACGGATTGTAGCAAACGCATCGCCTGCTCTAGATCACCCGCAGCTTCCTTGATTCCGAGAATGTTTTTGGAGGACTGGGCCAATCGAACCACCGTTTCAACAGCGATGTTGGAGCTGGTTCTTCCTGGAACATTGTACAGAATTAAAGGAACAGGACAGGCTGTTGCCACCTCCATAAAATGCTGAAATATGCCTTCTTGTGAAGGTTTGTTGTAGTATGGAGAAACGGACAAGACCGCGTCAAACCCAGATAAATTTGAAGACTGAAGCTCTTCTACAACTGCCGCAGTGTGGTTGCCACCGACTCCCAATACAAGAGGGACACGTCCGTTGTTGACAGCTATTATTTTATTTTTTACAAGTTCTTTTTCAGCGGAGCTGAGCGTCACAGGCTCACCAGTAGTCCCCAATACCACCAAATAATCGACACCGTTTTCAATCTGGTGATTGACCAACTGCTCCAAAGCGATATAGTCCACCATTCTGTCTTTGTCAAACGGCGTGACCAAGGCGATCCCTGTTCCTAAAAATGCTTGCATTATATCTTCTTTAAAATCTTTAAATACTTTTCCGCTTCTCGAGTCAAAACCGTTGTGTTTCTCTTGGAATCCGAAACAGACAAATCGTACAGCCTGTTGTCATTTGAGGAAAAACCAATTTTAAACTTCGATTGGGAACGCAAAGTTATTACTTTCCAATACAAATTTTCTTCCAATCCATAATTTATCAACAAGTCGCAGTCAGATTTAACGAATTCCTTTAGCTTGTTTAATTTTAAACTTCCCGACCATCCGAAATCTTTTTCGGTGATCTCATTTTCCAGATACGTTCGTTTTTTATCGAATGGACAAAACACCAATACCTCAATGTCCAAAGAAGACACTTGAAGTTTCTCTTCTAAATCCATTTGAATGGAAGACGTTAACAATTGAACCTCGTCGACGAGAACGGCTATTTTTTGAATGGGGTCTTCAGTTAAATTTCGAGGCAACTCGTCATAAATTTCCAATTCTTCTTGGAGTTGCTTTTGAAATACGTGTTTTTTTAATCTTTGAAAAATCATCGGATGTAAATCTTACACAAAACTGTGTTTTATATTGGGTTTTTGAAGAGTTTTAGAAGTCTTGTCAAGAAAGCCCCCTCCGTAGGTGAAAATTTTTAGTTGAAACAATTCAAACCAACTCAGCAGACAAACCGAGTTCTTGCAATTTAGAACACTTGGGTTTTAGACGGTCATATGCTCCTGTTTTGACGGTGCATTTTCCTTTGTAATGGACCAAAATCGTACATTGTTCAGCTTGTTCCAAGGTGTGCTCGCAAACATCCATCAATGAATCGATGACAAAATCGAAGGTATTGACCTCGTCATTGTGCAATACGATCTCATGTTTTCGAGTCTCCTGCTCCAAAACATCGAAATCTTCTTGTTTTTTCTGTTTTGTACTCATGCTTTTCAAGTGTCTTGTTTGAGATTTCACAAGAGAAATCTATGCAAATTTACGCTTTTTTGACATATTTCAAAGACCTCCAATCGTTTCGTTCTTTGACCGCAACCCGTGTCAATCCCAAACCGATGGCTTTTGTGTCCAAAAGCGGAATGTCGGCTTCGTAAAAACCACTCAACAACAAGTCTCCTCCCTTGTTCAAACAAGCGACATACGCATCCAAATCCCCCATCAAAATATTGCGGTTGATGTTGGCAATGATCAAGTCGTAAGTACGCCCGACCAACAAACTAGCATCTCCTTGGTATGCGGTGATCTGACTGCATTGATTTCTGGCAATGTTCTCCTGAGAATTTTCATAGCACCACACATCGATATCGATGGCATCGATTGGACCTGCGCCTTTCATCTCTGAAAATATGGCGAGAATTCCGGTTCCACAACCCATGTCTAAAGTTTTCTTGTGACTGATATCCATCTCTAACAAATGCTGAACCATCATGTGCGTTGTTTCATGGTGCCCCGTTCCAAAACTCATTTTGGGTTCGATAACAATGCTGTACTCCAAATTTGGATTGTCGTGAAAAGGAGCTCTGATGGAAACCTTGTCAGCGACTTGAATAGGTTTGAAGTTTTTTTCCCATTCACTGTTCCAATTGACTGGTGGTATTTCTTCAAACGTATAACTGATGGAAAACTCATCCGAGCGCAACACGAAAACACCTTCCAACATGTCTTCGCGCCAATCGTCTTTTTGGATGTAAGCTGTGACCCCATTTTCGTTTTCCACAAAACTCTCAAAACCGGCAAATCCAAGTTCAGCAATCAATATTTCTGTTGCGGGTTCTTTGGGAGTTACCTTGAAATCATAGCCTAAGTAAATTGCATGCATCGCTCAAATAATTTGTGGCAAAGATACATGCAAATCAAAGATTTTTAGTTGATTTTTTACTTTCTTTTTTTGTAGATTTCAGAAATAAGGGTACAAAAAAAAAGCGATTCCTAAAAAAGGAATCGCTGTTATACAATTGATTTTGACCGGGTATTATTGAGTAGGTGCTACTTTAACAAGACCTATCAAATAAGGAGGTCGTTTATTGAATGGCTTCAATGATGGCGATAAAATCGGCTGCTTGCAACGCTGCCCCTCCAATCAAACCTCCGTCGACATCTTCTTTTGAAAAGATCTCTTTGGCATTTCCTGGCTTGCAAGATCCTCCGTATAAAATGGATACCTCTTCTGCCAAGGCAGCATCGTATTTGTCTGCGACAATTTTTCGAATGAAAGCGTGCATTTCTTGTGCCTGATCTGCAGATGCAGTTTCTCCAGTACCAATAGCCCATACCGGCTCATATGCCAATACTATCTGTTTCCAAGCGGCTGCATCTAAAGAAAATAAAGCATTTGAAATTTGAGATTCCACTACTGCAAAATGATTTTCTGACTTGCGGTCTTCTAACAATTCTCCAAAACAAAAAATGACTTCCAATCCGTTGGCCAAAGCAGCAGTTACTTTTTCTGCCAACAAAGCATCCGTTTCTCCAAAGTACTCACGACGTTCTGAATGTCCTAAAATCACAGATTTTAAGCCGATAGAAGTCAACATTTCTGCAGAAATCTCACCTGTAAAGGCACCACTTTTTGCTTGGTGCATGTTTTGAGCCGCTACTTCGACTACAGAACCCGAAGCAACTTCATGGACTGCTGTCAAATTGACAAATGTCGGTGCTACGACAACACGTGTGTTTTGTAATGATTTATCTTTCAATCCTGCGACCAACTCGTTTGCCAATGTTTTAGAGGCGTTTACATCGTTGTTCATTTTCCAGTTTCCTGCAACTATTTTACTTCTCATGGTTTGATTTGTTTATTTGTTTATTTGTTTGTTTTATTGCTTAAGGTTGTTTTTTTAATTACTTGCTTTCTTTAAAAGGGCTTCTATACGCACATCTGTCGCTTTAATGGCTTTGTACAACAGGATTTTACCTTCTTTGTCCAAGACCATATAACGAGGGATCCAATCCACAGCAACAGCCCTACAAAAGTCACTCTTCCTTCCAGAAGGAATAAAATAATGCGCCCCTTCGACACCAAATCGTGCGATGCCTTTTTTCCAAGAATCTGGTGTTCTGTCCAAAGAGAAAAATACGTAAGCGATGTCTTTTCCATAGGTTTGCTGCAATTCTTTTACTTTAGGAAAACCGGCAATACAATCACCACACCAAGAGGCCCAAATGTCCAAAAACACGGTTTTTCCTTTGTACTGAGACAATATTTCTTCGACCGTTTTTTCTACCCCATCAAAAGTCAATAAAGTGTCTTTCAAGGCTTTTTCAGGAAAATGAGTCTTCTCTTGCGCTGTTGAGCAAGCACCGAGAACCATCAGAAATAAATACAAAACATGTTTCATAACGGAATTCATTTGCGTTTAAAAGATTGGCTTAGGTCTTCGCACGCACAAACTTACATTTATTTGATAATATAGAACACAAAGTCGCTTTTTCATTTGCGCAAACGTTTTCGAATTTGCAACAACCGAAACTCTTAGGAGTTGCCGATTTTAGGATCCAACCAACTGTAAAGTACGTCCACGCATATATTGATCAAAACAAACAAACTCGCCACCAACAAAACAGCACCCATCAACACCGGTTGATCAAGTGTGTTCAAAGCGTCTACAATTTCTTTTCCCAAACCGTTCCAATTAAAAATATACTCCACAAAAACGGCACCTGCCAACAGAGAGGCAAACCAACCTGAAACAGCGGTGACAACTGGATTCAATGCGTTTTTCATCGCGTGTCTGCAAACGATTTGCCAATCGTTCAGCCCTTTTGCCTTCGCGGTTCTTATGTAGTCTTGCCCGAACACTTCGAGGAGGGAATTGCGCATCAACTGAACAATAACCGCCAAAGGACGGATGCCCAATACCACAGCAGGCAACAATAAATTTTTCCATTGAATAAAAACACCTTCTCCAAAATCATCCACGGCATACAAACTTCCCGTCATGTTCAAATGGGTGTATTTTTTCAACACAAAACCAAACAACCAAGCAAAGACAATCGCGGATAAAAAAGAAGGAACACTCATGCCCAAGGTGCTAAAAAAGGCAATAAAACGATCAAAAAAGGAGTCCTTGTACAAAGCAGCAAGCACTCCAAAAAAAATGCCTAAAAACAAGGCAATTCCAATTGCACTCACAGCCAAGATGGCAGTATTGGGAAAGGTCTCTTGGAGAACTTCAACCACCGGCTTGCCATTTTTCTGAAAAGAGGCGCGGAGATACGGAACTTTCAAAACCAGATCAAAAGTTCCAAAAGAAACATCAGCAAAAGGCTTGTATTTTCCGCTCGCTAATGCGGTGTAATTTTCCGCGTTTTTGCTGTGCAATGAAAGTGGCGACAAGTCGTTTAAGTAATACATGTATTGCACCGAAACCGGCTGGTCAAATCCGTACTTTTTTTTGATTTGCACCAATTGTGTTGCGTCCTGACGTTCATCCAG
Organism: uncultured Flavobacteriaceae bacterium; assembly: GCA_963932955.1. Lineage (GTDB taxonomy): Bacteria > Bacteroidota > Bacteroidia > Flavobacteriales > Flavobacteriaceae > Flavicella. Next base: position 73,797 of record CAWVRK010000007.1, read on the forward strand.
CAACATTCGAGCTGGATCCCCAGGCAGCACATGAAACAAGAAAAACACCACAGAAACCACTCCAAACAAAGTCAAAAGACCGTAAAAAAATTTCTGTAAAAAAGTTGCAAACATGTAAAAGCTGAATTTTTACAAATGTATAAAAATATGCCCATCTATGATGATGAACAGAACACCCTGAAACAAAGCATTGCCCCTCTGAGAAGTTTGCACGATTTTTAGTGCATTAAAAGAAAGTGATTCTCAAAAAAAACACCCCTCAATAGCAATCGGCATTTCAGAGCAAAAGCATCGGAAAGGAAATCTGAGTAAAACAGCTACACATCATGGAGCTAAGCATCAAGCAACTACCAACAATGTAATTCAAAATCCAAAAGCGGCACAGCTCTAATTTAATTTGTCCGAAACAAACACAAAGACAGCTTCAAAATTCCATTCAAAACTCCGAGCATTTCAGTATCTTTGGTTTTTTCTTTTTTATGGCAAAACAACAAGAGTATATTGACGTTTTAGGAGCGAGAGCACACAACCTAAAAAACATCGACGTTCGCATTCCTAGAGAAAAGTTGGTCGTTATTACGGGACTGAGCGGCAGTGGTAAATCTTCCTTGGCTTTTGACACCATTTATGCAGAAGGACAACGCAGATATATCGAAACATTTTCTGCCTATGCACGTCAGTTTTTAGGAGGACTCGAACGCCCTGACGTAGACAAAATAGACGGCTTGTCTCCCGTGATTGCCATCGAACAAAAAACAACCAACAAAAACCCACGTTCCACCGTGGGAACTATCACAGAAATCTACGACTTTCTAAGATTGCTGTACGCGCGCGCAGCGGAAGCCTATTCGTACACAACCGATGAAAAAATGGTTCGCTACAACAACGAGCAGATTCTGGATTTGATCTTGCGCGACTACGAAGAAAAAAAGACCATTCTCCTAGCTCCCGTTGTCAAATCTCGTAAAGGACATTACCGTGAATTGTTTGTTCAAATTGCCAAACAAGGCTTCACAAAAGTACGTGTAGACGGGAACATACAAGACATTGTCTCCGGCATGCGCTTGGACCGTTACAAAACTCACGACATCGAAATTGTCATCGACCGATTGCTGGTGAACACAACCTCCCTAAAACGACTGGAAGAAAGCATAAAAACCGCCTTGTACGCAGGAGACAACATCATGATGGTCCTAGATTTTGATGGAGATACGCCCCGGTATTTCAGTAAAAATTTGATGTGCCCCACATCTGGAATCGCGTATCCGAATCCGGAACCCAACACCTTTTCTTTCAACTCCCCAAAGGGAGCTTGCGATCACTGCAATGGCTTGGGTGTCAAAAATGAAGTCAGCAAACTTAAAATCATTCCCGATACCAAGGAATCAATTGCAGGAGGTGGACTTGCGCCTTTAGGAACCCAAAAAAACAGTTGGATTTTCAAACAACTGCAACTAATCGCCGATCGCTTCCATTTCAACCTGAGCGATCCGATTCATAAAATCCCAAAAGAGGCTTTGGAAATCATTTTACACGGTGGCAATGAACGTTTTGAAATCAACTCAAAAACACTGGGAGTGACCCGAAACTACGAAATAGATTTTGAAGGCGTGACCGCTTTTATCTCCAACCAATACCACAGCAGCGACTCCGCTTCTATCAAAAGATGGGCAAAGAGCTATATGGACGAAATCACATGTCCTGAATGCAATGGAAACCGATTGAAAAAAGAAGCGTTGCACTTTAAAGTAGACGGAAAAAACATTTCCGAACTGGCAAAAATGGACGCTGTAGACTTGGGTAAATGGTTTGCCGAATTGCCCACAAAACTATCCAAAAAACAACAGTTAATTGCTTCCGAAATATTAAAAGAAATCGAAACGCGCATTCAATTTCTATTAGATGTAGGATTGGATTACCTCACCTTGAATCGTACTTCCAAATCCCTGTCAGGAGGAGAAGCACAACGCATCCGACTGGCCACGCAGATCGGATCTCAGTTGGTCGGTGTCTTGTACATCTTAGACGAACCTAGTATTGGACTGCATCAAAGAGACAACGAACGCTTGATACGATCCCTAGAAAAGTTAAGAGATTTGGGCAATTCCGTTTTGGTCGTCGAACACGACAAAGACATGATGGAATGTGCGGACTATGTTCTCGACATTGGGCCTGGAGCGGGAAAATACGGTGGCGAAATTGTCAGTGAAGGAAGTTTTGAAGAACTAAAAAGCCATGCCACCTTAACAGCAGACTACCTCACAAATCGGAAAAAAATAGAAACCCCTTCGAAAAGAAGAAAAGGAAACGGCAAAGAATTGCTCCTCAAAGGCGCTACAGGTAACAACCTCAAAAATGTCTCTGCCCAGTTTCCACTTGGCAAAATGATTTGTGTGACAGGTGTTTCTGGAAGTGGAAAGTCCACCTTGATCAACAGGACCCTCTACCCAATTCTCAACCAACACATCTATCGCTCTGTTAAAGAACCCCTACCCTACAAATCAATTTTAGGACTCGAACATATCGACAAGATCATCGATATTGACCAAGCACCCATCGGAAGAACACCTCGTTCAAACCCCGCCACTTATACAGGCGCCTTTAGTGAGATCCGTTCTCTTTTTGCCAAAACACCCGAATCCATGATCCGTGGCTACAAAGCAGGAAGGTTTTCGTTCAATGTAAAAGCAGGCCGGTGTGAAACTTGTCAAGGAGGGGGCGTTCGGATCATCGAGATGAATTTTTTACCCGATGTACACGTGACGTGTGACACCTGTCAAGGAAAAAGGTTTAACAGAGAAACTTTGGAAATCCGATTCAAAGGAAAATCCATTTCTGATGTCCTAAACATGACCATTAATGAGGCCGTCCTTTTTTTTCAATCGGTTCCGAAAATTTACAACAAAATCAAAACAATCCAAGAGGTCGGTTTGGGCTACATCACTTTGGGGCAACAATCGACTACGCTCTCCGGCGGAGAGGCACAACGTATCAAATTGGCAGCAGAACTTTCGAAAAGAGACACAGGAAACACCTTTTACATACTGGACGAACCAACCACCGGTTTGCACTTTGAAGACATCAACGTATTGATGAAGGTCTTGAATACTTTGGTAGACAAAGGCAACACAGTGCTGATCATCGAACACAATATGGATGTCATCAAATTGGCAGATCACATTATTGATGTAGGACCAGAAGGAGGTAAAAATGGTGGGCAGATTTTGTGTACGGGGACTCCAGAAGAAATTGCGCGGCATCGAAAAAGCCACACAGCCAAATTCTTAAAAAAAGAACTTGACATTTCTTAATATACAGGCAGACACCATTTTGAGAAACGTACATTTATCATGACACCGCTAAAAACATTGGCATTTCTCTAAAAAAAACATATCTTGTTAACATTCCAATCCCAAAAAAATCATTCCATGAGCCCAAACGAAGACAGAAAAATCCGAGAGCATTTTACGCCCAAAACTTGGAACGAAATCAAGACAAATGATTCTTGGGCCATTTTTAAAATCATGTCCGAATTCGTAGATGGATACGAACGACTTAGCAAGATTGGCCCATGTGTCAGTATTTTTGGTTCTGCCAGAACCAAACCGGGAGAAGAAAATTATATTTTGGCAGAAGAAATTGCTTTCAAACTGACCCAAAGCGGATTTGGAATCATCACTGGAGGTGGGCCCGGAATTATGGAAGCTGGAAACAAAGGAGCGCATCGAGGGAAAGGCCTATCTGTAGGACTGAACATCGACTTGCCTTTTGAGCAACACGACAACGCATGGATCAACAGCGACATGAGTTTGGAATTTGACTATTTCTTTGTGCGCAAGGTCATGTTTGTCAAATACTCCCAAGGATTTATTGTAATGCCTGGTGGTTTTGGCACCTTGGACGAGCTATTTGAAGCCATCACCCTGATCCAAACCAAAAAAATTGGACGGTTTCCTATCATACTTGTCGGGACTGAATTTTGGTCGGGACTCTTGGACTGGATTCACGCAATATTGCTAAAAAAACACAGCACTATTAGTGCGGAAGACTTGAACCTCTTTCGCGTAGTCGATACTGCAGATGAAGCCGTCGAACACCTCAACAAGTTTTATTCAAAACACAGCCTCAAACCCAACTTTTAAAAAAATCATCGAAATTCAACAGGGAAACCTTTTAAAAAACTTGCTTTAGCTAGCTGGAATATCTACTACTATTTTTGTCTTGAAAAAACCGTATATTTGCAAAAGCAAAAAATCTACGTTTTCATGACTGCGACATCTCTTGAAATTTCTCCAAAAAACATTTCTTTTCTACAATTCAAAGAAGAGATTTTAAAAGACTACTACACCGCTGTTTTGAGCAGAGAGTGCAGCCTTTTGGGTAGAAAAGAAGTGTTGACTGGAAAGGCTAAGTTTGGGATTTTCGGTGATGGCAAAGAGCTGCCACAAATCGCCATGGCCAAAGCCTTTGAAAAAGGAGACTGGAGGTCTGGATACTACCGAGACCAAACATTTATGATGGCAATCGGAGAATTTACACCCCGCCAATTTTTTGCAGGCTTGTATGCGCATACAGACATCAAAGCAGAACCTTTTTCTGGCGGACGGCAAATGGGAGGACATTACGCCACCCACAGTCTGAATGAGGACGGCAGTTGGAAAAACCTAACCGAGCAATACAACACCAGTTCTGATGTTTCTTGTACAGCTGCACAGATGCCTCGTTTGGTAGGACTGGCGTACGCTTCAAAACTGTATCGAAATGTTGCCTCTCTGCAAAAAGGATTTGAAAATTTCTCCATCAAGGGAAATGAAATTGGATGGGGAACCATTGGAAATGCTTCAACGAGCGAAGGACACTTTTTTGAAGCCATCAATGCATCAGGGGTCTTGCAAATTCCGATGGTCACCAGTATTTGGGACGACGAATACGGCATCTCAGTACATGCAAAATACCAAACCACCAAAGAAAACATCTCGGAAGTTTTGAAAGGGTTTCAAAGAGACCCAAAAAACAAAGGTTTGGAAATTTTAAGAGTCAACGGTTGGGATTATGTTCAACTGATGGACACCTATCGAAAAGCCGCTGAAATTGCGAGAAAAGAACATGTACCTGTACTCATACATGTTCAAGAATTGACGCAACCCCAAGGTCACTCCTCCTCTGGATCACACGAACGGTACAAAAGTTCAGAACGCTTGGATTGGGAAAAGAACTTTGATTGCAACCTCAAGTTTCGCGAGTGGATTCTCGATTTTGAACTCGACAACGGAGACGGGTCTGTCTTGAAATTTGTCGATGGGGAAGCAGCGCTTCTCGCATTGGAAAAACAAGCAAAAAAAGAAGTGCTTCAGGCAAAAAAAGAAGCTTGGATTGCTTTTTTGGAACCCCTTAAAAAAGAACAACAAGAGTTGATTGAGTTGATGGAAGCGGTAGCTAAAAAGAGCAGCAATAAACAGTTTATTTCAAAACTGAAGAATGATTTGGTAGATCTCAGAGAACCCTCTAGAAAAGATATTTATTCCACGGCACGAAAGGTGATGCCTCTTTTGAGAAACGAAACCTTTTCCGAAAAACAAGTCCTTCAACAATGGTTGCTCGCCAATAAAAAAACTACACAAGATCGTTACAGCACACAGCTTTACAACGATACGGGCAATGGCGTGAGCACCATCAAAGAAATACGTCCTGCCTACCCTAAGGAAACAAAGGAGGTAGATGCACGCATCATCATTCGAGATAATTTCGATGCGCTTTTGAGTCAAATCCCCGAGTTGTTTATTTTTGGAGAGGATGCTGGAAAAATTGGAGACGTCAATCAAGGATTGGAAAACCTTCAAGCCAAATTTGGAGAAGACCGAGTGACCGATACCGGAATTCGAGAATCTACCATTATAGGTCAAGGGATTGGAATGGCGCTGAGAGGCCTCAGACCCATTGCAGAAATTCAATATTTGGACTATTTGATTTATACCATTCAAACATTAAGTGACGATTTGGCCTGCCTTCGGTACCGTACTTTTGGCAAACAAAAAGCACCGCTGATCATCCGAACGCGCGGACACCGCTTGGAAGGAATTTGGCATTCGGGATCACCCATGTCTATGATTTTGGGAACCTTGAGAGGGGTGCATTTGTTGGTGCCGAGAAATATGACCAAGGCCGCAGGCTTTTACAACACGCTTTTAAAAGGAGATGAACCTGCAATCGTGATTGAAAACCTAAACGGCTACCGCCTCAAAGAGCAGCTCCCGGAAAACCTGGGTACTTTCACCACCCCAATCGGATATGTGGAGACCGTCAAAGAGGGAAAAGACATCACCCTTGTTTCTTACGGATCTACTTTAAAAATAGTTCAGGACACAGCAATCGAATTGGCACAAGTAGGCATCGATGTAGAGATCATTGATGTTCAAAGTTTGATGCCTTTTGACCTCAACCACGACATCACTAAAAGTATTGAAAAAACAAATCGCTTATTGGTCATCGACGAAGATGTGCCCGGTGGTGCCTCGGCATACATTCTTCAAAAAATCATTGACGAACAAAATGCATATCAGTTTCTGGATAGCAAACCTTCCACTTTGAGTGCAAAAGCCCATAGGCCAGCCTACGGAAGTGACGGTGATTATTTTTCAAAACCTTCTAAAGAAGACGTGTTTGAAGCAGCCTATAAGGTAATGAGCGAAGTGAATCCTTCAGCTTACCCCCTCTTGTATTGATTTCAAAACGGTTTTTTTCTGTTTAGAAAAAACCCCCAACTCATTTTCTTGTAAAGCTCAACTCTTCCTGGGAATTTCTCCTTTGATCAAAAATAATCCGACAGCACATTCCAAGCATCTCTGAGGACTACAATAGTTGTTTTTCAACTCCAACAAGGCTTGTGATTCCAAGGCATTTAGAGCTGGTGTTTTTAGTTTTCGAAAGCTTTCAAGGATCCTGTTTTTTTCTGGTTTTATTTGCTCTAAGATTGCTGAAATGGTGTCAAAATCTTCGTGGCGGTGTGCTTTCGCATGGGCGTATTTTATTGGCAGCACCGTGTTGATCAATAAGAGGTCTGTAAAAGAATTGGTGGTTTTTTTGATTCGAAAAGGACTGGTCTTTTCAAATACGTAATGCGTGTTCCAATAATCGGAAGCGCTTACAGCAAAAAGCTTGTAAAAAGAAGAGAGGTCGTTCAAACGGGTTGTCTTAGAAAACAGCTGTGCTTCCCTTTCGTAGAGACGTGCCAGTTGAGAGATACGCAATGTCGGGAAATTGGCCGGGCGCAACCGAAAAAACTGAAACTGCCCATTGAACAATGGTTTCAATTGATGCTTGTGCTTTAGGTAGCAGTATTCCTTTTGCATCACCTTATATCGAATGTCTTCAGAGGGTTTTTCAAAAAATCCCGCTTGACCAAGCAACAGGGTTTCAATGCCTCCCGACTGAGATCGCAACTTGTTGAGCAAAGAAAAATCAAAAGAATGCGCCAAACTAGAAAATGCGGCGGCATTGGTGCTCAAACCAAAACCATTTGCTAAAAGTTGAAACAAGACAAACTCCCAATTGTTGGAACTCTTCTCTAAAAGCTTTGCGATTTCCAAAGACTTTCTTTCAAAACGTTCCACATACAAACGGGTGATCCACGGACTTTTAACAATGGAAGGAACCGTGGGGAGTTCACGTTCACAAAAAATCCATTTTTGATGCCCCGAAAAAAGTTGAAAATAAGAACTCAATACATTCGAATCGGTGTTTTTTCGAAGTTCCAGTGTTTCTATCTCTGAGCCGTTTGCACGAAAAATGGGCAGGTCGTATTCCCAGACTACATGGAGAATCACTGCGTCGTAATTGGGGTCTTTTTCATGTTGGTGTGCATACCAGTCAGAAGATTTGATGTGTACCTCTACATTTCCTACCCAAGTTTGCGCACCCAACACCAACTTTGCATTGAAGAAATCGGGGCCGCTATTTTTATTTTGCATCCCGGTTTTGAGAATTTTCAAAGAAACACCTGCAGCGGTACAGATTTCTGAAGTTCGAAAGAGTTGAAAATTCCAAAGGTATTGAAGGAAATCTTCGCGCAGGGGAACTATTTTTGAAAAACTCGATTGGGATTCCATGCATTTTTTCTCTTTAAGTTACTAAAAACCAACAAGGAAAACACCATTTCTTCAGTGATAAAAAATGCACTGTCTCTTTGAAACGGTATAAAATCAATCCCCAAAAGGGAACGACAGAGATGAAAAACAAACGGCTATTGAATAAAATTCCCGTATTTTTGCGAGGCAATTCTAAAGACAAAAAAATGCACATCCTCGACAGTTTGAAATGGCGCTATGCAACCAAAAAATTTGATACTGCTTCACGCCTTTCCAATTCACAACTGACACTTCTAAAAGAAGCCTTCAACCTAACAGCCACTTCCTATGGTTTGCAACCGATCAAAATGTTGGTCGTGCAAAACATGTCTTTGCGCGAAAAACTACTTCCCCATTCCTTTGGACAGCGACAGGTAGTTGACGCCTCTCATCTATTGGTGCTTTGTATCCAAAAAAACTACACTGTTCAAGATGTAGAAAGCTATTTCCAACTGATCAAAAAAGTAAGAAACACACCAGACGAAGTGGTGACTCCTTTTAAAAATCATTTGTTGGATCTGGTTTCCAACAAAACGAGCGAACAACTAAGAGAAGCTTCTAAATCACAAGCGTATTTGGCATTGGGGAATCTTTTAACAGTCTGTGCCACACAACAAATAGACAGCTGTCCCATGGAAGGGTTTTTGCCTAAAAAATACGATGAGATTTTGGACTTGACTTCCAAAAACTTAGAGGCAGTTCTTTTGCTCCCCGTCGGGACGCGCGCCGAAGACGATTACATGGCCTCTCAAAAAAAAGTAAGAAAGTCTCTTGAAGACAGCGTCATTGACATCCAATAAAAGCATCTTATGGACCAAAAAATAAGAAACACCGAACCAAAGGTACTTTGGAACCACTTTGCAGATTTGAATGCCATTCCGAGACCTTCTAAGAAAGAAGCGCGCATCGTGGCTTTTGTCATTGCTTTCGCAAAAAAGCACCGTTTGACATACGTCGTAGACGAAGTCCAAAATGTCATTCTAAAGAAACCAGCTACTGCAGGCATGGAAACTCGTAAGACTTTGGTATTACAAGCTCATTTGGACATGGTGCATCAAAAAAATGAAGCGACGGTTTTCGATTTTGACAAGCAAGGCATCCAAATGAAAACAACCGGAGATTGGATTTCAGCAGATGGAACGACTTTGGGAGCGGACAATGGAATTGGAGTTGCAGCCATTCTCAGTGTTTTGAGCGCAACAGACATCGCCCATCCCGCCCTTGAAGCCCTTTTTACGATTGACGAAGAAACAGGCATGACCGGTGCAATGGGACTCAAAGGAGGACTTCTTACTGGTGAGATTTTACTCAATCTCGACACGGAAGACGACGATGAAATTTCAATTGGCTGTGCCGGTGGCATTGACCTGACAGCAAGTTCAAACTACGAAGAATTTACCAGTCCTGAAGACACTGCTGCATTTCGTTTGACGGTAAAAGGATTGCAAGGAGGACATTCTGGAATGGACATTCACAAAGGCTTTGGAAATGCCAACAAAATCATTGCCAGAATCTTGTTGGATGCCTATGCAAATTTTGAAGCCTCGCTAGCTTCCCTTAAAGGAGGCAGTTTGAGAAATGCGATTCCGAGAGAAAGCCAGGCTATTCTTGTGGTTAAAAATATTTTTAAAGAAGCCTTTGCACTTGAGCTTACACAACAAGTGACTGTTCTTAAAAAGGAGCTTTCCGCTGTCGAACCTGACTTGGAGATCACTTTGACACCCGCGAAACAGCCCGAAAAAGTCATGGACGTCCTCGCTCAAAAAAAATTGATCCAGGCCTTGTATGCAACGCATAACGGGGTGTATACCATGAGCCCTTCCATTCCTGATTTGGTAGAAACATCAAACAATTTGGCGCGAGTAAATGCCACGGAAGGATGCATAGAGATTGCGTGTCTCACCCGCTCTTTTTCGGAGTCTGGAAAAATGGACATGGCCAATGCGCTGCGCTGTGTATTTGAATTGGCTGATTTCAAAGTCACCCTTTCAGGAGATTATCCCGGATGGGAACCCGATACATCAACAGAAATACTAAAAATTTTAAAGGAGCGCTACGAGAAATTGTTTCAGTCATCCCCAAAGGTCATGGCCTGTCATGCTGGATTGGAATGTGGGATTTTAGGAGCTCACTATCCCAATATGGAAATGATTTCTTTTGGCCCTAATATCAGAGGAGCTCATTCTCCAGAAGAAAAAGTAAGCATTTCTTCTACTCAAAAGTTTTGGACCTTTTTTAAAGAAATTCTCAAAAACATTCCAAAAAAATAACCCATCCCAAAAGGAGTACACACAAAAACACCCTGTCCATGGACAGGGTGTTTTTGTGTAAAAAATATTTCTTCTTAGGAGTTTGGATCTTTGGGATCGGTTCCTGCTTCCACTTCGTCGATTGTGAGTTTACCATCATCGTCGTCGTCTTTGTCCAAATGGTCGCTGTAACCATCGCTATCCGTATCAATAAATGTGACATTTCCACTTGCGTCTATGGCGACCTCTTCTTTGTCAGAAAGGGAATCCGAATCTGTATCAATCATCTTCACAAGATGCAATTCCAATTGAAAGACCAAAGGAGCGTTTGCAGGAATCAAACTTGAGGAACCATTTCTGTAGCCCAATCCCGACGGAATGAATAGGTAGCCTTTGCCCACATTTTTAAAAACGAAGTCTTCTTCACTGATGTATTCTTCATCAGTTGACACTGCCTTTGTTCCTCCTTCAAATTTCTGAAATCCGAAGCCCCAACCGGAAACCGTATTTTGAAGTGAAAACCACACCGGATGTTTCGTGTTAGAATCAAAAACGGTACTGTCCAAAAGCATTCCCGAGTAATTGACAAAAACAGAATCCAATTTGGAAGGTCGCTTCTCTTCAACATCAGAGCCGGCAACTGTTTTCAAATAATATAGGGTATAATCCGTTTCGGTACCGTTGGCTTGAATCCCCGCAATAGATTGCAACTTAGCATCTTTACTCAATGGCACTTGTTCTTCCAAAGACAAGGCTCCATCACCTTGAGCACCAATGCTCCAAATCGCTTCGTCTGAGGGATTGTAATAATGGGTCTCAAAATACGTATCCAAAAGCGCTTGGTCAATTGGGATTTGACCTTCATGATCAAAATTATCGACAACATTGCTATTGACGGGATCTGTATCACAGGCAGTGAAAAACAAGGTCACTGTTGAAAACAAAATTATTTTTATCAATGTATTCATATAGGTTTCAGCGTTTAAAAGACTTCAGATTTGGAAGTCTAATGTTGGAACTTTCGTAAAAAATAATCACTTTACAAAAATGTATATTTTACAAAAAAAGGCCTGGATATCACTTAAGATTCCCAAGCCGCAATGTACAATTTTCCTATCTTTGTGAAAAGAGATTCTTAAAATTTTAACTTTTCTTATGAGGATAGACAAATACCTTTGGACTGTACGCTATTTTAAAACGAGATCCTTAGCTACTGAGGCTTGTAAAAAAGGTCGTGTTAAAATCAATGACAGTAATGTAAAACCGGCCAAAGAGGTTTATGTCGGCGAGAAATTAAACGTTCGCAAAAACCAAATCAATTACCAATTGGAAGTCTTGGACATCCCAAAAAACCGAGTGGGCGCTAAATTGGTGGACCTTTATCGAAAAGACAGCACCCCGAAATCGGAATTTGACGCGCAAAATCTTCTGAAATTATCAAAAGACTACTACCGTAAACAAGGCGCCGGAAGGCCTACAAAAAAAGACCGAAGAGACATTGAGGAATACCATTCGCATAAGAGTCCTGCAGCCGAAAAAGGCACCGAAGACGGAGTCCTCTGACTCCCTTTGCACTCGCTATATACAAGTAATAACACAACGTGAAACACTTCCGTTTTTCCTTTTTGTATTCCCGCGTAAAACACGTTCTTTTTTTATATATTTGGAGTACTAAAAAAAACCTGCTATGAAGAATTCGGTCATTCTTAACAACGCTCAGATTCAGCACAAAACAAAGCGCATCGCTTACCAAATTTTAGAGAGCAATAGTTCTGAAAAAGAGGTGGTACTGGCTGGAATTGTTGGAAATGGTTATGTTTTTGCAAAACGCATTCAACAAGTACTGCAAGAAATTTCGGACTTGAAAATCTTGCTCTGCGAAGTACAGGTCAACAAGAAAAATCCATTGGAAAAAATAAATACCTCACTCCCGAGTTCGGCTTACCAAAACAAATCGTTGGTTTTGATAGACGATGTCTTGAATTCAGGAGCTACTTTGATTTATGGTGTCAAGCATTTTTTGGAAGTTCCTTTGCTGAGATTCAAAACAGCTGTCTTGGTCAATCGAAATCATAAAAAATACCCTGTAAAAGCAGATTTCAAAGGCTTGTCGTTGTCCACATCACTTCAAGAAAGCATCCAAGTGGTTTTTGACAAAAAGGAATCTTACGCCTACTTGAACTAAAAGGTCAGCTTTGGGGAACACACGTTTCAGGATTTTCTTAACAACACACTTATTTCCTCAACCAGCTGCGCTATGGTCACATCGTTGGTCGTGACTGTATGGCTTGCTCTTTCGTAAAAAGCACTTCTCTCAAAAAGGTGTTTGGCAATAAATTCTTGCAAGTGCTCGTCAGCGATTTCTGCAATCAAAGGCCGTTTTAATTTTTCCGGAAGCAAGCGCTTGCAAAGGGTGGCAACTGAAGTTCTTAAGTAGATGGAAGTTGCGCTGTTTTGGATGAGGTCCATATTTCCTGAAAAACAGGGCGTTCCTCCTCCTAAGGACACCAACATCGAGGCTTCACTATCGAGCAGTTGTTGCAAGTAGAACCGCTCTTTGTTTCGAAAATAAAGCGCTCCTTTTTCTGCAAACAGCTGAGAAATCGAGAGTCCTTCCTGAGCTTCGATATAACTGTCCAAGTCGATCAAATTCAATTTTAATTTTGCACTTAAAGAGCGCGCAACTGCTGACTTACCACTTCCCATATACCCAATCAAAACAATCTTCATAGCACTGTAATTTTTAGTGTTCCTTTCGCTTGCAAATATCCATTAAATTATTGCAATAAAAAATTTGACATCTTAAAATATGGTTCTATATTTGCACTCCCAATGAAAACTTGGCATTGACCTGGTAGCTCAGTTGGTAGAGCATCTCCCTTTTAAGGAGAGGGTCCTGGGTTCGAGCCCCAGCCCGGTCACAAACAGCTTCTGTAAGGTTCAGAAGTTTTTTTATAGCCTACCTTGGGTATAAAAATAAGCACACATGGCGGAATTGGTAGACGCGCGGGCTTGAGGGGCTCGTGTCCGAAAGGACGTGCAGGTTCAAGTCCTGTTGTGTGCACAAAATAGGTTTACTGCAATCTTACTCTTTTTTTTACTGCATCAAAACAGGATCAATCCTTTTCTCTTAAAGGAATGTGACATTTTCGTGTTTTTTGTCATCGGGTTCCCCTATTTTACATGTACTTCAAAGCAAAAAAAATGAATCCATCTCTTGTTGTTCTGAATTCATTGTATCGGTTGTTATTAGAAACCCTTTTTCATCATCTGCGCCCTATGCTACAATAGCTTAGAGCTGAGATAACACTCGAAGTCAGCAATACCACATACCCTCATTTGGTCCATAAAAGGTTATTGAAGATTTGGAGGTTATTGAAGCGATTTTGGATTGCCATGAAAACTACAAGGCTTTGAAAAAAAGGATCAGTTGAGCCGAAATAACGAACAACTTTGGGAAAAACACTGAGTGTTCCTATCGAAAATTAGGAAAAACGCTGGTTGATCAAGGTGCCCAAACGGCGCTTGTAATCCTCCTCCAACCACTGAATGTAGTTCTTGGTGCTTTTGATGATGCAATAGGAATATTTTTTGATTCTATCAGAGATGTCATCTTGCAACAATCTCGATAAAATGCGAGCATCAAAAACATCTTCGCTGTTTTCAACACACCACTGGCAATGCTGTTCCAAAGATTTGTCCAATACAATTTTAGATTTCGTAGACGCACGAATCGCTTCGTCATAATGGGCTTTGATGTCAAAGAAAAAATCGGATGTGTTTGGAAATTCAGCACGGATTTCTGCAGGTAGGGTATATGAAAACTGTCTTTCAATATCCTCATCACAAATAAGGTTTTCCAAGTAGTAAAGAGGAGAATTGAATATTTTTTGCCAATTTAAAGGAGTTCCCCACAGTCCAAACCTCGCTGCGTTGTTTCCCAAGTCCAATACCGTAAACTCTTTTTTGTCTTTTAGTACACGAGAGCCTCTCCCAATCATTTGGTAATACAGCGTGATGGATTTGGTCGCTCGGTTCAGAATGATTGTCTCTACGGAAGGTTCGTCAAATCCTGTGGTTAAAATCCCTACAGAAGTCAAAACAGCATCGGGTGTTTCTTTGAACCATTGCAAGATGGCTGCTCGCTCTTGTTTGGAATTGGTATTGTCCAAATGCCGAACATCATAGCCTTCAGCACGAAAAGTTTCGTAAACTTGCAATGAAGTATTGATCCCATTGTTGAAAATCAAAGTTTTTTTACCTTTCGACTTTTCCTCATACGCATACAAGAGTTTCTCTTGCATCAAATTGTTAGAATACAGCTCTTCCGAAGATTTAACGGTATAATCTCCGTTGATTCCCACTTTCAAAGTCCCCAAAGACACGTCGTAAGTATAGGCAGTAGCTTTGGCGAGAAAACCTCGATCTACTAGTGAGGCCAAAGGCTCTCCGACCAATAGCTGGTCGTATATCTCATTCATAGGGAGTTTCATGTTGGAGCTCAAAGGGGTGGCTGTCACTCCTAAAATAAAACAATTGTCAAAGTACTTGAACAACTTCCGGAAGGAGTTGTAATGTGCTTCGTCAATGATCACCATTCCGATTTGATCAAGCTCCAATTTTTCATCATTCAAGCGGTTCTTTAGTGTTTCCACCATGGCCACAAAACACATGTAATCGTCTTGATCGTAGAGTTCTTTGACATTGCTATTGATGATTTTGTTATTTACTTGAAATTCAGACAACATTTTGGAAGTCTGGTTGCACAACTCAATGCGGTGTGTCAAAATCAGTACTTTCTTCTGTGTCGAAGCGATGTAACGCCTTGCGATTTCTGAAAAAATAACGGTCTTTCCACCTCCCGTTGGCAATTGGTACACCAAATTGTAATTGTCCGGCTGGCTATCCAAAAGATCAAAAATTTGCTCGAGGGCTTTTTTTTGATAATCGTACAACTCTTTGGTGTTGCTCACTTTAGAAGTAAAAGGAATTGGCATAGAATCAATCGCGTTGCAATGGGTTAGGAAACACGCAAAATTACGGACTTTATTAGGTTCTACGAAATGCTTGGCCAACTATTATTGAGATATTTTCTAACAGGGTTCATGAAAAAAAAATTCTTTTCGTGATTTTCATCAATCCCTGTTCAATAAAATTCTGTAACTTAAAGTGTCTAACACTAAAAACGACAACCTTATGAAACTTAAATTTTCAAAAGTCATTCAATTTATTTTTGCCTTTATCCTCTTGTTTGTTGGAGGCAATAAAATTTTTCAGTTTGTGTTACCGCCACCAACACCTGAAGTCGCTTGGGTGTATTGGGAAGCTCTCAACAGTTCAAAAACCATATCACTTGTGGGCTTTGTCGAAATCATTGCGGGCCTGTCTATGCTTTTCAACAAATACACAGCACTGACCATGATTGTCTTGATGAGTGTTTCCGTCAATGCAGTACTCTACCACTTGACCTTGGATATGAAAGGAATTCCAATAGCTTTGGTTTTGATTGTTTTGAACAGCTACATGCTTTATGAAAACAGGCATGCATACAAGGACATCATAAAAGGATAAAAGAGGTCAAAATAAAATTCTTACAAAAAAAACCGCTTTAGAATGTCTAAAGCGGTTTTAAAATTTATAGAGTGTCGGATTTATTTTACTTCTTCAAAATCCACATCTTCTACCGCGTCCCCATCCGAAGAAGGTGCTGCTTCTTGTGCATCTGCACCAGCTTCTGGCCCTTGTTGCGCAGCTGCTTGAAATTCAGCAGCGGCCCCTTGCAAAGCCGTATTCAACGCTTCGATCGCCGTGTCAATCGCCGTGATATCTTTGGCGGCATGAGCGGTTTTTAACTCTGTCAAAGCTGCATCAATTGGCGCTTTTTTATCTTCTGGAAGTTTTCCTTCTACTTCTTTCAATTGACTTTCTGTTTGGAAAATCATTTGATCAGCAGTGTTCAACTTTTCAGCAGTCTCTTTGGCAGCCTTGTCTGCTTCCGCATTGGCTTCGGCATCGGCTTTCATCTTTTGAATTTCTTCTTCTGAAAGACCTGAAGAAGCTTCGATTTTGATTTCTTGAGACTTGTTGGTCGCTTTGTCTACAGCCGATACTTTGATGATTCCATTGGCATCGATGTCAAAAGTCACTTCAATTTGTGGCGCTCCTCTTTGTGCAGGTGGAATGTCTGTCAACTGGAAACGTCCAATGGTTTTGTTGTCCGCAGCCATTGCTCTTTCTCCTTGCAATACGTGAATATCTACAGAAGGCTGGTTGTCAACAGCTGTTGAAAATACTTGTGATTTCTTTGTTGGAATCGTAGTATTGGATTCAATCAACTTTGTAAACACATTGCCCATTGTTTCAATTCCTAAAGACAAAGGAGTCACATCCAACAACAATACATCTTTGACATCTCCTGCCAAAACACCTCCTTGAATGGCAGCTCCAATAGCGACTACTTCATCAGGATTTACTCCTTTGTTAGGCTCTTTTCCAAAAAATTCTTTTACTTTTTCTTGAATGACCGGGATGCGTGTTGATCCTCCAACCAAAATTACTTCGTCTATTTCTGAAGTTGACAAATCGGCATCTTGCAAAGCTTTCTTTACAGGCTCCATTGAGCGCGTCACCAATTCTGCAGCCAATTGTTCAAATTTGGCACGCGTCAAGGTTTTTACCAAGTGTTTTGGACCTGAAGCAGTCGCTGTTACATAAGGCAAGTTGATTTCTGTCTGTGCAGAAGAAGACAATTCTACTTTTGCTTTTTCAGCAGCTTCTTTCAAACGTTGCAAAGCCATGGGATCCAATCGCAAATCTACTTGCTCCTCTTTGTTGAAATCCTCTGCCAACCAGTCGATGATCACTTCGTCAAAATCATCACCTCCTAAGTGAGTGTCTCCATTGGTAGACAATACTTCAAAAACGCCTTCTCCAATTTCCAAGATAGAGATGTCAAAAGTTCCTCCACCCAAATCGTATACTGCGATTTTTTGGTCTTGTCCTTTCTTGTCGATCCCATAAGCCAAAGCAGCTGCAGTAGGCTCATTGATGATCCGTTGCACTTTCAAACCAGCAATCTCACCCGCTTCTTTGGTCGCTTGACGTTGTGCATCGTTAAAGTATGCAGGAACTGTAATTACAGCTTCCGTAACATCTTGCCCAAGGTAGTCTTCTGCTGTCTTCTTCATTTTCTGAAGTGTCATGGCAGAAATTTCTTGAGGTGTGTACAAACGACCGTCAATATCAACTCTTGGCGTATCGTTGTCACCTTTGACCACTTTGTAAGGCACTCTTTTGATTTCGTTTTTGCATTCAGAGAATTTGTTCCCCATAAAACGCTTTACAGAATAAATGGTTTTGATTGGGTTGGTGACCGCTTGTCTTTTTGCAGGGTCTCCGACTTTGCGCTCACCTCCTTCTACAAAGGCTACAATAGAAGGAGTTGTTCTTTTTCCTTCTGCATTAGGAATTACTACTGGCTCATTACCCTCCATTACAGAAACACAAGAGTTGGTCGTTCCTAAATCTATTCCAATAATCTTACTCATAATTTATATATTTAGATTTTATTATCAATGTAATACGCCATACTAATAGACAATCTTTGTGCCAAGCGTTCACATATTGGCATTTGGCAGTTTTGGAGATCTATAAATGACATAATGGCATAAAAAGATTTTAAAAACCGTTCATGCCTTACAAAATGTCATTGAAAGCAGGTGTTGGAGTGAATGGAATTCTCGATGTAAAAAAAACAAATAGGTGCTAACGAACAAATACCAAGTCCGTTCCCGAAGAAAGTGCTTCGCTGAACCCATAGCCTGCAGCATCAAAGCCTTTGAGACCTTCAACATGTTGAAGGTCTTGGTCAATGATATAACGCGCCATCAATCCACGTGCTTTTTTTGCAAAAAAACTGATGACTTTCAATTTTCCGTTTTTATAGTCCTTAAAGTGAGGCGTGACTACTTTAACCTTTAGTGAATTGCTTTTGAGCACCTTAAAATATTCCGTACTTGCCAAATTGACCAACACATCTGCCTCCTGCATCTCAGCATTCAAAGCATCCGTTAGCGAATGCCCCCAAAATTGATACAAGTTGTTGTTTTGTCCTATCTGCAAACGCGTCCCCATCTCCAAACGGTAGGGTTGGATTAAATCAAAGGGTTTTAAGAGTCCGTAGAGACCAGACAAAATCCGAAGCTTGTCTTCCAATTGCCCCCACTTTTCTTTTGGAATTGTAAAGGCATCCAAGCCTTGATACACTTCTCCTTTGAATGTATAGACGGCTGGCCGTGCATTTTCAGGAACAAAGGGCAGGCTCCATTCTTGATTACGTTGCCAATTCAGAGTTGCCAAGGCATCCGAAATCGACATCAAATCAGACAATTGATTCGGAGATTTCTTTTGCAATACATCAATCAATTGTTTGGAGTGCTTTAAAAAAGATGGATTCGTAAAATGACCTGTTGGAATCGGAGTTTCTAAATCTAAAGATTTGGCAGGTGAGACAACTATTTTCATCAAAATTGTTTTTTTGGAGATTGGCTATGCTAAAGAAATTTCATTCCTAAAAAAAAAATTAATTTTCAATTTTATTGTGGTTTGTATACGACCTCCATTTCTCAAGAGCCGCTTTGATGTCTTCCGGAATCTCCGTTTCAAAACGCATGAACTCTTGGCTTGTAGGATGTATAAATCCTAAACTTTTCGCATGCAATGCTTGGCGAGGAAGTGCCGTAAAACAATTTTCTACAAACTGTTTGTATTTGGTAAAAGTAGTTCCTTTTAAGACGGCATCTCCTCCATAGCGTGCATCGTTGAACAAAGTATGTCCGATGTATTTGAAATGCGCGCGAATCTGATGGGTTCTGCCCGTTTCCAAACGACAGGCTACCAAAGTCACATAGGTAAACCTTTCCAAAACTTTGAAATGAGAAACCGCAGGTTTTCCAAAATCTCCTTCGGGAAAAACAGCCATCTGCAACCTGTTTTTCAGACTGCGTCCTATATGTCCTTCGATCTTACCTTCCTCCTCTTCTATATTTCCCCAAACCAGCGCGTAATACAATCGTTCTGTGGTCTTGTCAAAAAACTGTTTGGACAAATGTGTCATGGCCTGTTCAGTTTTGGCCACAACCAAAAGCCCACTCGTATCTTTGTCTATTCGATGTACCAATCCCGGACGCTCGTTGCTATTGGTTGGCAAATTTTCAATATGGTGAATCAAGCCGTTGACAAGAGTACCACTATAATTCCCGTGCCCAGGATGCACCACCATACCCGCAGCCTTGTTGACAACCAACAAGTCCGCATCTTCGTAGACTATATCCAAAGGAATGTCCTCGGCAACCAAAAGATGTTCGTGTGGTGGATGTGACAAAACAACGCGTATCACATCTTTAGGTTTCACTTTGTAACTAGACTTTACAGCGATATCATTGGCCAAAATACCACCTTCTTTGGCTGCTTCTTGAATCTTGTTTCGAGTCGCATTTTCAATAAAATTCATCAAAAACTTATCCACGCGCAAAGGAATTTGCCCCTCATTGGCAACAAATTTATAATGCTCATGTAATTCGGATTGCTGCAATTCTTCAGCTCCTTTTTCTTCTACCATCTCATTGTTTTTTTCCATCACCAAGCACCAAGTCAATAACAGAGTTTTTGGGCATTTTGACTCCTTTTACTATATCTCTTCCTTCGCAGACCAGTTTGCGAACAACATCTTTTCCCAAATCGGGAATGTAAGTATGCACTCCAACTACAAAGCCCAAAGACCGCAATTGAGCCTCCACTTCATTTTTTGTTTTTCCATAAAAATCTGGTACCGTAATCAATCCGTATTGAGAGGGATTCAAGGTCAAATAGATTTTTCTTTTCTCTTTGACATAAGATCCCGATTGGGGAAATTGATCTAGGACAGATTTTTTTGGGTATTCGGGGTTGTAACTTGCGGAATCAATCACTTCGTAGCACAAATCCAATTCCGATAATACTTGCGATACCTTGTCTATTTGTAATTTTGACAAAGACGGTACCTGTATTTTCTGATTGTGGTGAGTTGCCATGTCCAAACTATACGACAAGACAAACAAACCGACAGACAAGGTAATCGCCAAAAACAAAACCTGCTTGCGAAACTGTTTGCTCACTAAAAAAGATACGAATTGCCTCATGGTTTTTAATTTGAACAAAGATATAAAACGAAAGGCTTATCATTTCATTAATAATTGAAATTTTTAAGGAATACAATCCTCCTAAAACCAAATCCATTCCTTTCCCCACTCCTTTAAGAGATTTATACAGATTTGCTTGTAAAA
>CAWVRK010000008.1:0-93604 GCA_963932955.1 uncultured Flavobacteriaceae bacterium
AAAAACGAATCATCAATTAAGAATCACGTATTGGGTCTTTAAGGCGCAGGATTGGGTTGTAAAAGCTGTACGGCATCTATTTCTTGAAGCAATTCTTCTGACAAAACCTGATCAATGGACGCGGTATTTTCTTTCAATTGTGACAAGGTTGTGGCGCCGATGATGGTCGAGGTGACAAAAGGCTGTTGGTGGACAAAGGCCAAGGACAACGCTGTCAAAGTCAAGCCGTGCTTTTGGGCCAAATCTGCGTATTGCTGTGTCAAAAAGCGCGTTTCTTTGCTGTTGTACCTCGAAAAGACAGGGAAGAGTTTCAATCGAGATTTTTCGGGCAAAACTCCGCTCAAATACTTTCCAGACAAAACGCCAAAAGCCATCGGAGAATAAGCCAACAAACCTACTTGTTCGCGCATGGAAATTTCTGCCAAACCAACTTCATAGGTTCGGTTCAACAATGAATAGGGGTTTTGAATGGTTTTGACGGTTGCCAATTGATGGGTTTTACTTTCTTCCAAATGACGCATCAATCCCCAAGGGGTCTCGTTGGAGACTCCGTAATGCCGTATTTTTCCTTCGCGAACCAAGCCGTCCAAGGTTGCAACAATCTCATGGAAGTTATCTTCCCAGGCGTCTTGAAAATCGTGCTTGTAATTCAGTTTTCCAAAAAAATTGGCTTTGCGCTCTGGCCAATGCAATTGATAGAGGTCGATGTAGTCCGTTTTCAAGCGTTTCAAATTATTTTCCAAAGCTTCCAAAATCGAGGCTTTTGAAAAGTCCATGTTTTTTCGAACATAGGACAGGCCGGGATTTGGTCCCGTTATTTTGGTGGCGATGACAAGCTTCTCTCTTTTTTGGTGTTGCAACCAATTGCCGATATAGCGTTCTGAGTTTCCTTGGGTTTCTTTTCTTCCTGGTACGGAGTACATCTCAGCAGTGTCGATAAAATTGACTCCTTTGGAAAAAGCAAAATCCAACTGTTCGTGTGCTTCGGCTTCTGTATTTTGCTCTCCAAAAGTCATGGTGCCCAAGCAAATTTTACTCACTTTGATATCGGTTTTCGGTAGGTGGTCGTATTTCATAAGGTTCTTTTTCTAAAAGGGTAAAAATAACGAAATCTAAGAAGAATTAAAAAACGCTTTCGAGTTTGTTCGAAAGCGTTTTTTAAAAGTGTTTTTTTTGCTGGTTAGGAAATGGCTTGTACGCCTGGCAATACTTTTCCCTCCATGTATTCCAGCAAGGCACCTCCGCCTGTTGACACATAGGAAACATCGTCCCCAAATCCTAAGTTATTAATCGCTGCAGCGGAATCTCCTCCTCCAATCAAGGAGAACGCACCTCCTAAGGTTGCTTCTTTTACTGCATTGGCAACTGCTACGGTTCCTTTTTCAAAAGCTGGAATTTCAAAAACGCCCATCGGTCCGTTCCACAAAACTGTTTTGGAATTTTTGATGACGTCTGCAAACAATTTTTGTGAAGCAGGTCCAATATCCAATCCTTCCCAATCTGCAGGGATGCATCCTTTTTCAACGACTTGGGTGTTGGCGTCGTTTGAGAAATCGTCTGCAATCAAACTGTCTACTGGGAAAATCAAATTCACCCCTTTGGCTGTTGCTTTTGCTTGCAATTCTTTTACATAGTCCAATTTGTCATCTTCACACAAAGAGTTTCCTATTTGTCCTCCTGCCGCTTTTGCGAAGGTATAGGACATTCCGCCTCCGATGATGATATTGTCTGCGACATCCAACAGTTTTTCGATGATCAGTAATTTATCCGATACTTTGGCACCTCCCATGATGGAAGTAAAAGGTTTTGAGGCGCTTTTCAATACTTTATCAGCATTGACCAATTCTGCTTCCATGACATAGCCCGCTAC
Source organism: uncultured Flavobacteriaceae bacterium (assembly GCA_963932955.1). GTDB lineage: Bacteria > Bacteroidota > Bacteroidia > Flavobacteriales > Flavobacteriaceae > Flavicella. Next base: position 1,871 of record CAWVRK010000008.1, read on the forward strand.
TTTTTCTTGAAAAAATTGAGCGACAACTGTGGTAGAAGCATGGGCTCTGTGAGCAGTTCCAAAAGCATCATTTACATAGACGTCTCCGAGCTTAGAAAGCTGCTCCGAAAAAGCAAGGTCTCCCGCAGTTTCTTCTTTGTGGAAGCGCAAGTTTTCCAAAATCAAAACCTCTCCAGGTTTCAAAGCTGCCACAGCTGCTTCTGCTTTGCCTCCGACACAAGCGTCGACAAATTTTGCTTGTACGCCCAAAACTTCAGTTACTTTTTCTACAATATTTCCCAATGAAAACTTTGCTTCTGCTCCTTTTGGACGTCCTAAATGCGACATCAATACCGCAGCTCCTCCGTCTTCCAAAACTTTTAGAATGGTCGGTTTGGCAGCTTTGATTCTCGTGGTGTCTGTCACTTGAAATTCCTTGTTTAAAGGCACGTTAAAATCTACACGAATTAAAGCTTTTTTGCCTTTAAAATTGATGTCTTTGATGGTTTTCATTGTTGTTTTTGTTATGGTTTGTTCACAAATATAATTCAAATTGAGCATCCTGCGAAAATTTTAAAAAAAAGCTACTACAACGTTTTTGTAGTTCTCAATAAAAGAGGGGCTTCTGCTTACAAAATGAAAAAAAAATCTTGCAAGAAGGGGCTTAGCAAGCAATTGGTCAGGTAGAATCTTTCCCCTATATTTGTGCATGCTTTTCGATAAAATCATCGGCCAACTTCATCTGAAAAACCATCTCAAAACTTCCGCTGAAAACGGACGCATTCCGCATGCACAACTATTTGTCGGCAAAGAGGGCTCTGGAACACTACCCACAGCTCTTGCCTATGCGCAAACCCTGTTGTGCCTCGACAATCCCGACCCTGCTGCCTGCGCGTTGAAATGCGCAAACTTGGCGCATCCAGATTTGCACTTTGCCTTTCCTGTGGCTGCAAACGACCGCGTAAAAAAACACCCGATCAGCAATTTGTTTTTGGACGATTGGCGCTCCTTTGTCAAAGAACAGCCTTATGGTAATTTGTTCAATTGGTTCCAGCACATCGGTGTTGAAAACAAACAGGGACAAATTGGTGTTGACGAGGCGGAGCAAATTGTCAAATCCTTGAAACTAAAACCCTACGAAGGGGGGTACAGGGTGATGCTGATTTGGATGGCTGAAAAGTTGAATACGTCGGCCGCCAACAAATTATTGAAACTGCTGGAAGAACCTCCTGAAAAAACGGTGTTTTTGTTAGTGACAGAAGACGAAGAGCAGCTGATCAACACCATCGTCTCTCGATGTCAAATATTGCATTTTCCTGTTTTGAGTGAAAAAGACATCGCCGACGCTTTGGTGGCCAATGAAAATTCTTTTTATGCGGAAGCTGCAAAAATTGCCCACCAAGCGGAGGGGAACTACAACAAGGCTTTGCACCTCTTAAGACACGATTCCAACGATTTGATTTTTGAAAATTGGTTTGTCTTGTGGGTCCGAACAGCTTTCAAAGCGAAAGGGAACGCCGCGGTGGTCGAAAACCTAATCGAGTGGAGTGAGAGCATCGCCAAATCGGGTAGAGAAACACAAAAACGTTTTTTGCATTACTGCTTGCAGTTCTTTCGACAAGCACTTCTGTCGAATTACAACGCTCAAGAATTGGTCTTTTTAGAGCCTGAAAACCAAGGGTTTACCCTAGAAAAGTTTGCTCCCTTTGTGCACAGTGGCAATATTTTAGAAATTGAAGAAGAAGTGAGTACCGCCTTGTACCATATCGAACGCAATGGAAATGCAAAAATCATTCTGTTGGATTTGTCTATCAAGCTGACAAAATTATTGCATTCGAAAGAAGACTCCTAAGTCTATTGGTTCGAAATTTTTCAACAGCCCCTGCCTCTTTTGCATCCCCAAAACAACTTGTTCTCTGACTTTGGCTGTAAAAAAATTGTTTTTTAAATGGGATTTTTTTTTGTAATTTTTTACCTAACTTAGTGTATAAACTCTCTAAAACTTTTACTTATGAAGTCTATCCCTATTTTAAATTTGATGGTCGTTCTAGGCCTCCTGGCCTCTTGCAACAATGATTCTTCGAAAGGATGCACCAATTCCAATGCTTGTAATTACGATGCTTCTGTTGAGGAAGACGACGGAAGTTGTACGTATATCTGTCTGACTGATGCTCAAAAAACAAGAGTCGAAGAATTTACATCTAAAGCTGTTGTCTACATTGATGAAAACGGAACAGCGGCAGCCTATGCCGCTTTCAATGCGCCAAATCCTTTGCCTGCCTTTAAAGACGAAGAGCTTTACGTTTTTGTCATCGACATTAGCGATGCTTCAAATGAAATTGCCATCATGGTTTCCCATGGATTTAAAGACGAACTTATTGGACAAAACCGATACAACATGCAAGATGAAAATGGAAAATACATCGTGCGTGATTTTATTGAATTGACAAAAAATTCTGATCGCAGTTGGTCCTGGTACAATTGGGAAGATCCAACCGACAACAAGGTCAAAAAGAAATTTAGTTACTTGATAAAATCTGGAGCTTTAATTGTTGGCGCTGGCACGTATTTAAACTAAAGAAGTTTAAAAAGAATGCGAAAGACCCGGTTGGGAGTATACCGAATGGAAATCTTGTCAGTGGCGACCCATTTGATTTCTCTTTAACAATTGGCGTTCTGATAGGTGGTTTTGGAGACGTTTTGTTGATTTGAAAGACGCATCACTAAATCCTATTGAAGCGACGTGTTTTTATAATTTCCACCTATACAAAGCGACCTTTTTTAAAGCGATTTAAGCCGTTTTTTTTTGATTTTAGACCGTTCGTGTTCTTGGGTGCAAAAAATCAGCAGAAAATTGTCTCAAAACCATTTTTTTGCGTTTTTAATCACAAAAATAAGTGAAGAGTACTCATTTGTTTTTTTTGCTTTCCAATTTGACAAAAAACCAATCCACAGGGCTTTTAAAAATTTGAGTTTCGACTTTTTATATTGCTCGCTCAAAAGAGCCACATAGAAAGCATCGAGTTTCATCGGCAAGGTTTGATGCACTTCCATATTTTGAAAAAAGAACAACCTTCGGATGGCGGTTTGAGAAAAATGCCAAAGGTGTCGAGGGACATCATAGGCCGCCCAAAAGGATTTGTAATGCGTCGCATCAAAACTTTTAAAGTTTGGAACTGCCACCAACAATGTTCCTTCTGGTTTTAATAATTTTTTTAAATTAAAAATCATTTCGTCCAAATTGGGAACGTGTTCCAAAACATGCCAAAGCGCAATCACGTCAAATCCTAAAAAAACGCCGTCCTTCTTCTTCAAGCTTTCCATATCTTCAAAAAAAACAGCCTGCTCATTTTGGAATTTCTTGGTGGCCAATGCGCGCGCTTTGGAATTGGGTTCGATTCCTGTGACTTGCCAACCTTTGTCCGCACAGGCTTTTAAAAAATCGCCTGTGCCAGCACCTACGTCCAAAATTTTCTTTTCTTCCGAATGGAAGGATTCGATCAGTTTTACTTTTTGTTGGAGTGTGTATTTTCGCGCCTTTTGATATACATGGTCGACCAGGTTTTTTTTGGCATCTGTATGAGAAATGTATTTTTGGCTTTTGTAGTAAGCAGGCAAAGCTTCCATTGCGGGTTTGGGACTTGTCATCAACAAATCCAAATTGTCATCCAATAACAAATCAAAATTTTCACCAGAAACCAAATGATCTTTGCAGCGCACATAGGTTTCAAATGTGGAAGGGTGCGGGGGTTGTTTGACGGCTCTTGCGCTCATGTTTCGTTTTCTTTATAAACTTAATTGAAGATTGGGTTTGGATTTTAAAAAGAAAAAAGTCTTTTTGGAACCCATTCTCTTGGCATTTCTCTTCTAAGTTCCACGTGGAACCTCTCGGCTTAGCGCCCCATAAAAACCAACAAAACGGAAACATCACTTGGAGATACGCCACTGATACGGCTCGCCTGGGAGATGGTCACCGGTTTGATTTTGGTCAACTTTTGACGCGCTTCAATAGACAGTGAATTTACTTTGTGGTAATCAAAATTTTCAGGAATGGATACGTGCTCCAAACGCGTTAACTTATCGGCATTGTTTTTTTCTTTTTCGATATAGCCTGCGTATTTGACATGAACCTCTGTCTGTTCGACAATCTCATTGTCTATTCCTTGTTCATTTATAAATTCGGAAACTTTGGGAAATTGTCTGACCTCGTTAAACGTGAGTTGTGGACGTGCCGCAATCTTAAACATTTTCATGGATTGAGAAATGGGAGCAGAGTTTTTAGACAAAAGAATAGGGTTTACGTCTTCGGGTTTGACACTTGTCTTCTTTAGAAAAGCCACAAACAAATCTGTTTTTTCTTGTTTTATTTTCACACGATCCAAACGCTCTTGGGAAGCAAGACCCAGTGCGTGTCCTTTGGGGGTCAATCTTAAATCGGCATTGTCTTGACGCAACAGGGTTCTGTATTCTGCCCGTGACGTAAACATTCGGTAAGGCTCCTCGGTTCCTTTGGTAATCAAATCGTCTATCAAAACTCCGATATAGGCTTCGTGCCTTTTGAGCACAAAAGGAGTTTTGTTTTGTGTTTTTAAGGCCGCATTGATGCCTGCCATCAATCCTTGAGCTGCCGCTTCTTCATAACCCGTAGTCCCGTTTATTTGACCCGCAAAAAACAAGTTCTCAACCAGCTTGGTTTCCAAGGTGTGCTTCAATTGGGTAGGGGGAAAGAAGTCATATTCAATGGCGTATCCAAAACGGAAAAATTTGACATTTTCAAAGCCCGCTACTTTCCGCAAAGCACGGTCTTGAACATCTTCGGGCAAGGAGGTAGAAAATCCGTTGACATAAATCTCACAAGTATCCCAGCCTTCTGGCTCCACAAATATTTGATGTCGATCTTTCGTGGCAAAACGGTCAATTTTATCTTCGATAGAAGGACAATAGCGAGGACCGGTACTTTGAATCCTGCCATTGAACATCGGCGAGCGGTCAAAGCCTGTTCGCAACAGGTCGTGCACCTCTTGAGAGGTGTAGGACATGTAACAAGATTTTTGGTGTTTCAAAGGTTCTGTTGAAGAGAGGTAAGAAAATTTTTCTGGTACAGCATCACCAGGTTGCTCAATCATTTTTGAAAAATCCAAAGAACGCGCATCCACTCGGGGAGGAGTTCCAGTTTTCATTCGGCCCGCTTCAAAACCAACCTTGACAAGGTTTTCAGTAATTCCTGTAGAGGCAGCTTCTCCAGCCCTTCCTCCGCCAAAAGTCTTTTCTCCAATATGAATCAACCCGTTTAAAAAAGTCCCAGCCGTAAGAATTACTGTTTGTGCTTTGATGACAAACCCCAAAGCTGTTTGAACACCTTTGACTACTCCGTCTTCGATCACAAGTCCGTTGATCATGTCTTGGTAAAAATCTAAATTCTCCGTAGACTCCAACATATTGCGCCATTTTTCGGCAAAGCGCATCCGGTCACTTTGTGCACGTGGACTCCACATAGCCGGTCCTTTGGACTTGTTAAGCATTTTAAACTGAATGGCCGTTTCGTCTGTAACGATTCCACTGTATCCTCCAAGCGCGTCAATCTCACGAACTATTTGCCCTTTGGCAATTCCTCCCATGGCGGGATTGCAGCTCATTTGAGCAATATTTTGAAGGCTCATGGTGATTAAGAGGGTGCTCGCTCCCAAGTTGGCGCTTGCTGCAGCAGCTTCGCTTCCTGCGTGGCCGCCTCCGACAACAATAACATCGTATGTATCCTTAAATAAATTCATCATAAAAAGTGTTCCACGTGAAACAGTGTTGTAAAATTAGATTCCTAATCCGCAAGTTTTGCGAGGCATTTGTCTTCCGCTGCGCGCATGATTGCTTTTTCGTTGTCGGTCTTATCAAGATAGCCCATGAAGTGCAAAATACCGTGTATCATGACACGACTGAGCTCTAATTCAAAAGGCAAATTGTGCTCCTTGGCGTTCTCTCGAACACGTGTTACCGAAATAAACACGTCGCCGCCAAGCAACTTTCCCAACGTGTAATCAAAACTGATGATATCTGTCAAGGTATCGTGTTTTAAAAACTCGACATTCAATTTCAACAAATAAGCATCGTCACAAAAAACATAATTCAAATTCCCTTCTTTAAACGAGCATTCTTCAATACAACTAGAAATCCATTTTTGGAATTTATCTTCATCTGTAAGCAAAAAATCAGTCTCGTAATGGAAAGCAATCATGTGTTCTTTTTTGCAAAGATAAAGCAAACTTTTGAGTTAAGGGCCATGGGACAAAAAGGGAGTTGAGTTAAGAAGCCGAACAGAAAACAATGGAAAACAAAACAAGAAGAAGGCATCCATTCAAGTATTTAAGTATCTTTGCTTTTTAAATTTGAAACATGGACAAAAGCATCCGAGTGCGTTTTGCACCAAGTCCCACAGGGCCTTTACATATTGGCGGAGTTAGAACCGCTTTGTACAACTATTTGTTCGCTAAAAAACACGGTGGAAAATTCGTGTTGCGAATCGAAGACACCGATCAAAATCGCTATGTTCCCAATGCCGAGCAATACATCATCGATGCATTGGAATGGAGCGGAATTCAATTCGACGAAGGTCCCGGAAAAAATGAAAAGTTTGGACCCTACCGACAGTCGGAACGCAAAGAGCTGTATCGCGAATACGCAGAGAAATTGGTCGCTTCTGGAAAAGCCTATTACGCGTTTGACAGTAGCGAGGAACTGGAAGCCGAACGAAAAAAGTGCGATGAAAAAAAAGAGCCTTTTATATACAACCACAGCACGCGTGACCAACTGAACAACTCACTTTGTATGGGGGTTGAAGTACTTGGAAAAAAATTGGCTTCCGGAGATAATTATGTAGTGCGTTTTAAGATGTACGACCCTAAAGAGGAGGGAGCCGCTGTGCTTGAATCAAACGACTTGATTCGAGGAAATGTAAAGTTTAAACGCCCATTGCTCGACGACAAAGTATTGTTTAAAAGCGACGGAATGCCTACCTACCACCTGGCAAATATTGTAGACGATCACCTGATGGAAATCAGTCATGTGATTCGAGGAGAAGAATGGTTGCCTTCTTTGCCGCTTCACATTGCATTGTACGATGCTTTTGGTTGGGAGGCTCCAGATTTTGCACATTTGCCTTTGATTTTAAAACCTGTTGGCAAAGGAAAATTGAGCAAACGAGACGGAGACAAACTGGGGTTCCCTGTATTCCCTTTAGCCTATAAAAATGAGGAAACAGGTGAAGTTTCCAAAGGGTACAAAGAGGACGGTTATTTGAGTGCTGCTTTTGTCAACATGCTGGCTTTGTTGGGATGGAATCCTGGAACAGAACAAGAGTTGTTTGGAAAAGAAGAACTGGTACAAAGTTTCTCGTTAGAAAGAGTTAGCAAATCAGGAGCAAAATTCAGTCCGGAAAAAACAAATTGGTTCAACCAACAATACGTACAGCAAATGTCTGCCCGCGAATTGGCAACACTGTACTTGCCCATTCTCAATGAAAATGAAGTAGACGTTGCTTTAGATCAGGTAGAAATCGTTGTTGAAATGGTGAAAGAGAGGGCCGTCTTTGTGAAAGACTTATGGGAACTCAGCAAGTATTTTTTTAAAGCCCCTAAAGATTACGACCCAAAGGCTGTAAAAAAACAATGGAAACCTGATACAAAAGTTTTGATGGAGGCCTTGAAGAATATCCTTAAAGAGCTCGAGGATTTTTCATCGGAAGCGGTAGAAAATGAAGTAAAAAAGTGGATGGCCAAAGAAGAAATCAGCTTTGGAAAAATCATGGCACCATTTCGGTTGAGTATTGTTGGAGCTTTGAGAGGTCCTCATTTGTTTGACATCGTTGCTTTTGTTGGAAAAGAAAAAGCGGTTCGAAGAATTGAACAAGCAATTGCTATTTTGAAATAGCACACACCGTTTTATTAATGGGTGTACTTTGACAATAGTTTTGCAAATTTGTTGTATTTTTAAAAATCTCTAAACTCCAATCTAATGGAAAATCTTTTTTATTTAATTCCTGTTGTACTCTTTCTTTACTTTGGTTTGTTTGTTGTGAACCAACAAACCACGGCCATTGTTGAACGATTTGGAAAATTTACGAACATTCGACAATCGGGATTACAATTTAAAATTCCTCTAGTAGATAAAATTTCGGGGCGTGTCAGCTTGAAAATACAGCAACTAGATGTCATCGTAGAAACCAAAACCAAAGACGACGTTTTTGTACAACTGAAAATTTCTGTACAGTTTCAAATCCTTCGCGAAAAGGTCTACGACGCTTTTTACAAACTGCAAAACCCACACGATCAAATCACAGCTTACATCTTTGATACCGTCCGAGCAGAGGTGCCCAAAATGAAGTTGGACGATGTATTTGAAAAAAAGGACGACATCGCACATGCCATTCAAAGAGAATTGAAAGAATCGATGTTGGCTTATGGGTACGACATTGTAAAAGCCTTGGTTACAGACATCGATCCCGACGCGCAAGTAAAAGAAGCAATGAACCGAATTAACGCGGCAGAAAGAGAAAAATTAGCCGCTCAATTTGAAGGTGACGCACAACGGATTTTGATTGTAGAGCGCGCCAAAGCGGAGGCGGAGAGCAAGCGATTGCAAGGAATGGGAATCGCAGATCAGCGAAGAGAAATAGCACGTGGTTTGGAAGAGTCCGTAGATGTATTGAACAAAGCAGGAATCAACTCTCAAGAGGCTTCTGCTTTGATTGTGATCACACAACACTACGACACCTTACAGTCCATCGGTGCAGACACCAATAGCAATTTGATCTTGTTGCCCAACAATCCGAATGCTGCAAGCTCCATGTTAAATGACATGGTTACTAGTTTGGTAGCAGCTAACAAAATCAACGAACAGCCTGCTTTGAAAAGAAATAAGGAATAAAGAGCCCTTTTTAGGTATTTATTTAAAATGCTGTTTTACAGATTTTACAATAAATATTTGAAAGAACAAAAACTCTTAAGATGGGTCTTTTTTTGAATCCTCTTTGTCTTCTTCTTTGGAAGCATTTTTAAACTCTTTGATTCCGCTTCCTAGTCCGCGCATCAATTCTGGAATTTTTCTACCTCCGAAAAGTAGGAGTACAACGACGATGATCACAATGACTTGGGGCCCTCCAATCATTCCTAAAAAGATACTGAGTAAATTCATAATGCGTATGTTTTGAATTACAAAGGTAGCAAATTGTTGGATATAAAATTTGTCAAAAGTTATTTTTACAAAAGCCTATTGCTTATGGTTCTGGTTTTGTAAATCTTGTTGTTGTGTAATTTGACCGCCCATTGATTTTTTGCTAAGCAGTGAGGAAGGAGTGCCTTTGTAGTTGACTTCACCGCCAAAGGTCGCCTTGGCGTCCAAAACAGCATCCGTGTAAATACTTGCTACAGCTCCAGAAGAAACTACAATATTTGTATATTCAGATTTCAATTTGAAAGCTTGGTAATTGGCACCTGTTGAAAGTTTGCAATTTTGTGACTTTGTAGTCCCCGTGAGTTGCATACTGCCCCCTGTAAGAGCTTTTATTTTTAAATACTCCAAGGCTAAATCGAGTTCTATATGCGCGTCTTCCCGAGCGCTCAATTGCAATTGGGCTTGTTCCAGGGTGTGTTTAGATCGAATAGTGGCTCCTTGGAAAACTTCCAATTCCAAAAGTAATCCTGTATAATACAAATCAATCTGAAGTGATTTTGAATCAAAAACACTTTTTAAATTCAGTGTGATTGTAAGGTTTCCTTTTTTGTTTTTCAAATAGACTTCAGAGGCTTTTTCTCCAGTAATGACAATTTTTTGCTCGTGAAAAGGAATCAAATTTACAACCAATCCTTTGAAGACTTTTACCTTGTCAAAAGATTGTAAAAAATGAATGCTTTTTTCTTGGGCCCAACCACTAGTAGCCATCATTAAAAAGAGTAGGACTAGCTTGTTTTTCATTTGCAAACGATTGCTTTTTTTACGGTTTATTGCAGGAGGGTAAAGTCCAAGTGCTTCCGATCGAGGTCCGTGTTTTTTACCTTTACGGTCACTTCGTCACCCAACTGGTATTTTTTCTTGTTAGACTTTCCTACCAAAGCATATTGCTTTTCATCATAGGTATAATAGTCGTCTTTAAGGTCTCTTGTTCTGACCATACCTTCGCATTTATTTTCTATGATTTCTACATAGATACCCCATTCTGTGACTCCTGATATCACTCCTAAGAAATCAACATCTTTGTGGTTCTGCATGTATTTTATTTGCATGTATTTGATGGAGTCCCTTTCGGCTTTGGTGGCTAGGTATTCCATTTCTGAAGCGTGCTTACACTTCTCTTCATAAAGTTCTTTTTTTGGCGGTTTTCCTCCGTCCAAATAGTGTTGCAACAAGCGGTGTGCCATCACGTCAGGATAACGACGAATGGGAGATGTAAAGTGCGAATAATGATCAAATGCCAACCCGTAATGTCCAATATTTTCGGTGGTGTAAATTGCTTTTGACATGGATCGTATGGCGAGCGTTTCGATCATGTTGGACTCTCCTTTTCCGTGGACATCTTTCAACAGTTTATTCAGGGTGTTGGAAGTAGATTTACGGGTATTGATGTCGATACTATAACCAAATTTTCCAATAATTCCTTGCAAAGCGGTGAGTTTGTCAACGTTGGGCTCGTCGTGAACACGGTACACAAAAGTGGAGGACTTCCCGCCTTTTTTACTGACAAATTCAGATACTTTTTTGTTGGCCAACAACATAAATTCTTCGATGAGTTTGTTGGCGTCTTTGGACTCTTTCATAAAAACACCCAAAGGGTTTGCATCTTCGTCCAAATTAAATTTGACCTCTACTTTATCAAAGGTAATCGCACCGTCTTGCAACCTCTTTTTGCGCATTGTTTTGGCAAGCGTGTCCATTTTTAAAATAGCGTTGACAACTTTTGGAGAAACTTCATAAGCGCTGTCTCTTATGGAAATGGATTCTGGTATTGTTGTCGGTTGGTCTTTTACGCCGTTTTCAATGATAACTTGGGCTTCTTCGTATGCAAAACGTTGGTCAGAATAAGTAACCGTTCTTCCAAACCATTGGTTTTTTATTTCTGATTGTTCGTTCAATTCGAAAACCGCTGAAAAGGTCAATTTTTCTTCATTAGGCCTCAATGAGCAGACACCGTTGGAAAGTTTTTCTGGAAGCATGGGAACCACACGATCTACCAAATAAACAGAGGTGGCTCTTTCATAAGCTTCTCTTTCCAACTCAGAATCCAATGGAATATAATGGGAAACATCTGCAATATGAACTCCAATCTCATAGTTCCCATTTTCCAAAATTGTAAAAGACAAGGCATCATCAAAGTCTTTCGCATCTTTTGGATCTATAGTAAACGTCAAGTCGGAACGCATGTCTCTTCGCTTGGCAATTTCTTTTTCTGTAATTCTAGTGTCGAGGTCTTCGGCTTCTTTTTCCACATGAGCTGGAAATTCATATGGGAGTCCGTACTCGGCAAGAATACTGTGGATCTCTGTGTTGTGGTCTCCTGGTTTTCCTAATACTTGTTTTATTTTTCCAAAAGGATTTTTTGATTTTTCCGGCCAATCTATCAAGTCGACAACAACTTTATCTCCATCTTCGGCACCATCTAAATTGTCTTTGGAAATAAAAATGTCAGAATACATTTTATTGCTATCAGGTACTACAAAACCAAAATTCTTACTGAGCTGCAAAACCCCTACAAATTCTGTTTTGAAACGTTCTACAACTGCTACCACATCTCCTTCTTTTTTGGAACTTTTACGTTTGTTATAGACATATACTTTTACAGTGTCTTTGTCAAGTCCACGGTTCAAATTTATGGAAGGAATAAAGACGTCGTTATCAAAATCTTCACAGATAAAATAAGCGTTTCCATTAGAGGTTAAATCCAATGTTCCAAGGTGGTAGTTTTTGGTTTCTGACAAAACAAAGGAGCCCTGCTTAGCTTCATCGATGTTGCCTTTTTCTTTGAGTTCTTCTAAATTTTTAATTACCTGACCTGTGGCATTTGAATCTGTTAGCTTGAGCGTTGAAGCAATTTGTTTGTAATTCCAAAATTTAGAAGGATTTTGACCAAACAACTTTAATACTTTTTGTGACAAGTCTGCCATTGTATTACCTTTCTTTTTATGTGTGTTTTTCTTTTTGTTCATGTTATTGTTTTTCAATTTTTAAAAGTACAAAATATAAACAGAGCAACGCATTTGTAGTTGGTTTAATACTCTATATTTTATTTTTATTTAAAATGCTTAATCTTCAAACAAAAACACAGCGTTTGTAATAAAAATAAAACAATTGAGTAATAAATTTAAATGAGAAACCTATCTCAGAAAATAAAAATAGTAACTACTATACGTTGAAAAGCAGCAAAATTCTAAGTTTATAAACAATTATATATATAACAATAATTTTCTTTTAAAATTTAAAAAAAACATAGTGGTATATGATAAGCTGTTCATAGCTGGCATAACTTTGTGTCTATCTATTTGCAAATATGAGTTATGGAAAGTTATAAACAACTATTCACAAGTTGATGATGATCTAAAAACCTGAAAAGCAGCAAGCAAACAGCACTTATTAACAAGAATGTTTATAAGCAAAAATTCTAGGTTTTAAACTCTTTTTTTGAATGTCACTATTCATAACCCTATTCAAAATAGTTGATAAGTATACCTTAACTTTTGGTAAGAAAATTTGGAAATAAAGAAAGTACGGTGGTATTGTTTTTTATTATCAAAGCACCAAAAATACTTGTTGTTTTTTAACCACTATTTGTCAACAATTCGATAAAATAGCCAAATTGTTTGTAGACAGCGCATTGGCAAAAAGTTATTAGATTCGTTGTTCATAGCCTTTAATTTTGAGAACATTGAAAAAAAAGGGAATTTTACACAAATTATAAGCTGAGTATGATTTGATGCTTTTAGCTTTTGTTGTATTTTTGTAGCACAAAAACAACGATTATGACGATAGCGATTGGGAACGACCATGCAGGACCAGAATACAAGTTTGAAATCATTAAATTACTAGAAAGCAAAGGCATCAAAGTTTTGAATTTTGGAACTGACACGCCAGACAGTATGGATTATCCAGATGCGATCCATCCAACAGCGGAGGCTGTGGAAAGAGGCAAAGCAACATTTGGCATCATCTTGTGTGGTAGTGGCAACGGAGCTCAAATGACAGCCAACAAACACCAAGGTATTCGTGCGGCATTGTGCTGGAACAAAGAATTGGTCGCACTGACACGCCAACATAACGACGCCAATATTTTAACCATCCCCGCTCGATTTGTATCGCTTCAACAAGCTTTGAGTTTTGTAGAGGTGTTTTTGGAAACAGAATTTGAAGGCGGGCGCCATCAAGGAAGAGTTGATAAAATAAGTTGCTGCTAATTTGTACAGCAATTGAAAAAATTAAAAAAGGGCTCCATAATAGGAGCCCTTTTTTGTTACAATACGGGGGAGGACTTCTTTTTCAGGGAAGATTTCAAAGCCTTATATAAAGTCCAATTTATAAAAGGACTTGTTTAAAATCTCGTCTTTATTTACACCGAGCCATTTGTCTAATACTACAGCATAAATTTCTCAAAAACCGGTATCTAATTTCAAATTATAAGAAGCATCCAGCTTATAAAAGTTAGGCATGTCTTTGTAAAAACCGGCACTTTTAAATTTTTATCAATCAAAAAGGGACGTATTTTAATATTAAAGAATGTGCGCTGTGCCAATCTTTAAACTTCACACCGTTGTGGTACATTTTGCTTAGAAACCACAACATCAAAAGTCTTTGCGATTGGAACATCAATTTTGGAATTGGTTTATGTGCTTTTTAAAAAAAAAACAAAGCACGGCAAGCAGCTTGCAAACAAAAAAGTTTCCTCAAAATTTAAAAATTACAAAGGAGCGCCTATCAATGTTACTAGAAAGATTTAAGACCCTCCAAAAAACCATTCGAGAATCTCAGTAAAAACTTTATTTTACCGTTTGAAACGAGAGAAGTTTTTCTATTTTTGAAAAAAAAAGGACGGTCATGAATGAATTTCTTTTTTATTGCAACCTCGGAGTAAAACACGTTTTGGATCTTCAAGCCTACGACCATTTATTATTTTTAGTGGTCTTGGTCCTCGGGCATTCGTCCAAACAATGGAAACAAATCCTGTGGTTAGTCACTGCTTTTACACTGGGCCACACCTTGACCTTGGCCTTGGTTGTTTTCAAACTCCTTACCGTAGCTTCTGAATGGGTAGAACTGCTCATACCAGCCACCATTTTTATCACGGCAGTCTACAAGCTTGTTACAGCAGGAAAATTCAATGCCAGCAACCCCTTTACGATTCTTTTGTCCTTTTGTTTTGGTTGGATCCACGGTTTGGGCTTTTCAATGTATTTGAAAATGCTCTTGGCAGACAGCACAGAAAAGCTGATACCGATGCTCGCTTTTGCCTTTGGGATTGAAGCCGCACAAGTACTTATTGTCTTGGGAATGGCCGTGCTTTCTTTCCTGGCAACCCTTTTATTCAAAGTTTCCAAAAGAGACTGGGTCCTTGTATTGTCAGCAATGGTTATTGGAATTGCCCTTCCGATGCTTTTGGCACGATCCTCTTTTTTATTTTAAAGCGTCGTTATTTTACATTATAAATGTTGGCTTTTAACATAAGATTTCCGACTTTTGGGTGATTCAAAACCATTATACAACGAGAGCTACTCATTGCCCAATAAAAAACCACAACCAACAGATGGTCAATTCTAAAAAACAAATCAAATACGATCGCGCATATATCAACATGGCCTTTGAATGGGGCAAACTATCGCACTGCAAAAGGAAACAAGTCGGTGCGCTGATTGTGAAAGGAAGAATGATCATTTCAGATGGTTTCAATGGCGCACCCACAGGATTTGACAACTGTTGTGAATCCGAAACAGGAGAAACCAAGTGGATGGTTTTGCACGCGGAAGCCAACGCCATTTTAAAAGTGGCAGCCTCTACCCAGTCTTCTCATGGCGCAACCTTGTACATTACCTTGTCGCCCTGTAGAGATTGTAGCAAACTCATTTTACAGGCGGGCATCAAGCGGGTGGTATTCGCAAAGGCATACAAAGACCTTTCAGGAGTTCATTTTTTAGAAGCAGCAGGCATTGAAGTTTTTCACATAGACGGCTATGAAGGATAAAAACAACACCCCATTTTTTCTTGGAATTGCTGTGGCAATTGGCATTGCGATAGGGTCTTTGTTTGATTTTGAAAAAGACGCACGCACTTTTTTTAAAAGTTCCGGCGCCCAAATAAAAATAACAAAACTACTCGACTTTATCGACAATCAGTACGTAGATTCCGTCGATACTGAAGAAATATTGGACAATGTCATCACAGAAATTGTCGACAAATTGGACCCGCATTCTGTTTATTTTTCAAAAGAAACCCTCTTGGCAAATCAAGAGAATTTACAGGGAAACTTTGAGGGAATCGGCGTGCAGTTTCTGATGCACAAAGACTCTTTGACAGTCACGCATGTTTTGGCAGGAGGGCCGAGTGAGCGAGCAGGAATCCTAGCCGGAGATCGAATTTTAATTGCAAACCAAGACACTTTAACCGACACAAACCGCAGCAGCCAAGAAGTTGTCAAGATATTAAAAGGCCCAGCAAACACAGAAGTGGACTTGACAATTTATCGAAAACAAACAGCAGCGCAGTTGCAATTTAAGATTACCAGAAGTAAAGTTGCCATTCAAAGCGTGGAAGCTGCTTACCTCCTGAGCCCAGAGTTGGGCTATGTAAAAATAGACCGCTTTGCGATGACAACCGATGACGAGTTTTTCAGAAAACTGCAATTTTTAAAACAAAAAGGAGCCAAAAATTTGGTTTTGGACCTGCGTCAAAACGGAGGCGGTTTTATTCATGTGGCCACCCAAATTGCTGATGTGTTTTTAGAAAAGGGAAAACTCATCGTTTTTACAGAAAACAACAAAGGCAAGCGGGAAGAGTTTTTTGCTACGGAAGAAGGCCTGTTTGAGGACGCCAAAGTGTATGTGCTGATCGACGAAGGCTCGGCTTCGGCAAGTGAAATTGTCGCAGGCGCTCTACAAGACAACGACAAAGGAGTGATTGTCGGAAGACGTTCTTTTGGAAAAGGGCTGGTACAGCAAGAACTCCCTTTGGGAGATGGTTCTGCGGTACGGCTGACGGTTGCCAAATACTACACCCCTACCGGGCGCTCCATTCAAAAACCCTACAACCTCAACGCTACATTGCAGTATGCAAAGGACTATCAAAACAGAGTTTTAAGTGGAGAATTGCTCTCCAAAGACAGTATTCAAGTGGTGGATTCCCTAAAGTATACCACGCCCAAAGGAAAAACAGTGTACGGCGGCGGCGGTATCATTCCCGACGTGTTTGTCGCAGTAGACACAACCGCCTATTTGGAAAACAGGTATTACAATGCTCTAAATACCTTTAGCTTTGAGTATGCAGATGCCCATCGGAAAGAGCTTAAAGAAATGGGGTCGGTAGCTTTTGTCACTCAAGCAGACCAAGACGAATCCATTTTAAAACGCTTTTTGATTTTTGCGGAGATGAATGACAATCCCACCCCTCAAAAACGCAGATTGCTTCACAATTATTTGAAAGCTTTGATCGCACGTCAAGTTTTTGACGAATCCACGTTTTATCAAATTTACCAACAACAAGACAACATGATTTCCAAAGTGCTGCAATTGGAAAAGAGCAGCATCCAATAAAACAGTCCTTCGAATGAGTAGCAAGCCTTTTGCTAAGGAAACCCTAAAAAATGTATCTTTGCGATAACAAATCCAACAAAAGTTGACCGCATCCAAAAAAATATACTTTGCCTCTGACCAGCATTTTGGCGCTCCTAACCCTGAGGAAAGCAAAGTGAGAGAAGAAAAATTTGTCCGCTGGCTAGACCAGATCCAACACGACGCAGCAGTGCTTTTTTTGCTGGGAGACCTGTTTGATTTTTGGTTTGAATACAAAACAGTAGTTCCCAAAGGATTTATCAGGGTTTTGGGAAAATTGGCAGAGCTTCGTGACAGCGGAATTCCCATTCATTTTTTTGTAGGCAACCACGACTTGTGGATGCAAGATTATTTTGAAAAAGAACTGAACATCCCCGTATACCACAAGCCCAAGGAATTTACCTTTCACAACAAGACTTTTTTCATCGCCCATGGAGATGGATTGGGGCTTGGAGACAAAGGCTACAAGCGCATGAAAAAAGTATTTACCCACCCAATTTCAAAGTGGCTTTTTCGATGGTTGCACCCTGATTTAGGCGTTTCACTAGCCCAGTATTTATCCGTTAAAAACAAATTGATTTCCGGTGCAGAAGACGTTGTTTTCTTAGGCGAGGACAAGGAGTGGTTGGTGCAGTACGCCAAACAAGAGCTACAAGCAAAGCACCGTGATTATTTTGTGTTTGGCCACCGACATTTGCCTATGGATCTTGCACTTGGACAAAACAGCCGATGTGTGAATTTAGGCGATTGGATTACGTATTTTACCTACGGGGTTTTTGACGGAGAAAAAATGGAAATCCTGCCTTTTGAGGAGCCCTAAAACACACCCGTTTACAACATTAAAAAAAGCCAGCGAAACATCACTGGCTTTTTTATTGTTCTGAAACAAGGTTTCCTCTTTGTTACAATTCTATATTTATTCTTGCAAAGAGATACCTTCCTAAGAATCCAAATTGCGAAGTTCGTCGTGAATATGGAAACGATGCATTCGACTGACTACCGGGTCTATTTTCATCGGGATACACATCGAACACATTGTTGGCTCCAATGGTAATGCTTGTGTTGTCGTTCATGTTGTTCGTAAGGGTTAAATCCGTTACAACTTTACCTCCGTAGACGGCATTGTCATTTACAGAAGCGCCCGCCACTCTAGCTTGCCCAGAAAATTCATCGGGATCTGTTACTTCTCCAAAATACACATTTCGTAGTAAGACAGCCCATTTTTCACTGGATAAGTTGTGTGTTAAATTTATTTTGGTTCTTGGTTGAGCTATGGTCAAAAAAGCCTCTTCTTGTCCATCAAAAAAGTCTCCTTCTAATCCTGCACTTGAAATATCGCTTGGAACATTGATATTCGTAATTTCTGTTTCAGAAAAAGTAGCAGCAAGCGTATTGTCAAGATTTAATTTATCTGAAAGAGCTATTTTATATCCGGCAACGATATCGATTCCTTGATTTTTTGTATCGATGGCATTGGCTAAAAACTGTGCTTTTCCTGCTCCGGCCGCATCAAAAATGGGTTTTAAGGTAGTATCATCGTTGTGTGAGAATTTACCAGTTAAAACGATTCTGTCCTCTATTTCTATTTGATACGCATCAACAGTAAATGTGAAGTTGTTTATTTTTCCAGTAAAACCGATACTTGAACTTTTTGAAACCTCTTCCTTCAAAGTTCCTATGTTTAAGAGATCAGCCAGAGGACTGTCATTTGGGAACAAACCTACCTCTTCGGCAACACCGTTTGCATTGAAAATGGTGCTACTTCTGCTGTAATATTGTTGTTGCAAAGAAGGAGCTCTAAATCCAGTGCTATTCGCAGCACGCACAGAAATATTGTCAGAAAGTTTGATTAGCGTAGCTACCTTGTAGTTAAAAGTTTCTCCAAAGTCAGAAAAGTTTTCATAACGAGTCGCTAAGCTAACAAGTAAATTTTCAGAGATGTCTGCTTCCGTATCAAAATAAAGACCAATACTGTTTCGGTATTTATCAACGGCGTTCTGAGGCGTAAAACCTCCAAAAACTTGTGAAGTACCTGGCAAACTTTCTCCAAGCGCATTCGTTGCTCCTTCAGCGCCTCCAGAAGTAGGAACACCGTTGTTGTTGTAAGTAGCGTATGAATTTTCTTTTCCGTCAAATATTTCAAAGTGATCTACTCTATATTCTGCACCAAAGGCAATGTTCAATCCGGAGAAGATATCTTCGTTGAACTTATTGAAGTCTAAATTGGTTGTATTTTGAGAAAAAGAGTAAGATCCTGCATCAAAAACAGAAGGAGAAGTCGCTCCTAAACTGGCATTGGTGCTGTTGACAACAGTAAAACCAAAAGTATTGGACCCAAAACTATTGGAGAAATCAACATTCCATCCGTTTTGTGTAACCCCTTTGATTCCCACAGCGTAAGACTGATCAAGAATATCGGATTGAATTCCAGGTAAAAAACCATCAGCATTTGAAGCAACATTCGCTTTAGGTCTCCATGGTTCCCTTAAAAATCCATAGGCCAATCCCTGACGATAGCTGATTCCCCCAAAAGAATAAATTTCTGTGTTTTCTGATAGAGGAAGCGATAAGTTTGTGAAAAATTTTCCTTCTCTCAATTTGGAAGTCCCTACTTTGAATCTAAAGTCATTTCTTTCCAATCCTCGCGCAGCGAATTGCGCGTCATCGAGTTCTTGATAACTCCCAAATTCACCAGTTCCTCCATCAGGAAGAAAATCACGCAATAACCCGAGGTTTCCAGGAGTATTCAAAACCCCATCGGTTGCCGATAAGTCAAGTGCAGCAATGGCCGTTTGATCGCTAGCACTGATGTAATTTGCGCCCAATAAAGCAGCGCCGCTTTGATAATCTGCAGCGGTCATTTCTGCAATGGTTTTTCCGCTTTGATTGGTAAAAGCGTGTTCCACAGCATTGGCAATGTCATAAATTTGCTCTGCATTGGTCGCGTTTCTTAGTGCAGGATTTCGGGTAGCAATAGAACCTGTGAAATTGACAAATCCTCCTTTCGAACCTAAGTTGATTCCATAGTTGGCGTCAATTTGTAACTTTTCACCGTCAAAACCACCTTCTTGATGATTGCTTTTCGAAGAATTGTTCGCTCCAAACGTCACTGAGAACTCCAGTTTATTTGTGGCTTCTTTCAAGACAATATTGATGACACCAGCAATGGCATCAGAGCCGTATTGTGCTGCGGCACCATCTCTTAAAACTTCAATTCTTTTGATAGCTGCCGTTGGAATAGCGTTCATGTCTGTACCAACAGAACCCGCTCCAACGGTTCCATTGACATTCAAAGAAGAACTTTTGTGCCTTCTTTTTCCGTTTACCAATACCAATACTTGATCTGGTCCCAAACCTCTCAAAGAAGCAGGATCAATATGATCCGTACCATCAGAAACTGTTTGTGTTTGAGAAGTAAACGACGGCGCCACGTAATTTAAAATTTCATTGATGGAAGTTTGTGGGCCTTGTGTCATTAATTCTGCGAGATCAATTACATCCACAGGAACAGGAGTCTCGATAGCAGTTCTGCTTGGGTTTCTCGATCCTACCAATACAACTTCATTCAAACTAACTCCTTTTTCTACAAGGGTGACTATCATACTTGTGCTAGAAGAAAGGGCCTCTTTCGAAACATTTGAAAATCCGAGTAATGAAAATTCTAGTTGCGCTGGAAGTTGACTTGGATTTATTGAAAAATTTCCGTCGTTGTCTGTAACAGTTCCATTGGTAGTCCCTTTTTCAATTACATTGGCAAAGGCTAGTGGGTCTCCGTTCTCATCGATTACTTTTCCTTCAAGGGTTTGACCCATTACTGAAAAAGAACAAAAACAGAAAAGCATAATGAGCATGCTTTTGAGTGTAGTGATTTGTTTCATAATTGCTTGGTTTTATAGTTAATTGATTGTGGTTACATGATTTTGTAATGCGTACTCCTTTTTCAAGAACAATCTTTTTAACTTTTTAAATCTTGCATTATAGCAACAAAAGTCAATAAAAAATATTTTTGTCTAAATGAACTTAAATATTTGGTCGTTTTGCTAATATAGCATTTTTTTAACAAAAAATTAATAAAACAATATTTACAGGCATGTTTTTTTGGAAATTTGTTAAATTTTATAGCGATTGAAACCAAATATTGGAAAAGGGGAAAACAGTCCATAAAGATAATAAAAGAGATTTTTTGAGAGCATGTAAAGAAAACGAAATTGACGAAATGGAGGCCTTCAAAATTGCAAGTTGCTTTTTAGCAGTTCCAGAAGTGTCCTTTCAAAGAGAAGAATTATTATCAAAAAAAGAATGCCCGATAAATTTTGACAACTAGAAGGTAGTACTTTTTAGGAAAATAAACAATGTTTGTTTTTGAAAGGAATCTTAGTGCTGCTTTTTTGGGTCAAAAAAAGAAGTTTTCCACAAAAAAAAAGAGCCCAGTAAAGGCTCTTTTCTTATAGGAATATTGTTTAGTTAGTTGGTTTTGAGTTACAAATATTGTTAAAAAAAAGGTTATTAACAAATAATTCTACCCATTTCTTTAACATTAAAAACACACTTATAAGTTTTTGTTGCGGCTTTCTTGTTTTTAAGAACGCAGAAAAGAGGGTGTTTTTTAAACCATAAGACCCATAAATAGCACAGGTTTTCCAATGTGTATTCACCTCTTTAAAACGGAATTTTGTCAGGTTTACCAAGGCTTCTTTAACCAAATTTTAACAAAAAAAGGTAGAGATTAGTTTAGATTTGTAATTCTCAATTACACACAAATTTTAAAATCGTTTTATTTCAAAGAAAATGGAAGCACAAAGCAGCAGTATAGACATCAGCGCACTCAACGAAAAAATTGAAAAGGAAAGTGCTTTTATCGATTTGTTAACAAATGAAATGAGCAAAGTCATTGTCGGTCAAAAACAAATGATAGACCGTTTGTTGATTGGATTGTTAGGAAATGGACATATTTTGTTGGAAGGGGTGCCCGGATTGGCAAAAACACTGGCCATCAACACCTTGTCAAAAGCGCTCAACGGCGCCTTTAGCCGCATTCAATTTACACCCGACTTGTTGCCTGCAGATGTGGTAGGGACGATGATTTACAACATGAAGTCCAATAGTTTTGAAATCAAAAAAGGTCCTATTTTTGCCAATTTTGTATTGGCAGACGAAATCAACAGAGCCCCCGCAAAAGTGCAATCCGCTTTGTTAGAAGCCATGCAAGAACGTCAGATCACCATCGGTGACGAGACCTTTCCTTTGGACGCGCCTTTTTTGGTAATGGCGACACAAAACCCCGTAGAGCAAGAAGGAACGTATACGTTGCCGGAAGCACAAGTAGACCGGTTTATGTTAAAAGTAGTCATCGATTACCCAAAGTTAAACGAGGAACAACAAATCATGCGTCAAAACCTCAACGGTGGTTTTGCAACCGTCAATCCGGTGGTTTCAATGCAACAAATTCTAAAAGCCAGAGAAGTTGTCAAAGAGGTGTATATGGACGAAAAGATTGAAAAATACATTTTAGACCTTATTTTTGCAACGCGTTACCCCGAAAGGTACAACCTGTCAGAAATCAAACCCCTCATTAGTTTTGGCGCCTCTCCACGTGGAAGCATTAGTTTGGCACAAGCAGCCAAATGTTATGCATTTATCCGAAGAAGAGGTTATGTGATTCCTGAAGATGTACGGGCGGTTGTTTACGATATCTTGCGCCACAGAATAGGTGTTACCTATGAGGCAGAAGCAGAAAACATTACTTCTGTAGACATCATCAACAAGATTGTCAATGAAATAGAAGTACCATAGATTTTCATCGAAAGGAAATAATATTGTTTGCCTAATTGTACCATCTTACATGTAAAAATGGAGACCAAAGAGATACTTAAAAAAGTCCGTAAAATAGAGATCAAAACACGCCGTCTCTCGGACCATATTTTTTCTGGAGAATACCACAGTTCTTTCAAAGGAAGAGGAATGACCTTTAGCGAGGTACGCGATTATCAATTTGGAGACGACATTCGAAACATCGACTGGAATGTGACCGCTCGTTACCACCAGCCCTATGTAAAAGTATTTGAAGAAGAAAGAGAATTGACCATGATGCTGTTGGTAGACATCAGTGGTTCTGAGCATTTTGGGACAAGCGCACAATTTAAAAAAGATACGGTGACAGAAATTGCAGCTACCCTTGCTTTTTCTGCCATTCAAAATAATGACAAAGTAGGTTTGATTTTGTTTTCAGACGCCATCGAACTTTTTATTCCACCCAAAAAAGGAAAAAGACACGTGCTACGCATCATTCGAGAATTGGTAGATTTTAAGCCACAAAGTAAAAAGACAAACATCGACGAGGCCTTGAAATACCTGTCCAATGTAATGACCAAAAAAGCCATTGTCTTTGTCCTTTCGGATTTTATGGACGGCTCTTATGAACAGACTTTAAAAATCGCAGGAAAAAAACACGACATTACGGGAGTCCGAGTCTACGACCAGTTTGACGAAACAATTCCCAACCTAGGGCTCGTTCCTATGTTGGATGCCGAAACAGGAAGTGTGACCCTCGCAAATACCGGATCCAAAAAGGTTCGCAATGCCTATGCAGAAAACTACCGCGCTACCAAAAATTTTTACGAAAATGCCTTTCGTAAAAGCGGATCTGGGTTTTTGAGCACTCGTGTTGATGAAAGTTACGTAAAAAAATTATTGGGCTACTTCAAACAAAAAGGAGGCAACTAAAAAAGCACATGGAAATTAAAAAGCCGCAAAAGAACGCATTGCAATGAAACGAATACTCCCTTACATCCTATTCCTACTCTCTTTTGTGGGATTTTCCCAAGAGGACTCCCCCATTTCCGTTTCCTTGGATACCGCACGTATTCGACTAGGAGAACCGCTGGAATACACGATCTCTGTACAAGGCGTTGGCAATGTAGGTTTTCCAAAATTGGAGCGCTTGGGAACTTTGGAACTGCTTTCCTCCAAAAAAGCAGACACTTTTTCTGACAGGTTTGAAAAAAAATACCTGCTGACCGGTTTTGATAGTGGCAGTTTTTATGTCCCAAAACAGCAAGTTTTTCTAAAAGACAAAGCCTATTTTACAGATTCGATTTTGGTCCAAGTGGCAACGGTAGCTGTGGACACGCTCAAGCAAAAACCATTTGCCAACAAGCCAATTGTCGAGGAGCCTTGGGTTTTTGATGATTTCAAACCTTATTTGAGCAATGTGCTCCTTTTGTTGGGCATTTTACTGCTTTTGGCGGCCGGCTATTTTGTGTACAAAAAATACTATAAAAAGGAAACGGCACCTCCAAAGGAAAGCATTCCGGCCTACCGAGAAGCCCTCCAAAAACTGGCACAGCTCGACAAAAAGCAGCTCTGGCAAAACAACCAAACAAAGGCTTATTACGTTGAGCTTACAGAGATTGTGAAAGTTTATATTGGCCGGGAAGTAGGAATACATACCTTGGAGGCAACGACCGCTGAATTGATCCCCTTATTACGGCATGCAAACCGCTCCAAAGAAATAGGAATCGCGCCGAAGTCGGTCGAAAGCCTTGCCGCTTTCTTGAAAAATGCAGACTTTGTTAAGTTTGCCAAATTGAGACCCCTTTCCCATGCCATTCAAAATGACAGAAGAGTCGCGGAAAAACTCCTACAAGACTTAGAAGCAGTCCTCCAAAAACACAAACAAGCATCGGTCATGGCAACAGAGGCGGAAGCAAGCGATTTTGAAAAGAAACCCGCGCTGCTGCGAAAAGGGAAAAAGAAAAAAACGATTTTGTATTTCGCAATTTTTTTGACGGCTATCAGCACAATTCTGTGGTTGTTTACAAATAATTCTAGCGACCAAAACAACAGCTCAAAGAAATCTTATAACAGCAGTAGCAACCTTCAAGAACTAGCCCCTGACAAATGGCAAGTGCATTCTTTTGGAAACCCTCCAATGACCATGCGCGCTCCTATGAACATCCCTTTGCAATCTGACACAGTCCCTCTTCAGGCTCAAAGTGTTTTGGAAACGGTTGGCATCTACAGGTATGACAATGCAGCGGCGCAATTGGAAGTAACGGTAACTGTTCTAGGCTATGTGCCTGAAATCGCACCCCAATTAGAACAAGTACTGCAGACAACCCTTCAAAGCATGCAAGACCAGAAAGAAATTGAAAATTTCGAATACGAACGACAACCAGCAGTTTTGCAAAGCAAGCTTTCAGGTGCTTTTTTATCTGGAAAATTCAGTCAAAAAGGTACTGAAAAGACCTTCAGACTCATCGGTTTTTCCAAAGAAAATAAACGATGGCAAGTACTGACAATTTGCAAGGCAGCGTCCGAAGAAACGCAAACCCTTTTGAACACGATGCTCAACAGCATCGGCATAGAAATAGAATAAATGATGAATTGGACAAATTTTGAATTCGAGAATCCAGGTTTTTTATGGGGGCTATTGAGCTTGCCACTTTTGGCTTTTTGGTTTTTTTACACGGCCCAAAGAAACAGCGCGACCTTGACCGTTTCTTCCACCCGTGGATTTGCAGCTCAAAAGTCGCTCATCGCCCAATTGAAACCCGTCTTGTACCTGTTGAGGTTGCTTGCCCTCTCGATGCTGTTTGTCGCTTTGGCGCGGCCTCGCAATGTGTCTGTTAGCAAACGCACCAAAACCAATAAGGGAATAGACATCGTCATGGCGATCGATGTTTCTGGAAGTATGTTGGCAAAAGATTTGAAACCAAACCGCTTGGAAGCCCTCAAAAGAGTCGCCTCCGATTTTGTCAGTCGACGCCCCAACGACCGCATCGGAATCGTGGTCTATGCAGGGGAAAGTTATACACAAACGCCTATTACCAGCGACAAAGGGATTGTAAACAGGACCATTGACGCCATTCAATACGGACAGATCGAAGACGGAACGGCCATCGGCATGGGTTTGGGATCCTCTATCAACAGGCTAAAAGACAGCAAAGCCAAAAGCAAAGTGATTATTTTGTTGACAGACGGTGTGAATACAGCTGGATTTATCGACCCAAGAACCGCGACAGAATTGGCGAAAGAGTTGAAAATCAAAGTCTATACCATTGCGATTGGAACCAACGGTATGGCTCCTTTCCCCTATGCAAAAGACCACAGGGGGAATTTGTTGTTTAGAAAGCAAAAAGTAGAGATAGACGAAACTTTGTTGAAACACATTGCAAAAGAAACTGCGGGAAAATACTTTCGAGCGACCAATAACTCCAAGCTAAAAGACATCTACGATGAAATCAACAAGCTGGAAAAAACAAAAGTAGAAGAGTTTAAATATTACAATTACAAGGAACAGTTCCGACAATTTGTGTTGGCAGCTATTGGGCTGTTGCTTTTGGAATTTATTCTGAGAAACACAGTTTTTCGAAGTTTTATTTGAAAACATCACTAATGATACCCCTTTAGAAAATGTACAAATTAGAAGCACCTATTTATTTTTATTTTTTTGCAGTCCTCCTCCTCGTAATGTTTGTGTTTGTTGGGGATGCTTTGTGGAAAAAGAAAAAACAACGGCACTTTGCCGAAGCGGGTTTGTTGTCCAAAATAGCACCGACAACCTCCACGTTTAAAGCGATTTTAAAAGTGGTGATTTTCTCCTTGGGGCTTTCTTTTTTGATTCTGTCCTTGGTCAATCCAAAAATGGGCACCAAACTAAAAACAGTAAAACGAGAAGGAGTAGACATTGTATTTGCTTTGGACGTATCCAAAAGCATGCTGGCAGAAGACATCGCCCCGAACCGATTGGAAAAGTCCAAGCAAATTATATCCAAGATTATAGAAAACTTGGGAAGCGATCGCATCGGAATCATTGTCTATGCAGGGAGTGCATACCCCTTGCTGCCCATCACTACGGACCACGCATCTGCAAAAATGTTTTTGAAAAATGCGAATCCAGACATGGTGTCAAGTCAAGGAACCGCCATCAATGAGGCGCTGGATTTGGCAAAAACCTATTACAATAACGACGATCAAACCAACAAGTTTTTGATCATCTTATCCGATGGAGAAGACCATGAAGCGCAGACAATTTCTCTTGCTGAAACCCTGACAGAAAACGGAGTAAAAGTGTTTACGGTAGGTGTGGGTACCGAATCAGGACAACCTATTCCCATTCGAAAAAACGGACGCATGACCTACAAAAAGGACCGAAAAGGAGAGGTGGTCATCACCCAAAGGCATGCGGAGGTTTTGAAAGAAATCGCCGAAAAGACGCAAGGGCGTTATATAGATGGAAACCGAACCGAAAAACCAGTCAACGCAATTGTGGACGTAATTGCCAATGCACAAAAACACGAGTTTGAAACCAAACAATTTTCAGATTACAAAGATCAGTTTCAATGGTTTGTTGCCATTGGCCTGTTCTTTTTGTTGCTCGATGTGTTTTTGCACGAAAAGAA
Source organism: uncultured Flavobacteriaceae bacterium (assembly GCA_963932955.1). GTDB lineage: Bacteria > Bacteroidota > Bacteroidia > Flavobacteriales > Flavobacteriaceae > Flavicella. The sequence goes on from CAWVRK010000008.1 coordinate 29,043, forward strand.
AACCAAATGGCTGCAAAAAATGGATTTGTTTCACGAACAAAAAAAGAAATAAGCAAAGTCATTCAGCCATCCTTGAACGACTTTTTCAAAAAGAAACACATGAACATACGACATTTACTCCTACTCTTTCTTTGCAGCTTTTCTGCCTTTGCTCAGCAAGATACACTTGTTGCACAGCGTAAAGCACGTCGCTTTGTAAGAGAAGGAAACGAGCTGTACAAAAACAAAAAACTTACGGAGGCTGCAATATCCTATAAAAAAGCTACGGAAAAAGCAGCGACCTATTTCAAAGCAGCCCACAATTTAGGAAACGCTTTGTACGAACAAACCAACTACAAAGAAGCAATCACGCAATACGAGTTGGCGTTGAAAGGCGCCAAAACACCCCAAGAAAAGGCACAGACCCATCACAATATTGGCAATGCACACGTTGCTGAAAAGGACTTTGAAAAGGCAGTCGAAGCATTTAAAAACAGCTTGCGCAATAACTCCAAAGACGAAGAGACCCGCTACAATTTGGCCCACGCCCTCCAACAGTTGAAAAAACAAGAAGAAGAAACAAATAAAAACAAGCAAGACCCTCCTTCAAACTACGCCAAAAAGATGAAAAAGAAGGCCGACGCCTTGTTGGAAAAGTTTCAGTTTAAAAAAGCGTTGGAACTCATGGACAAAGCTTTGTTAAAAGACAAAACAGTGGCGAACTACAAAGACTACATGAAAAAATTGGAATCCGTAATCGAAATAAAAGAAGCACGATGAAAAAATTAGCACTGGGGTTTTTCTTTTTTGCGAGCTTGACCTTACAAGCACAATTAAACGCAACCGGTTATTTTAACAAGGGCGGCAAAGAGTTTGTTCACAGCAAATTAGAAAAAGCCATTGCAACCGTTGATGACGGGTTGAAAAAATTTCCGACAGATGCCGCTTTGAATGCCTTGCGAAAAAAGTTGGAAGAAGAAAAGAAAAAGAAAGATCAAAACAAAGACAAGAAGGACCAAGAAAAAAAAGAACAGGACCAGAAAGAACAAGACAAAAAAGACCAGGAGAAAAAAGAACAAGAAAAGAAAAAGGAAGGCCAGAAGGACCAAGCCAAAAAAGACCAAGAAAAAAAGGAGCAGCAAAAACCACAGCCACTCAAAATGACTGCCGAACAGATAAAACAGCTGTTAGAAACCATGAACAATGAAGAAAAAAAGACACAAAAGAAAGTAAATGCTCAAAAGAAAAAAGGGCCGCAAAAAAACCCCCAAGAAAAAGACTGGTAAGACCCCTCAAAGAACACGTTGAACACGAGGATCTTAAAAATTTAAAAAAAAATGAAATTTAAAGGCACATACATCTTCCTATTACTGTTGACACAGGCTTTGTTTGCTCAAGTAGCGTTCAAGACCAAAGTCAGTAAGAACAAGTTGGGCGTCAATCAAAGACTGCGTGTTGAGTTTACCATCAACAAACAAGGAGCGGACAATTTCAGCCCTCCAAACTTTAAAAACTTTGACGTTCTTGGCGGCCCTAGTCAATCGGTCAATCAATCTTGGATCAATGGGAAATCCAGCTATTCACAAACCTATAGCTATATCGTATCCCCCATTCGCAAGGGAAATTTACGCATATCGGGAGCAACCATAACCTACGAGGGAAAACGCATCCAATCCAACACTGTAAAAGTGCATGTGGTCGAAGCAATTGAACTGCCAAAAGACCCAAACGATCCGGACTACATCGCCAATCAAAACGTGCATTTGGAAGTCTTGGTATCCGACACAAAGCCCTATATTGGCGAGGGGATTTATGTAGAATACCGCTTGTATTTCAGCAATAATGTAGCCATCAGTGACTTTGATTTTAAGGAATTTCCAGCCTACAAAGGCTTTTGGAACCAAGACATTAAAATCGATAAAATTCAAGTAGAAAACGGCAAATACCAAGGAGAAGACTACCGGTATTTTGCCATCAAAAAAACAGTTTTGATCCCTCAAAAGTCTGGAAAATTGGTCTTGGATCCGATCAAAACGGATTTGATCATCGGAGTGCCAACGGGACGTGGAGACTTTTTTGGAAATCCAATTACGAGAAACATTCGAAAATCTTTCAAAACATTTCAAAAGAGAATTCAAGTCAAGCCCCTGCCAACGAAAGGAAAACCAGCAGATTTTATGGGAGCCGTCGGCGATTTTGACTTGCGAGTAAGCAGCAGTAAAAAAAGCTTGAAAGCCAATGAATCTACGCAATTGCAAGTCGCTGTTTCGGGAAAAGGCAACTTAAAATTGTTCAGCCTTCCCAGCATTACAACACCGAATGAACTGGAAGTTTATACGCCCGAACACAAAGAACAGTTAAAAACTTCTGTCTCCGGAATCAAAGGGTTAAAAGGAAAAATTTACGACCAATATACCCTCGTTCCTCAGTTCAAAGGAAAATACAAAATTCCAACAGTCTCTTTTTCCTATTTCAATCCGAAAGAAAAGAAATACCACACCCTGACTTCTGAAGAACTACTCATTCACGTGACTGAAGGCAAGGAATTACCAACGGATTCTGGAGGGATAAAAGCGGCCAACAAACAAAAAATTGTAGCCTCTAAAAACGATTTTAGGTACCTTCAAAACAGAACGGTTTTTGTGGAAAAAGAAAGTTCTTCTTTTTTCAAATCGACTCTTTTTTATGTACTACTACTCCTGCCTTTGCTCCTGATTCCTTTGGGAGTTCTACTTGGTAAAAAGCAAAAAGCAAGAGCCCGCGATTTGATCGGCAACAGAACTCGAAAAGCGGACAAACTTGCCCGAAAACACTTGTCGATTGCCAAAAAAGAATTGGGTAAAAAAGAAGCGTTTTATGTCGCTTTGGAAAAGGCATTGCACAATTATTTGAAGGCAAAGTTACAGATAGAGACTGCCGAGATCAGTAAAGAACGTATAACCGAATTGTTGGAAAAAAGAGGCGTTTCTTCTGAAACAGTTACTGCATTTACAGCCGTTTTGGACGACTGTGATTTTGCAAGATACGCACCCGTGTCAAATGTGACGACACAGCAAGAATACGACAAAGCAAAAGAGATCATCGCTAAACTGGACAAACAGTTTTAAAAGACCGCTAACGCAGGAACCGAATAAAATCACAGGACATGACTTATTTTCAAACACAGCTACAACCATTCCAAAACAAAGTGCTGCTGTGCATTGTCGCACTTTTTTTAGGCGCCCTTTTTGGAATTTCGAATGCCGCAGCCCAAACCAATGAATCCTTGTTTGATCAAGGCAACGAATTGTACAGAAACAATCAGTTTGTAGAGGCAATTTCTTTGTACGAACAGATAGAAAACCGTGGATTTGTTTCTACGGAACTGTATTACAACCTCGGAAACGCTTTTTACAAAACCAATCAAATCGCGCCCAGCATCTACAACTACGAGAAGGCCTTGCAATTGGATCCTCAAAATCAGGAGGCGGCTTCCAATTTGCGTTTTGCAAAGCGCATGGCCATCGATACAATTGAGGCGCTTCCTTTGACTTTTTTTCAAAAACTCAACATCCAATACATCCAACAGCTCAGCCACGACCAATGGGCGGTGTTGGCCGTTGTTTTTTCTTTGTTAACCGGTGTTTTCTTCTTGCTGTTTTACTTTTCTTATCGCCCCTCTTACAGGCGGACGTATTTTGTGATTGCACTATCGGCGGTGTTTTTCCTTTCCCTTACCTTGCTTTTTTCTATCCGAGAAGACCGACGGAGCAGCAATGAAACAGCGGCCATTATTTTCTTCCAAAAAATCGAGGTAAACAATGCGCCTTCGGAAACCAGCGCCGTTGTTTTTGAATTGCATGAAGGAACCAAAGTATTGGTGTTGGACCAAATAGACACTTGGAAAAAAATCAAATTGGCCGACGGCAAGATTGGTTGGGTTTCTCAAGAAGCATTAAAGGAACTTTAAGAAAGGTTGACTTCCGTTTTTTTCTACATTGCCACCAAGCAGTTTTTTTAGGTATTCAAAAAAGAAAGGGATTTTTGCAGCGCTTTGTTTGCTGTAAAACTCAAGAAAAACAAGTATTTTTACCCTTTTGATTTTTAGCATGCAGTTTATGAAAGAAACGATTTTGATTACTGGCGGCTCAGGATTGGTTGGCAAAGCCCTCACATCCTTGTTGACAGCACAAGGCTATGCCGTTTCCATCCTTTCACGCAGCCCTCGAAAAGCGACTGAAAACGTCACGTATTACATTTGGGATTTGGAAAAGAACGAAATCGACACCAACTGTTTTTTGAAGGCAACTCACATCATTCACCTCGCAGGAGAAAATGTAGCTTCTGGTCGGTGGACGGCCCAAAGAAAAGAACTTATTTTAAAAAGCAGAACCCGATCTACAGCATTGCTCTACCAAGCGCTTTCGAAAAGTCCACACCAGGTAAAATCTTTTGTATCTGCATCTGCTACGGGCTTTTATGGAAGCCAAACTTCAGACACGCTTTTTTCAGAGGAATACCCTTCAGGAGCTGATTTTTTGGCACATGTGTGTAGGGATTGGGAAGATTCGGTGAATCGAATTGCCTCTTTGGGAATCCGAACGGTAAAATTGAGAACCGGTGTGGTTTTGGCAAAGAAAGGAAGCGCTCTTCAAAAAATGCTTCCTCCTTTCCAAATAGGATTGGGATCTGCCATCGGAACCGGCAAGCAATACCTGCCGTGGATTCATATTTCAGACCTGTGCAACATGTATTTGATGGCGCTTAACAAACCCAAAATGCGAGGCAGCTTCAATGCTGTGGTTGGAGACGACACGACCAATGCTCAGCTCAGTATGGCAATTGCCCGACAGCTCCAAAAACCTTTTTTTATGCCCAATATCCCTGCTTTTCTCCTTCGGTTGGTATTTGGCAAGATGGCAGTTATTTTGACAAACGGAAGTCGGGTGTCGGCTCAAAAAATCAAAGAGGCGGGCTTTGTATTTGAGTTTGAATCTCTCGAGGAGGCCTTGCGAGATCTTTTGAAAAAATAGTATCCCTTTATTGGCGCTGTCTTAGGACAGTAAATCCATCAAGTCTGCGTGGATAAAGGAATAGTCAAAGTGTGTTTTTATTTTTTTACTGGAAACGGTCTTGTAAGAAAAATCAAGGTTTTCCATAAAAACAGCTGGGTTTTTGCCGAGTTTTAAGGCGGCAGCCGTGTAAAATTCTTTGCGTGTAGGGTGGCTGTCGGCAGCGGCATTGAAAACTTCTCCCCAATGACTCCCCTTGAGCATTTTGCATAGAATTCCGACACAGTCGTCTAGGTGAATCAAATTTATTGGAGCCAAACCGTTTTGCACAACCCTTCCTTCTTTAAAAAAATTCCCAGGGTTGCGGGTACCTCCAATCAGTCCCGAAAAACGAAGGACGTTTGTTTGAAAATTGGGATGCTGTAAAAAAAGCTTTTCCAAAGCAACCAACCCGTGTTTGTCAGGATTCATTGGGGTGTTTTCAGATTCCGAAACAGCGCTATTGCACGCTGCATATACGGAAGTAGAGCTGATAAAAACCACCTTGTTGATGGGGGAGAATGCGACGGCTTGTGCCAATTCTTGGTAGGCTTTGAAATTGTTTTTTTGTTGTCCATAAGGAACGCAGATCACCAAAACATCGGTTTCTAAAAAAGCGTTGAGGTCTCCAGAGATTTTATTGTTGTCAATTTGAACGAGAAAGGGTTGTAGCTGTTCTTTTTCTAAAAGAGGTAGCTTTTCCAATGAGGTGGTGGAGCCTTTGACCGACCACTGCTGCTGGATCAATTGTTTGGCCAAGGGCAAGCCGAGCCAACCACATCCGAGAACACTACATTTCATCCAAAGGGTTTTTAAAATCGAAGCCTTCGGGTGTCGCATAAGAGGGAAAGAGCAGCGGAGCTAGCTCTTTGATGGGCGCAATCAAGACGGAAGTTTTCATTTGTTCTTTGCTGACAAAAGGCAGCGCGTTGTTCATTTTCATAAAAAAGCCGAGGCCAACACTGAGAATCAGGGCGATCTTCAAGGCACCAAAAACACCGCCCAACACTTTGTTGATGAGCCCCAAAGTAGCAAAACTAGCAATTTTGGTTAGGATTTTCCCGGCCAAGGACACGAGGACCACAATTCCAATAAAAGTGATGGCAAAGGCGCCAAGAGTCGTGTAACTTTCCTCCCAATCTACATAAGCTTTTAAATAAGTGCCTACCGTCTCCGAAAAATGAATCGCTCCATAAATACCGCCAATAAGCGCTGCTAAAGATGCGACTTCTACAAACAAACCTTTGAAAAGGCCGCGTACAAATCCGAAGAGCAGCAATACAGCAATGATGATGTCGAATGTATTCATGATGTTTAGGAATAAAACCGCTTCAAATATACGACTTTGATTTTAGGAATTCTGGTCTACTTCAAGCTGCAAGGACAAGCGTTTTCTTGCCACGATTTCTGTCCTTCAAGGCACTTGATAGGGCCCTGTAATGGATTTGGGCTTCAAACGGGTTTCCTTCCTTGTGTTTCCCAATTCGGATGGTTCTACAAGTGAGTTTGAGTTTTTTCATTTGCCTGGAAATGTCGATAAATTTAAAAACGGCTACTCTCTTTTGTTGAAAGCAATTTGAGAAGACAAAGCCAATACAAAGTAAGGATTTTAAAGAAACGAACAGAAAAAATCAGATGACAGCATCGCGGTTTGAGGATAAAAGAATAGCTTGCAAGCACAAAAGATTTAAGATGAAAATAACAACCAGCCTTTTTTTAGGATGCACATTGCTGACCCTGCTCAACTGCAAAGGAATAAGTAACGAAAAAAATGAAATTGAACATCCTAAAAATGTCATACTGTTGATCAGTGACGGCACAGGTTTGTCTCATATTTCTGCTGCTTTTTATTTCAAAGATTCGGCAGTCAATTATTCTCGGTTTCAAAACATAGGATTGATAAAAACAGCTTCTTCGAGACAAGCCATCACAGACTCAGGGGCAGGAGCTACCGCTTTTTCTTGTGGGCTCAAGACGTTCAATGGTGCTATTGGAGTAGCAGACGACGCAACACCTGTTGAAAACATTGTAGAAATAGCATCCTCAAAAAACATCCAAACAGGAATTGTTGCCACATCATCCATAACACATGCGACACCTGCAAGTTTCTATGCCCATTCGAAAAGTAGGGGAAACACCGAGGAAATTGCGTCCCAGTTGCCACACTCAACTATTGATTTTTTTGCAGGAGGAGGGTTGCAATTTTTCAATCAAAACAAGGGCAATCGTAACTTGTGGAGTGCGTTCACTAAAAATCAGTTTGAGATTGATACGATTGCACTAACCGATTTTGAACACATAAAAGCCCACAAAAAGCAGGGCTATCTTTTGGCAAAAGATGCGATGCCCAAATTTAGCGAAGGGAGAGGGAATTTTCTTTCAAAAGCGACCGCCTTAGCGATTCAGTTTTTAAGCAAGGAAGCTTCGGGCTTTTTCTTGATGTCTGAAGGCTCACAAATCGATTGGGCGGGCCATGAAAACAATGGTGAATACCTTGTTTCAGAACTCATCGATTTTGATCAAACAATCGGGAAAGTCTTAGATTACGCCGAAAAAGATGGCGAAACGTTGGTCATTGTAACTTCGGACCATGAAACGGGAGGTTTTGCATTGGCAGCAGAAAAACGCCTTCGAAAGGACGGCACTGAGTACAGTGATTACCGTGACATTGAGATGGTTTTTTCTACAAAAGGGCATTCCGCTACATTGATACCTGTTTTTGCTTATGGGCCGGGTTCACAAGAATTTATAGGCATCTATGAAAATACCGAAATCTTCCACAAAATATTAAAAGTTACGGAATGGGGAAATAGGTAAAAAAAGAAATAGGAAAATTCCCATTTTTTATTCATTTTTATTTCCCAAAAACACAAAAGGACAGGCAGGAATACCGAAGGATGTTTTTAGAGATTTGTAAAGCGGTCTTCAATATTTTCAGTAGATATTTTAAAATATTGACAGCTTGGTTTTCGTTGTAAATTCTTCAAGAAACTTTATCCCTTTGTACGAATTTCCTTTCTTATTTAGTCTTGGGCTCCAGACAGCAATCGTATATTGTTTAGGGTGTACTGCTACAATTCCTCCTCCTACACCACTCTTGCTTGGAAGGCCAACTTTAAAAGCAAATTCTCCAGATTCGTCATAAAACCCACAAGTTTGCATCAAAGCATTGACCCTTTTTGATTGGCTTTGGCTGAGAATTTCTTTGTCCTCAAACAAACTACAACCATCGTTAGCAAGGAATATAAACAATTCGGAAAGCTGCTTGCAATTCATCTCAAGCGAGCAGAGATGAAAATAGAAATCAAGTACTTCGGAAGGATCATTTTCAATATTTCCAAATGATTTTATCAAATTACAGAGTGCAACATTTCTAAATCCAACGCTCTTTTCTGAGAGCGAAATATCTGTGGAATAATTGATTTCTGAATCGTTTGAAATGCCTCTCACAAAAGCCAAGAAATCTTCTTTGGGATTGTCCAAATTGCTAATGAGTATGTCAGCAACTACAATTGCCCCAGCATTTATAAAAGGATTTCTGGGAATCCCTTTGTCAGCTTCAAGTTGAATAAGGGAATTAAATGCAGTCCCAGAAGGCTCTACCCCGACTCTTTTCCAAATATTTTCACCAATAATACGGTATGCCAAACTTAGCGAAAGGACTTTTGCGATACTCTGAATAGAGAATTTATCGGAATAATTCCCAACTCCGAAGGTTGAAGAATTGATCGTTGAAATGTACACACCAAAACTTTCGGAATTCACATTCGCTAATTCCGGAATATAAGAGGCTAAATCTCCTTTGCTGTCAATGCGCTTGACCTTTTCGTAAAGATTTTCAATTGTTTTTTCATGGTTCATAACAGCGCGTTTTTTTATTTAAAACCGATTGTAAATCGAAGATACTAAAAAACACCATTGTTATGAGGCTTTTCTTTGCCCTTCTTTCGAGAAAAGAAACACACTGGTTTTCTCTTAAAATCCGAAAAGCACAAACGGCAGAACACAGGTTCAAATACCGTATCTTTGCCTTTTAAAACGAATAAAAGCATGTCAAGAGATATCGAATTGAAAGAAAATTGGGAACGTGTGGTGCAATTTCTTTCGGACAAATTTGCAGAAGGAGATTTGTTGGACTTGGACGCCATTCTCTATTTGATCGGGATTCAAGAACTCGGACAAGGACTTCACAGTTTTAAAAAAGACGAAAAAATCAATCTGATGCACATCGCCATTTGTCGGTTGTTAGAGCCCTATGGGTATTACGAATTTGATTTTATCGATCCCGACGGTTGGCCCCACTACAAGACATTAGCAGCATTGCCAACCCTGAAAGCAGGAGAACAAACCGTGCTGATGAAAGAAGCCATTGTCAAATATTTTTCTTCCGAAGCATCCGAATAAAAGAGCTCTTACATCATTTTTTTAGGACTTTTACTCTTTTTCTTTTGCGTTCAGGCATTTTTCTCTAAAACAAAGAAGAGCTTGCTTTTTTCACCCCGACCATCTCGAAGCGTCCATCGTCTTCGAAGTCCTCAAGAAAACTAATACCACCAATCTTATTGGTCAGCCAGCTAGCAGGCATAAAAAGCAACTCTCGCCAAGCCCAAAATCTTCAGAACCCTGGCCAAACAACTCAAAAAACGCCGCTAAAAATGTAAAAAGGCATTTTCAAGATGCAGCAATTTCTTTTTGTTTTTTTGGAGAAGGACAGCTACCACGTCAAAGCGCACCTCGTGGTCTAGATTCCGAGCAATCACATATTGATTGGCAGCCATCACCAAAAGTTTTATTTTCTTGGAAGAGATGAAATTTTGTGGGTCCCCAAAAACATCGGTAGAACGTGTCTTTACTTCCACCACGACCAAGACATCTTCTTTGGTGGCCAAGATGTCGATTTCGGCTTTTAAGTAGCGCCAATTGCGTTCCAAAATGGTGTATCCTTTTTTTTGCAGTAGTGCCACAGCCAACTTCTCACCAAGGACACCCAATTCGTTGTGTATTGCCATTTTTAGACTAGAAGTTACAAAACCAAAGCAATCCTTTCTAACAAATAAGAGGATTTGTACAGACTCAGTCTACAAATTTGAGAAGGACCTGTTCTGAAGTAGTTTCAATTTCTACATTACGACCCATAAAGAGTGCCCGATTTTCCGGGTCATGACCAGCAGGCACGTCAAAAATCACAGGATAGGTGGTGTCTTCGACCACTTCCAAGATCAACTCCTCCACAAGCTGCCCATAAGCCGGATTATTTTTTTTGATTTGGGACATGCCTCCCACCAACAAAGCTTTGCAGTTTTTTAAGGCGCCGGCTCTTTTCAAAGAGCGCAGCAGGCGGTCGATGTGGTATTTGTATTCGCCAATCTCTTCGATAAACAAAATTTTTCCTTGGGTAAGTACCTCAGAATCACTTCCCAAAAGACTTTCGAGAAGCGTCAAGTTTCCGCCGACCAAAACGCCGGAAATACTGCCTTTTCTATTGTGTGAAGAACTCGGAAAGGCATAGGTGATTTTTTCTCCGAACAAGGCTTTCTTTAGAGTGGCAACACTTTCTTGTCGTTCCAGTTCGGGAAATTCCATGTTCACAGGCATCATCGCATGCAGGGTTTCAAAACCCAAATTGTGGAGGTGGCTGTGTAGCACAGTGATGTCCGAGTAGCCGATCACCCATTTGGGGGATTTTCGAAAGGCTTCAAAATTCAAATCGTCTACAATGCGTACAGTCCCATAACCACCACGCGCACACCAAATTGCTTTGATTTCAGGGTGGTCCAACGCCCATTGAACAGCTTCCAAACGGGCTGCGTCTGTGCCTGCAAAATGAGCGTTTTTTTCAAAAACAGATCGACCCAAAAGCACTTCCAAACCCCAACTTTCTGCCAAGGAGACGGCTTGTAAAATGCTGGCTTCATTCTTGATTATTCCCGCAGGAGCTACAATTGCGAGGGTATCTCCTTTTTGAAGAGATGCAGGTCGGAGAAAGTGAGTTGTTTGTGCCATGGCGAGTTGGATTCCTATAAGAGACGTGAGAAGTAGCTTCAACATTTTTGTTTTTAACAAAAATACAATTTATTCTTTGCAAGTATTTCCTGTTTTGAAAACCAATCAAAGTGATAAAAAACCAACATTAATCCGTAACTTTGCAGTCATAAATTTATCGAATGAGTCATCCCAAAAGAGTAACCATTACTGCCGCATTGCCTTATACGAATGGACCGGTACACATCGGACATTTGGCAGGGGTCTATGTTCCTGCTGATATCTACGCACGCTATTTGAGAGGAAAGGGAGCCGATGTCGCCTTTGTCTGTGGCTCTGATGAGCACGGGGTTCCGATCACCATTACCGCCAAAAAAGAAGGCGTCAGCCCTCAAGACGTAGTGGACAAATACCACGCAATCATCAAAAAATCTTTTGCGGATTTTGGCATTACTTTTGACAACTACTCGCGGACCTCTGCTGCCATACACCACGAGACCGCTTCCGATTATTTTAAAGAGTTGAATGCCAAAGGCGCTTTTGTCGAAAAAGTAGACCAACAGTTATACGATGCTGAGGCGCAACAATTCCTCGCAGATCGTTTTGTGGTGGGTACTTGTCCAAAATGTGGCAATGAAGAAAGTTACGGCGATCAGTGTGAAAAATGTGGAACTTCTCACAACGCCACAGATTTGATCAATCCAAAGTCCGCAATTACAGGCAATTTACCGAGCCTAAAAGAAACCAAACACTGGTTTTTGCCTTTGGACCAACACGAAGCCTTTTTAAAAGAATGGATTTTAGAAGGTCATAAAAACGATTGGAAATCAAACGTCTATGGCCAAGTTAAATCATGGATTGACGATGGATTGCGACCACGAGCCGTCACACGAGATTTGGATTGGGGAATTCCGGTTCCTGCAGCAGGAGGAGAAGGAAAAGTACTCTATGTGTGGTTTGACGCCCCCATCGGATACATTTCGTCTACCAAAGAATGGGCGGCTAGAGAAGGGAAAGACTGGGAGCCTTATTGGAAAGACAAAGACACCAAGTTGGTGCACTTTATCGGAAAAGACAACATCGTCTTCCACTGCATTATTTTTCCAGCGATGCTTAAAGCTCATGGCGACTATATTTTGCCAGACAACGTCCCAGCAAATGAATTTTTAAACTTGGAAGGAAACAAATTGTCCACCTCAAAAAACTGGGCCGTTTGGTTGCACGAGTATTTGGAAGAATTTCCAGACAAGCAAGATGTTTTGCGCTATGTTTTGACTGCAAGTGCTCCAGAAACCAAAGACAACGATTTTACGTGGAAAGATTTTCAAGCACGCAACAACAATGAGTTGGTGGCTATTTTTGGAAATTTCATCAACCGTGTGGTCGTATTGACCAACAAATATTACGATGGCGTCGTTCCGACGCCGACTGTTTTTTCCGAAACAGACGAAGCGGTTTTGGAGCAGATCAAAGCCTATCCACAAAAAATCTCAAAATCAATCGAACGCTACCGTTTTAGAGAAGCCTTGAGTGAATTGATGAATTTTTCTCGATTGGGGAACAAGTATTTGGCCGATGAAGAGCCTTGGAAACAAATTAAAACCAATCCGGAACGCGTACAAACGATTATGTATGTGGCCTTGCAAATCGCTACAGGACTATCGGTGGTCTGCGAACCCTTTTTGCCTTTTACAGCTCGAAAATTAAAAGATATTTTAAACACTTCCCAAAGCACCTTGGAATGGAGCGCGATCGAATCCGAAGCGATATTGCTCGCATCAGGCCATCAAATTGGGCAAGCGACTTTGCTCTTTGCCAAAATTGAAGATGCTGAGGTACAACAACAGTTAGACAAACTACAAGCTACAAAAAAGGCAAACGAGATGGAACAAAAAGAAGCAGCCCCTCTGAAGGAGGAAATTACTTTTGAAGACTTTTCCAAAATGGACATTCGTACCGGAACGATTTTAGAAGCCAAGAAAATGCCAAAAGCAAAAAAATTACTGGTTTTAAAAGTCGATACTGGAGTGGATGTAAGAACCGTTGTCTCGGGGATTGCAGAAAGTTTCAAACCGGAAGAAATCATAGGACAACAAGTCTCTGTATTGGTCAATTTGGCCCCGCGGACTTTGAGAGGTGTGGAGAGTTCAGGGATGATTTTGATGACAGATACTAAAGAAGGAAAATTAGCCTTTGTTCAACCTTCTTCCGAAGGGGTGGACAACGGCGTTCAGATCAGTTGATACATTATGCTAGACATTCAAAAAATAAGAGCGGACTTCCCCATATTGCAAGAGCAGGTACACGGCAAACCATTGGTGTATTTTGACAATGCAGCTACTAATCAAACACCGCAAGTCGTCATCGACACTATTGTCGATTACTATTCTCGATACAATGCCAACATCCACCGCGGGGTTCACACCTTGAGCCAAGTTGCGACCGATGCCTATGAACAGGCACGTATCAAATTGCAAAAACATTTCAATGCGAAAGAACCGTATGAAATGATTTTTACTGCGGGTACCACCCACGCCATCAACATCGTTGCGATGGGATTTTCAACGCTTCTCAAAAAAGGAGACGAGGTTCTCGTCTCTGCTTTGGAACACCATTCCAACATTGTCCCATGGCAGATGCTGTGTGAGCGGACAGGAGCCTTGCTAAAAGTAATTCCTATGAATGCGCAAGGAGAATTGTTGATGGACGCCTATGCGTCCTTGCTCAGTTCAAAGACCAAACTGGTTTTTGTGAATCATATCTCCAATGCTTTGGGGACCATCAATCCCATTGAGGAAATCATTGAAAAAGCACACGCCACAGGTGCTGCCGTTTTGATAGACGGCGCCCAAGCATGTCCACATATCAAGCCAGATGTACAAGCTTTGGACGCTGATTTTTACGTGGCCTCTGCACATAAAATTTGCGGACCAACGGGGGTTGGAATTTTGTACGGAAAAGAAGCCTGGTTGCAGCAGCTCCCGCCCTATCAAGGAGGGGGTGAGATGATTGAAACAGTGACTTTTGAAAAAACGACGTATGCAGGTTTGCCTCATAAATTTGAAGCAGGAACGCCCAACATTGCAGGAGGTATTGCCACGGGAGCTGCCGTCGATTATATGAACAGCATTGGTTTGGAAAATATTGCGGCCTACGAACAAGAGTTGTTGGTATACGGCACCGAAAAATTGTCTGAAATCGAAGGATTGCGCATTTATGGAACGGCAGCCAAGAAAGCGGCGGTTATTTCTTTCAATCTAGAAGGCATCCACCCCTACGACGTGGGAAGTATTTTGGACAAATTGGGCGTTGCCGTTCGAACCGGACACCATTGTACACAGCCGATTATGGACTTTTACCAAATTCCTGGAACGGTGCGGGCTTCTTTTGCCTTTTACAATACCAAAGAGGAGATCGATGTATTGGTCGCTGCTGTAAAAAAAGCACAAAAGATGTTGTTATAGTTTATTCATTATAGCGCATTCAAAAAAAGAAAACGCCTAAAAATTAATTTAGACGTTTTCAAAGTAAAAAACTACAGGTAAAGATTAATCTTCTAATGTTATTGTAACGGGATCACTTGTTACAGAGTCGGCACCATCACTTAAGGGTAATTAATCAAACGGAAATAATGAAGTAAAATGAATTACAGTGCAGTACTTTTACTCAACGGGGACAAAAGAATTGGTGTCTCCATCAAAAACAACTAGAGAATAGCTTAGGTTCACTTCACCGTTTTCATCGAAAGACAAGGTGCCGGATAGCCCATCATACTCTTGGATGGCGTAAATAGCATCTCGAATCGCCTTGGTGTTGGTTTCATCACCTACCTCTTGCAATACCTGTTTGAGTATATTATTTCTATCCACGGTTGTTGCCGCGTAGCTATATAGTTTAAGTTCTTCACCATATTCGAATTCGAATTTGGCAATAAAATCATCAAGTGATTGACTTGATGGAGGAATGAAATTGGCACTCACACAATTCCAAGCTTCGTATTGCTCTTTGTAATCACTCGTGATCAATTCGTCAAGTGCAAGTATTTCATTTCCAAAAACGTCTTTGTTCCATCCTGCAGCATCCAATGCTTCTGCCATGAGTCTGATCTTGGCAGTTGTTTGTGGCATGAGTAATATGGCATCTACATTTAACTCCTGAATTTCCGCTACCATAGTGGTGAAATCAGTTAGGGAGCTTGGGAAACTTTTATTTTCGGCGCTTCCAGAATAGGTTTTTAGAAAACCTGCCGTTATGCCTTGAGCATATTCAGTCTGTTCGGTAAGAATACCGATATTGGAGAAATTAGCATTGGCATAATGGCTAAGCACTGTTCCTGAAGTCTCGTCGGATGGAAACACACGAAACACAAAATCACCAGAGTTTTTGATTTGCGTGTTTGAGGATGAGGAGGTAAAAAGAATCACCTCATTCTCTTCGGCAGGACCAGCAGCAGCTAGCGTAGATCCTGAGCAGGAATCCCCAAAAATTATCCTGACGCCATTGTCAATCAGCTCCTGAGCTTTCGTTTTGGCCAGTGCAGGGTCACATTTGGTGTCATGCCATATAACATCTACTTGCCGGCCGTTGATGCCGCCGTTGGCGTTGATTTCGTCGAAAATGAGGTCTGTAACTAATTTATCCATTCTCCCGTATAAAGCGGCATCTCCAGATAGGGGTGCAATACCTCCAATTAGGATGTCTTTGTTTATAGGAGTGTCGTCAGAATCCTCAGAACAAGCAGGAATTAATGAGCTAATGCAAACGAATAAGTACAGAAGTTTAGCCTTTTTTGAAAACAGCATACGTTTATTTTTTGTTAGAATTAATTTTAAATGTTGTGTGGGGATTATGAAGTTATTAAGATTCTATTATATAAACAAATATTTATATACAAACAAAGTTGCTTAGACAGTAGTTGGTTTGAAAACACTAGGGGTTTTAGAGTTGAAAACAACCCTTGAATTGGGTGCTTTTTTTCCTTTCAAAACTTTCTTGAATAGTGGAGTCGATGGAGAGAAGCAAAGAACTATTTAGACTGACAAGGCCATAGCCAATTAAAATGGCAGGGATGAGAAAGAATTAGAAATTGAATTTTTTATGTGTCAATGAGTTAACAGAGGTTTTTTTGTGCATTTAGGGTTAAGAAGCATCAAAGGAACAGCAGGGCAATTTTAGACTTTAAGATTTATTTTTTCTAAAAAAGTTGTTTTTATTCTATAAGGAAAAATTAATGAATAGTCATCTCAGAAAAATACCAAAAGATGGCTGTGCCATCATTTTCTTCCAAAGTCTGCGGGAATTTCTCCCCATGCTTTGGTTTCCCACTTTAGGACGGGGTTTTTATAGGTGTTTTCTTTGAGCCATTTTTCGGCCCTGCGCACCATTTCAAACAAGAGCTTTGTGTCTTGGTTTTGTAGGAGTTTGGTTTTGCACTTTCTTTGACGCACCCATGAGATGGCAATTCTAGAATCAGAATAGATTGGTAATAGTGGCTGTTTTTTAGTTTGCAACCAAGCAAGCCCATGTACGAGGGCTAGAAATTCACCAACATTGTTGGTTCCTGATTTGTAAGGACCCTGAATAAATAACTGAGTAGCGGTGCTTGTTGCAACGCCTCGGTACTCCATCAGTCCAGGGTTTCCACTACAAGCAGCATCTACAGCAATGCTGTTAAGAATGGGTTTTCCGTAAGCTTTTTTTTCTTCGGCAGACAACTCTTTTTTCTTTGTACTGATGCCTTTGTATTCCTCATAGGTTCCTCGGAAGGCCTTTTCAGCCATATCTTTGTCGGCAAAGGACTTGTATTGCGCACCAGGATGTCCATCAATATTTTTCTTACAAGTTGCCCAAGAAGTAAAAACACCGGTTTTGATTCCTTTCCAGACAACATAGTATTTTTTTTTGGCCATGGGATTGTTTGCAGTTTGATGAGAAAGTCTTCTTCAAGAGGACGCCTTAGGTCAGTGTTTTTTCGATTACTTGAGGGAAATGAGTCCTTTCCAGCTTGTGAATGTTTGCAGCGATGTCTTCCGGACTGTCTGTTTTTGAGACAGGTGTTTTGGCCTGAAAGAGAATGGCTCCCTCGTCGTAGTTTTCGTTGATATAGTGAATGGTGATTCCGGTTTCGCTCTCCCCCATGTCTTTTACCGCTTTGTGTACGGACATTCCATACATGCCCTTGCCACCAAATTTTGGCAACAAAGCAGGGTGAATGTTGATGATTTTATTTGGGTAAGCAGCGAGCATGTTTCCGGGGATTTTCAATAAAAACCCCGCAAGAATGATGAAATCTGCACGAGATTGTAAGTATTTGACAACTGTTTCTTCTTCTAAAAAGGCTTGTTTTGAAAAAGCACGGTGTTCGATGTGAAGTTTTTCGGCTTTTTCTAAAACCTTAGCTTTTTTGCGGTTGCTGACAACGCAGGCAACTTGGATCTTCGGATGTCGGTCGAAATACCGGATGATATTTTCGGCGTTGGAGCCTGTTCCTGAAGCGAGAATGGCAAGTTTAATCATGGTTTTTGTTGGGATTGCTGCCGCAAAAGAACGATTAAATTATTTATTTTTGTCCAAGATAGTTAAAAAATTAAACATATTTTTTTGGGGCTTTGGCACACATTTTTTTGTGAAACCCCTTTTTTAAATGAAAGTTTATTATTTTTGCATCGATTTTAAATTTAAAATAAAAAATTATGTCAGACATTGCATCAAGAGTAAAAGCAATCATCGTTGATAAATTAGGCGTTGACGAAAATGAGGTAACTACGGAAGCGAGCTTCACAAATGACCTAGGAGCCGACTCACTAGATACGGTAGAGTTGATTATGGAATTCGAAAAAGAATTTGACATTCAAATTCCGGATGATCAAGCAGAAAACATTGGAACTGTAGGTCAGGCAATTAGCTATATTGAAGAAGCAAAAAAGTAACCCTTTATGGAATTAAAGCGAGTCGTAATTACTGGACTTGGTGCATTGACACCAATTGGTAACAATATTGAAGAATATTGGAATGGTTTGATCAATGGTGTCAGCGGAGCTGCGCCCATTACCCATTTCGATGCTGCCAAGTTCAAAACTCGTTTTGCCTGTGAAGTGAAAAATTTCGATGTCAATCAATTCATCAACAGAAAAGAGGCCCGAAAGATGGATAAGTTTACGCAGTATGCGATGGTCGCATCTGACGAAGCGATCTTGGATTCTGGTTTGGATTTGGACGCGATTGACAAAGATCGAGTAGGGGTTATCTGGGGAGCAGGAATCGGAGGGATTGAGACCTTTCAACAACAGGTCTTAGATTTTGGAGCCGGAGATGGAACACCAAAATTCAACCCTTTCTTTATTCCTAAAATGATTGCCGACATTGCACCGGGAATGATTTCTATCAAATACGGATTTAGAGGACCCAATTTCACAACAGTATCTGCGTGTGCTTCTTCAGCAAACGCCTTGATTGATTCGTTGAATTACATTCGACTCGGCTATGCCGATGTGATTGTTTCAGGAGGATCTGAAGCTGCCGTTGTAGAAGCAGGAGTGGGAGGATTCAATGCGTTGCATGCACTTTCTACACGAAATGAAGACCCCAAAACAGCATCCAGACCTTTTGACAAAGACCGAGATGGTTTTGTTTTAGGAGAAGGTGCGGGCGCCCTTATTATAGAAGAATACGAACATGCAAAAGCACGAGGTGCTACAATCTATGCAGAATTGGCAGGTGCAGGACTTTCTGCTGATGCCCATCACATTACAGCACCACATCCGGAAGGACTGGGCGCCAAAAACGTGATGTTGAACTGTTTGAAAGATGCAGGTTTGAAAATTGAAGACGTCGATGCCATTAATGTGCATGGAACTTCGACACCACTTGGAGATGTTGCAGAAACCAAAGCCATCAAAGAAGTCTTTGGAGAGCACGCTTACAAGATCAATGTAAATTCTACCAAATCGATGACCGGTCACCTTTTGGGTGCGGCGGGAGCAATTGAAGCCATCGCCTCCGTATTGGCAATGAAGCATGGAATTGTGCCTCCGACGATCAACCATCAGACTCCTGACGAACGCATCGATAGCAAACTAAACCTGACCTTAAATAAGGCTCAAAAAAGAGACATCAAAGTCGCAATGAGCAACACTTTTGGTTTTGGAGGGCACAATGCTTGTGTCTTGATCAAAAAAATTGACGAAACAATCTTTTGAAACTCATTCGCAAAATAACACAGCTTCAAGACACTGATGACGAGCTGTTTTATGGCGAATTGAAAAAGCTGTTGGGTTTTCGTCCCAAAAATCTAAATCTTTACAAAAAAGCTTTCATCCATCGCTCTGTAAAAGTGTTGGACGAAAAGGGAATTCCAGTCAATTATGAACGGATGGAATTTTTGGGAGATGCCATGCTTGGCGCTGTCATAGCTGCTTTTCTTTTCAAGCTATTTCCCAGGCGTGATGAGGGCTATCTCACACAAATACGT
This sequence comes from uncultured Flavobacteriaceae bacterium, assembly GCA_963932955.1. GTDB lineage: Bacteria > Bacteroidota > Bacteroidia > Flavobacteriales > Flavobacteriaceae > Flavicella. The sequence goes on from CAWVRK010000008.1 coordinate 48,504, forward strand.
TCCAAAATAGTCAGCAGGGCACACCTTAACAATTTGGGAAAAACCTTGAATTTGATTCGCTTTGTAAAAAGTACCGTTTCCGCCAATCGGATGGGGTCTAACATTCATGGCAATATTTTTGAGGCGTTGGTAGGCGCGATCTATCTGGACAGAGGTTATGGCTATTGCGAGCGATTTATTGAAAAAAAAGTATTGGAAGTCTATATTGACATTCCTTCTTTGGTCACCAAAATAACAAGCTACAAAGGCATGATCATTGAGTGGTGTCAAAAAACCAAAAAGAAGCTTGAATTTGAAACGTATGAGGATTCTGGAAATCAGGCTGTCCGTCATTACAGTGTCAAACTGACCATCGGAGGAAAAGCAACTACCAAGGGGAGGGCCACTTCCAAAAAGAAAGCAGAAGAGGTCGCTTCCAAACGCATGTTTTTTATTTACAAAGAGGAAATTTCAGCGTTGTTTGATGTGGATTAAAAGCGGGGGAATCAAGAAGCGCTTCTATGGTGTTTTTTGTTTTTAATGACATCATACTACATCGATTTCGTATATTTATTTCAAGGTTCCTAAAACTATAAGTAATTTAGCCAAAATTCTAAGTGCAATAAGACAGTACACAAAGTTTGCGCTTCGATTTTTAGCAAAGAGAGTTGGTTGAATTAACAGCACTATTTTTATGCAGATACATTCTTTAGAAATAGATGATTTTGAAGACATCAATTACACGTTGTTAAGTGTTCACACCTCCTTGGAAGATTTCAAACTGGCTTATCTATTGAATCAGAAATTGAACCTTTTTTTAAGCAAGTCAAAAAGTTCCTTGGAAACAGAAAAAAATCATGAAAAATCCTTGTTTTCGGTCTATGAGTACCAGGATGACAGCCAGCTTCGCAACTGGTATTTGATTTCAAACAAACACCAAGGCCTTTCAAAGAAACCCCTTCAAAACGATTTATTTGGAGGTATTTATGGATCAATGACAAAAACGAGTTATTTGATTCCGGAAAAGAAAAACACAGATTATTTACTAAAGATAGAAGGTGGGTTTGATTCCTATTCTGTTCGTGAAACCATTCAATCCATCAATAATATTCAACAGATCAGCACTTCTTATTCAATAGATACTACAACCTTAAAATCAAAAGATTTTTTAATTTTTTAAATATGCCAAATACAAAAAAAACAAAAATTGTAGCCACTTTAGGTCCTGCAATCAACAATAAAGAAAGCTTAAAACAATTGATGATTTCTGGAGTCAATGTATTCCGAATCAATTTTTCTCATGCAGATTATGAGGAAGTACGAAAAATTGTTAAAATCATCCGAGAGCTCAATGAAGAAATGGGGTACCACGTGGCTTGTTTGGCCGATTTGCAAGGACCCAAATTGAGGGTAGGTGTGATGTCGGAAGGAGTTGTCTTAAAGATTGACGACACTTTTGTTTTCACGACGGAAGCTCTTGAAGAAGGAACGCAAGAAAAGGCATTCATGACTTATAAAAACTTTCCAAAAGACGTGAAAGTTGGAGAACAAATCTTGGTAGACGATGGAAAACTACTTTTTGAAGTAACCGCTACAGATGGCGATTCCAATGTCACGACAAAAGTGTTGAGAGGAGGTCCTTTAAAATCTAAAAAAGGAGTCAACTTGCCCAACACAGCGATTTCTTTGCCTGCTTTGACAGAGAAAGATATCAAAGACGCTATTTTTGCCTTGTCACTTGATGTCGATTGGATGGCTTTGTCTTTTGTGCGGAATCCTGCAGATTTGGATGACATTCACAAATTAATCGAAGAAAATTCAGATACATCCTTATACAGAACACGCGTTATTTCGAAAATCGAAAAGCCAGAGGCAATCGAAAACATCGATGCAATTATTGCAAACACAGATGCTTTGATGGTTGCTCGTGGAGATTTGGGTGTTGAAATCCCTATGGCTGAAGTACCTTTGGTCCAAAAAATGTTGGTTCGAAAGGCCAAAGAAGCAAAAATTCCGGTGATTATTGCCACACAGATGATGGAAACCATGATTGACTGTCAAGTACCGACACGGGCAGAGGTAAACGACGTGGCCAATTCAATTATGGACGGTGCAGATGCTGTAATGCTTTCGGGTGAAACTTCTGTCGGCTCTTTTCCAAATGAAGTGATCAAAAAGATGAGAGAAATTATCATGAGTGTGGAGCATTCTCCACTCATTCAAGTGCCAAGAGTGGCGCCAAAAGTAAACGATCCAGAACGTTTTATTTCAGACAGTGTTTGTCACCAGGCAGCAGTATTGGCTGAGAACATCAATGCACGTGTGATTTCGACACTTACCTATTCAGGATATACAGCTTTTCAAATCTCGGCATGGAGACCCAAGTCTCATATTTTTGTGTATTCCCCTAACAAAAGAGTTTTGGCTATGTTGAATTTGTTTTGGGGTGTCAAGGCAACGTATTACAACAACGAAGTTTCTACACACAAAACCATTGAACAAGTCAATGCTTTGGCAGCCAAAAGAGGGGTTCTTCAAAAAGGAGATTACATTGTGAATTTGAATTCTACTCCTGTCAAAAGAAAAGGAATGGTAAACACATTGAGAGTGACACAAGTAGACGAGTAGTTTACAAAGCTCTTGTAATACAGGAATTTTTAGAGCTGTTTTTTGCTGCTTTTCTTTTAGGGCTAGAGATTGCCACAATTTTATCGCCATCTTTTTTGAATTTTGTGTATATTTAGAAGACATAAAATTCAAAAAAGATGGCGATAAAAAATTTCAGGGCACCCCTACACAAAGAAGAGAAGCCAGGTACAGAGAACATTTTGGTCTCCAAGTACATGACTACAAAGGTGATTACCTTCCGCCCCGACCAGCCGGTTTTGGAAGTGATGGAACTGTTGCTCAAACATCGAATTTCAGGAGGACCGGTCCTCAATGAAAAAAAAGAATTGTTGGGGATCATCTCGGAAGGAGATTGCATGAAACAAATCTCAGAAAGCCGCTATTACAACATGCCGATGCACGATGAGACCGTGGACAAGCACATGGCAATTCGGGTAGAAACCATCAGCCCTAACATGTCCATTTTTAAAGTTGCCAATTTGTTTTACAGTTCCAAGCGCAAGCGTTTCCCTGTCGTTTCTGAGAAGGGAGAATTGGTAGGTCAGATCAGCCGAAGAGATGTTTTAAAAGCAGCTCTTGCATTAAAAGACAGCTGGTAACACTTTCTTAAAACACCTTATTTCCTTCTTTTTTACGGGTCTTTTCGAATCAACAAGACAAAATCGTTTTCCAAAAGCAGGTATCCTTGGTCGTATATATAAAAATAGGAATTTCCAGTTTTGGTCGTGTAGATCGAAGTGATGTGTTGGAAATAAAACCCTAGATCTGTCAATTTGGATTTGGGAATTTTTGTTTTTCCAGACGGATTCAAAGCCATCAAGATTTTGTAATTTTTCTTGAGACGGTTGTTGGTGTTTCGAATCAAATTCTTGGTTTCAGGATGCACTTTGTTGTTGAACGAATTTCTACAATAATCAGAGCAAAACTTTTTGTCAGACCTACCGACAAAAGATTCGTTGCATTCCAAACATTCTTTTTTCATAGCTTTTCCAAATTTAAACGACGTGATTGAAGTAAAGGTACGGAATTCATTCGTTTACAAACGACTACAATCGCTTACATCCGAAAGTAACTGTTTCCGAACCGAATTTATTTTTCAAACCGTTGTTCATTTGTACTGTTGAGTTTGGACATGCCGTTCAAAACAGCAAATATTAGTTAAATAAATACGTTATGAGTAATTTAAGAAACAAAGTAATTTTGATTGGACATTTGGGGAATGATCCAGAAGTTAAGGATTTGGAATCGGGAACAAAAGTGGCTAACTTTTCGTTGGCAACAAACGATTACTACAAAGACCCACAAGGAGAACGTGTAGAAAACACCCAATGGCATCATTTGGTAGCTTGGAACAATACAGCAGAGATTCTTGAAAAGTATGTCAAAAAGGGTCAAGAAGTAGCGGTTGAAGGAAAATTGACCAACCGCAGCTACGATGACAAAGAGGGCAACAAACGCTATGTGACAGAAGTGGTGGTCAATGAGTTGGTTTTGCTTGGGAAGAAGTAACTTTCATTTTTAGGAGACGATAAAAAAAGTGCCACAAGGCACTTTTTTTGTGTTTTAAAATGTGTTTTGAAATTGACAATCCCTGCCAAACGTTCTTTTTTTGAGACACTTCTAAGTTTAGGACCTCTTTTTTTTTATTTTTAACAGATTAGTAATAACTTTCAAAAAAACATTACTCCAAGCCATGAACCACAAATCTTTAAACATCTTGATGATTGAGGACGATGCCATCGAAGTAATGAAGTTGCATCGAACCATTGCTTCCCTTGATAAGAGCCATGCGATTGTAGAAATGAGAAATGGTGATGAGGCTTTGGCTTATCTAAAAAGTGAAGCACCCTTTCCTGACATTATCTTGTTGGATTTGAACATGCCCAAGCTAGATGGGATGGAACTTTTGACTATTTTAAAGGCCGATACCGAGTTGGCATGTATTCCCGCCATTGTCTTGACCACCTCGAACAATCCAAAGGACGTTCTGTCCTGTTACAAATTGGGGATAGCAGGCTATATTTTCAAACCGTTGAGTTACGAAGATTACAGACTTAAAATCGAACAAGTACTCTCCTATTGGAGTATTAATGAACTGACAAACAGGTAATATGAAAGGGATTATTTTTACAGAATTTTTGGAATTGGTGGAAGACAAATACGGTTTGGAGATGGTTGACACCCTCATTCAGCATTCTGAATTGCAGTCAAAAGGGGTCTATACTTCCATAGGCACCTATCAATTTTCTGAAATGCTGTCCTTGCTTCAAAACCTGAGCGAAGGTACAGGAACTTCCATTGACCGTCTTTTGGAAACTTTTGCAGAACATTTTTTTGGAGTCATTGAAAGGACCTACCCTGACATGCTAAACGCCTACAAAGATCCGATTGAAATGTTGGCTTCCATCGAAAATCATATCCATGTAGAAGTTAGAAAAATATACAAAGATGCCGAGTTGCCTAGCTTTGAAGTTTTAGAAAAAACATCCGACTCCTTAGTCTTGCTATACAAGTCGAGTCGTTCCATGCATCATTTTGGTTTGGGCTTGATGAACAAGACTTTTGCACATTTCAATTCAAGTGCGTCCATTCTTTTGGAAAAAATAAAAGAAGACGGAACCGAAGTAAAATTCTTTATTAAGAAAAAGGCATGAATTCAGAGAAAATAGCCATTTTACAACGAGCCTTGACCCGCGAAAAAGCGGCACGAAAAGAAGCGGAAAAAATTTTGGAAAAAAAAGCTGCAGAATTGTATGCGTTGACACAAGAATTATCTGAGACCAACACAAGGCTGGAAAAAACCATCCAACAAAAAATTTCACAGCTCCAAGTTTTTGAAAGTATCGTAGACGCATATGTCGTGGTTGATTTCAATGGAGAGGTTCTCAAAATGAATGAGTCTGCGATTGCACTCTTGGGATACGACATCAGAAAAGCCCCTGTTTTTTTATTGGATTTGGTGGAGGAAAAGATGCGTGAGCGGACTCAAAACGCCTTTTCAACATTGATCAAAGAAGGTTTATTGAAGAATTTTCAGTTGGAAATTTTCAGCAAAGATGGCCAACAAAAAATCGTTCAAATCAATGCGAGTATGTTGTACGATGAAAATCAAGTCCCCATAGCAGCACAAGGAATTGCCCGAGACATCACCCAGCAACAAGCTTCTGAGGACCGCTTGATTTCTTCGGAAAGTAGGTTGACAACATTGATCACCAATCTGGACAGCGGGGTGCTCTTGGAAGACGAACAGCGAAAGATTGTCTTGACGAACAAAAAGTTTTGCGAGCTGTTTTCCATTCCTGTTTCGCCAGCGGAAATGGTTGGGTTGGACTGTTCGAATGCGGCAGCACAAAACAAACATTTTTTTGTAGACCCTGCTGGTTTTGTAAAGGGAATTGATAAAATTATCCGTAAAAGAAAGTTGGTGCTTGGAGAGACTTTGGCTTTTAAAGACGGACGCATTTTCAGAAGAGACTACATACCGATTTTTAAAGACAAAGAGTTTCAAGGCAACCTGTGGTCCTACAAAGACATCACGTTGGAAACAAAATACCAACAAAGCATCGAGGCAGAAAAGCAAAAATACAGCAACATCATTGCCAATATGAAATTGGGCCTTCTCGAAGTAGACAACAATGAAAAAATTGCCATGCTCAATCAGAGTTTTTCTGAAATGTCGGGTTATTCCGAAGAAGACCTGATTGGCAAAACAGCAAGCACTCTTTTTTTAGAAGGGGAACAGTCTGACGTGAATAGCTCAGAACGATCAAAAAGAAATCAAGGACTGTCTAATTCCTACGAGTTGCAAGTAAAAACCAAACAAGGGGAAAGTCGTTGCTGGTTGATCAGCGGAGCACCGAATTACAATTTAAACGGCAAAGTAATTGGTTCCATTGGCATCCATCTAGACATCACGGACATGAAAACTTTGGAAGTTCAAAAAGAAATTTTACTCAAAAAGTTGAAAAAAAGAAATGCGGAATTGCAAGAGTATGCACACATCGTATCTCACGATCTCAAATCTCCCCTTCGAAGCATCAACGCTTTGGTCAATTGGCTGAAGGAAGACAACAAGGGAGTCTTTGACGCGTCAAGTCTTCGAAATTTTTCATTGATCGAAAATACACTGGAAAAAATGGAAAACTTGATTTCGGGGATCTTAAATTATTCCTCCATTGTTGAAAATACGGAAAAGTACCAACAAGTGGATTTGAACATTCTTTTGGAAGAATTGAAAGCAATCACCTACTTTCCAACCCACATCTCTCTAAAAGTCACGAACAAACTTCCTAAAATTTCAGGAGATCCCATCCGGTTGCAACAATTGTTTCAGAATCTTTTGAACAATGCCATTCAGCATATTGACAAAGAAAAAGGCTTTGTTGAAGTGGGCGTTATTGAACAGCCTTCCTACTATCAATTTTCTATCAAAGACAATGGAATTGGGATTGAGAAAAAGTACCACAACAAGATTTTTAAAATTTTTCAATCGCTCAACACACACAATGAATCAACCGGAATAGGTTTGACCATCGTAAAAAAAATCGTAGACTTGTACAAAGGTGAAATCTGGTTGGAAAGCGAAGTAGGAGTTGGAACTACCTTTTATTTTACCCTTATCAAGTAAGGTATTTATGCGAAAGTCAAAATCAATCGTTATTTAAAAGCTACCCATGGAACAAGCCAATTTATCGTATCTCAAAAAACTTGCCGCCGGCGATCTTGACTTTGAAAAAAAAATCATCGCCTTCCTCAAATTGGAATTTCCCCAAGAGAAAAAACGCTATCAAAAGCATTTTGAACTGAAGGAATTTACAAAAGCTGCGGCAGACGTCCATAAAATCAAACATAAAATAAGTGTTTTAGATTTGAAAAAAAACCATAACTTAGCTACGCAACACGAACAAAATCTCAAAAATTCCAATACAACTCTCGCATCTGAATTTGATGCTATATTGGAAGGAATGACAGCTTTTATAAACCAGCTTTAAGATTACCCTATGAAAAGCATTCTTATTGACGACGAAGTCATGGCTCTAGAAATTCTCAAGAAACTATGTAGCAAGGTCAAAGAATTGGAAGTTGTTGCCACATTTTCAAACGCCATAGATGCCATAAAGTACCTTAACAGCAACCAGGTAGATTTGATATTTTTAGACATTCATATGCCCGATTTTTCAGGGTTTGATTTAGTAAAAACCCTTAAAAACCCTACGAATGTCATTGTTACCACTTCTGAAAAAGACTTTGCATTAGAGGCTTTTGAACACGATTTTATCATTGATTTTTTGGTCAAACCCCTTTCACAATCCCGCTTTCTAAAGGCAATACAAAAAACAAAAATCCAAAAAGAGATTCCCAAATTGAAGAATGACTTTTCTGAGGAAAATACTTTGTTGGACGTGCTGTATGCCAATGTCAATCGAAGACTCATTAAAATTGACATTCCAAGCATCAACCTAGTGGAAGCCAACGGGGATTATATCAATGTCAAAACATCCAAAAAAAATTACGTGATCCATTCTACCCTAAAAAAGATTGAGAACAAGCTCCCTTCCAACCTATTTGTCAAAGTCCATCGGTCCTATTTGATCAATATTAAAAAAATTGTTGACATTCAAGACAATTCTGTTTTGATCGAAAAAGAAATCATTCCCGTGAGCCGAATTAACAAGCCCGAACTTTTGAGACGCCTCAATCTTTTGTAGGCAATTCTGAGTTTTCTTTCCTCCTATTTCCAGCTTTAAAATTCCATTTTTGATGGCCGAAGTGAAAAAAAATCGCTTTGCCGTAATAAACAGAAGACTCGTCGATATTTTTTAGGCAGAGAGCATTTTCTTCATTATTTTTGCATAAAATTCAACAAACGTGCATAAAATTACCTCCCCCACCATAGACCCTGAGATTGCGGTGTTACAAGACGCCCTCAAAAACCATGAATTGTACGCGTACATCCGTACCCAACAAGACATTAAAACCTTTATGGAGCATCATGTATTTGCGGTTTTGGATTTTATGTCCATTTTAAAGTCACTCCAAATCTATTTGACAGGAATGAGCCTTCCTTGGACCCCTCCAAAAGACGCGAAATTGTCTCGCTTTATCAATGAGATTGTCGCAGTTGAAGAAAGCGACCTGGACCTTAATGGCAACCCTAAAAGTCATTTTGAAATGTATGTTGATGCTATGGAGGAAGCTGGAGCCAATACCGAAACAATCAACACTTTTGTAAAGGCTTTGCAAGAAGGAGATTCTCCTTCAAATGCATTGAAGGTATTGAAACTCAACAAAGGGATTTCGAACTTTTTAAGTTATACCTTTCAGATTATTGATTCGAAGCAAATGCACTTGATTGCTGCACTTTTTACTTTCGGCAGAGAGCTTCTGTTACCAGAAGTGTTTTTAAAATTGATCAATAACTCCAATGAAGACCTTTCCAAATACACCAAATTTGTTTATTATTTAGAGCGCCATATTGAAATTGATGGCGACGAACACGGTCCTCTATCCATAGAGATTTTGGTGGATTTGTGTGAAGACAATCTCGATAAATGGAGAGAAGCCATGGACGTGAGTAAGAAGGCGTTGAAAACGAGAATTGCCCTTTGGGACCAAATCGTTCTTTCCATTCAAAACAGCTAAGGGCAGCTCCTTTTGTTTTCACCTTGCTTTCTAGGACAGCAATTGCCATTGAGACTGGGAAAATATCATATAAATGACAAAGGAAACCCTTTGTTTTTTTAGCAGAAATCGATTTTTTAATGTGGAACTTCTGCTATCTTTGTAGCAATAAAAACTTCACATATGATTACTACAAATGAATATTTTGACGCACAGGTAAAGTCTTTGGGATATAGCACAGCATCCGGCAATTCTACCATAGGCGTGATGGAAGCAGGGGACTATGAGTTTGGAACTTCGAGCCACGAAATAATGACGGTCATTGAAGGAGAATTGATTGCTCTGTTGCCAGGAGAGACGGAATGGAAATCTTACAAAGCGGCTGCCTCTTTTGAAGTGGCAGCAAACACGTCTTTTAAGGTTAAGGCTGTTGGACAGACATCCTATTTGTGCACCTATCAATAGCCGCTAGTTTTGGTGGTTCCTGAAATTTATTTGTCCAAAACAGCCATGAAATGCTCAACAAAAAAACACTTCTTCTAAGAAGAGAAGAAGTGTTTTTTGACGCAACAGTTTGAAAAAAACTCGTTTTGTTTTTTGTTTACAAAGAGGCTTTTAAAAATTCTCTGTTCATACGTGCGATGTTTTCCAATGAGATTCCCTTAGGGCATTCCACTTCACAAGCACCGGTATTGGTGCAGTTTCCAAAACCTTCATCGTCCATTTGTTTGACCATATTCAAAACACGGGTTGTCGCTTCCACTTGTCCTTGTGGGAGCAATGCGTATTGAGAAACTTTTGCACCGACAAACAGCATGGCAGAGGAGTTTTTACAACTTGCCACACAGGCACCACAACCGATACAGGTAGCGGCATCCATCGCTTTGTCTGCATGTTCTTTTGAGATTGGTGTCGCATTGGCATCTTGCGTATTTCCAGAAGTATTTACAGAGATGTAACCCCCGGATTGCTGAATACGATCAAAAGCAGTTCGGTCTACAATCAAATCTTTGATGACGGGAAATGCTTTGGCGCGAAATGGTTCAATATAAATCGTGTCTCCATCGTTGAACATACGCATGTGCAATTGGCAGGTGGTCACCCCTCTGTCGGGCCCATGGGCTTCTCCATTGATATACATGGAACACATGCCACAAATTCCTTCACGGCAGTCGTGGTCAAAGGCAACAGGGTCGTCTCCTTTGTTGATCAATTGCTCGTTTAAGACGTCCATCATTTCTAAGAAGGACATGTGTTCAGAAATATCCGTCACGTTGTAGGCGACTAATTCTCCCTGATCTTCAGCGTTTTTCTGTCTCCAGATTTTAAGTGTTAAATCCATAGTATCTTCTTATTTGTATGAACGTTGTTTCAATTCAATATCCTTAAATTCCAATTCCTCTTTGTGAAGGACTGCATCTGCAGGTTCTCCTTTGTATTCCCAGGCCGACACATAAGCATAGTCTTTGTCATTTCGCAAAGCTTCTCCCTTTTGAGGGCCGTCCAGTTCAATGGACTCTTCTCTAAAATGCCCTCCACAAGATTCGTTTCGGTTCAAGGCGTCTTTGGCAAAGAGCTCTCCCAATTCTAAGAAATCTGCTACGCGGCTTGCTTTCTCCAGCTCTGGATTTTTTTCGTACATGCTGCCGGGGACGTTAACATTTTTATAGAAATCTTCTCGCAAGGCTTTGATTTCAGCCATGGCTTCTTTCAGGCCTTTTTCGTTGCGTGACATGCCTACTTTGTCCCACATAATTTTACCTAGTTTTTTGTGGTAATAGTCTACAGAACGGTTTCCTTTGTTGTTGATATAGAATTCCAACTGTGCTTTTACTTCCTTTTCTGCGGTTTCAAATTCTGCAGAGTCGGTAGTAATTTCACCAGTTTGAATGTCGTCAGACAGGTAATCTCCGATGGTGTACGGCAATACAAAGTAACCATCTGCGAGTCCTTGCATCAGAGCAGAAGCTCCCAATCGGTTGGACCCGTGTTCTGAGAAATTGGCTTCCCCGATGCAGTACAATCCTTTGACAGTGGTCATCAAATTGTAATCTACCCATACACCTCCCATGGTGTAATGCGTCGCAGGATAAATCATCATCGGAGTTTCGTAGGGATTCTCGTCCATGATTTTTTCATACATTTGGAACAAGTTTCCGTATTTTGCTTTGACAACAGCTTTCCCCAATTCTTGGATTTTTGCGTCAGAGGCATTTTCGATTCCTTTGATTTTGGTCTGTTCTTTTCCGTAGCGCACGATGGCAGCAGCAAAGTCCAAATAAACCGCTTCACCAGTTGCATTTACGCCATATCCAGCATCACAACACTCTTTGGCAGCCCTTGAAGCCACATCACGAGGCACCAAGTTTCCAAAAGCAGGATAGCGTCTTTCCAAGTAGTAATCTCGATCTTTTTCTGTGATTTCTGTCGGTTTTAGTTTTCCTTGTTGAACGGCTTTGGCATCTTCCAATTTTGCAGGAACCCAAATGCGACCATCGTTGCGAAGGGACTCGGACATCAAGGTTAATTTGGATTGGTAATCACCCGATCTTGGGATGCATGTTGGGTGGATTTGCGTGTAACAAGGGTTGGCGAAGAACGCTCCTTTTTTGTGGATTTTCCAAGAAGCTGTTACATTAGATCCCATCGCGTTGGTCGAAAGGAAATAGACATTTCCATAGCCTCCTGAAGCGATGACAACCGCATGCGCAGAGTGTCGTTGGATTTCACCAGTAATCATGTTTCTCGCAATGATTCCTCTTGCTTTTCCATCGACCAAGACCACGTCCAACATTTCATGTCGGTTGTGCATTTCAATTTTACCTCGAGCAATTTGGCGGTTCATTGCGGAGTAGGCTCCTAACAAGAGTTGTTGTCCGGTTTGTCCTTTGGCATAAAAAGTCCTGGAAACTAATACGCCTCCAAACGAACGGTTGTCGAGCAACCCTCCATAATCGCGTGCAAAAGGAACTCCCTGTGCGACGCATTGATCGATGATGTTTGCAGAGACTTCTGCCAAACGGTATACGTTGGCTTCTCGTGAGCGGTAGTCTCCTCCTTTGACCGTGTCGTAAAACAAGCGGTAGGTAGAATCTCCGTCTCCTTGGTAGTTTTTTGCTGCGTTGATTCCTCCTTGAGCTGCGATCGAATGCGCTCTACGTGGTGAATCTTGGTAGGCAAATGCTTTTACATTGTAGCCCAATTCAGCGAGAGAGGCTGCTGCAGAGCCCCCTGCAAGTCCTGTTCCAACAACAATCACATCGATATTTCTTTTGTTGGCAGGATTGACAAGGTTGATTTTGTCTTTGTAAGTTGTCCATTTATCTTTGATTGGACCTTTTGGTATTCTTGAGTTCAAAGTCGTCATAGGATTCTTAGATTAATGGTTGAAATAATGGTACACAGCCACAAGGATAAATCCAAGAGGGATGGCAATGGAATAGACTTTTCCAAGAGCTCTGACTGTTTTTGTGTATTTGTTGTTGAAACCCATCGACTGAAAAGCCGATTGAAACCCGTGTGCCAAGTGTAAACCCAAGAGAACAAATGAGATCACATAAGCACCTACGCGGACGGGATTGACAAATTTGTGTTGCAATTCGCTGAAATAACGGGTGGTGTCTAAGGGCAGACCTTCAATGTATTTGTAATTCATTTCGGGAAACCAAAAGTCGATAAAATGCAAGACGAGAAAAGCCAAAATCACCAATCCACTGTAAATCATGTTACGCGACATCCAGCTTGAGTTTGCAGCTCCGTTGTCTTTGGCATATTTGATAGTTGTCGCTTTCTTGTTTTTCAATTCCAAGACAAACCCCATGACAAAGTGAAAAATGACACCAACAATCAATACAGGTTGTAATGCGAATTGCACCAAGGGATTGTTGCCCATAAAATGAGCCAATTCGTTGAAAATATTTTCGCTAAAAAGGGAAGTGATGTTCACCGCAAGGTGAATGATTAAGAAAAAGATTAAGAAAAGTGCGGACAATGCCATGGCTACTTTTCTTGCGATTGATGAAGATAAAAATCCGCTCATTTTACATATAATTTTATAGTACGGCAAAGGTACCAATTCAAGTGTTTTAAATAAAACCAAAAAGCTATTTTCTACTTAAAACCCATTGTTTTTCATGTGTTTTTATCTGATTAACAGCAATTGGTGTGAATTTTAATAGAAAGGCCATAGTATCGGGATTAAAATTATGCTAATGACAAAAAAGACACAAAGCAATCCAGAACCGATTTTTAGGTAATCTTTGAAGCTGTAATTCCCCGCATTCATGACCATCATGTTGGTGGTGGTTCCAAAAGGAGTCAAAAAAGCAGTGGAGGCACTGACGGCCAAAATCATCATAAAAGGAGCGGGATGGTAGCCCAATTGCAAAGCGGCGTTGATGATGATGGGAGCCATTAGGATTGCGGTTGCTGAGTTGCTCATGATTTGACTTAAAGCAGCAGTGATCACAAAAACACCTGCCAAAAAGAAGCGTGGGTTCATCGCTCCTAAAAATGAAACCATAGAATTGGCTATGAGTTTGGCAGCGCCTGTTTTTTGAAGGGCAACGCCCATGGGGAGCATGCAAGCGATGATGATGACGACATTCCAATTGATTGCGCGGTAGGATTGGTTCATGTTGATGCTTCCTCCTGCAACGAGCAACATGGCAGTGAGTAGAATGGTGATCGAAGAGGAAAAAATGCCAAGCACCAAAAAGGCGACCATAAAAACCAAGGCACCGATGGCAAGAATTCCTTTGGCACTTATTTTTCCAATTTCTTTTGCCAGTTCTTCGGGATGTCCAACAATTAAAAAATCTTTGCTCTCGTCTTGAATGGCTCTGATGTCCTCCCATTTGGCTCTGACCAAGAGGGAGTCTCCTTCTCTCAAAACAAATTCTCTTCCTCGTATTCTTTTGTTATATCGGTTCAATGCGATTACTTGGACCTTGTGTTTTTCTCCAAAACGACCGATATTTATCTTTTTGCCGCGGTAAGCAGATCTGGGTGCTACAATAAGTTCAGAAAGACCCAGCTCATCACTGAGTACATTTTCTTTTACAAAATCTCCATCTCCGGCTATTTTCATGGCTGCAACATTGTAGCGATCAATTAAGTGTTGGATTCTCTTTTCACTACAATTGACAATCAATTCATCATTCATGCGAAGGGTGTAAGATTCTTCTAGAAATTCCTCGTCTTCTGAGGGGGTGAGTTTTTTTAGAAGGCTTGCAGGGCTAGATTTTCTCGGAATTATTTTGAGGACACTGATGCCCATTTCAGTATCCAAATGCAATGCGCGAAGGGTTTTTCCAATCGCAGTAGAGCTGGGACGGACCCGCACTTTCCAAAAACCTTCAAATATTTGATAGGCATCTTCTAGGCTTTGAATTGACACATCGATGTCTTCTCTTTTGTTGGAGCTGTTACTAGGAAGAATTTTAATCCCCAAATACCGCATGTACAGAACAAGTGCAATCAACAGCGGAATTCCGATCAGTGCATATTCAAAAAATGAAAATCCCGGAAAGCCTGCATCGCGCATCGCTTGGTCGGCAATAATGTTTGGCGGGGTTCCTGTCAAGGTCAAAAGACCGCCAGTATTGGCAGCAAAAGCCAAGGGAATCAACATTTTTGATGCTGGGGTCTTCAAGCGCCAGGCGGAAGCAATGGCAACAGGAATGAGCGAAGCGACGGTCCCTGTATTGCTGATGAACCCCGAAACAATCGCAGTACCCAAAATAAGGAGGACCAAAAGCCTGTTGGAATTGTTCTGAGACAAAGCCACAATCTTATTTCCGATCCAAGCAGTCATTCCAGTTCTGCTCAAGGCTTCTCCCACGACAAACAAACCTGCAATCATGACCACCGTTGTGTTACT
This sequence comes from uncultured Flavobacteriaceae bacterium, assembly GCA_963932955.1. GTDB lineage: Bacteria > Bacteroidota > Bacteroidia > Flavobacteriales > Flavobacteriaceae > Flavicella. The sequence continues at coordinate 63,613 of CAWVRK010000008.1, forward strand.
GAATCCAGAAAAAGCCTCTTGAACTGTTAGAATTCCAAAGACATAAAGGGACAGCATGCTCAAAAGAGCGACAATGTCAGGGCGCAATTTTCCTGAAATAAACAAGAGGATGGTAAGGGTCAAAATGACAAAAGTAACCGTCATGTGTACAAGGGTTTGCTGCGCAGCAAAGATACTTTAAAAGAAGTAAAAGATTGCATGATAAAAATCATAATTTTCTAGTTTTAAGCAGTCTTTTTCTCAAGAATAAAGAGCAGAAGGCTCGAAACATCTTGATGAAAATTGCACTTAATTAAAGAGAATCTCTTTGGAATTCGGTACATTTGTTTTTACCTTAATAGCAAAGGGATTTTTTATGAAATACGAGCCAATCAACAAGGAATTGTTTGTTCAGAACCGAGCCAAATTTACCGCTCAGATGCAGCCCAAGTCCATCGCTTTTTTCAATTCAAACGACATCTATCCGATCAGTGCAGACAGCACGTTGCCTTTTCAACAGCACAGAGATTTATTTTATTTGAGTGGAGTTGATCAAGAAGAGTCGGTTTTGTTTTTATGTCCAGATTGTCCCAAGGAGGCGTACAGAGAAATTTTGTTTGTCCGGGAGACCAACGCTCATATTGCTGTTTGGGAAGGCGAAAAATTGACGAAAGAAACTGCGAGCAACGTTTCTGGAGTTGCAACGGTTCTCTGGCTTTCCGATTTGGAAAAAGTTTTGGTAGAAATGATGACGTACTGCGATGTGATGTACCTTAATACCAATGAACATTACCGCGCAAGCGTCGATACAGAAACACGAGAAGATCGCTTTACCAAAAGGCTAAAAAATAAATATCCCGCCCATGCTGTGGCAAAGAGCAACCCGATTTTGCAAGGTCTTCGTTCTGTGAAAGAACCTCTTGAGATTGAACTGATTCAGAAGGCGTGTAACATTACGGAAAAGGGCTTTCGACGTTTGTTGAATTTTGTAAAGCCCGGCGTGTGGGAGTATGAAATTGAAGCGGAGTTGATTCATGAGTTTGTCAGAAACAAATCGAAAGGCTTTGCCTACTCGCCCATTGTGGCGAGTGGTCAAAATGCGAATATCCTTCATTATATCGAAAACAACCGGCAGTGCAAGGCGGGTGAATTGTTGTTGTTAGACGTGGCAGCTGAATATGCCAATTATTCCAGTGACCTTACCCGTACGATTCCAGTTTCGGGTCGGTTTTCAGAGCGTCAAAAGACGGTGTACAATGCAGTACACCGAGTCAAAAAAGAAGCGACAAAGATGTTGTTACCGGGAACAGATTGGGCAGCTTACCACAAAGAAGTTGGCAAATTGATGACTTCCGAATTGTTGGGCTTGCAATTGCTCGACAAGGCAGCTGTGCAAAATGAAAACCCAGATTGGCCCGCCTACAAGAAATATTTTATGCACGGAACGTCTCATCATATGGGCTTGGACACCCATGATTACGGACTTTTGACCGAGCCGATGCAGGCCAACATGGTTTTTACGGTAGAACCTGGTATCTACATTCCAGAAGAAGGTTTTGGGATTCGTTTGGAAGACGATGTGGTTCTCCAAGAAAGCGGCAAACCTTTTAATTTGATGCAAGACATCCCTATTGAAGTGGAAGAGATAGAATCTTTGATGAATTCTTAAAAACGAGCGTCTAATTCTTTTTCATTAAAGTAAGGAGAAAGCAAGTTTAATTTTTTTAAGTAATAAAATTATAATAACATGAAAAAAATAACAATCCTCGGTGGAGGAAACATGGGATTTACGTATGCAGCATCAATTTACAATTCAGATTTGGAAGCCGTCATTCATATTCTTGAAAATGCGCCCGAAAGGATTGAAGAGATCAATGCACTGAACACCGTGATGGCGGGGGATGATTTGGAGGTTTTAAAGGATACAGATGTTCTCTTTTTGGCGGTCAAGCCTCAAGTAGCTCCTGAAGTTTTTCAAAACATCAAACCTTATTTAAATCAGAAACAACTGGTCGTTTCTATCATGGCTGGGGTAAGCATCGAGACAATTCAAAAGGGTTTGGGCTTGGACAGAGTGGTCAGAGCGATGCCCAACTTAGCGGCTCAAGTAAAATTGGGCATGACGACTTATGTGGGGTCTTCGGAGGTTGGTCAAGAAGAGCTCGCGTTGATTGCGTCTGTTTTAGGCGCTACTGGAAAGATTGTGGAGGTTCCTAGTGAAGAACAGCTTGACCGCTCCATTGGGATATCAGGGAGTGGCCCCGGATTTGTTTTTTATTTTATGGATGCGATGGAAAAATCCGCAATGGATTTGGGCTTTTCTAGTGCAGCAGCCAAAACAATGGTTGCCCAAACTTTTGAAGGAGCGGTAGCACTCTACAAGCAAAATTCCATTTCCTTGGAATCGTGGATGGGCCGCGTTTCTTCAAAAGGGGGAACAACGATTGCAGGCTTGGATTATTTTGAAGAAAAACAAGTAGGAAAAGAAATTCAAAAGGGCATTCAAGTTTGTGTTTCAAGAGCTTTTGAGTTGGGAAAAAAGTAAGTTTTAATCATATAGTAGAAGAGCAGTATGCATTTATGGGTTCGTTTGTAAACTATAAAAACACGTTCATTCATTTCACGGATACGGGAAAAGGAGCCGCAGTGGTCTTGCTTCACGGTTTTTTGGAGAATTGTACAATGTGGGAAGAAACAGCTGACTTGCTTTGCAAAAGAAACAGGGTGATTTGTGTAGATCTTTTAGGTCATGGACAGACAGAAAACAGCGGGTATGTCCACAGCATGGATGAGATGGCTGCAGGGGTCGCTGCCGTTTTAAATCATTTGAGAATTCGAAAAGCTATTTTTGTAGGGCATTCAATGGGAGGCTATGTTGCTTTGGCTTTTGCAGAAATGCACCCAGACCATGTCAAAGGCTTGTGCTTGATGAATTCAACATCCAGAGCAGATACAGAAGAGAAAAAGGCAAGTCGTTCGAAAGCGATTCAGCTTGTCAAAGAAAATCACTTGTCTTTTATACGTAAGGCAATTCCACTGTTGTTTCGTTCCAAAAACAGAAAATTGCTCCGTACCGAAATCAACGAAGTAAAACAGCAGGCATTGCAAACTTCAAAACAAGGGGTGATTGCGGCTTTGGAAGGTATGAAAATCAGGCAAGACAGAGAGGTTTTGTTGCACTTTGGACCTTATCCAAAAATGTTGATTTTAGGAAAAAAAGACCCGGTTTTAAAATTCGAAGATTTGTCAGATCAAGTGCGTGGAACAGAAACGACAGTGCTCGTTTTTTCGGGAGGGCACATGTCACATCTAGAAAATAAAACGGCCTGTATTGAAGCGATCAAAACCTTTGTAAAAAAGTGCTAAGGATAGTGAGGAAAGAGAAAGAAGCTTTTCTGCGGCTATTTTATCAACAACCAAGCGTCTTTTGCTTGTGTTGCTCTGATTTGTTTTAAATTCTCGATTGCTTCTGATCGTGTATTGTAGCTGCCAAAGGCCACTTGGTCCAATCCCCATTTATTTGTGTTGACGATTTTTGCACGAAACCCTTTTTTTAAGAGTTGCTTTACTTTTCGATTGGCATTTGATTTTTCAGCAAAAGAACCTGCGATCAAATGGTATTTTTTGGAAGGTGTTTTTACCAAGTCCAAAGAAATTTCTGGAAGCGGATTGTTGATAACAAAAGTGGCTTCTTGTATTTTTTTTGTTACTGTCTCTTGGTTTTCAATTTCAAGAGCGTTGAACTGATTTTTTTCAACAGTCTTCCATGTCAGCGTTCCAAGCATCATCAGTACCGCTACTGAGGCTGCGTATTTTACAAAATACGAGGACTTGTTCTTCGTATAATTTTGAAGTGAAAGCGGCTGTATTGAACTGTTTTCACGAGGCAATTCTGCAGATGTAAAGGAACTCAAACCAAAAGAACGCATTAAGTAATTGGTTTCTTCCAAAGGAGTAAAAACAATTTTTAGATCTTTGTTGAGGTGCAGCTCTCCAATTTTAGCAAGGTTTAAGACTCCTTGATTGAGCTGTAATTTCCATTTTTTTACTTCCGTCCCAATCCGTGTAACTGCTTGTTCAAAAGAAATGTTTTCAACATCTGCGATGTAATTCGCCAACAAGCCGTCATTGTTTTTCAATTGGTTGTTGAAATTTATTTTTTTTGTTGGAGGGTAAAAGACATGTGTACGCGCGTCTCTATGTGAAGGTATTGTACTGCTGACAAATCCGCCAAATTCTGGAACGATTACGCATTCGTAACGAAATAATAAATTACTGATGTAGTTGGGTAATTGCATATTCACAAATATAAATAAAAATTAGAGTAGATGTTTTTTTGAGGAAGTTTTTTTCAAGAAATTTTGTAACTTAAATAGCAAATTGTCAGCCCATGGAAAAAGAAGAACTTATGTATGCTTTGGCTTTGCAAAAAACCAAAGGCATCGGAGATATCTTCGCAAAAAAAATGATAGAAATTTGCGGAAGCCCAAAAAACATCTTTAAAGAAAAACAACAAACACTGCAAAAGCTTCACGGTTTTAGCCGGCTAGCCTTACAACACCTTTTCGATTCTTCGACTTTGGTTGCAGCAGAAAAAGAAGTCGAATTGTTAGAAAAAGAACAGCTTCAAGCTCTTTACTTTTTAGATAAAAACTACCCGAATCAACTTAAAAATTGCGCAGACAGTCCTATTTTGCTTTTTCAGGACGGAGATTTTTCCTTTGAAAATTCAAAATGCATCAGTATCGTTGGGACTCGTCAAATGACGCGCTATGGGAGTGACTTTTGTGAGTCTTTGATTTCAGGACTCAAAGAGCACAATCCGATTATTGTCAGTGGTTATGCTTTGGGAATTGATATCACTGCTCACAAATCAGCATTGAAAAACAATTTAAAAACGGTTGCTGTATTCGCACATGGTTTTGGAAGTGTTTATCCAAAACAACACAAAAGATACCAGTCACAACTCTTGAAAAAAGGAGGGTTTTTGACGGAGTTTTGGTACGATGAAAAACCTCGAAGAGAAAATTTTGTAAAAAGAAATCGAATTGTTGCAGGTCTTTCGGAGGCTACGATTGTTGTAGAATCTGCATCGAAAGGAGGTGCTTTGATCACTGCAGCATTGTCCAATTCCTATTCCAAAGAGGTTTTTGCTGTTCCCGGTCGTGCTTCAGATATGTATAGTAGTGGTTGCAATGCTTTGATTCGAGATCACAAAGCCGCTGTGATTACTTGTGCAGATGACCTAATCAACATGTTGGGGTGGACTCCTCAAAAGAAAACTTCCACAGCCATGCAAACCCAGCTCTTTTTGAATTTGAATGCAGAGCAACAAAAAGTGTACGATTGCTTGAAGTCTAAAAAGATAGGGTGGTTGGACAATATTTCTCTGGACTGTAACTTGCCGATCAATAAAATGGCCGCTCTTTTGTTTCAATTAGAAATGAAGGGTTTGGTTCAGCCTTTGCCAGGAAAGATGTTTCAATTTGTGTACGGCTAGTTTTTTGTAAAGCCGCGATCGCTTCTTTAGGAATTGTTTTTTTGGGAGTGCAAGCTTTCTAAAAAAACACTAGAAAGAACAATACAGCCTCCTATAAGAACCCATTTATTGGGCGTTTCATGAAGAAACAAGTATCCTAAAATTACGCCGAAGAGAGGTTGTGAGCTCGCAATGATGCTCGCCGTAGCGACGCTGAAATTTTTAAAACTCTTGACAAATAGCGTGTGTCCAATCGCGGTGGTAAAGATTCCCAAAAAAAGAAGGTGTTCGAAAGAATCAATTGTTTTAGCGGCCTTGCTGTCTCGTAAAAAAGGAGCAAAACATAAGGCGACAAATAGAAATTGATAAAACATCAAAATAGCACTGTCGTATTTTTGGCTGTTGGATTTCATCGTCAAATTCCGCAAAGCGTAGCACAAAGCAGAGACCACACCCCAAGCAATTCCTTGGGTGTTGTGGTTTGAAAAACTGATTTCGGGAACCATAAATGAGAGTCCGACGATTGTCAAAAAGGTTAAAAATAAGTGGCGTTTGTTGAAAGTTGTTTGAAAGTACAGCGGTTCTAAAAGTGCGGTGATTGCTGGAAATGTAAAGAGTGAAAGCATCCCAATTGCCACGGAAGAGATTTGCAAAGCATAAAAATAGGCAACCCAATGTCCCGCAAAAAAAAGTGAGGAGAGGAGCAATGTGAAGGCATCTTTTCTCTTTGAAATTGCAAAGGAGATCTTTTGAAAGTAGGCATACGAACCCAAGAGGATTAAGGCGATCAAACCTCTCCAAAAAGCAATCAAAACAGGACTCATATCAATGGAGCGAACCAAAACACCGGCGCTGCTAATCAACAGAATCGAACCGTAAAGAGGGGCAAATTTTTTCAAGGGATGAGGGGTTGTTTTTTTGGAATGGATTCTAGTGCTTGAAGGGCTTTTTTTACGGAATCTATTCGGATAAAGGTGAGCAACAAGCGCAAGCCTTTTTTTGTTTCTTTCTCTTTGAGCACACAGTTTTTTGAGTTTTGTTGCACAAATGCGAGGAGGTTTGTAAAAATTTCGGTTTGGTAAAAAGCGCTTTGTTGGTCCGAGACAAAATACCCAATCATTCGTTTTTGTTTTAAGACCAACTTTTCTATTCCCAGTGTTTTTGCGATCCATTTGATACGCACACTGTCTAACAAATCTTCCACTTGAGTTGGCAGTTCTCCAAAACGATCTTTGAGTTGTTTTTCAAAAACTTTGAGTTCACTTTCGTTGTTGAGTTCGGCCAACTCTTTGTATAATTTGAGTCTTTCTGAAACTACATTGATAAAATCATCTGGGAAAAGGATTTCAAAATCCGTGTCTATCTGAATGTCTTTTACGAATGTTTTGACGGGTTTGTCATCAGCAGCATACAGTTCTTTGAATTCAGTATCTTTCAGCTCCTCAATAGCTTCTTTGAGGATTTTTTGATAGGTGTCAAAACCAATGTCATTGATAAACCCACTTTGTTCTCCACCCAAAAGATCTCCAGCTCCCCGTATTTCAAGGTCTTTCATCGCTATGTTGATGCCACTTCCCAAATCAGAAAACAATTCCAAAGCTTCGATTCTCTTGCGTGCTTCGACGGTAATCAGATGAAAGGGAGGGGTGATAAAATAGCAATATGCTTTTTTGTTGGAGCGTCCCACCCTACCTCGCATTTGGTGCAGGTCTGACAAGCCAAAATTGTTGGCATTGTTGATAAAAATTGTATTCGCATTGGGCACATCCAGTCCGCTTTCAATAATGGTTGTCGCTACCAAAACATCAAAATCACCGGACATAAATGCGAGCATTTTTTCTTCCAATTTTTTTCCTTCCATCTGGCCATGACCAATCCCGATTTTCGCATCTGGCACCAAGCGTTGCAGCATTCCTGCTACTTCTTTGATGTTTTGGACTCGGTTGTGAATAAAAAAGATTTGACCTCCTCTCGAGATTTCGTAGGAAATCGCATCTCGAATGATTTCTTCGTTGAATCGAATTACTTGAGTGTCGATAGGGTGTCTGTTTGGAGGAGGTGTATTGATGACCGACAGATCGCGTGCGGCCATTAAGGAAAATTGCAAGGTCCTTGGAATTGGAGTTGCTGTCAAGGTAAGGGTGTCTACATTTTCTTTGATTGTTTTGAGTTTGTCTTTGACGGCGACACCGAATTTTTGTTCTTCGTCAATGACCAACAGCCCGAGGTCTTTGAACTGTACTTTTTTACTGACTAATTGATGTGTGCCTATCAAAATGTCAATTTTTCCTTCTTTCAATTCTTTGAGCACATTGCTTCGTTGTTTGGCGCTTCGGAATCGGTTCAAATAATCGATGGTGACAGGAAAGTCTTTCAAGCGTTCCGAAAAGGATTGAAAGTGTTGGAAGGCGAGAATCGTCGTTGGAACCAATACAGCAACTTGCTTGCCATTGTCTACGGCTTTGAAAGCAGCACGAATGGCAACCTCTGTCTTTCCAAAACCGACATCTCCACAAACCAAGCGGTCCATTGGGCGCTCGTTTTCCATGTCTTTTTTTACATCTTGTGTCGCCGTGATTTGGTCTGGGGTATCTTCAAAAAGAAAACTGGCTTCCAGTTCGTGTTGTAAATAACTGTCTGGGGCGTATTGAAAACCCTTTTCTAATTTTCTTTTTGCGTAGAGAGTGATGAGGTTGAACGCAATTTCTTTGACCCTCTTTTTTGTCTTTTGTTTTAGTTTTTTCCAAGCGCCCGATCCGAGTTTGTAGATTTTTGGAGGCGTTCCATCCTTGCCGTTGAATTTGGATATTTTGTGCAAAGAGTGGATGCTGATGTACAAGATATCTCGGTCTCCGTAGCTGAGCTTGATGGCTTCTTGTTTGTTGCCTTCGACATCTATTTTTTGCAAGCCACCAAACTTTCCAACACCGTGGTCTATATGAGTTACATAGTCACCAACTTCAAGCGTATTCAATTCATTGAGGGCAATGTTTTGTTTTTTTGAGTGGTTGTTTTTGAGGGTGAATTTGTGGTAGCGTTCAAAAATTTGATGATCGCTGTAGCATGCTATTTTGTTGTCTAAATCAACAAATCCTTGGTAGATGGGAAACACAAGTGCGGTGTATTGAATTTCTTCCAAGTTGTTTTGTTCTTCAAAGGAAGAAAAAATGTCGTGAAACCGCTGTATTTGTTTTTCATTTGTGCAGCAGAGGTAGTTGGTGATTCCCTGGCGTGTGTTTTCATTTAGGTTGGCTGCCAACAGTTCAAACTGTTTGTGGAATGAGGGCTGGGGCTTTGTACGAAAGAGGTGTACTTGCTCAGAGACGGTTTTGTTTGCTGTATTTGAAAGGGACACCCTGCTGAACTCAAGCAGTTCTTTTTTGAGCAGGTTTCCGTTTGAAAAAAGTTGGTCTGGAGTCGCGTGTTTGAGCTCTTTTGAAAGGGCTTCGAATGCGACTTCTGATTTTTCGTATAAGGTGTCGAGCATTCCAAAAAGCAACGAAGTGTTCTTGGTAAAGACCACGGTTTTTTTGGGAAGGTATTTTAAAAAACTTTCTCGGTGTTCGTCTAATAATTTGTTTTCAACATTGGGCATGATGTTGATTTTTTCCAAGACTTTTGTCGAAAGTTGTGTTTCAATATCAAAAGTACGCAGGCTTTCCACTTCTTCTCCAAAAAATTCAATCCGATACGGTTCGTCATTTGAAAAAGAAAACACATCGATGAGTCCTCCTCGTACAGAAAACTCTCCCGGTTCCGAAACAAAATCGACTCTGTTAAAGTCGTAAGAGAAGAGGACTTCATTTACGAATTCCAACGAAAGCAGGTCTTGTACCTCAATTTTCAAGGTGTTTTTGTTCAGTTCTTTTTTGGTGACAACTTTTTCAAACAATGCGGCAGGATAGGTGACGATGGTTGCAGGAGTTTTGTCAGAATTGATGCGATTCAAAACTTCCGCACGCAGTAAAACATTCGCATTGTCTGTTTTTTTTATTTGGTAAGGCCTTCGATAGGAGGCTGGGTAAAACAATACTTTTTTGACTCCTAGTAGTCGTTCCAAATCGTTGTACAGGAAAGCGGCTTCCTCTTTGTCGTCCAAAACAAGTAGGAAGGGGAGCGGGGTTTTGTTACCAATTGCTGCAACGGAAAAAGACAGTGCAGAACCCGCAAGATTTGAAATTTGGAGATGGGTCTTCCCATTGGAAAGCTGCTGGGCAATCTTTTGAATTTTTGGAGAATGAGCAATGTGATTTGAAATGGGTTGCTTACTCAAAGGAAATCTGTTTTTTTGACAAATATAATTCTTATTAATTGCATTGCCTATTTGTAGAAGTTGAAAAACTTAGAAGTTAAGAACTCCATAAAAAAGAGGTCAAAAATTTATTTAGAAATGGGATGTTGTTTAAATGATTGTAATGGATTTGCTATGTTGTTTTAGAGTTGTATATTTGTTAGGATAATTATTTTTGAAAGAAGAACCCCAAAAAAATATGATGAAATTACCCCGCTTTTTATTATTATTTTTTCTTTTGATTTGTTTTCAAAATGCAAAGGCCCAAAGCCCAAATTCGAAGTGGGTTGCAGAGGTAGGAGCAAGTGGGTTTTTGTTTTTAAAAAAGAGTGACCGGGGCTTTTTGCAGCTTCCAAGAATAGGATTTGTTCGCTATGCTTCTAAAGGATTTTCAGTTGGTGCCGGCTTGTCTTTTTCTTCCAACCCAATAGCCGACAAGATTCTTGTTGCAATCGGAATTGCAGAAAATGGAACCAACCTTTTGAATTTCGACGCTATTGCGCGTTACGACTTTAAATATTCAGACAATAAATGGGTGCCTTTTGCCTTGGGAGGTTTCGGACTTTATTTCGAAGATGAAACTTCTGCTACGGTAAATTTTGGAGGAGGCCTTACTTATTGGTCCTCACCTAAAATAGGGATCCAAGTAAAAAGCTCTTACAATCTTGGCGGTCCGTGTGCCAATTTAGAATCCTATGTCGGAATAGTGTATTCCATTTCAAACGATAGAAGATCTAGGAGTGGTTGCGGATTGAAGTCGGGCTTTTGTAGCGATTAATTTTTCTTTTGAAATGCGACCTTTTAGAGGTTAGTCCCAAATTTAAGGCCTACAAAAAAGGTTTTAGGCCTTGTTGGACCGTATACATAATTGGCATCTCTCAAAGGACCGGTATCGAAATCTTTTTGGTAGCTGTCCAATAGGTTTTGAATGCCAATACTCACTTCCATCCCAAGGTGTTTGTGAGCGTCCAAGTCAAAAAGATAAGAAGATTTTAGGTTCAATTCAAAAAAAGCAGACGTGTTTTCTAAGAGGTCCTCAGTGGGGTTTTCAGGAGCGCCTGCCAAATGAGGCACAAGCATTCTTCCTGTGAAGACGCCCGAGAGGTTGTTTTGGAATCTTTTTGACGGCGCATATCCCAATACAAAATTCCCGTATGCATTGGGAGATTTAAAGAAGTTAGCCGATTTCTCTGTATTGTTTTCCAAAGAGCTCCAATCTTGAGGCTGGTCGTATTTTGATTCTTGCAAGGTCGCTCCTAATTGCAGAAGCCACATTTTATTAGGACTGTATTTGAGTTCAAAATTCACACCTTTGACATGTGCGTTGTCGCCATTTTCTTTGACCCAAGTCATGCCTTCATTGGGTTTTGGGTATCGGTCTTTGTCGATGTTTGATTTTTCATAGGCGACCAAGACAAAAGGGTTTTTCAAATGAGTGTAAAACCCTTCCAAGGAAAGAGAAAGAGCCCCAAGAGTTGTGGTGGTTTCCCAATCCAGAGAAGCGAGGTAGCTGTTGGAAGTTTCTGTTCTTAAGGACATTTTAGGTACGAGAATCCTACTGAGTTCACCTGCGGCCAAACTGGCATGCACATCTTCCGTAAAGACTTGAGGAGCGCGGTATCCTTTAGCAAAACTAGTTCTCAGCTGCAGGCTTTCAGTGACATTGTAGAGGGCCGTAAAACGAGGGTTGACAATGCGATTTTGGTTTGTCAAATTGTGTGCATCGATTCGAAGTCCTCCCAAGAGCTTTAGCCGTTCGTTAATTTCCCATTCTTGTTGTGCATAGACTCCAAAGATTTTCAAAGTCTGCGCAATCAAAGCGCTGATAGCGGGCTTGTTGTCTTCCATGTCGTCATATTTGTATTCGAGACCTCCTGTAAAAGTACCATTTCCTCCAAGAAATTTTTCGAAATCGTAAGTGTATTGCCCGCCAAAGACCCAGGTGTTGTCTCGAGAATTTCCAAAGCCTTCTAGGCTTTCTAAGAGGGTGTTTTCAAAACCTTCTGCGGGATTTCCTTTGCCCCTTCCACCGTAGTAATTTTGATTCTTAGAAAAAGAGGTAGAGCTATAAAATGAAAGAGCGTGTTTTAAATTTTGACTTTTAAATTCGTAGGTAAGACCTCCAGTGACAACATCGGAAGCAATTTGTTCTGATATGTTTGCTTCGAAGGGCTGCAAATCTAAGTGATTTCCACCCCTTCTAAATTCGTGAAGCGTATGGAATTCAAGTGTGATTTTGTTGCGCTCTTCAGGCTTGTAAAAGGCCTTGAAACCAAAAGATTTATTTTCCATACGGGTCAATTCCGTATAGCCATCTCGATCGTAATCGAGGCCTTCACGATTTCTATACATTCCAAAAACAGCAATTCCTGTATCAAAATCTTCCGATACCAAAGTGCCGTTGAACGTTGTGGCTTTGTCGAAAGCACTGTTGTGAATCGCTCCAAAGTGGCTGCCTATTTGAAAGCCATTTGTTGTGGGATCTTTTGTGATGATATTGATGGTTCCGGCAATGGCATTTGATCCAAACAAGGCAGACCCTCCACCCCGAACCACTTCTACCCGTTCGACGGTATTGGTCGGAATCTGATCCAAACCATAGATGCTGTTCAAAGCACTAAAGACAGGACGGCTGTCAATCAAGATTTGAGAATAAGCCCCGTCCAATCCGTTCATTTTAATTTGTGAAAAACCACAGTTTTGGCAATTGGTTTCGATGCGCAATCCTGGCTGAAAGCTCAACCCTTCCGAAAGACTAATGGATTGAGTCGCTTTGAATATTTTGGAATCTGTAACCGTCACCACTACAGGAGCAGTTCGCTTGTTCAAATGCCGTCGTGTAGCAGAAACAACAATCTGATCCAAGCCCAAAACATCCTCTTTTAGCGAAAAATATAAGGAGAGAATGGTGTCTTTTTCGATGCGAACTTGCTGTTTTACAGTTGTAAATCCAATCGCTTGAACGCTCAATTGATGGGTGCCTTCGGCAATGGATAAAGTGTATTTCCCGTCAACGTCGGAGGAGGTTCCGAGGGTTGTGTTTTCAAAAAAGACACTTGCATTTTCAAGAGGCAGCCCGTCGGCAGTGATTGTTCCTGTTATATGTCCTTGTCCCCACAGCAAAAATGGAAGTAGCAATGTAAAGAAATACAAGTTCAGTTTCATGTAATTTTTTTGCAAATATAAGATTAATTTTTAGACATGTCTAAAAATTAGTTTTTACAGGTGAAATTTTACTATCTTTGGCACCTATGAACACGCAGATATCACAGACGGAAGAGAATTATCTCAAGGCAATTTTTAGTTTGTCTCATTCCCAAAACAAGGCAGTTAGTACCAATAGCATTGCAGAAAAGCTCAACACCAAGGCCTCGTCTGTTACGGACATGATCAAAAAATTATCGGATAAGAAATGGGTTGATTACGTAAAATACCAAGGTGTTTTTTTGACCTTAGAGGGAAAAAAAATTGCTGTTCGAATTCTTAGAAAACACCGTCTTTGGGAAGTTTTTTTAGTAAAACATCTGGATTTCACTTGGGATGAGGTACACGAGGTAGCGGAACAATTGGAACATGTAAAATCCGAAAAACTAACCCAACAGCTAGATGCCTATTTGGAATACCCCACACACGATCCCCATGGAGACCCCATTCCCGATGAAGATGGGAACATAGCCCACCACAAAGAGATCATGTTGTCGGCTGTTTCCTGCAACGAAAAATGCACAATCATGGGAGTGAAAGATTCTTCAGTAGCTTTTTTAAAGTATTTGGACAGTTCGGGCATTCAATTAGGAACGCTTGTTGAAGTAGTGAAAAAAGAAGCTTTTGACCAGTCCATGCATATTTTATTTGAAGGAAAAAAAAGAAGCATTTCCCAGCAAATTTCAAAAAATTTATTTGTTAAAAAACACCGCCAATGATTGCTCAAATTATTCAGTATTTTGAATCCATAGACCCCATACTTGCCGCTCTGTACGCCACTCTTTTTACTTGGTTTTTAACTGCTTTGGGGGCTTCTTTGGTCTTTTTTTTCAAATCGATGAACCGCGCTGTTTTAGACGGTATGTTAGGTTTTACCGGAGGCGTTATGGTTGCTGCTAGTTTTTGGAGTTTGCTGGCACCCGCTATTGAAATGAGTTCTGGAGAAGGATTTGTCAAAGTTTTTCCTGCGGCTGTTGGGTTTTTGTTAGGGGCTTTGTTTCTCTTTGGCTTGGACAAAGTTTTGCCTCATATCCACATTAATTTTAAGGAAGCAGAAGGCATCAAAACACCTTGGCACAAAACCACTTTGTTGGTGTTAGCGATTACCTTACACAACATTCCTGAAGGATTGGCAGTAGGCGTTCTTTTTGGAGGAGTGGCGGCAGGATTTGATGGTGCAACCATTGGAGGAGCTGTCGCTTTGGCCATTGGTATTGGCCTTCAGAATTTCCCAGAAGGCTTTGCGGTTGCGATGCCACTTCGCAGGCAAGGGGTGAGTCGCAAAAAAAGCTTTTGGTACGGACAATTGTCTGCAGTAGTTGAGCCTATAGCTGGAGTTTTAGGAGCTTGGGCGGTGCTGTCTTTTGAGCCTATTTTACCTTATGCGCTGGCTTTTGCGGCTGGGGCGATGATTTTTGTCGTCATAGAGGAAGTGGTGCCGGAAGCACAACAGGATAAGTATACAGACATTGCTACAATGGGTTTTGTCGTCGGTTTTATTGTCATGATGAGCATGGATGTAGCTTTGGGCTAATAGCCTTATAAGAGAACCTTCGATTTCCTAAAAAAAATCGAAGGTCATAGGATGTTTTTATTCCGTAGAATTCAATATATTTGAGAATGACGCATCCCGCAACATTTCAGGTCTACAACGCTTCTGCTGGAAGTGGAAAAACCTACACTCTGGTTAAAGAATACCTCACAATTTTGCTAGGCTCGAACAGCCTCTACACCTTCCAAAACATTTTGGCAATAACCTTTACTAACAAAGCTGCCGCAGAAATGAAAGAGCGTGTGCTTGAAAATTTGCGTTCTTTTTCGAGTGACGAAAAGAATTCGATGTTTTCTGAGATTTGCCAAGAAACAGGGATGGAAGCAACTGTATTGCAAGCCAAATCACGCAATATTTTGGAGAACATCCTTCAAAATTATTCCGCGTTCAACATCACAACCATCGACAGTTTTACACACAAATTGATTCGAACCTTTGCCTTCGATTTGGACTTGCCGTTGAATTTTGAATTGGAATTAGAAGGTGTACGGCTTTTAAAAGAAGCCGTGGATGTATTGATCTCCAAAGTAGGGATGGACCAAAAGTTGACAGATGTCTTGGTCGATTTTACTCTTCAAAAAGTTAGTGAAGACAAGTCTTGGGACATCTCAAAAGAACTGAACAAGACCGCAAAAATACTTTTGAATGAGAGCGCTGTAGAACAGCTTCAAAAATTGGAATCAAAATCCTTGGAGGATTTTAAAAAGCTACACACTCATTTAGCGGCACGCAGAAAAGAGATTGCAGCTCTTTTTGTAAAAAAGGGAGCCAAAGGTCTTGAACTGATCGATCAGATTGGTGTAAAGCACTCGGACTTTTCCTACGGGGATTTGCCAAAGTTTTTCCAACGCTTGGTTTCTTTCGCAAGTCAAAAAACTGGAGACATCAAATTTGTGGGAAGACTGCACAAATTGATGTCCAATGAAACGTTTTACACGGCCAAAACAAGCCCTGCAGCCAAAGCAGCGATTGATGCGGTTGCCACCGAATTCTTGGCCTTGTACCAAGAGACTTCAGACTTGTTCGAGGAGCAGCACGGCACGTATGTGCTGATGGAATTGGTCTCAAAAAGCCTGATTCCTTTGGCTGTTTTGAGCCATATTCAAAAAGAACTTTCCCTTTTAAAAAAGGAGAATAACATTTGCTTGAATGCAGAATTCAATCAAATGATTGCAAATAAAATAAAAAACGAACCCGCTCCCTTTATTTACGAACGAATTGGGGAGAAATTTCGACATTATTTTATTGATGAAATGCAAGACACCTCTTCGTTGCAGTGGCAAAACTTAATTCCCTTAATTGAAAATTCATTGTCGCAAGAACACGGGAGTTTGTTATTGGTGGGGGATGCCAAACAAGCCATCTATCGATGGAGAGGAGGAGAGGCAGAACAATTTATAGACTTGACAGCCGCAAACAATCCTTTTCAAACACCCAAAGAGACACGGAATTTGGAGACAAATTTTAGAAGTTACAGCGAAGTCATAGAATTCAACAACTCTTTTTTTTCACACATCGCCGACTTTTTAACCGATTCCGTATACCGTGATTTGTACAGGCTCGGGAACCAACAGCAAACAAACCACCGCAAGGGCGGATTTGTAAAAGTGAGTTTTATCGACAAGTCTGAGTTGGACGCAGCGGAGAAAGAAGACGCCTATCCCAAAAAAGTTTTGGAACTGTTGAATGAACTTGATGACAATTTCAAAAAAAGCGAGGTTTGTGTTCTGGTGCGAAAAAAGAAAGAGGGCGTTGCAATCGCCAACTATTTGTCAGCACAAGGAATTGAAATTATTTCTTCAGAGACTTTGCTTTTACAAAACAGCCAAAAAGTGAGGTTTTTGATAGACATCTTGTCTTACATTCAAAACCCTATGAACAAAGAAGCTAAATTTGGTTTTCTGTCATTTTTGCATCGCTTTTTAAAGATTGCAAAGGATGCTCACTTGTTTTACAAGGAGTTCCTTGGGTTGGAAGGAGTGGAATTTTACAAACGCCTAGAAGCTTATGGAATGTATTTTGAGCGGGAGCAATTTTTTCAAATGTCTTTTTACGACAGTGTAGAGCAGTTGATTCGTTCGTTTCAACTGTTAAAAAAAACAGACGCCTATGTGCAGTTTTTTTTAGATTTTGTCTTGGATTTTCAACGCAATAATTACAACGATTTGTCAGCTTTTTTAGAGTTGTGGGAACAAAAAAAGGATCAATTGAGCATCACCGCTTCAGAAGGATCGGATGCCGTGAGAATCATGACCGTACACAAATCGAAAGGGCTTGAATTTCCGGTAGTGATTTTCCCGTGTGATTTGGAAGTCACTTCAGAAATAGATCCTACGGTTTGGTACGAAGATTTAGACCCGAATGATTTTGGTGATTTTCAAACTTCTTTGGTGTCTTGTTCTTCTAAAATCACACACACAGGAGCGAAAGGCAAGCAGCTGTTTGAAAAAAGACAACAACAGCTGGCTTTGGACAATTTCAATCTTCTCTATGTTGCTTTGACCCGAGCCGTAGAACAACTTTATATAGTTTCGGAATACAAATTCGACAGCAAAGGCGAAGAGAAGTTACAACGCTATTCAGGGATGTATGTGAATTTTTTAAAATCGCTTTCTGGCCCCAACCAATGGCATCCGGAAAACAGCAGTTACGACTTTGGATCGAAATCCAGGGTTTTTCCCATGGAAAAGCAAGAAGAAATTGTTCCAGTAGCGGTTCAAGAGACTTACGTATCAAGTGTTTGGAAAAATCACGAAATTGTCCTTCTTTCCAACGCCTCTAAAAATTGGGGCACCCAAAGAGAAAAGGCAGTTAACTATGGCTTGCTCGTACACGAAATGCTTTCAAAAATAACCGTGGCCAAAGACATCCCAAATGTGCTTTCCAGCTATGTCTCTGAAGGGGTGTTGTCCAAAAAAGAGGCAAGGGACCTTTCAAAAATTCTTTATGCGATAGCTGATCACCAAGAATTGAGTCCCTATTTTCAAGAAGATAAAACAGTTTTTACGGAACGAGAAATTCTGACCAAGGATCAAAAAGTTTTAATTCCAGATCGCTTGGTGTTTGACGGGCAAGAGGTGGTCGTCATTGACTACAAGACGGGTTCATATTTAGAGAAGCACGCGCTTCAGATTCAATCTTACGCTGCCCTTCTGACCGAAATGGGTTTTTGTGTAAGCCAGCAGTTTTTGGTCTATTTGGGAACAGAACTAAAAGTTGTAAGCCTCCTTAACCTCTTTGATAAAGTCAAATAAGTAATTTAGGATACTAAATTCTTTTCCCGAAGAAGCGGACCAATTTTAAAAAAGACGATGCTAATTTAACAGCTTTTTTTATGAGATATATCTCATAAAAAACAACAAAAAAACTCCTTTTTTTTTAAAAAAACCTTTTTAAAACGACTCAAACAGTTATTTTATTTATATTTAACAAATATTTATAAAAATTAAATTTATTCAATTATGAAAAATTTCAAAAATGCCATGTGGGCAGTTTTACTTTTTGTTGGTTTGACAACAAGCGCTCAAAATGATAAAAATCTATGGGAACTGAGTATAGGAACCAATTTTGTGGATTTTAATGATTCCTCTCTTTTGGGTGATTTTGGAGGATTTTCTTCTGACTATTTTAAGTTTGATGATTCAAATTCTGGCCTAGCGATTTCCCATATCTCGATTTCTAGGTATTTGAACAAAGGATTTAGCTTGGTATTGGCAGGATCAAAAAACAGCATTACCAAAAGTTCAAAAGGAACGATTGAAGACCTTTCCTTTTTTGCCTTGGATCTTGCTGGAAAATACGATTTGAATGCTTTGCTAGGTGAAACCGGTTGGTTTGATCCTTATGTACAATTTGGCATTGGTAATACATGGGTAGATAGCAAGTCTTCCTTAACTTTAAACCCAGCTTTTGGTTTCAACCTTTGGTTCAATGAAAGATATGGCTTCAATTTGAAAAGTTCCTACAACAGTATTTCGATAGGAAATGATTTTGGGTCGGATAATTTGTCTTCTTATTTCCAACACTCACTTGGTTTGTCCATTCGCTTTGACCACCGAAAAGATACGGATGGAGATGGGGTTTACGACAAGAAAGACGCTTGTCCAAACGAGGCGGGATTGGTCGAATTCCAAGGATGTCCTGACAGTGATTCCGACGGTATTGCCAATGCAGACGATGTGTGTCCACTTGATGCAGGTCTCCCAGAATTCAACGGTTGCCCTGACAGCGATGCAGATGGCATTATAGATGGAGAAGATGCTTGCCCAAAAGTAGCAGGTTCCAAATTGAACAAAGGATGTCCGTGGCCAGATACGGACAAGGACGGTCTTTTAGACAAAGACGACGCTTGTCCTAGTGAAGCAGGAGATAAATTAAACAACGGCTGTCCTTGGCCTGATACCGATGGAGATGGAATTACAGACAGAGACGATCCTTGTCCAAATGAAGCAGGTCCATTGTCCAACAATGGTTGCGCCATCAAATTGCCTGAAGCGCTGGAAGAACCTATCGTTTTCGCTTTGGGAAAACATTCTTTTTCAGAGGGAACACCTACTTATTTAAACAAAGTAGTTCTGTTTATGCAAGAATTCAGCGAGGCAAAACTTACCATCAATGGCCATACCTGTACAATTGGCTCTGATCGAGTAAATGCAGCACTCTCTTCTTTAAGAGCGGATGCGGTGAAAGACTATTTGGTTTCAAAAGGAATAGATGCAGGCCGATTGGATGTAAAAGGATTCGGATATAGCATGCCTCTTGCTTCAAACGAAACTGCGGCCGGACAAGCTAAAAACAGGCGAGTGGAGTTGGTTGTGAAGAAATAAACAAGCACTCGCGCCACACAATTTTAAAAAAAGCTGTTCTTTAAGAACAGCTTTTTTTACGTTTACATTGTACTATAAAAACAAGTAAAATCTTTTTTTTAAGAAAAACACACCTGTTTTTTTAAAAATATCCATAGCTTGCAAACTTGAATAAAAAATCATGAATACGAATAGAGTTGCCTTATGGGTGGTGTTATTTTTTGTAAGCTTTGTGTCAAACGCACAAGAAGCAGACAAGAAATGGTTGTTTGGTTTTGGAACCAATGTAGTGGACTTCAGAGATATCGGTTTCTCTCGTAACGATATTATGAGCGAATTTTTGGGTTTATCTTCAGACTATTTTACTTTTGAGGATTGCAATTCAGGGTTGTCTCCATATGTTTCCTTGACCAAGTATTTCAACAAAAGATTTAGCCTCGTTTTAGAAGCTTCGCACAATAAAGTCAAAAAAGGAGAATCCAAAACAATAGATGTTTCATCTTTTTCTCAAGTCAGCCTTTGCGGACAATATCATTTGAAAACCAAGCAAGGAGCAACTGGCTGGTTTGATCCTTACGTACAATTTGGGTTTGGAAATACATGGATAAATAGCGATTCTGCACCTTCTTATATTCCAGCTTTTGGATTCAACATTTGGTTCAACGAAAAAGTTGCTGTCAATTTGAGGTCTACTTACAACGCTCTTGAAGAGGTTTTTGGGGGGTATCAGCAAAATCAAGTGTCTTCATATTTTCAACATTCTATCAGTTTGTCCATGCGTATTGGCTCTCCAAAAGACAGTGATGGTGATGGCATCCTTGACAAGGTAGATTTGTGTATTGATATTCCAGGATTGAAAGAATTTGGAGGGTGTCCGGATACTGATTTAGACGGTATTGTCGACAGTGAAGATGCTTGTCCTTCCCTTTACGGCTTGTTGGAGTTTGAGGGCTGTCCAGATACCGATATGGACGGGATTGTTGATAGTGAAGATGCTTGTCCAGAAACGGCAGGAGAACTTAAATTTAAGGGTTGTCCAGATACAGATGGAGATGGTATTATTGACAGAAATGATTTTTGTTTGAAAGAATACGGTCTCGCAAGCAATAATGGATGCCCAATACAAGTTGCTGTAGATACATTGAGGCCGGTTAATTTTGACCTAGGGAAATATTACTTGACACCACTTGCCAAGTCTAATTTGGACCATAATTATAGCATTATCAGCAAATCTGATACGCAAAAATACCGACTGAATGGACATACTGATAATTCAGGTTCAGACAGACTCAACAGCAAGCTTTCTATTAGAAGGTCAGAAACCGTTAAAGATTATCTAGTTGCCAAAGGACTTGATGAAGACAGGTTAGAGATAGAAGGGTTTTCATATCGAGACCCAATGACGACAAACAAGACTGTTTATGGAAGATCCCAAAACAGAAGGGTAGTGTTTGAGCGATTGAGAGCAGACGAAAACCTCTCGAAAGAAGGGAAGATCTATTTTAGAATTCAGGTAGCTTCTGGGAAATCCAAAATCAAGGCAGTAAGTTATAATTTTAAGGGAATTCCTAACATTAAGCGAATAGAGACAGGTGGCTTGTATAAGTATTATTTGGGAGAAATGACAAGTACTTATAAATCTGCTAAAAAATTACTGAGGACCGTCAAAAGAAAAGGCTACCCCAATGCTTTTATTGTTGCATTTAAAGAAGGTAGAAAAATCCCAATCTCTAAAGCGGTCAAATAAAAAACTCACGACCATAAGATTTTAAGAGAAGCTGTTCCTAATTGAACAGCTTTTTTTATTTTTATAGCACTTATTTTTTTCTATGGATACATTTTTATCAGAGGTCGTTTCAAAAATTTTAAAAAAAGATCATTCTTTAACCGATGTTCTTTGTGTGTTGCCAAGTGAGCGGGCAGGTGTTTTTTTAAAAGCTGCTTTTAAAGAACAAGTCACGAGCACGGTTTTTCTGCCGGAAATTCAAAGTATTGAGAATTTTATTGAGCGCGTTTCTGGGCTAAAGAAAATGGACACAATCTCGCTGTTGTTTGAATTTTATTCCTGTTACTCTCAACAAAATCCTAGGAAGCAAGAAGATTTTGATTCCTTTTCTCAATGGGCCTCCATAGCTTTACAAGATTTCAATGAGGTTGACCGCCATCTAGTTTCTGCCTCCGAATTGTTTTCCTACCTCAAAGACATCAAGCGTCTTGAAAACTGGGATGTTTCAGAGGGAACAGCACCCTCTGAGGTCCTAAAAAATCACCTTTCCTTTATGGAGCGTTTGGGCACATCCTACCAACAGCTCTACAAACATTTGCGAGACAACAAAAAGGGCTACCAAGGAATGTTGTATCGAGAAGCGGTTCAAAACACACAGGAATACCTGAAAACCATCCCCAACAAGCACCTTGTCTTTATAGGATTCAACGCCTTGAACAAGGCAGAGGAAACCCTTTTTAAGAGCGTTCTTGACAAAGGAGTCGCTTCTGTGTATTGGGATTCGGACGCCTCATACATGGACTCTAAAAAAGAAGCCGGGCATTTTTTGAGAAACATTCGCGAGCAATGGTCTTATTATGAAAAGCACCCCTTTGAAACGGTTTCCAACCATTTCTCCAAAGACAAAATAATTCATCAAATAGCTACGCCCAAAAATGTTTCCCAAATAAAAGCTGTGGGAAATTTGTTGAGCAAGCAGCAAGACTTTTCTAAAACAGCCCTAGTTTTGGCCGACGAATCTTTGTTGTCATTGACCTTGAATTCTTTGCCAGAAGAAGTCAAAAGACTCAACATCACCATGGGGTATCTGTTAAAAGACATGCCAATTGCAGGTTTTTTCGGAGCGCTTTTCGAATTGTACCTCAACCAGAAAAAATTGGGAAAGGTCGGTCAAAATGAATTTTATTACAAAGACATTGAACGCTTGCTTCAACATCCTTTTTTACACAAATTGTACGGAGATTCTTCAGAATTAGAACAATTGAGACAGCTTTTGGTAGCCAACAACCAAGTGTTTGTCTCCTCCGATCAGTTGCAGGTCATGCTGTCAGGCACTAAGTTAGACCGTATGATGGCGTTCCTTTTTAAAATGTCCCAAAATGCAAACACCTTTATAGAAAACTGTTGCACTCTTACAGAAGCCAACAAAGACAATTTTGAAGGATTTGAAAGAGAATGCCTTTTCCGTTACCACACCTTGTTTCAACAGTTGGCAACTTTGAATGGAGATTTTAAACACATACAATCGCTCAAAACACTGCATGGAATTTACCAACAATTGATTGCGACCGAAAAGCTTTCTTTTCAGGGAGAACCTTTGAGCGGATTGCAATTGATGGGCATGTTGGAAACGCGGGTATTGGATTTTGAAACCGTAATTATCACTTCCGTCAATGAAGGGGTTTTGCCCGCAGGGAAAAATGAAAATTCCTTTGTCCCATTTGATGTAAAAAAGAGCTATGGATTGCCTACCTATCAGGAGAAAGACGCCATCTTTTCTTACCATTTCTACCGATTGTTACAACGTGCAAAAAACGTATACTTATTTTACAACACAGAAATGGACACCTATGGTGCCGGAGAGAAAAGCCGATTTTTGACACAGTTAGAAACGGATGGTTACAAGGTGGTCAAACAGCAATGGACTCCAATCGTTCAGACGGAAAAAGAACACTTTTTAGCGGTTGAAAAAACCCCAGAGATGCTCGAAAAGCTCAAAAAAATAGCAGCAAGTGGTTTTTCTCCTTCGGCTTTGTCTGCGTACGTTTTGGACCCAATTCGCTATTACAAGCAGTACCTTTTAGGAATAAAAGATCCAGAAACGCTGCAAGAAACGGTTGCCGCAAACACAATGGGAACAGTGGTTCACGAAGTATTGGATCACTTTTACAAACCGCTCACGGGTTCTTTTGTCAAGGAGGAAGATCTGCAAAAAATGCGCTCAAAAGTTACCGAAACCACCCTTCATTTCTTTTCCAAGCATTACAAAAATGGGAATGTCCAAACCGGGAAAAACAAGCTGATTTTTAAAGTTTCTGAAAATTTTATTCTCAATTTTTTACAAGCAGAGTTGCGCTTGATACAGGGAGGAAAGACCCTAAAAATCATAGCAGTAGAACAAAAGATAGCAGCCCCTTTACAAGTACCGGGATGCAATTTTCCAATTCAAATTAAGGGGACTGTAGATCGGATTGACGAATTGGACGGCACCCTGCGAATTTTAGATTACAAAACAGGCAAGGTAGAAGCCTCTCAATTGCATATAGGTGATTTTGAAAAAGCAACCCAAGCCTACAAATACACCAAAGCATTGCAAGTGATGCTCTATGCATTTTTGTACAGCAGTCAAAACAAAGCCGTTTTTGAAAAGAAAGTTCAGGCGGGAATCATTTCGTTTAAAAACATGAAATCGGGTTTTATTTCTATGAATTTTTCAAAGACAAGAACCAAAGATGTGGAACTCACAGAAGTTCGAGTTCAAGAATTTATGGAGGTCGTAAAGCGAACCCTGTTCGAGATCTTTGATCCAAAAACACCCTTTGAAGAAACCAAAAACAAACCCTAATATTTTAGGAAAACACATCGTTTTATTTTATAAACTTCCCAGCACCAATTAAACGAGCGCCCCAATACATTATGGAAATCATCAAAAACAAACAGGTCACAGGAAAACACCAGAAACCCATTCTCACAGACCTTGCCTTTCAAAAAAACCAACACCCCAAACCGTTGGTCATCTTTTGTCATGGTTACAAGGGGTATAAGGATTGGGGGGCCTTTGATCAAATGGTCTCAACATTTGTCTCGAAAGGAGTTTTTTTGGTAAAATTCAACTTCTCCCACAACGGAGGAACACCCGCGCAACCCATTGATTTTCCAGATTTGGAAGCCTTTGGACAGAACAATTTTACCAAAGAATTGGACGACCTTGCATCGGTACTGGATTGGCTGCTTGTGCAGGAACCTTTTTCAGAAGAAATAGACCCTCAAAACATCACGCTGATTGGGCATTCCAGAGGAGGAGGCATCGTGACCATCAAAGCTTCTGAAGACACAAGAGTAACACGATTGGTAACGTGGGCTGCTGTTTCTGATTACGGCGCTCGATTTCCATCGGGTTCTCCTTTGGCGTTTTGGAAAAAAGAAGGAGTTGCCTATATTGAAAATGCAAGAACGCAACAAAAGATGCCCCATTACATTCAGTTTTACCAGAATTTTATAGAGAACAAAGACCGCTTGTCAATTCAAAAAGCAGCTCAAAAACTTTGCATACCCCATTTGATTGTTCACGGAACTTCGGATGCGACAGTTCCCGTTTTGGAAGCCGAAAACCTCCACAGCTGGAGTTCCAAAAGTGAATTGTTCTTGCTCCCAGAAGCATCCCACAGTTTTGGTGCCAAACAACCTTGGGACGAACCTGTCTTGCCCGATGCTTTTCAAGAGGTCCTTCAGCAAACGATTCATTTTATATTTTCTACCTGATTTTATGGAAAAATCTCCACGTGTTTCTTTTAAGCAGATCAACAAACTCGCCATTCCATCAATCATTGCTGGGATTTCGGAGCCCTTGTTGTCCCTTGTAGATACCGCTGTTGTTGGCAATGTGGATACGCATGCCATCGAATCCTTGGCGGCAGTGGGAATTGCAGGTTCTTTTATCGCGGCAATTGTATGGGTCTTGGGACAGACCCGTGCGTCTATTTCTTCTATTGTTGCACATTATGTGGGAGCACAAAAGCTAGCGGACATTCGTTCTTTGCCTGCTCAAACTATTGGCATCAATGTTGCTTTGAGCTTCCTTCTTTGTATTGTAACGGTCTTATTTACAAAGCAAATTTTTCAACTTTACAATGCAGAAGGCTTGGTCTTGGACTATGCTGTTCGATATTATAAAATCCGAGCTCTTGGACTGCCTTTTTCCTTGTTTGTGTTTACGGTTTTCGGAGTTTTTACAGGACTTCAAAACACATTCTGGCCGATGATTATTAGCATAGTGGGGGCAATCCTCAACATCGGCTTAGATATTTTGTTGGTGTATGGCTGGGACGGAGTGGTTCCGGCGATGCATGTAGAAGGGGCCGCCTATGCGAGTGTCATCGCACAAATGGCGATGGCGGTTTTGGCATTGGGATTGTTTGTCAAAAAAACACCTTTTTCGCTTCGTATTCGTCTTCCTTTCAATCCAGAACTCAAAAGACTAGTCGCTTTGAGTGTCAATTTGTTTGTCCGCGCCACAGCGCTTCATGTGACCTTGTATTTGGCCAATTCATACGCGACTTTCTATGGAAAAGAAATGATTGCAGCACAAACGATTTGTTTTCAGATTTGGTTGTTTTTTGCCTTTTTTATCGATGGCTACGCGAGTGTTGGAAGCATTATTTCCGGGAAGCAAAAAGGGGCACGCCAGTATACTACCCTTGTTGTTTTGGTAAGAGATCTCAGTAAATACGGCATATCAGTTGCGGTGATTTTGATGGGAATTTGTTTTGTGTTTTACAGACAAATAGGAGGATTGTTTACGAGTGATTCCTTTGTTTTGGATGCTTTTTATGGGGTTTTTTGGATGGTTTTGATCGCCCAACCTTTGAATGCGATTGCCTTTGTGTACGACGGAGTTTTTAAAGGATTGGCAGCGGGCGTTACGCTCCGAAACACCTTGTTGCTAGCTACTTTTTCGGGTTTTGTTCCGACTCTATTGCTGTGCGATTATTTTGGCTTTCAACTGCGCGGTATTTGGATGGCGTTTACCGTTTGGATGGCGGCTCGCTCGGGGATTCTCTATTGGAAATTTCGCAAACAGTACCGGCAAGCATCCTGACACAAATCAAAAAGACTTGTTGGAATTGGTTTAAATCACGTAACTTTGAGCCTATGAACAAAGGAACTCTTCAAACTACGGTGCATCAAAAAATTGCAAAGGTGACCTTTTCGCATCCTGCTGGAAATTCACTTCCGAGCCATTTGTTGCTGCAACTTGTCAACGAATTTGAGCAGCTTTCTTTGCGTGCCGACGTTCAGGTGATTGTTTTGAAAAGTGAGGGAAATCGTGCTTTTTGTGCGGGCGCTTCCTTTGACGAGCTATTAGAAGTTTCCAACGAAGCGGACGGGATTCGCTTTTTTAGAGGCTTTGCTCATGTTTTGAATGCCATGCGTTCTTGTACAAAAATAATCATAGGCAGTGTTCAAGGCAAAACCGTTGGAGGTGGTGTGGGATTGGCAGCGGCCTGTGATGTTTGTTATGCCACCGATGCTGCGGCAATTAAATTGTCTGAATTGTCACTAGGAATTGGTCCTTTTGTGATCGAACCGGCTGTACAACGCAAAATAGGAACGGCTGCGTTTAGCAAATTGACACTCGAGGCTTCGCATTGGCATGCTGCGGAATGGGCCGAAGACAAAGGCTTGTATGCAAAGGTGTTTCCAACTAAGGAAGCCTTAGAGCAAGCAGTCGATTCACTAGCAGAAGAACTCTCTCAGTCGTCCGCAGACGCCATGGCAGCGCTTAAAAAAATATTTTGGAAAGGGACAGACTCATGGCCTAGCCTATTGACAGAACGCGCTGAAATCAGCGGGAAACTAGTGCTTTCTGAGCAGGCAAAAGCCGCATTGGCTCAGTTTAAAAAATAACACACCGCGGCCCAATACTTTTTCAAATTTGAGCATTGTTTTTTATGAAACAGGCTTCACATTCTTTTTTCAAGCTCCACAAAAATCAGTTATCTTTGCCGCATGGATAAAATTAGAATCACCAAACAGTTTGATTTTGAAACAGGGCATGCCTTGTATGGCTATGATGGAAAATGTAGAAATGTGCACGGCCATAGTTACAAATTATCAGTCACAGTCATCGGAACTCCCATTGAAGACGCTCAAGATGTAAAATACGGGATGGTGATTGATTTCAAAGATTTGAAAGTGATTGTCCAAGAAGAGATTGTGGACAAGTTTGACCACGCCACGGTATTCAACAAAAACACGCCGCATGTGGAATTGGCGCATGAATTGCAAACTCGTGGCCACAGTGTGATTTTGGTTGACTACCAACCCACAAGCGAGATGATGATTATTGACTTTGCCGCAAAAATAAATGCTAAAATTCCCGAGACAATCACCTTGCATTCCTTGAGACTACAAGAAACTGCAACCTCCTATGCAGAATGGTTTGCCAGTGAAAATTCTTAGTTTTACGAAATAAAGAGGCGACTTTTAGCTACGTTGACCTAGGGTTCTAAGGGACCATTGTATTGGTTCATGGTATTTCCAATTCCTGCAGTTCCAAAAGATTTGACCAGCTTTGCCCCTTTGAGAAGGAGTTCCGGCAGGTACCTTTTTTCTTCACGAGTCCATTCGCCTAAAACATAATTGACTTGTTTTCCTTTGGAAAAATCAGCACCGACACCAAATCGGAAACGCGCGTAATTTTGACTGTTCAGTTTTTCATGGATGTCTTTCAGACCGTTGTGTCCTCCGGCACTACCTCTTGCTTTCAATCGGAAGTTGCCAAATTCCAGGTTCAAATCATCCGAAACAACCAACAGGTTTTCGAGGGATATTTTTTCTTTGTCCATCCAGTATTTTACGGCTTTTCCACTGAGGTTCATATAGGTGGAAGGTTTCAAAAGGAGAAATGTACGTCCTTTGTGTCGAAAGCTAGCGATTTCGCCCAATTTTCCCGTTTCAAAAGAGACCTTTTCAAGGAGGGCCAATTCTTCGAGTATTTTAAATCCGATGTTGTGTCGTGTGTGTTCGTAGTCGGCTCCGATATTTCCCAGGCCGACAATCAGGTATTTTTTCATGGATGATCTTTTGTGGACAATAGACGGTTCAAAAATACGAAAATAAAAAAAGGTCCCTTTTGAATTTTTCAAAAGGGACCTTTGAGTTCAATGAGCAGTTGCGTTTATGCTTCTGCTTCCGTTGTTTCTTCTGTAGTTTCTTCTCCTTCTCCTTCTTCAGTTTCAGATGGAGCGACCGCAGCACGTGACATTCTCACCTGAGCGACAACCGTATTTTCTGGGTGCAAAATGGCACAGTTTTCAACCTTCAATTCACGGACAAAAAGCTTGTCGCCGATTTCCAATTTGGAAATATCCGCGTTGATGGTGTCAGGAAGATTTGAAAGCAAGGCCTTTACCTTTAGCTTTCGTTTTGGGAAGCGCAAAGACCCTCCGGTGACAACTCCAGGAGCATTTCCTAATAAGGTTACCGGAATTTCCATGGTCACTTCTTTGTCATCAAACAATTGGTAAAAATCAACGTGTAAGATTTTGTCAGTAACAGGGTGGAATTGGATGTCTTGCAAGATACAAGTCGATTCCTCACCGTCCAGTTCAATCGTTGCAGTATATACGTTGGGAGTGTACACTAAATTTTTAAAAGCTTTTTCATCTGCTGAAAAGTGTAGTACGTTTTCTCCTCCGTATAATACGCAAGGTACCTTGTCAGCATTACGCAGTGCCTTAGTAGCAACTTTTCCTACGCTTTCTCTTTTCGATCCTTTGATTGTAATAGATTTCATTATATATAGTTGTTGTTAATTATTTACAGTAAAAAATTGTCGCTTATGGATTTGTTGTCTTGCACCTTGTGCATGATGTCCGCGAACAAAGGCGCGCAAGTTACGACTTTTATTTTAGAACTCTCTTTTTTCAAGGGAATAGAATCGGAAACGATCAATTCCAAAAGTTTTGAGTTTTCAATTTTTTCGTAGGCGTTCCCAGAAAGGAGTGGGTGGGTGATGATGGCACGGACGCTCAAGGCTCCTTTGTCAACCATCAAGTCGGCCGCTTTCACGAGTGTTCCTCCTGTGTCAATCATGTCATCTACAAGGATGACGTGTTTTCCTTTGACATCTCCAATCAATTCCATGGTGTCTATGACATTGGCTTTCAAACGTTGTTTGTAGCAAATGACGACTTCACTTTGCAGGTATTTGGAGTAGGCATAAGCTCTTTTAGAACCACCCATATCTGGCGAAGCCATGGTGATGTTGTCCAATTTCAAATTGTTGATATAGGGCAAGAAAATTGTTGAACCAAACAAGTGGTCCACAGGCTTTTCAAAAAACCCTTGGATTTGGTCTGCATGCAAGTCCATGGTCATGATTCGGGTAGCGCCGGCTGTTTGCAACAAGTTGGCGACCAACTTGGCTCCTATGGCCACACGAGGTTGGTCTTTTCGATCTTGACGTGCCCATCCAAAATAGGGCATTACGGCTGTGATATGACGCGCAGAAGCTCTTTTGGCAGCGTCCAAAATCAAGAGCATTTCCATCAGGTTGTCTGAATTTGGAAAGGTAGATCCTACGATAAAGACTCGACGTCCACGTACCGATTCTTTGAAAGCGGGCTGAAATTCTCCATCGCTAAATCGAGAGATGTTGATTTTTCCAAGTTCCGTTCCGTAATGTTTTGCGATATTTTCTGCCAATTCGGTACTTTGGGAACAAGCAAATACTTTGGGCTCTAATGGGTTGGTAGTCATGATGCTAAAAGACGTTTTAAAGAGGTTGGTTTTGGATTGGATTGCAAAAATAGAAATAATTTTAAGGGGGCACCAATACTTTTGCAACAAATGTGTTTGGAATTCAAATATTTTTATAAATTTGCAGTCCAATTGCGAAAAGCCTTGGTGGCGGAATTGGTAGACGCGCTGGATTCAAAATCCAGTTCTTTCG
>CAWVRK010000009.1:0-75589 GCA_963932955.1 uncultured Flavobacteriaceae bacterium
CGCATTCAAACATCAGCAAAAAAGAATTGGCAAAACGCAATTTAGGTCAAGACATCCCGATTTTAATGAACTATTTACCATCTGTAGTTTCTTCTTCTGATGCAGGTGCTGGCGTAGGTTACACTTACATACGTGTACGTGGGTCTGATGCTTCACGTGTAAATGTTACCATCAACGGAATCCCATACAACGATGCCGAAAGTCAAGGAACGTTTTGGGTAAACATGGGAGATTTTGCTTCTTCTGTTGAAAACTTACAATTGCAACGTGGTGTTGGTACGTCAACAAATGGATCTGGTGCTTTTGGTGCAAGTCTAAATATTTTAACAGACGCTGTTTCTGAAGAGGCTGGTGGAGAAATTTCGAATTCTTTTGGGTCCTACGGAACAAGAAAACACACCGTAAAATTTACAACTGGAAAACTAAACAATCATTTTGAATTGGCGGGAAGAGTGTCTAAAATTAAATCTGACGGATACATCGACAGGGCTTCTTCAGATTTAACAACTTATTTTTTACAAGGAAGTTATACCGATGAAAACACCTTGATCAAGGCATTGGTTTTCGGAGGACACGAAAAAACTTACCAAGCGTGGTATGGTATCGATGCGACTCAATTAAAAGAAAATCGCCGTCAAAACCCCTATACTTATGACAATGAGACTGACAACTATTGGCAAGATCATTACCAATTGCATTGGAATGAAAAACTAGACAATAATTGGTCTACCAATATTGGTTTGAACTACACCCGTGGAAAAGGGTTCTTCGAACAATTTAAAGGAGAAAGTGCTACAAGCAAATATAATGATGTTGTAGAAGCGACAACGACAACATGGGACGGAAAACCTGCCACAGATTTAATAGTAAGACGCTGGTTGGACAATCATTTCTATGTTGTTAATGGGAATATTACATATAAAAAGGGTAGTTTCGAAATTATTTCTGGAGGTTCTTATAATAACTATACAGGGGATCATTTTGGAGAAGTCATTTGGGCAAAGCAGTTTGCGCCAACTGCAAACATTAGAGATCGTTATTATTTTAGTGATGCTACTAAAAATGATTTTAGCATATTTTCGAAAGCGACTTTCAATTTTACTGACAACTTAATCGCGATGATTGATGTTCAAGGTAGGTTTATCAATTACAAAACTGATGGATTGACATCAGATAGAAATCCTTTAAATGTCAATAATAAATTTAATTTCTTTAATCCAAAGTTGGGATTGACCTATCTAATTGATGAAGAAAATAGCATTTACGCTTCCTACGCACGAGCAAACAGAGAGCCAAACCGAAGTGACTTTGAAAATGGTGAAACTGTGAAACACGAATCATTAAATGATTTTGAATTGGGTTGGCGTTTAAAAAACAACATCGTTCAACTAAATACAAATTTGTATTGTATGATTTATGACAATCAATTAATTCAAACGGGAGGTTTGAATGATGTTGGTGAATATTTAAGAGAAAATGTAAAAGATAGTTATCGTGTTGGATTAGAAATTGATGCAAACGTAAAAGTTTCTAAAAAATTTAATATCAATCAAAATCTAACCATTAGTAGTAATAAAATCGAGAATTTTATTTTAGACAGAGACGGGGCTCAAAGAAATATTGGAACTACCAATATTGCTTTCTCGCCAAATATCATTGCTGGAAATACGCTGTCTTATAATCTCACAGAGAGCTTTCAAGTTTCTTTATTGTCGAAATTTGTGGGAGAGCAATACTTAAGCAACACAGATACTGAAGCCTCTAAACTTGAGAACTACTTTACAAGTGATTTGAATTTTATCTATGAGTTAAAAACAAATTCGATTTTTAAATCTATTGTATTTTCAGGTGTTGTAAATAATATTTTTGACAAAGAATACGTAGACAGAGGTTATACTTATTTAGATAATTGGACAGGACCAACTTCATTTGAAGTACAAGGGTACTATCCACAAGCAACAAGAAACTTTTTAGTAGGAATGACAATAAAATTCTAACCAAAACACAAGCAATCAAAAACCCCAACAAACATGAGTTTGTTGGGGTTTTATATTTTATAAACTCTTTTCGAATCGTTGGTTACTTCTCAGTGGATTAATGACATCCACAATCGGTATCACAATTTCCCTTATGCTTTCCTTTGAAAATAAATTTTCGAAGAAGATACAGGACTGCCAAACCCAGTGATATATATATAAGAATCTCTTGCAACATCAGAATATTATTTCAAGATTACAAAGGTAATCAAAGCGGAAACATAGGCCAAAAGTCCCATTCCTACCAATTGTAGCATGGGCCATTTCCAAGATTTTGTTTCTCTTTTTACAATCGCCAGGGTTCCCATACACTGCATCGCGAAAGCATAAAACACCAAAAGCGACATGCCGGCTGGGAAATTAAATCTTTTTTCTTTGGTGATCGGATTTATTTCTGCTGCCATACGTTGTTTGATGGTTCCTTCATCATCAGAGCCCACACTGTAAATGGTGGACAAAGTCCCGATAAAGACTTCTCGCGCAGCAAAAGAACTGATCAATGCAATCCCTATTTTCCAGTCGTAGCCCAAAGGAGCAATCGCCGGTTCTATCAATTTTCCCATCACCCCTATATAAGAATGCTCGAGTTTGTAGGAGGCGATTTCCTGGTCCAATGCTTCCTCTGAAATCCCCGAATCCGAAAACTGCTCGGTCACCTGTTGGGTCGCATTTTTAAAGTCTCTATTTCCGTTGGAAGCCAAAAACCACAAGACGATGGAAATGGCCAAAATAATTTTTCCAGCACCCAGCACAAAGGCTTTTGTCTTTTCAACCACCTCGAAGATAATATTCTTTACAGAAGGCAACTTATAATTGGGCATTTCTACGATAAAAAAAGTTTTGCTTTCGACTTTCAACACCTTGTTGAGCACATAGGCAGCAAGCAAGGCCGCAGCAAATCCGAGAATATACAAGGACATCAATACCAATCCTTGCAGACTAAACAGTCCTAAAATCCGGGTTTCGGGAATGATCAAAGCGATGATGATGGCATATACAGGCAGCCGCGCAGAACAGGTAGTGAAAGGCGTTACCAAAATGGTAATCAATCTGTCTTTCCATCCCGCGATGTTGCGTGTCGCCATGATCGCCGGAATGGCACAGGCCGTCCCTGAAATCAAGGGAATCACACTTTTGCCACTCATCCCATAGCGCCGCATGATTTTGTCCATCAAAAAGACCACGCGACTCATATAACCAGTCTCCTCTAAAATGGCCACAAATAAAAACAAAATAGCGATTTGTGGTATAAAAATAACAATGCCTCCGATGCCAGGAATGATGCCTTCAGAAATCAAATTGGTCAACACTCCTTCGGGAAGGCTGTGTTTGACTGTTTTACTTAAATTTGAGAAAAACCCGTCGATCCAATCCATCGGAAGTGAAGCCCAGTCAAAAACCGATTGAAATACCAAGAGCAAAATGCCCACGAAAATCACATAGCCAAAAATGCGGTGTGTCAACACCTTGTCCAAGCGGCTGCGCAAGTCTTTGGCTTTGGAAGGGTCAACAAGATACGTTCTCTTTAAAATATCATTGATAAACTTGTAGCGGTAAATGGTCTCCTTGTGTTGGTATTTTTTTACCTTTTTAGGGTCTTTCTTAAAAGATGCCAAAATCCGTCTTGAAGTTTTGGATACAAAAGAGGCTTCTTGTTTTTGCGTCAACAAGAGCCAAGACTTGTAGAGTGGGAATTCTTTCAAACTGTTTTTAAGCTCGTTGAAATAGGCAACGTCAATTTTTCCAGAAATTTGAAAAGGGATTTCACGAGGAACTTCTTGGTAGTTGACGATGGCTTGCTTCAAATCCTCAATACCTTCCTTCTTACGGGCAGAAATCAAGACAATCTCGGTCTTCAAGGCTTCTTTTAGTTTTTTGAGGTCTATTGATATGCCTTTTCGATCCATCTGATCGGCCATGTTGATGACCAAAATTGCAGGTATTTTCAAATCTTGTACCTGGGTAAAAAGAAACAAGTTTCTTTTGATATTTTCTACTTCGGCGACCACCACCACCAAATCCGGATAGTCTTTGCTGTCCGTGTCTAAAAGTGTCTCTAAAACAATGCTCTCATCCAAAGAATTCGGATTGATGCTGTAGGTCCCTGGAAGGTCTGTTATCTGCGCAAGCGTTCCATCAGGCAACTTGCAACCTCCTTGTTTTTTGTCGACCGTAATCCCCGGATAATTCCCGACTTTTTGGGTCATGCCCGTCAATTGGTTGAAGAGCGAGGTTTTTCCTGTATTGGGATTCCCAACCAAGGCAATCTTGATTTTTTTAGAACTCATCACAAAGGCGTTTGGTGAGTACGATGCGTTCAGCGGTTTCTCTTCGGATGGCAAAATGACTTCCATTTACATGGATGTACATCGGATCTTTCATGGGAGCAGCTTGAACCAGAGTAACCTGTTTTCCGGGAAGGCATCCCATTTCCATCAAAGCCAATGGAATTTCGTCAAAAGACAAGGACTCGATTGTTCCCTGTTCTCCTCTGTGTAAATCTGCAACGGTATGTGACAACTGAACTCTTTTTTAATGTAAAGAACAAAGATACCAAATTAGAATCATTCTAAGGAGCGCATCGGAAGATTACTTTTCCTTTTTCAAAAGCGCAATGTCTGTGAGGATGCGTTGGATCTCTTTGGGATCGGTGCCGTCGTAATAACCCCGAATGCGTTTTTTTTGATCGACCAAGACAAATTGTTCGGTGTGGATAAAATCTTGTTCGCCTCCATCTCCTTCGTCCAAGACCGCAAAATAACTTTTGCGTGCCAAGTCGTAAATCTGTTTTTTAGGTCCTGTTACCAAATGCCACTTTGCAGCGAGCACGCCTTTGTTTTCGGCATAGCGTTTTAAGACGGGAACACTGTCCAATACCGGCGTTACAGAATGGGAAAGCAACAAAACCTCCTCATCGTTTAAAAACGCATTTTGCAAAGCGTACATATGGGTGGTCATCAGAGGACAAATGGTTCCGCAACGGGTAAAAAAGAAATCCGCCACATAGATTTTATTATCAAAAGTCGCTTGGGTGACTGTTGCTCCATTTTGATTGACCAACTCGAAATCGGAAATTTTATGGTTCTTTTTGACGTGGTGCAAAGAGGCATCTACCAAACGTGGATTTACATCTACAGGGCTAAA
Organism: uncultured Flavobacteriaceae bacterium; assembly: GCA_963932955.1. GTDB lineage: Bacteria > Bacteroidota > Bacteroidia > Flavobacteriales > Flavobacteriaceae > Flavicella. Next base: position 5,181 of record CAWVRK010000009.1, read on the forward strand.
CACTGGTAGCCTTTCTTCAGGAGTCAACAGACGGTAAAAGGTGTAAATCCCCAAGACGCTAAACAAGAACATCACAAGAAGCGTGGGAATGGATTTTTGAAAGGAATTGTTTGCCATATTCGGCAAAATTACACATTCCGAAACCAACTTTTTGCGTTTTGTTTTAAAAATTCAAAGCAGTGCTTGCAATTTTAACTTTTTTGAAAAGAAAGTTTCCAACATTGGACTTCCCAAATTTATTTAATATTGTACATTTGCTTGAATTTATTCTAAAAAAGCGCATGGAAGTTTTTATCAAAGCAACACAATTCCTTTTAAGTTTGTCCTTGCTCATCGTCTTACACGAACTGGGGCATTTTATCCCAGCAAAAATATTCAAAACACGGGTCGAAAAATTCTACTTGTTTTTTGACTACAAGTTTTCCATTTTCAAAAAGAAAATCGGAGACACCGTCTATGGCATTGGATGGATTCCACTGGGAGGCTATGTAAAAATATCGGGCATGGTCGACGAGAGCATGGACACAGAACAACTCAAACAACCTGCCCAACCTTGGGAATTTCGCTCGAAACCGGCATGGCAGCGTTTGATCATCATGTTGGGAGGGGTCATCGTCAATTTTATTTTGGGCTTTGCCATCTATATTTTGATGCTCTTTACTTGGGGCGAAAGTTATTTGGCGAACGAAAGCCTAGAAGATGGGATTTGGGTCACCGACTCCTTGGGTTATGAATTGGGTTTGCAGACAGGAGACAAAATAAAAAGTGTTGACGGCAACGCCATCAAAGCTTTTTCCAGCCTTCCTGGCGAGTTTGTAAACGGCAATGAATTTGTCATCGAACGCAACGGAACAACCCTTGCAAAAGAAATTCCTGTCGACTTTATCTCCAAGCTAATCTCCAATGGAAAAGGCCCCTTTATCCGGCCGAGAATCCCCTTCGTGGTGGGTGGATTTTCCGAAACCTCGGCCAACAAAGAAAGTGGTTTGCAAGCCAAAGATTTGGTCGTGGGCATCGACGGAACCCCAATAAAATATTACGACGAAGCCAAAGCGGTCTTGGACGCTTCTAAAAACACCGCGGTTGTCCTTTCAATAAAACGCGGCGAAACCCTACAAGACATTCCGGTTCAATTGGATGCTGAAGGAAAGATTGGCATTTATTTTGGCAACCTCTCTTCCAAAGACATGGAAAAGCTGGGCTACTACAGATTGGAAACCCAAACTTTTAGTTTGTTGGAAGCCATTCCTGCAGGGACAGCAAAAGGGGTGCAAACCTTAACGAGCTATGTCAAACAACTTAAAAAAGTATTCAACCCAGAAACGGGTGCTTACAAAGGATTGGGTGGTTTTATCTCAATTGGTAGTATTTTCCCCTCCACTTGGAGCTGGGAGGCTTTCTGGAACATCACCGCCTTCTTGTCGATCATGTTGGGCTTTATGAACTTGTTGCCAATTCCCGCTTTGGACGGTGGACATGTAGTATTTACACTCTATGAAATGATCACAGGAAGAAAGCCCAGTGACAAGTTTTTAGAAGTAGCCCAAGTGACGGGATTTGTTATTTTGATGGCCTTGTTGCTCTTTGCCAACGCCAACGATGTGATCAAACTTTTCAATTAAAAAATTGCTATTTCACTTTAAAAAACACTTGTACAAATTTTAAAAAAAGCATTCCAATTGGAATGCTTTTTTTGGTTTCTGTGAAAAACTCATTTTTTTATTTCGTTGAAAAGCACCAACTTTGAATCGCTACCAAGCCTATTGCATTGGCAACCTTCACCCTTCACTAACTCTCAAGAATGATGAATACACCCCAAGAACACATTGCATTGGAAAACAAATACGGAGCTCACAACTACCACCCCCTTCCTGTAGTACTTTCCAAAGGAAAAGGGGTGTTTGTATGGGATGTAGCAGGTAAAAAATACTACGACTTTTTGGCGGCCTATTCAGCAGTCAACCAAGGACATTGCCACCCTGAGATCACCAAAGTATTGGTCGAGCAAGCACAACAATTGACCCTGACTTCAAGAGCTTTTTACAACGACAAACTGGGGCCTTACGAGAAATTCACGGCCAATTATTTTGGTTTCGACAAACTGTTGCCCATGAATACGGGAGCGGAAGCGGTGGAAACTGCTATCAAAATCGCACGCAAATGGGGCTATGAAAAAAAAGGCATTCCTACGAACAAGGCAAAAATCATTGTCTGTGAAAATAATTTCCACGGACGTACAACGACCATTATCTCTTTTTCGAACGACCCGGTTGCCAATGAAAATTTTGGGCCCTATACGCCCGGTTTTGTGAAAATCCCCTACAACGATGTCGAAGCCTTGAAAGCTGTCTTGCAAGCGGAAACAAATACCGTTGGTTTTTTAGTTGAACCCATCCAAGGAGAAGCAGGAATTTTTCCTCCCTCTGATTCCTATATGGAAAGTGTCAAAAATCTGTGTTCCCAACACGATGTCCTATTCATGGCCGATGAAATTCAAACGGGCATTGCGAGAACGGGAAGTCTCCTTGCCGTTTGTGGAAACTGCACCTGTAAAAATCACTGTGAAAGACAAAACAGCTACCAACGACCCGATGTATTGATCTTAGGAAAAGCACTGAGTGGAGGTACTTATCCGGTAAGTGCTGTCTTGGCAGACGATGCCGTGATGCATGTCATCCAACCAGGGCAACACGGAAGTACGTTTGGAGGCAATCCAATTGCTGCGGTAGTAGCTACCAAAGCACTGGAAATAGTCGCTCAGGAACACTTAATCCAAAATGCACGGCACCTTGGAAAGCTGTTTCGAAGTGAGATGGAGGCATTTAAAAAAGGTTCTAAAACAATCAAAGAAGTGAGAGGGCGCGGTCTCCTAAATGCCATTGAAATCAACGATAGCCCAGAAAGCTCAACGGCTTGGAAGATCTGTGTGGCCTTGATGGAAAACGGTTTGTTGGCAAAACCTACACATGGAAACATCATTCGCTTTACGCCTCCTTTGGTAATGACCGAAACTCAAATGAAGGAATGCATTGAATTGATTATTGGTACCTTAAAATCTTTTGAATACAAAATTGGTTAAACCGAAATGCTTCTTCAAAAGAGAACTCCTTTCGAGTCACCCTTCCATTTCGATGTCCTTGAGAACCAGCTGCAAGGTAGTGTGCCCTTGCCAATGGTTTTCGTCCAAGGTAAAAGCGGCTTTAAAAGCATTGCTTTTCTGAACCAATGCATGTTTGTCACCCAATCCAAAACCGATGGCGGCATAAGTTTTGGGGTCTGCACCCGACAAAATACTCAGTTTTAAATGCCTTTTGTCCTCTCCAACCTGCTTTCCATAACCGTTGTCCCTCAGACCGCTTGCCATAAAAACGGGGTGCATGTTCGCAGGTCCAAAAGGAGCCATTTGGCTTAAAATCCTAAAAAACTTAGGACTGATATCAGACAAATTGAGCTCGCTGTCGATTCTTATCTCTGCTGTTCTCAATTCGGGAGGAAGGGTGTTTTTTACCACTTCTTCAAAGGCGGCTTTGAAGGGTTCATAGTTCTCTGGCAGCAAAGTCAATCCCGCTGCGTATTTGTGACCTCCAAATTGTTCAATGTATTCGCTACAGGCTTCCAATGCCTTGTAGACATCAAAGCCTTTTACAGACCGAGCAGAGGCCGCTAACGTGTCGCCGCTTTTGGCAAATACCAACGTCGGACGGTAGTGGTTTTCAATCAGTCGGGAAGCCACGATTCCGATAACCCCTTTGTGCCAATCTGCTTTGTAGACCACCGAAGTGAACCGCTCCTCTTCTTGGAGGTCTTTGATTTGCTGCAATGCTTCTTCGGTTATTTTTTTATCGAGATCTTTTCTGTCAGAATTGTAGGTCTCGATGGCAGCTGCAAATTTTTGGGCTTTTTCCAGATTGGATTCTGTGAGCAAGTCCACCGCGTGCAAACCGTGTTTCATCCTTCCTGCGGCATTGATTCTCGGAGCGATCACAAAGACCACATCCGTGATGGTAAAAGTAGTTTTGGCTACCTGTTGGAGCAACGCTTGGATTCCGGGACGTGGGTTTTGATTGATGACCTGCAATCCGTGGTATGCGAGAATTCTGTTTTCTCCCGTCATGGGAACGATATCAGCAGCGATGGCCGTAGCTACCAAGTCCAAATAGGGCAGCAATTCTTGAAAATCTTGCCCTTTGGATTTTGCCAAAGCTTGGATCAGCTTGAAACCTACCCCACAACCACAAAGTTCGTCATAGGGATAATGACAATCATTCCTTTTGGGATCTAAAACTGCAACAGCCTTTGGAATTTCTGGTCCGGGGCGGTGGTGGTCGCAGATGATAAAATCGATGCCTTTTTCTGTCGCATAAACAACCTTTTCAAGGGCTTTGATGCCGCAGTCCAAAGCGATGATCAAGGAAATGTCATTGTCCGATGCAAAATCAATTCCTTGGTAAGAAATGCCATAGCCTTCTTGGTAACGGTCGGGAATGTAGGTAGTGACCTGTTCGTAGGTTTCCAAAAGATAGGAAGAGAGCAAGGAAACAGAAGTAGTGCCGTCTACATCGTAATCTCCGTAGACAAGGATGTTTTGACCTTGCTGTACAGCGCTTTCAATACGAGCCACCGCAAGGTCCATGTCTTGCATCAAATACGGGTCGTGAAGTTGGTCCAGACTTGGCCGGAAAAAAGCTTTGGCAGCTTCAAAGGTTTCAATTCCTCTTTGCACCAACAATTTGGCAAGGGTGCTTTCCACACCCAAAGCTTTTGAAAGGGCTCGGACTTTTTGGGAGTCGGGTGCTATTTGAAGGTTCCAACGCATGGCGGTCTCTTATCCGTTTATAATTTCTTGTCACTCCCCAAATATTTTGCGGAGTGAGGTCTACTGCTCGATGTATTCCGTATGCACGATGACCTCTGCAAATTGTCGGAACATTTCCATTACCCCACAATATTGGGTCACGGAAAGATCAACGGCTTTCTCAATTTTTGATTTTTTAAAATCGGAGCCGTAAAATTTAAACGTGACTGATACGCTGCGGTAGGTTTTTGGGTGTTCTTCGGTCAATTCTCCTTCCACATCAATGGTGAAATGAGCGACCTCCGCTCTCATTTTCTTCAACAAAGAAGAGATGTCCATTCCTGCACACCCTGCCAATGCCGAGAGCATCATCGCTTTTGGGCGGACACCTTTACCTTCGCCTCCAAACTCTTCAGCACCGTCAATGGAAACGGTTCCTCCGGGTCCTTCGGACTCAAAATGCATCTTTCCTTTCCAATTCAGTGCTACTTTGTGTATGGTCATTCTCGTTAATTTTAAGTTTTTATTTTCTTGCTTCGTACACCTCAGCAATGGTCTTGTTGTCTTTTTTTTCTTCGAGGAGCGTCAGTACATCTCCCGCTTTTACGGATCCTGTTTGGAGAACTTTAAAATAGACACCACTTTTGGATTCTTTCCAAAATTGTTTGATGATTTTTGCATCGTTGAAACGCATGCCCAATTTTACACAGGGATCTCTCGGTTCGGTGGCTTCAATGATTGCTTCCCCAACTCGGTAACGGCTCCCTACACGTATTTGTGCCTCGTCTAAGCCTTCCACAGAGAGATTCTCACCAAACATGCCATAGTCCCAATCTAAATTGGGAAAACGCACTTTCCAAAAAGGATAGTGTTCGGCGCTATATACATAGAGGGCTCTGTTGGTTCCTCCGTGGTGCTTGCGATCGATGACTTGGTCATCAACAACGTCTTCATGGCCAAGTACAATCGTAGAAACGGGTTTTTTAAAGATCCCTGTATCCAAGATCGTCCCCTTCCAATCTACTTTTTTTCGCTCTCCGATATTGGTCGCTACTACTCTCATCCTTTTAGGCTTCTACAAATGTTTCTAGTACTTGTGCGATTTTACGGTTGTCAGACAGTTGGGGGATTTTGTTTTGTCCTCCAAACTTCCCTATGGACTTCATATAGGCATGAAAGCCTCCCTTTGCCACTTTTCGAATCAAAAGAGGGCGCAATACTTTTCCTTCGATCAAGTCAAAATAATAGATGTTTTGTATTTGCAAAGAAGCATCTATCTCAGCAGCAAAACTTTCTAGGTCTTCGGGTTCTTTTTCAAATTCGACAAACCACTCGTGGTAGGGCAAGCCGTTTTTAGGCTCTACTTGTGGTGCTACGGTAAATTCGCTGATGACCACGTCTGTTCCTTCGACAGCATCTTTCAAGGCTTGATCGACTTCTTTTCCAATGACGTGTTCTCCAAAAGCAGAAATAAAATGTTTGATGCGACCTGTCACTTTGACTCGGTAGGGTGCAAGGCTTGTAAACTCGACTGTATCTCCAATATTGTAGCCCCACAAACCGGCGGTGGTGTTTAGAATGATAACATAATTGACGCCCAATTGCACGTCTTTTAGGGAAACTCTCGTAGGGTTTTCCTCATGGAATTTATTGGCGGGAATAAATTCGTAAAAAATACCGTTGTCCAGAAGCAACAACATACCGTTTGCTGTTTGACTGTCTTGAAAAGCAATGAATCCTTCCGATGCCGGATACAGTTCTACGTAGGCAATTTTTCTACCAATCAAAGATTCAAATTTGTTTTTGTACGGTTCAAAATTGACGCCTCCATAGATAAAGAAATTGAATTTGGGAAACAGCTCGGAGACGGTCTTGCCTGTTTTTTCGTACAATTTCTCAAAATACATTTGTACCCAAGAAGGAATGCCACTGATGACCGTCATCTCTTCTTGTAGGGTTTCTTCTACAATGGCATCTACTTTGGTTTCCCAATCTTGAATACAGTTGGTCTCCCAAGATGGCAGTCGGTTTTTGAGCAGGTATTTTGGCACATAGTGCGCTACAATTCCACTCAATCTTCCGAGTTTGATGCCTTTTTGATCTTCCAAAATAGGGCTTCCTTGTAAAAAGATCATTTTGCCGTCTACAAAAGAAGTGTCTCCTGTTTCTGCGATGTACAAGAGGATGGCATTGCGAGCAGACTTGATATGCGTAGGCATAGATTCTTTGGTGATGGGAATGTACTTGGCACCGGAAGTAGTTCCAGAAGTTTTAGCAAAATAAAGGGGTCTTCCCTTCCACAAGACATTGTTTTCTCCAGCGATTATTCTTTCTACATAGGGCCGAAGGGCTTCGTATTCCACGACAGGCACCTTGCTTTTAAAGTCCTCGTAATTGGAAATAGACGCAAATTGATGGTCTTTTCCAAAGGCCGTATTTTTGGCTTCCGAAATCAAGTTTTGGAACACTCTCTCTTGTGTTTTTATGGGGTTCTGTGCCCATTTCTGGACTTTTTTCTGAACGAATTTTGCAAACGGAATTGCAAAGGCTGCTTTGATACTCATTACTCGAATTCAATAAAATTTTCAGGGTTCACCGGATAGCCTTGAAACCACATTTCAAAATGCAAATGTGGGCCGGTACTGTATTCTCCACTTGTACCCGCCAAAGCGATGACCTCCCCCGATTTGATTAGATCTCCTTGTTCTCTATAAATTATCTCGTTGTGTTTGTACACAGACAAATACTTGTTTGTATGTTCTATAATGACCACATAACCTGTCCCTGCAGTCCAAGCTGAAAATACAACGGTCCCATCTGCAATGGCTTTTACAGCAGTCCCTTTGGGCACTGCAATGTCCACAGCATAGTGTTTTTCTTTGGCGTTGTAGCTTTCTGTTAGAATTCCCTTGACCGGCGCAAAAAAGACCAAATCTACCTTGTCGGTTTCGTAGTCAAACAAGCTAAAACGGTCTTCTCTTTCCACTGCTTCTCGAAACAAAGAATCCCTCTTGGAGGCAATTAGCAAGGCTTCTTCTGAAACCTCAATGTCTTGAAAAGGTATTTCGTCAGAAAGTTCGCCCACTTTTCGCTGTTGTGCTAAGACATGGGCTCTAAGACTGTCTAAAAGATACTCTTTTAAAGTCAAAGTGTCTTTCAATTGAGCTGTTTTTTTGTCGTGCTCTGCCTTCAGTTTCATTTCTCTTTGTCGGTAGGATTTCGACAGGGAGGCTTGGTATTCCCGCTTTGATTTTTTCCCCGTTGGGCTGGATGTCACTGAAGAGCTCTCTAATTTGTAGAATGCTGATTGAAACTTTTGAAGAGAATCATCTTTTTGCTTCAACAATTCATAGTTGTTTTGAAGTTGTTGCGAAAGGCTATCGTTTTCAGAAATGAGGATTTCCTGACTTTCTTTGTTGCGTTTTAAGAGCAGGTTTTTTTCTTTTTGGTAGTGGGACTGAAAGGTACTGTCTAGCTGCAAACGAACCTTTTGAAGCACTTTGTTGAGCGAGTCGTTGTTTGAAAATCGAAATGTATTTGGCAGGTTTACGTAATCCTTTTCCGTAAACGGGAGTTGCATCGCTACAGTTGCTTCTTCTCCAATCAGAATGGGGCGGATGGCTTCTGTAAATTTTTTAAGTGTCGAAATTTGAACTTGTAAGGAATCTACTTTGTAAAATAGCTGTGAGGCTTGCCGTTTCAATTGGGTAGAAGAAAAACCGGGAATGTATGCCTTGATTGGAGTAAACGCAATTAACAAAACGGTCAAAGCAATCAACAATACACTAAAAACACCGCCCAACACAAAGACATTCAAGCGGGTCAACTTGAAGGAAAAACGCTCTTCAAAAGAGTCCTCGTTCAAAACTACCAAGCGAAATTTCTTGGTCAGCTTATTTTTGAGTTTGCTGGTATTTTTATTTTGTTTGGCCATTGTTAGAGGACAAATATAGGCAAACCCAATAGTTTTTTAAAGAATTTGGAAATTGATTTTTCTGTCTTAATCATTGAAAAAAACAGATCTCAAATTGCAAGGAAGAGCTGGCCCCTTATTTCTTGTAGAAATTCATTTCAGAGATGTACTTCCAAACTACTTCTGGAAGCAATGGACGAACATTTTTACCGGCTTTGATAGCTTTTCGAATGTGCGTAGAGGAAATCTCCACAATCGGAGCAGCGATGTGTTGGATGTTTTCAGAAGTTACTTGTACTTTTTTGGAATTGTTACTGACGCGAGGATAGACGTAAATGGGGTGATTCTTTAGGATTTCTTCGTGGTTTTTCCATTTGTGCAAACCCTGTAAATTGTCTTCCCCCATGATCAGACTGAATTTCTTGTCTGGGTGTTTTTCTTGGAGATACGCTAAGGTATTGATGGTGTAAGAAGGCTGTGGAAGTCCAAATTCAATATCGGTCGGCTGGAGCAAGGGATACGGCTCTGTCGCTTTGTAAACCAAGTCATAACGTTCGTAATTGTCAAGTAAAGTGGCCTTATTTTTAAAAGGGCTTCGAGGCGTAACCACCATCCAAACCGCATCCAAATCGGTGTGTTCCACCAAATGATTTGCGATAATGAGATGCCCAACGTGAATGGGATTGAACGTTCCAAAATACAGACCGATGTTGTTCATGGCAACTTGTTTTTATGGTTTTCCGTGCGCTTAAGAGTCTTTGTCTGAAGCCAGTTGTTTTGAAAAATCCACCACCATTTGAACGGCTTCTTGTTTTGCGATTTCCAAAGAATCGTTGATCAAAACCACGTCAAAATCTTCAGCGTATGCAATTTCTTTTGCTGCTTTGCCTACACGTTCTAATATCTTGGATTCGGAATCCGTTTTTCGGTTTCGAAGACGGCGTTCCATTTCGTCCAAGGAAGGCGGTTTTACAAATACAGACAGGGTGTTTTCAGGGAATTGTGCTTTGATGTTCAAGCCGCCGACCACATCAATGTCAAATATTACATGCTTGCCCATGCTCCATATGCGTTCCACTTCAGCCTTTAAAGTTCCGTAAAAATGATCCGTATAAACTTCTTCCCACTCCAAAAAACCTCCATTGTCAATGTGCTTTTGAAAAACAGTCTTGTCCAAAAAATAATAATCAACTCCGTCTTGCTCTTTTCCGCGAGGGGGTCGAGAGGTAGCAGAAATCGAAAAGTCCAAGTTCAATTCCTTTTGAGACAGCAGGTGTTTGACAATCGTTGTTTTTCCAGACCCTGAAGGTGCAGAAAAGACAAATAGTTTTCCTTTTTTTAAGGAAATTTCCAACGGCTGGTTTTCGGGTGTCTGCATTGTGGTATTTCGAATTTTCAAGGGTTTCTCTATAAAATGTTCAAAACTTGCTCTTTGATTTTCTCCAATTCATTTTTCATCTGAACCACCACTTGCTGCATGGCGGCATCGTTGGATTTGGAGCCGGTGGTATTGATCTCCCTACCGATTTCTTGAACAATAAATCCTAACTTTTTCCCATCGGAATGGTCGTTGGAAAGCTCTTTGAGGAAATAGTCCAAATGGTTTGCCAAACGTACTTTCTCTTCGTTAATGTCTAGTTTTTCGAGGTAGTAGATGAGTTCTTGTTCGAACCTGTTTTCATCGATGGACACTTTCAGCTCGTCAACAGCTTTTCTCAAGCGTACTTTTACATGTGCCAAGCGTTGCGCGTCCAATTGTTTGATTTCTTCGAGGTAGTTTTGAATGTTGGCAATGCGTAACTTAAAATCATCCTCCAAAGAAAAAGCTTCGTCTTTTCTGTATTGTACAATCTCTAGCAAGGCTTTGTCAATACCTTCTGAGATGAGTTGCCATTCACCAGCATCCAATTCTTCTCGAACAACTTTTAGGGCGTCCGGGAGTCGCATGGCGATTTCCAAAAAGTGAATTTCGTCTCCTGAACTCATGGCTTTGAGTTCCTCTATATAACTTGACACCACCTGCTTGTTGATGGCATTTTGAAATTCTCCCGAAGTAGTTTCAACATAGATGGAAAAATCAACCTTCCCTCGCATCAAACTCTTGGCGAGTTTTTTGCGCACCTCCATGTCCTTTTCCTTGTAATAGGAAGGTATTCTGGTATTCAGATCCAAATTTTTACTGTTGAGCGACTTGACTTCGACGGTTACTTTTTTTGTAGGCAAATGCAAAACACATTTCCCATAGCCTGTCATTGATTGTATCATATTTTGTTGCTAAAATTAGGCAAATTTACAGTTTTTAATTGAGAGTCTTATAGAAAAGCGGACAAAGGAAGGACTGTGTTTTTTTCTGTGGAAGTAGGGAAAGTAGCATTCCTTTTATGGGTCCAAACTAAAATGGTACTTTTGTGTTTCAAAGATTCGCATTGATGAAAGAAAAAACAAAACACTTGTTGGTCATTCGTTTGTCCGCAATGGGAGATGTGGCCATGGTTGCTGTCGTACTTCGCGCATTGATGGCGCAGCACCCAAGTCTTAAAATAACCGTCCTTTCCAAATCTTTCTTGGCGCCTCTCTTTGAAGAATTTCCCAAGGTTTCTTTTTACGCGGCCGACACCCAAGGGATTCACAAAGGATTTCGAGGGATCTACCGGCTTTACAAAGAACTCAAACCCTTCGGTTTTGACGGAATCGCAGACCTTCACAACGTCCTTCGATCTCGGCTCTTGTCTTTGTTTTTTTGCGGCACCCAAACCTTTCGATTGGACAAAGGAAGGGCAGAAAAAAAGGCCTTGATACGACTTGAAAACAAAGTGTTTACACCCCTAAAAACGAGTCACGAACGTGCAGCAGATGTGTTTCGGAAATTCGAGTTCGAGGTGGATTTGTCCCAAACACCTTTTCCAACTCCCCTTGCATTGACCACTGCCTTGAAAAGTGAAATCCAATTCAAAGCAGGCATGAAGTACATCGGCATTGCTCCTTTTGCGCAACACGCTTCCAAAAGCTATCCGTTGGACCTGATGAAGGTCGTACTTCTAAAACTCTCAAAGACTCCAAACGTCCAACTCCTGTTGTTTGGTGGAGGAAAAGAGGAAATCACTGTTTTAAAAGCCTTTGAACAAAAAATTACAAATGTACAATGCATGGCCGGGAAACTACAATTGAAAGACGAGCTACTCCTAATCTCGCATTTGAATTGCATGCTGAGTATGGACTCGGGCAACGGACATTTTTCGGCCTTGTATGGAGTTCCTACGGTAACACTTTGGGGAGGAACCCACCCCTACGCAGGCTTTGCGCCGTTTCAACAAACACCCGAAAACAATCTGCTCCCTGATTTGAAAAAGTATCCACACATTCCCTACACGGTTTTTGGAAATAAAATGCTGCCTGGTTACGAAAATGTGATGCAAACCATCGCGCCTGAAACAGTGGTGGCAGAAGTCCTTCGTGCATGTGACAACGAGGCCTAGAAAGGTCGGAAAAAACAAGGATACTCGCTTGTTTTCAAAACAACAGCCACAGAACAGAAAATAACGCCAAGCTAAACAACAACAATTCCTTTACCCATTTTTTAGAGGTCTTGTCTACAAAAGTTGCGATGAGCACACTGGAAGGAAGAAAGAGGTAACTCAATTCAGATCCATTTTTTTCGTCGGTCAGCAACACCATTCCCAAACCTATAAAAAACATAAAAACAAGCAATAAGTAGTGCCTCCTAAAAGAGGTTTTACGCGACAAAACGTTTGGCAATGCTGCAAGTACTGCCAAAGTATTGAAAGCAAAAAGAACCAACAGGGGCATTGCGTAAACTTTGGTTTTGTAAAGAGCCCAGTCAAACCCTACCTCAAAAACAAAAAGATTGTAAAACAGTATTGAATTTTCGACAAAGAAACAATAAACAAAAAAGAACCATACAGGCACTGAAAAACCAACAAGGCAAATCAACGAGTTTCGGAGGTTTGCCTTTTTAAAAGCAACCAAGGAAAACAAGAGCCATAAAATGAGTAACAATGCCCCCTTAAAAAACAAAAAAGAAAGACCGACACACAATCCCGCATCAAAAAGGATGCGGTCCGGAGCCATTACAAGGTCCAAATCTAGGATTCTCAAATACATCAACACCCAAAGCGAGAGCAATAAAAGAGGGGTCGCCGAATGAAAAGCACTGGGAAAAAGACCGTAAAGTAAAATCAAAATAAAAGAGGCGTAGACCGTTCCATTGTCCAATTTACTCCTGTAAAGGGCAGTGCCCGAAAGAAACAAAAAAAACAAATTGGACAAAAGGTAGCCCGCATTTTTCAATACCATTGTCCCTGAAAAAAAGAAGGCTTCTTTGGTAAAAAGAGAGGTGAAAAACAACAAACAAAACAAGATTCCCAAGACCAAGGCATTTACAGGGTTTGTTTTGCTAAAAAAATTGGTGAGCATCGATCCTTTTTTATATTTTTGCAGGGTAAAGATAATTCAAGTTATGATAGCAAACAACATATTTAGAGTGATTGGAGACGTATTCACAAATGGTCTTTTTGCCCCTTTCAATGCATTGAAAGACGCTGACAATTGGTGGATTTCAAACATTCCAAACTTTGTATTTATCGCCATCTTCTTTGTCCTATTGGGCTACTGGATGAACGAGTCTGTAAAGTTCAAAAAAGAAGGAACGGAAGACCTTCCTAAATAAGCCGTTCTTTTGGGAAGCAAAAACAAACTGAAACGTTTCAACGAAAATGAAACGTTTGCAAATGTCATTCAGCCAAGTCGTGAAGAAGTGACTTCTGATTTCCCTCACAAGGGAAAATGGAATCTTTTTTTTAAAAATGACAACCCGATTGTCTTAGAATTGGGCTGTGGCAAAGGGGAATACACAATTGCATTGGCCAAAAAAAACCCAGAGATCAATTTTATTGGAATTGACATCAAAGGGGCTCGCTTTTGGAGAGGAGCCAAAACGGCTTTGGAAGAAAGCATGAACAATGTCGCTTTTATACGAACTCAAATAGAACTGATCGATTGTTGTTTTGCCGAAAATGAAGTCTCTGAAATCTGGATAACTTTTCCAGATCCTCAAATCAAATACAAACGAACCAAACATCGTTTGACCAATGAAGATTTTTTAAAAAAATACCACCATGTATTGCACGAAGAAGGTCTTGTTCATTTGAAGACGGACAGTGAATTTATGCATGGATACACCCTTGGTTTGCTCCACGGACAAGGACAAGAAGTCCTGTATGCGCACCACGACATCTATAGCAATCCCCACGCGCCAGAGGTGGTCTTACACACGCAAACTTTCTATGAAAAGCAATACTTAGAAATTGACAAGGCAATTACCTATATCAAATTCAAGCTGAAATACTAAACTTTACGAAAACTCCCTTCATAAAAGCAATCCGGGTTGTCAAACCGCTCTTGTTTGCAATAGGGCTTCAGCGACTTCCAAACAAACGATTTCTCCAACCTCCAAACTTGTAGGATGGGTAAAGAAAATAGGTGTTTCATTCCACAGCGCTTCGACTAAAAAAAAGCCTTGTTTGAAATAAGAAGTCAGCACCTCCACTTTTACCGGCGAATTGTCCACGACTTTTAGTTCGTTGGGATACAGCAATACGTTTTTTCCAGAGTTGTCTGTTGGAACAAACTCGGAAAGCGCCCGTTCGTTGACCTCATCAAAAAAAGAGGCGATGTAGCGTGACTTGGGTTGTCGGTACATTTCCTGAGGCATTTGATTCACTACTAATTTTCCGGATTTCATCACGAGAATTCGATCTGCAAAAGAGAGGGCGTCTGTCGTGTCATGGGTGGCGACCAGACAGGTGATTTGTCGTTCTTTGAGGTAGCGAAAAAGGCGACGTCGCAGCGGGTGTTTTCTAAAATTGTCAATGTGACTAAACGGCTCGTCCAAAAGCAACAATTCCGGCTCTTTTGCCAATACCCGAGCCAAAGCCACCCGCTGTTTTTGACCGCCACTTAGTTTTTTTACTTTGACCTCTGAAAAAGGCTGCATGTCCACTACTTCTAACAGTTCTTGAATGCGTTCTTTCTTGGCTTTTGGGTAGCGATTGGGTAGAAATTTACCGATGTTTTCAGCCACGGTCGTAAAGGGCATCAAATCAAAATCTTGGGAGAGGTACTTTGCAAAAGGTTCACCAGGAACCAAATGAAAATCGGGACCCAACAGACGTGTTTCTCCCCAGTAAATTTCTCCAGCTTTAGGAGCGAGCAATCCGTAAATCAATTCGAGTAAAGTGCTTTTCCCACAACCACTTTCGCCGACAACTGCCAAATATGCACCTCTTTTAACTTCAAAAGAAAAATTTTTGACTACCTCTGTTTCTTCGTAGGCAAATGTGATATTTTTTACTGCTAACACGTGTGTATTTTTTTAAAAAAATATTTACAAAAATCCTTGATAATACCGCCCAATATTTCAAAACAAATAGATGCTATTCTGCGTATCCAATGTAAAAAAAACAGGTCCTTTTCATCAAATATAATTCAAAAAAAAGAGCTGTTTTTACAAGCAGCTCTTTTTTTTAAATCTTTTAAAAGTTCTATTCTTGGTTTTCGATGGCTTCTTTGATTTTAGCTTCCAGTTCTTCCGCCAATTCCGGATTGTCTTTGATCAAGATTTTCACAGCGTCTCTCCCTTGTCCGAGCTTGGTGTCCCCATAGCTAAACCAAGAACCGCTTTTTTTGATGATGCCGTAGTTGACTCCGATGTCCAAAATTTCACCCACTTTTGAGATGCCTTGTCCGTACATGATGTCAAATTCTGCCATTTGAAAAGGAGGTGCCACCTTGTTTTTTACCACTTTTACTTTGGTGCTATTTCCAATCACTTGGTCTCCGTCTTTGATCTGCGTCCTTCTGCGAATGTCCAAACGAACAGATGCATAAAATTTCAAGGCGTTTCCACCCGTTGTGGTTTCCGGATTTCCAAACATGACCCCAATCTTTTCACGCAGCTGGTTGATAAAGATGACCGTACAGTTTGTTTTGCTAATTGTCCCTGTCAATTTCCGCAACGCTTGCGACATCAATCGCGCGTGCAAGCCCATTTTGGAGTCTCCCATCTCCCCTTCGATTTCACTTTTTGGCGTCAGTGCAGCCACTGAATCAATGACAACAATATCAATGGCTCCAGAACGAATCAAATTTTCTGTAATCTCCAAAGCTTGTTCTCCGTGATCGGGTTGTGAAATAATCAAATTGTCAATATCTACCCCTAAGTTTTCTGCATAAAACCGATCAAAGGCATGCTCTGCATCGATAAAAGCGGCGATGCCTCCAGCCTTTTGAGCTTCGGCAATGGCGTGGATGGTCAAGGTGGTTTTTCCGGAAGATTCCGGTCCGTAAATTTCAATCACTCTCCCTCTTGGATATCCGCCAACTCCTAAGGCGAGGTCCAACCCAAGAGATCCTGAAGAGATGGCCTCTACATCTTCATGCGCCACGTCTCCCATCTTCATCACGGCTCCTTTCCCGTAGGTTTTATCGAGCTTGTCAAGCGTCATTTGCAACGCTTTTAATTTTGCCTCTTTCTCTTTTGTATCGTTTGCCATAGTGAATCGCTTGTAAAAATTAATAATTAGAAAGTAAAAGTACTAAAATAATGGGGGATTTGGAGCAGAAAAAAACACTGAACAAAGAACTTTTTCAACAAAATAAAAAAAGAAGTTTCGCGCGCGATTTCACAGTTTTATTCAAAGGTCAATTGCCAAATCGCTCCAAAGCCGCTTCGATGACCTGGTAGATTTTCTGCAATTGCGCGTCTGAGATCACAAAGGGTGGCAAGATATACAAGGTATTTCCCAAAGGACGCAGACAGACGCCTCGGTCCATAAAGAAGTGAAATAATTCGTCTCTCAAACTGCCGTAACGCTCCATTGCTACTGCCATGTCCAAAGCAAAAATAACCCCCAAATGCCGGGTCGCTTTTACGTTTGGATGTGTTTTTATTTTCTTTTCAAAAGCACGGTGCTGCTGCGCGATGCGCTGCATGTTGGCCTGCATCTCTGCAGATGTCAACAATTCAATTCCCGCCAAGACTGCAGTACAACCCAATGGATTGGCCGAATAGGTGTGTCCGTGAAAAAAGCCCTTGCTGAGCGCGTCGTCGTAAAAAGCATCGAAAACGGCTTGCGTGCAGCTAGTCAAAGCCATGGGAACCAGTCCTCCTGTCAAAGACTTAGAGAGGCAGAGGATGTCAGGGCTGTTTTTTAAATATTCGGAGGCGAAATTTTTACCAGTTTTTCCAAAACCCGTCATCACCTCATCTGCGATACACAACACCTGGTGCTTGCGCGCCATCGCAATCAGTTCGTCCAACAAAGATGCCTCGTACATGTTCATGGCTGCTGCTCCTTGTACCAAAGGCTCAAAAATAAAAGCCGCTACTTCGCCGGTTTTTAAGAGCTTTTCAAAACTGGTTTTTACCTGTTCAAAATTGGTTTGTGTAGGCACTTCGATGCGGTCGATCTGTAACAAGAAGTCTTCAAAAGGGCCGTTGTAAACAGAAAGCCCCGAGACAGACATGGCGCCAAAGGTATCTCCGTGGAATGCTTGTTCCAAAGCGATGATCTTGCTGCGTTTATTTCCCTGATTGAAATGGTATTGCAAAGCCATTTTGATGGCGACGTCAACAGCAGTAGAACCGTTGTCTGAAAAAAACAGCTTTTGTTGGTTGTCAGGTAAAATGCGCATCAAGGCTTCTGACATTTCGATGGCTGGTTCGTGCGTAAAACCGCTAAAAACTACTTGGTCCAGCTTTGTAAGTTGGGCCGTAACCTTTTTGATGATGTGTGGGTTGCAATGCCCGTACATACAGGTGTACCAAGAGGCAATTCCATCGATATAGGCCTTTCCTTGGTCATCGTACAAAAGTGCTCCTTCCGCTTTGGTGATTGGAATGTGGTTCGCATGTAACTTGTGTTGGGTCAAAGGATGCCACAGGTGTTTTTGATCTCTTTCTGAAAGTGTACTCATGGTGTTGCTGTATCGTTGTATTGTTTTTGGAAATGCTTAAATCTAAGCATTTATAAAATCGCAGAGGACTTTTCGAAAGGTGTCGGCGTAGCGCGTGATGACCTCTTTTGAAAAGACCTTTTCCTCGTAAATATTTCCCAGCACACGAACTCCTGTCATTTTTTGAATCACGGTTTCTGTCGGCGGATGGGGATTTCCGCTAAAAAGCAAGGCCACATCCAATCCTTTTTCTTGCAGCATTCGAAGGGTCAACAAGGTGTGATTGATGCTTCCCAAATAGTGACGCGAAACAACAATGACTTTGTGGTGGTCCTGAATCAAATCCAATACGGTTTCCGAGTCGTTCAATGGCACCAAGAGTCCTCCTGCACCTTCGATAACGAGGTGGTTTGTTGTTTCTGGGGCGAGAATTTCCTTTTTTTGAATGACAAGGCCATCGATGGCGGCAGCTGCATGTGGACTCATCGGTGTTTTCAAAGCATAGCTATTGGGGTGAAATTGAGAGTGTGTATTGGAAATCAATTGCTGTACCTTGTGGGTGTCGGAATGTTCAAGGTCTCCTGCTTGTATAGGCTTCCAATAATCGGCTTTCAAAGCCTCTGTTACGATGGCTGAGGCAATTGTTTTTCCTACATCTGTTGAAATTCCGGTGATAAAAAGCTGCTTTGGCATGGTTGAATTTAGGTGTCGAATGGTGGTGTATTTTTGAGATTAGGCCTTGGCAAAAATAGCCAATTGCCGCAGGACTTCTTCTATTTCTTCAAAGGTATTGTCGCTGTGGAGGCAAAAGCGCATGCGTTCTTGACCTTGGGGAACGGTAGGTGCCAAGACCGCTTTCACTTCAAACCCGAGAGTACGCAGTTGTCTTGCCGTATTTTTGACACGCTCATTTCCTGGAAAAACACAGGACTGTATGGCACTGGAACTTTCAATAAAAAAAGATGTAAGGTGGCATGCCTTTGCCATTTCCTTAAAAAAAGATATGTTCGAATGCAATTTTTGAAGCGCAGGACTTTGCTCCAATTCTTGGTAAGCGGCGGCTATGACTGCCACGGCATGTAAGGAAGCGGCTGTAGTGTAAATAAAAGACCTGGAAAAATTGATCAGGTAGTCCCGCAATTCAGGAGCCCCCAAAACAACGGCCCCATGACAACCCAAGGCTTTTCCAAAGGTGTGTACCCGCGCAAAAACTTCGTTTTCTAAATTTAGTTTTTGAAGCAAGCCTGTCCCTTTTTCTCCAAAAACCCCATTGGAATGTGCCTCGTCTACAATCAAATAGCAGTTGTTGCGTTTGGAAAAAGCCACCAAAGCTTCCAATGGAGCGCAATCCCCGTCCATGGAGTAGACGGCTTCCACAGCAATGTATACAGGGCCTTTGCACTTTGCGAATTTCTTTTCCAAGTCTTGCAATGAGTTGTGCTGAAATTTGTAAGCATTGGCATTGGACAATCGGATGCCGTCTCTAATAGAAGCATGGATCAAAGCGTCGTACAAAACCGTTGCTCCCTTTTGCAAAACCGCAGAAAACAATCCAACGTTGGCGTCGTATCCAGAATTGTACAACAGGGCCGCTTCGGCATTGTGAACTGATGCCAACATTGTTTCTACCTCATCATGCAAAGGGTGTGAGCCCGAAAGCAAACGGGAACCAGAGCTTCCATTTACAAAGGTCTCGTTTTGAAGGCGAAGCCGTGCTTTTTCTTGAATGTTAGGGCTTTTCGCAAAGCCCAAGTAATCATTCGAAGCGAAATCAATGGTTGCTGACGAACAAGACAAAACCCGATGCGCATTGATTTCTTTTCGTTCTTCTACTTTTTTTTTCAATTCTTTTGGAAATCTGTTCATAGGACAACTCCTTTTGACTTGGCTTTTGATGAAAGTGCTAAATTAATGAACTTCCGAAGAAGTTGGACGCACTCCTCAAAAAAACAACCTGTATTGTTTTTTTGAGGAGTCTGCTGTGCGTGAAATCTCTTTTAAAGAGAGATTCAAAAAAAGGCATAAAAAAACTCCGAGTCGCCTCGGAGTTTTGTAAAATTAATAGGGATGGCATCAGTCTACCAAAACCACCACCTTGTTTTCTTTCATTTCAACTGTTCCGCTATTGATTGCAATTGAGTAATTTTTGCCCTCTTTTTGAAAGTTTGCTTGGAACTCTTCTGCAATTTCTAAAGCATCTCCTTGTATTTTCACTGCGCCTTTGCCCAATACAGAAACAATGGCCGCGTGGTTGTTTAACATTTGAAATTCCCCATTGATTCCAGGTACGGAAACAGCGGTGACTTCTTGACCAAATAAGGTCGCTTCAGGAGATACAATTTCTAAAAACATCGTTTTTAATTAAAAATTAAATTTTTAAGACTTAAGCTTCTGCCAACATTTTTTCTCCGGCATCAATTGCATCTTGGATAGAACCTCTCAAGTTGAAGGCCGCTTCTGGGTATTGATCCAATTCACCGTTCATAATCATGTTGAATCCTTTGATGGTATCTTTAATATCTACCAAGACTCCAGGAATTCCAGTAAACTGTTCCGCTACGTGGAAAGGTTGAGACAAGAAACGCTGTGCTCTACGAGCTCTGTGTACAACTAATTTGTCTTCTTCACTCAATTCTTCCATTCCCAAAATGGCAATGATATCTTGCAATTCTTTGTAACGTTGCAACAATTCTTTTACGTTTTGTGCACAGTTGTAGTGCTCTTCACCCAAAATATCCGCTGTCAAAATACGAGACGTAGAGTCCAATGGATCTACCGCCGGGTAAATTCCAAGCTCTGCAATTTTACGAGACAATACCGTGGTTGCATCCAAGTGGGCAAAGGTAGTTGCCGGTGCTGGATCTGTCAAATCATCTGCAGGCACGTATACCGCTTGTACAGAAGTAATAGAACCTGTTTTTGTAGAAGTAATACGCTCTTGCATGGCTCCCATCTCTGTCGCCAATGTTGGTTGGTAACCTACGGCAGAAGGCATCCGTCCAAGAAGTGCAGAAACTTCAGAACCTGCTTGTGTAAATCGGAATATATTGTCTACAAAGAACAAGACGTCTTTTCCTTGTGTTGGGTCTCCAGCACCATCACGGAAATATTCAGCGATCGTAAGTCCAGACAAAGCAACACGTGCACGAGCCCCAGGAGGTTCGTTCATTTGTCCGAAAACAAAAGTTACTTTAGATGTTTTCATTTTTTCATGGTCGATGCTTTCAAGATCCCATCCACCTTCTTCCATTGACTGCTCGAATTTTTCTCCATATTGGATAATTCCAGCTTCAATCATTTCACGCATCAGGTCATTTCCTTCACGTGTTCTTTCACCTACTCCTGCGAATACTGAAAGTCCACCATGTCCTTTTGCGATGTTGTTAATCAACTCTTGAATCAGTACGGTTTTACCTACACCGGCTCCCCCGAACAATCCAATTTTACCTCCTTTTGAGTAAGGCTCGATCAAATCAATCACTTTAATTCCTGTAAACAATACTTCTGTAGATACAGACAAGTCTTCAAATCTAGGCGCATCTCTGTGGATAGACATCCCGTTGGCACCGTCTTTTGGCAAAGCTTTCAATCCGTCAATAGGATCTCCGTTTACATTGAACAAACGTCCGTAGATGTTGTCTCCTACAGGAATCTTAATAGGATTTCCAGTAGCAACGGCATCAACGCCTCTGCTCAATCCATCTGTAGAATCCATCGCGATACAGCGAACCGTATCTTCTCCAATGTGTTGTTCAACTTCCAAAACCAAAAGAGAACCGTTGTCTCTGGTAATTTCCAAAGAGTCGAAAATTTGTGGAAGACCTTCACCTGTAGCAAATGCGACATCAATTACGGGTCCAATAATCTGAGTAACTTTACCTGTTAATTTAGACATTGTTGTGACTGTTATTTTGTTAGAACTATTGTTGTGGAAGTATTCCCTCCTTTTTTCAAGGGGCAAAGATAGGATTTTTGACTTACAAACAAAAAAGGATTTTGGGTTTTTTACGCATAAAAAAACGCCCTAAAAGATCAGGGCGTTTTGCAATTAAAAATCCTTTCGGGTTTATGGATTGATGGTCAATGAGACATAGGATTGCTGTCCAATCATTCCACTTCCAGGAATTTGTAAGTAATCCGATCCAAACAAATTGCTGGCACCTACTTTTAAAGTTGTGTATTCGTATATTGGATAATTGGCTTGAACATCGAAAACAGTAGCTGAAGGCACCATCGCATCTACAAAGGTAGACTCGTACCAGTACTCCTCGTTCCATCTCGCATTGATTCCAACGTTCAATTTTCCAACGATATTGTTGACGCCTATGTTCAATTTCACACGGTTTTCTGGGGTATTGAACCCAGGCTCGTAATCTGAATTTGCAGGCGCATCGTAGTCCATTTTATTGTACTCGTAAATCAATCCAAGTTTTACCTTTCCAAATACACGGGTATTGATGCCCAAGTTGGCTCCGTAGGTGTTGACCACTTCGTCCGTATTTCCGTCTACTTGGAATACCTGACTCTCTCCATTTTCCAATGGAACAAATACATTTTGTCCCGCTAAGAAATTGGTGTATTTGCTAAAGTAACCGTTCAAATCCACGTTGAAAACAGGATTGTTAAGACGGTACCCAAACTCAAAAGATTCAACTTGTTCTGGCACCACATTCTTGAGGTTCGCAGCCTGAGGAGCTCCAGACAACACACTGCTCAATGACAAGGCATTGTCAAAAACATATTGCCCAGTAACGGTGTTTCCTTTCACATCCATGACGAAGCGATCAATATTGTCAGATGAAGAACCTAACAAAATAGCAGACCCTACATTCAAACCAATA
This sequence comes from uncultured Flavobacteriaceae bacterium, assembly GCA_963932955.1. GTDB lineage: Bacteria > Bacteroidota > Bacteroidia > Flavobacteriales > Flavobacteriaceae > Flavicella. The sequence goes on from CAWVRK010000009.1 coordinate 27,703, forward strand.
AATTGATCTTGTGAAGATGGGTTTCTAAAGCCCGTTTGGTAGGAGACACGGATGTTTTGGTCTTCAGAAAAGCTGTACAACAAGCCCAATCTCGGTGTAAAGTTTCCGTCAAAAAATTCACTTTTGTCGTAACGCAAGGAACCGGTAACTTTTACTTTTCCAAGGTTTTTCACTGCTTGTCCATACATCCCGTATTCGTTGTATTCGATTGGAGACTCGTAATCCGTAAATAATGTTCCGTTGGAATCCAAAGAGAACATTTTATAAGAAGCTCCAACGATGACATCTGCAGATTTGATGATGTCTTTTAAATTGTAGTTTCCTTCAAAACTATAAGATTTGGATTGGTCTTGAATAGCTGCACCTCCTTCAGAAATCGCTTTTCCAATAGCGGCTTGTTTGGCCTCTTCAAATTCAGCTGATCCCGGAACCAACATATTGGCATTTGCAGCTGCTCTAGCGATTGCATGAGCTTGTGCTGTATCGACACCTGGCAAATCATCAATTGTCATGTCTACAGATGCAGGAAAACCAAATCCTGCCAACTGGTCGGATTGGTGTCCTAAAATAAGCGTATTGATTCCCTCAACTGCGGGCAACAAAGCAGGTGCCGCAGCGTTTATTTGAGTTCCAATAACCCCCAGATAATTCGTCAAATACGTTCCGTACCACCCCTGTTGGATTCCCCCTGGCTGTGCATCGGAAATTCGCGTCGCCAAAGCAGAAGCGTCATGTGTATTTCCAGAATCTTCTAAAGTCGCATAGGCTCGAAGGGTCAAGTTGTTGCTGTTCAATTCCAATTTGTGTTGTTGCAATTCAAAATCCTTTAACACATTGCGGTTGGTCGCCTGAAGAATGGCACTACCGGTTCCTATTTTGGAATTCCAGCTCAACTGAGTGTTTTCGGATATTTTGTAATGCAGGGCTGCATCCATTTTGACACTTTTAGCTTTGTAATTTGTCAAATCCGATTCGGCGTAACCTGTACTTGCGACATTCGTGGGCGCAAAATAAGTTGAATTGGCGGAACTAGCAATCCCTACAACCTCATCTGGTTGTCCCGCGGCCATTAATCCTCCTATAAATACATCTGTCAAACTACCGGATTGTTCCCCGTATATGTTGATTCCATCGTAATCAATGTCCGAAGACGATTTAGACGCATCGTTGTAATCTGAAGTATCAACTGCGCTCCAGTCGGTTCCTTCAGCGACAGAAAAAGATACTTTTGCCGCAAACTTGTCAGAAAACTTATGGGCAATTCGAAATCCTAAATCTTGGTATGGATTGGATCCCCCTGCATCTTGAGTGGTGACACCTGACTTTACATAAGCACTAATTCCAGGATGCTCAAATGGGTTTTTACTGTTCATAAACAAGATTCCTTTGATGGCATTGGCACCGTACAAAGCGGAAGAGGCTCCAGGCATCAATTCCACACTTTTGACATCCAATTCATTGAGTCCCAACAAATTTCCCATTGGAAAATTCAATCCGGGTGCTGAGTTGTCCATCATGTCTACCAGTTGCACAAAACCCTCGTTGTAAATCGTCGAGAATCCACGTGTACTGATTTGCTGCATAAAGATACCACCTTTGTTTATTTGGACTCCTTTGAGTCCTTCTATTCCACCATAAAAGCTAGCGGAAGTACTGTTTTTTATCTCTGCAAGACCTAATTTTTCAACGGTCACAGGCGATTCAAAAATCCGCTCTGGCGTACGAGAAGCAGAAACCACCACCTCGTCTAACTGAGTTCCTTCTCGCAAAGAAATCTCGATGTTTTGACTGTTTGCAGTTACATTAACGGTTGCAGATTGAAATCCAACGCTGCTCGCTTGAATGCTAAATGCACCCGCTTGATCCACTTGAAGGGAAAATTTTCCGTCGTAATCTGAGGAGGTTCCCGCTGCAGCGCCAATCACAGAAATGTTGGCTCCAGGAATGGGACTTCCTGAATTTGAGTCTACTACAGTTCCAGAAACTGTTGTTTGGGCAAATGTTGCAAGTCCTGTCAATAGGAATGCTAAAATACTTAAATGTTTTTTCATGGGAGGATTTGGTTTGGTTTGTGGGGTTCAAAGTACAATATTTTTTTGAATTCAAAATATATCGGCGTCACAAAGTGTGTTTTCTTTAAAAAAACACAAGGTAAATTAAGGATTGCTCAATACTTGATGAACAACCATCCCTTTTGAGCAGGGAAACGGTTATTGACCGAAAAGACTTTGTAAACATAACTCCCTGGGGCTAGGGTGTTTCCGTTGGACAGCAAGCCCTCCCAATCGTTTTGATACGGCTCGGATTTGTAGACCAACTTTCCATTGCGGTCGTACACCTCCACACGGGCTATGGGTGAACTGAGCGTTTCCGGACTCCCATCTTGGATGTTTTGAACTATCCAAGTGTCGTTGACCCCGTCTCCATTGGGCGTAAATCCGGGTGCAACCTTAATTTCCGTAAATGCCACTCCGGCAATTGACAAGCGCCAGTTGCGCAAGACCCCTTCGTCATCTTCAGATTTGTCAACCACTGCAAGCACCCAATCTCCTTCACTGAACTTACCATTGAAAACAGAAAGCAACTCTTCAGGACGAAAGCGTCCGGTATAGGGGGCTTCCTTGTTTGTCAAATCAAATACTGCGGCATCGTCAAAGATGGTCTCTGTAAAATTGCTTCCCGTATCTTGATTGTCCGCTGCGACCAACAACATCTCTGTACCGTCTGGATGGGTCAATGTAATTTGCAAATCTCCAACATAGGAATGTTCGATGTTAAGTATGACATCCACGTCTGTAATGCGAATTTTTTGAGGGATGCTCAGCACAGATCGCAAGCCTTCAGGGGCTGCATCAGGAATGGACTCCTCTTCTAAGTTTGCGCCAAACTCAAAACTACCAATATTCCCCATCACAAAAACAAAAATTTCCGAATACACCCCTGTTTGACATGGGCTGTTGGCAGATACCCGCCAATAATAACGCGTGTTTTCTTCGAGCTGTTGCACAACATGGCTGGTTTTGGACGTTTGGACTGTTTCCAAAACGTTCGCAAAAGTTGGGTCGGAAGCAATTTCCAACTCGTAATAAGAAACATTGCTAGACCCTTCCCACTCAAAAAGCAAAGGACTTATTGCGTTATATGTATTGTTTGAAGGCTTTACTAATTTGGGTCCTTTTAAATCGTTTTTGTAAACCTCCAAAGTAAGTGTGACCGTTTTGATCTCTGTTGTAGAAGTACCTATCAAGTCGAACTCATAGGACCCAACTGTCAAGGCGTTGGTTCCCGAAATACTCAGTTCAACTGCGGTGTCGTCTGTACGGGCACTCACAACAGAAAAGACAGCATCTACGCCATTTGGAAGTCCTTCTACTGAAAATTGGGTGGTTTCGGAAAACCCGAAAAAAGCCTTGTAGACAAAAGGGTAGACTGCTGTATCGGGTTGGCAAACCTCTTGAAGAGTTGTGTTGAATTCCATCTGAAAATTGGAAGTTTCGATGGTGATGTCGGCTGTAGAGACGCTGTAAAAGACATTTCCAACCGCAGCTACTTTGATCCGTCCCTGCGTGGTTTTGTGATTGGGAATGACGACAGCATGTGTGCCATCGTTGTCAACTTCCGAAGCCAAAACAATCGGAAAACTCATGCCTCCATCCAAGGACAAAAGCAAGCTTACTTTTTGCGTATTGACGGGCAACTTATCCGTATTGGCAACGTCCCAGGTGACCTGTTTGGAAGCTCCGGTAAAAAAGGTTGTCGCACTCGCTTGAGAAGTGACTTTAAAAGGACCAGATTCGGCGTCCACGGAAAGTGTCAGCTCGTCTGAAGCCACTTGCCCTCCGAAAAGCCCATTGTCACGGACTGTAAATTTAAAATCCATTGTCCTTGCTACGGAAGGCAGTTGTTCCCATATGGAGCCCAAACTCCCACTTGCCACCGTTTCAGAAGCTGGAAAATACCTTTGAGGCACTTCCTTCGGAGGCAAAGAACGAAAGAGTGGCCCACCCGTATTTGTAGCAAATGGGGGCATAACCGCTGCCTCAATATCGGTTTGTTCCCAAGAATAGGTCCCGTTTTCACCAAGCCCGGAAGCAGTTCCTTCCAGAACAAAAGGGGTGGATTTGGGAATGCTGTAGTCTGCACCTGCAGCCGCAGTTAGAGCGAGATTTCCGAGGTCTGTTTGGACAGCACAATTGCTCGTCCCTGACGTAATTTGGTTGTGCATCTGTGCGATGCTCACTCCGTGGAAATAGGAGTCGCTGTTGGTCTGTATGTTTGGCGAACAAATTCCTGCATAAGACATGATGGTAGAACCACTTCCCGGCTCGACAGCAGAATTGTCTTCTCGATTGCCGTCACAACTGTTATTGAACGTGTGGGTTGCGCCAAATTGATGGCCCATTTCATGAGCGACAAAATCCACGTCAAAGCCGTCGCCTTTGGGCACTTCAGAACCCGACACGCCTTGTGCTTTTCTGGAAGTACAAACCGAAAGCAATTCTGCAACTCCTGAGTCTCCAAAACTAAAAACATGGCCGATATCGTAGTTGGAATTTCCAATAACACTGTCACATATTTCTTGAGACTCTCCGAGCATCTTGGTGTCATTGCTATTGGTCAAATCATCGGTATCCGCATCCAAAAAAATCAACGATGTTGCGTTGTCCACCAACTGCATGGTCACTGCCACATCGCGTTCAAACAAAGCGTTTACTCGGGTCATTGTGGCGTGCATGGCTGCCAAAACAACTTCTTTTTTGGCAGCTACTGTGGCATTGTTGGGGATGTTTTGATCTTGGAGGTGAAATTGGGCATACTCCCCAGTACAGACCAAAGCCAAACGAAAGGTTCTCAGCTTGCCATCCATGGAAAAGGAGGTGTTTGTCAACGCTTTCGCTTTTTTTTGGAGGGAGGAACTCTCCAGGTTCCGAACCTTGCACTCCCTTGTATATTCGTTGTTTAGAAGGTCTTCTTTGGAATAGATGGCATAGGCCTGTGCGTCTTTTGTGTATGGATCCAAGTAATACGATTTTCCAGTTTTCAAATACACCAAGCCGTGGATGCCCAATGGACTGACACTGAAATAGATACGCGCATGACTGCCATCTGTAGCTTGTCCAATATAAGATTTGATGTCTGGGTGTTTTTGCTGCAGTGCAGGGCTTAAGACTGCTGTTTGATAGATGCGGTAGGGCACCAACACACCCTTTTGGTTTGGAAAAGACAAAACGGGGGCATTTTTGACCTGAAGTCGTCTTTCTCTTCGAGGCTGGCAGTTGGTCAACTTGGATTTCAAAGCAGGCAAATCCAATCGAAATACTTTTTCTTGTGTGGGAATGACCTTTCTGTAATTTTTTTGATACAACAACAGGTCTTCTTTGGGGGTCGCCTCCCAAAGGGGTTGGATTTGTCCAAAAGTGCTCACCACTCCAAGTAAAAAGCAACCGAGAAAGTTGCAAATGCGATTTTGTGTTCTTTTCATTTCAATAAATTGTGGAGTGAGAATCCGTAGTCTAACAAACTTATCTAAAAAAAAGCACCCTTCCTAAAATATTCGAAAAATCATAGAATATTTTACTTTGCAAAGCAATAATAAAAAAATAGCATGTAAATTTGCAGAAACGATTCTGTCGCTAATTCTTCTGATTTGAAAGTAATTGAAAATTACAAAAAATTCAACACTGCCGAGAAATCCATTGTGACAATTGGCACCTTTGACGGGGTTCACGTTGGGCATCAAAAAATCATCGAGCAACTTGTTGCCACCGCCAAAAAAGAGAACAGTCGCTCGGTATTGCTGACTTTTTTTCCACATCCAAGAATGGTCTTGCAAAAAGACAATTCCATCAAGCTGATCAACAGCATCGAAGAACGCATTGCTTTTTTAGAAAAAACAGGTCTGGACTGTCTGATCATTCATCCTTTTGACAAAGCTTTTTCAAGACTCACGGCCTTGGAATTTGTCAGAAATGTCTTGGTCAATCACCTCAACACGTCCAAGCTGATTGTTGGCTACGACCATCGTTTTGGAAAAAACAGGGAAGGAAATTTTGAGCAACTGGAAGAATACGGACATGTATACGACTTTGAAGTCATTGAAATTCCCTCACAAGACATCAACGAGATTGCCGTCAGTTCAACAAAAATACGAACCGCCTTGCAAGAAGGTGATGTCAAAAAGGCCAACCGGTATTTGGGCCGTGCTTTTTCAATCTCCGGAGAAGTGGTGTCAGGAGAACGACTCGGCAATACCATCGGATTTCCTACCGCAAATATCAAAATTCCGGAATCCTACAAACTCACACCGAAAAAAGGAGCCTACCTCGTGAAAGCCCAAATGGAAAACACCGATCATTACGGAATGTTGAACATTGGAGTGCGTCCAACAGTCAATGGTGTGGATGAAACCATCGAAGTGCATTTTTTCGACTGGGACAAAGATTTGTATGGAAAGAACTTGGAGATTCAATTTTTGGACTTTTTAAGAGAGGAACAACGATTTGAGTCTGTACAAGCCTTGAAAGCACAATTGTCCCAAGACAAAATCAAATCCTATTCTCTGATTCAGGACTAATTGCTTACCTTGTGGTATGAAAATATTTGCTCTTTTGCTGTGCTTCGGGTTGTGCGCCTGCAAATCAACTCTCCAAACAACAACGAACAAAACACCTTGTCCTTCGGAAGGAACCTGTACCTCCAAAATTGTTTCCAACAGCCGCCTCTTTTTGAACGAAGACACGACGGGCGCTCGCTACCCAACTCTTGTCAAAGGCAACAAACTTGTTTTTCAACACCGTTACACAAAAGAGCGTCGCAAAAATGTGGCTGACGATTTTTATTCAGAAACCGTTTATTTGGAATTCAATCCCAAAGAAAAAAAATTGTTCTTGCAAGACCAAGCCCTTGAAAAAGTGGGTCTTTTGTTTGGGCGGTTTTGTTATTGCAAGGGATCGGCAGGTTGGTTCCCCGTCAAAAAGGGGACTTTGCAACTTTCTCAACTCTCCAAAGGAACCTATCGAATTCAGTTGGGTTTTTCGGTAGCAGGCATGCCGCAAAAGGTGCAGCAGATAGATGCAATTATCTCTGCAAACGAATCCAAAAAATAAAGTGCTTGCTTTTTGACCAAAGCAAAACAAACATTTCCCTATTTATCCGCTTTTAAAACATCTATTTTTATAAATTTGCCTTTTTAAAAACAAGCAACATGATTCAGGTTTCATTCATCAAGGAGAATAGAGAAAAAGTAGTCCACGGTTTGGCCAAACGCAATTTCCCAGACGCCGAAGTGACCCTCGACAAGGTCCTTGCTACGGATGAAACTCGAAAAGCAACACAGACAAAACTCGACAATACCTTGGCGGAATCCAACAAGCTTTCCAAAGAAATTGGTGTCTTGTTCAAAGCTGGGGAACCTCAGAAAGCAGCACTTCTCAAAGAAAAAACAGCTCTTTTAAAAGATGCGTCTAAAGTCTTGTCGGAAGAACTGACTGCTGCCAACGACGCATTGCAAACCTTGTTGTACACCATTCCAAACATCCCCAACGAAATCGTCCCTTCTGGCAGTTCTGAAGAGGACAACCTGATTTCTTTTGAAGCAGGAAGCATCCCTACCTTACACGAAGGGGCGCTGCCGCACTGGGATTTGGTCAAGCAATACGACCTTATCGATTTTGAGTTAGGCAATAAAATTGCCGCCGCTGGTTTTCCTGTTTACAAGGGGAAAGGGGCGCGTTTGCAACGTGCATTGATAAATTATTTTTTGGATAAAAACACGGCTGCCGGTTACTTAGAAGTACAGCCTCCTTATTTGGTGAACGAGGCTTCTGGAATCGGAACTGGTCAATTGCCGGACAAGGAAGGACAAATGTACCACGATGCAAAAGACGATTTGTATCTGATTCCTACCGCAGAAGTGCCCGTCACCAATATGTACCGAGATGTGCTCTTAAAAGAAACGGACTTCCCGATTGCCAATACAGCTTATACACCTTGTTTTCGGAGAGAAGCAGGCTCTTATGGCGCCCACGTGCGTGGCTTGAACCGACTGCACCAATTCGACAAAGTAGAAATTGTGCGCTTGGAACTCCCTGAGAATTCTTACGCCGCATTGGAAGGCATGGTCGCCCATGTAAAAAACATTTTAGAAGAATTGAAATTGCCTTATCGGATTTTGACTTTGTGCGGAGGAGACTTGGGCTTTACCGCTGCGTTGACCTATGATTTTGAAGTGTTTTCAACAGCGCAAGACCGGTGGTTGGAAATCAGTTCGATTTCAAATTTTGAAAGCTTTCAAGCGAATCGCTTGAAGTTGCGTTATAAAAATGCAGAAGGCAAAAAACAATTGGCGCATACCTTAAACGGAAGTTCTTTGGCCTTGCCAAGAGTTTTGGCGAGCCTTTTGGAAAACTACCAAACCCCCGATGGCATTCAAATCCCAGAGGTCTTGGTGCCGTATACTGGTTTTGATTTGATCAAATAAGCTGTCAGATAGTTCGTCTCTAGCAAAATTCCTTGCCCCTCGTTTTCATTGTCTTGTATGTCCGTGTTTTCAGGTGTCCTTCGAGAGGGGAATTCGATTCAAACTACAACAAGTACAGTGCAGGGGGTTGTGAAACAACCGGTTTTAGGGGCTCACCCTTCTCAAAAACTGGAATGTTCTTTTTTTTCATTTGGAGGGTTTGACCTGTTTTTGCATTTAGCAAAAAGCAAAGCCCCCAAAAGAACAATTTTATATCCCGTTGATTCTTCCTATCTTTGAAGGGAGCAACCAACCAAAACCCCTTGACAGATGTACGTATACAACATCACTACCAACATTCAAGAAAACGCTGAAAAAGAGTGGCTGGCATGGATGCAAAACACGCACATCCCCGAAATGCTCGATACCGGAAAGTTTCTGTCCGCCAAGATGTGCAAAGTATTGGTCGAGGAAGACCTAGGAGGCAGCACCTACAGCGTGCAATACACGCTGGAAAACAGAGATATTCTCGAAGACTTTCACAAAACAGATGCGACACTTATGAAAAACAAAACCAATGCAAAATTTGCCGGTCAATTTGTCTATTTTGAAACTGAAATGCAACTGATCGACAAACAATTCGCCTCAAAAAACTAAGGACAATCGCATTCCTAGTAAAAAATTTCACCTTTCAATTCCTTTTTAATGCGCGTAAGAGCAAAAAAACACCTCGGCCAACACTTTTTAAAAGACGAACAAATCGCTAAGAACATTGCGGATAGCTTGACAGAAAAGAGTTATCAAAACGTCTTAGAGATTGGTCCAGGAATGGGTGTTTTGACCAAATACCTATTGCAAAAAGACTACACCACTCACGTGATCGAAATTGACACGGAATCCGTAGAATACCTGCAAAACACCTACCTAAATCTCGCTCCTAGAATCCACTCCAAAGATTTTTTAAAAATCGACCTAAAGGAACTCTTTCAAGAAACCCCTTTTGCCATCATTGGCAATTTTCCTTACAACATTTCCACACAAATTGTTTTTAAAACCTTGGAAAACAGGGCGCAGATTCCAGAGTTTTCAGGGATGTTTCAAAAAGAAGTGGCCGAACGCATTGCCGAAAAAGAAGGCAGCAAAAAATACGGCATCCTTTCGGTACTCGCCCAAGCCTTTTATGAAGTGGAATACCTATTTACGGTTCCTCCCACTGTTTTTGACCCACCTCCCAAAGTTGATTCTGGTGTTATCCGAATGCTTCGCAAAGAAAATTACGAACTCCCGGTAGATGAAAAATTGTTTTACAGAGTGGTCAAAACAGCTTTCAACCAACGTAGAAAAATGCTGAGAAGCAGTTTAAAATCCATGAATCTTTCGGATAAATTGAGAGAAGATGCTATCTTTGCGAAGCGCCCTGAACAATTGTCAGTAGCAGCATTCGTTGAACTAACCTCATTAATTGCGCAAGATGCAAGTTGAAATCAACAAAGAATTCATCACCAACCTAGAGCAGCTCATCGCAGCAGGAAACAACCGGGAACTACCTGCCTTGTTCGAGGAAATGCACCCTGCCGACATTGCTGAAATTTTAGAAGAACTCAATTTTGACAATGCGTTGTTTATCATCAAACTGCTGGACGCCGAAAAGACTTCTGAAATCCTCACAGAACTCGATGACGATACCCGAGAAAAAGTCTTAAAGGGTCTTTCTTCTGAAGAGATCGCCAAAGAAATTGACAAATTGAACTCCGACGATGCTGCCGATATCATCGGGGAACTTTCCGAAAAACAAAAAGAAGAAGTCATCTCCCAAATTGAAGATGTAGAACACGCCAAAGACATTGTCGATTTGTTGCGCTATGATGAAGATTCTGCTGGAGGCTTGATGGGGAAAGAACTGATCAAGGTCAATGAGAATTGGTCTAACCTACGCTGTGTCAAAGAAATGCGTAAGCAGGCAGCCGACTACGACAAAGTCCACACCATTTATGTGGTAGACGACAACGATGTTTTGATGGGACGTCTGTCCTTAAAAAGCTTGTTGACGACCTCTACAAAAACACCTATCAAAGACATTTACAACCCAAACATCACCTCCATCCCTGTGGAGGAAAAAGACGAGGAAGTAGCAAAAACCATGCAGAAATATGATTTGTTTGTAGTGCCTGTCGTGGATGAAATGAATCGTTTGGTCGGACAAATAACAATCGATGATGTGGTCGATGTCATCAAAGAAGAAGCTGACAAAGATTACCAAATGGCAGCGGGAATCACCGAAGATGTCGAGGCTGATGACAGTATCTTACAATTGACAAAGGCCCGATTGCCTTGGTTGGTATTGGGCTTGTTTGGCGGACTTGGAGCAGCCTATATCATGGGCGGTTTTGAAGAGGCTTTGGAAAAACACAAAATTTTATTTTTCTTCACTCCTTTGATTGCAGCGATGGCTGGAAATGTAGGTGTGCAATCGAGTGCGATCATTGTTCAAGGACTCGCCAACAACAACATCAAAGGAAGTCTTTGGACCCGATTGATGAAAGAAATTGGATTGAGTTTGGTCAATGGGGTGATTTTAGCTCTTTTGGTGCTCGCCTACGGTGCTTTTCAAGGTTTTAATTTGACCGTCAATTACGCAATTGCTAGCTCTTTGATCATCGTCATCATCATCGCTGCTTTGATTGGAACTTTTGTCCCTATCATTTTGGATAAAAAAGGCATTGATCCTGCTTTGGCTACAGGTCCTTTTATCACCACGAGTAACGATATTTTTGGAATTCTGATCTACTTTTGGATTGCCAAAATGATGTTGGGGTTTTAACTCTTTTAGAGTTTCAACTTCTCCAAAAAAGACCACAATACAACCCCTGCAGTTACAGAAATGTTCAAAGAATGCTTGGTGCCAAATTGTGGAATTTCAATGCAGTGATCCGAAGCGGAAACGACAGCTTGTTGAACTCCTTTGACTTCATTTCCCAACACAATGGCATAGCGCTTTTGGGAAGACACCTCAAAATCTTGAAGTGGCGTTGCGTGTTCTGCCTGCTCAATCGAAACAACGGTTACTCCTTCGTTTTTTAATCTTTCTACCAAAGACAAGGTGCTTTCCTCGTAGGACCATTCTACAGAAGCCGTAGCACCCAAAGCTGTCTTGTGAATGTCTTTGTTAGGCGGAGTGGCTGTAATGCCACAGAGGTATATTTTTTCCACCACAAAAGCATCTCCGGTTCTAAATACAGATCCGATGTTGTTCAAACTTCGAATATTGTCTAAAATAACACTCAAAGGAATTTTGGGTGTTTGCTTGAATTCCGCAACTTCCAAACGCTGCAATTCACTGTTTTTGAGTTTTCTCATGGAATGGATTTAAAACGCAAAATTACAAGGAATTGTGAAACTTATCCCTGTTTCATTTGTGTTTTTTATCCAAGCTATTGTCTTCAATTTTAGACTTTAAAGGGTTCTCCATTCGAAGTATTTTATGTATTTTCGCGTTTGAATTGAAACCCAAGTAGCATGAGTGCAAAATTTAAAGAACACAAAGGGCTTAGTTTGACCAACATTGCCGCTGAGACACTAAATTTTTGGAAAGAAAATGACATCTTCCAAAAGAGTATTCGCTTGCGAGATGGGAAAGAACCTTATGTGTTTTTTGAGGGGCCTCCTTCTGCCAACGGACTTCCTGGAATCCACCACGTCATCGGGCGGACCATCAAAGACATTTTTCCGCGCTACAAAACCATGAAAGGGTTCAAAGTAGAACGGAAAGCGGGCTGGGACACTCACGGATTGCCTGTTGAATTGGGTGTCGAAAAAGAATTGGGCATCACCAAAGAAGACATCGGCACCAAAATCTCTATCGAAGCATACAACGAGGCTTGTCGAAAAGCCGTGATGAAATATACCGATGTTTGGAACAACTTGACTGAACGCATCGGCTATTGGGTAGATATGGATGCCCCATACGTGACCTACAAACCCAAGTACATGGAATCGGTTTGGTGGTTGTTGTCACAATTGTACAAGAAAAATTTGTTGTACAAAGGCTATACAATTCAACCTTATTCTCCAAAAGCCGGAACGGGATTGAGCTCTCACGAAATCAACCAACCAGGTGCATACCAAGATGTGACCGACACCACCATTGTCGCTCAGTTCAAAGCACTTAAAAATTCCTTGCCAGAAAAACTTCAAAAATTAGAAGGAACCGTTCATTTCCTAGCATGGACAACGACTCCTTGGACTTTGCCCTCAAATACGGCACTGACAGTGGGTCCAAAAATTGACTATGTCGCGGTCCAAACTTTCAACCAATATACCTTTGAACCCCTTGTTGTGATCCTTGCCGAAGCCTTGGTCGGAAAACAGTTTGGCAAAAAATTCTTTGCCGTAGCAGCAGCAGCAGATTTAACAGCTTACAATGCGGGAGATAAAAAAATCCCTTTTATCGTTGTTGACAAATACAAAGGTTCTGAATTGGTCGGTTCAAAATTTGAACAATTGCTGCCCTTTGCTTTGCCTTACCAAAATCCAGAAAATGCTTTTCGAGTTATTGCAGGGGATTTTGTAACGACGGAAGACGGAACCGGAATTGTCCATACGGCACCCACTTTTGGTGCCGACGATGCCCTTGTTGCCAAACAAGCCACTCCAGAAGTTCCGCCTTTGTTGGTCTTGGACGAAAATGAAACACCCATTCCACTGGTCGACTTGCAAGGAAAATTCACCCAACACGTAGGGCCTTATGCTGGGAAATACGTAAAAAACGAATACTACAACGAAGGGGAAGTCCCTGAAAGATCCGTAGATGTTGAAATTGCCATTCAACTGAAAGAAGAGAACAAAGCTTTCCATGTAGAAAAATACAAACACAGTTACCCCCATTGTTGGCGAACGGACAAACCCGTCTTGTACTACCCATTGGATTCTTGGTTTGTAAAAGTCACCGAAAAAAGAGACCGCCTCTTCGAATTGAACGAAACCATCAATTGGAAACCAAAATCGACAGGAGAAGGACGTTTTGGAAATTGGCTCAAAAATGCCAACGATTGGAACCTGTCTCGTTCTCGCTATTGGGGAATCCCCTTGCCGATTTGGAGAACCGAAGACGGTACCGAAGAAATTCTTATTGGATCCCTAGAAGAATTGAAAGCGGAAATCCAAAAAGCCATCGAAGCAGGCGTTGAAAGTAAAGACGTGTTTGCAGACTTTGAAGTCGGAAACATGTCCGAAGAAAATTATGCCAAAATTGATTTGCACAAAAATATTGTCGACCAAATCACCTTGGTCGCTCCTTCGGGAAAACCAATGCAACGCGAGGCCGACTTGATCGATGTGTGGTTTGATTCGGGGTCCATGCCTTATGCACAATGGCACTATCCTTTTGAAAACAAAGAACTCATCGACAAGGAGCAGTTTTATCCTGCAGATTTTATCGCAGAAGGGGTAGACCAAACCCGTGGATGGTTTTATACCCTACACGCTATTAGCACCCTGGTATTTGATTCTGTTGCTTACAAAAATGTGGTGTCCAACGGCTTGGTGCTCGACAAATACGGCAAAAAAATGTCCAAACGTCTGGGCAATGGCATCGATCCTTTTAAAACCATGGATACGTATGGGCCCGACGCTACGCGTTGGTACATGATCTCCAATGCCAACCCTTGGGACAACTTGAAGTTTGACATCGATGGGATTGACGAGGTGCGTAGAAAATTCTTTGGAACCCTTTACAATACCTATTCTTTCTTTTCTTTGTATGCCAACTTGGACAATTTTAGCTACAAAGAAACTGCAATTGCCCTTGAGGAAAGACCTGAAATTGACCGTTGGATTTTATCCGAACTGAATACATTGGTGAAAAATGTGGATGCTTTTTACGAAGCCTACGAACCTACCAAAGCGGCAAGAGCCATCCAAGATTTTGTATCCGAAAACTTGAGCAACTGGTTTGTTCGTTTGAGCAGAAGGCGTTTTTGGAAAGGAGACTATAAGCAGGATAAAATTTCTGCTTACCAAAGTTTGTACACATGTCTTTTGACGGTTGCCAAACTGAGTGCACCGATTGCGCCTTTCTTTATGGACAACATGTACAAAGATTTGACAAATGCTGTACAAGGAAACCATGCAGAATCTGTTCACTTGGTGGACTTCCCTACCTGCAACGAAAAGGTTATAGACAAATCTTTGGAACGAAAAATGCAAAAGGCACAACAGATTTCCTCTATGGTCTTGTCACTGCGTAAAAAAGAAATGATCAAAGTTCGGCAACCTTTGCAGCGAGTGATGATTCCTGTATTGGACCAAAGGGAACGCGAGGACATCACCGCCATCCAAGACCTGATTATTTCTGAGGTGAACGTCAAAGAGATTGAACTGATCGACGATGCTTCTGGTATATTGGTTAAAAACATCAAGCCCAATTTCAAAGTACTAGGCCCCAAATACGGCAAAGAAATGCGCTTTGTAGGTGCTGCCGTGCAGCAGTTTGGTCAAGAAGAAATACAAACGCTCGAAAAAGATGGAAAAATAGCCGTCGAAATAAATGGAAATTTTGTAGATTTAAGTTTAGAGGAGGTAGAAATCACTTCTCAGGACATTGAAGGTTGGTTGGTGACCAATCAAGGAGGCTTGACGGTCGCTTTGGATGTACACATCACCGAGGCGCTTCGCAAAGAAGGCATCGCAAGGGAGTTGATCAATCGCATTCAAAACATCCGAAAAGAAACAGGTTTGGAAGTCACCGACACCATTCACCTATCCCTCGAAGAAGATGCGGCCTTGAAAGAAGCTGTTTTGGAAAATGAAAGCTATATCAAAAGTGAAACCCTAACAAACACTTTGGAGTTTTATACTGCCCTTGAAGAGGGGGTGGTTGTTGAATTTGACGCTATAAAAACGAAATTGTTAATTTGTAAATCGTAAACTACTATGGAAAACATCAAAGCTCAATACGGAGAAGAAGATTTGAAGGAATTCAAAGAAATCATTCTAAAAAAAATAACTCGGGCACAAGAAGATTTAGATATTTTGAACAGTGCGTATAAAAACGACAGTGCCAATGGAACGGACGACACCTCTCCTACCTTTAAGGCTTTTGAAGAAGGGGCAGCAACCATGGCAAAAGAAGCCAATGTACAACTGGCCATCCGTCAAGAAAAATTCATTCGAGACCTCAAAAACGCTTTGTTGCGCATTGAGAACAAAACCTATGGCGTTTGTCGTGTTTCTGGAAAACTGATTCAAAAGGAACGCCTCAAACTGGTTCCACATGCCACTTTGAGCATTGAAGCCAAAAAGCAACAATCGTAATTTCTTACTATTGAAAAAAGCAGTCCTTTTAATTTTGGTCGTTTTGGCCCTCGATCAAATCAGTAAAATTTGGATCAAAACACACTTATCCCTCGGAGAAGAGATTTATGTTTTTGATTGGTTCCGCATTTATTTTATCGAAAACAATGGCGCGGCATGGGGTGCTGAAATCGGCGGCAAAGGTGGCAAACTTTTTTTGACCCTTTTTCGATTGGTGGCTATTGTGGGGATCGGATATTGGTTGGTGCAATCCATCAATAAGCAAGCCCCCAAATTGTTACTTGTTTCCATTTCCTTGATTTTTGCCGGGGCTTTGGGAAACATTCTTGACTCTGTCTTTTACGGGATCCTCTTTGACCATTCCAACCACCAGTTGGCAACTCTTTTTGCAGCAGAACCCTACGGCACTCTTTTTCATGGAAAAGTAGTGGACATGCTTTATTTTCCGATGTGGAAAGGGGGACTCCCCTCATGGTTTCCTTTTATCGGTGGTGAAAACTTTACGTTTTTCAATGCCATTTTCAATGTGGCAGATTCGGCAATCAGTATTGGAGTCACTTTGTTGATTTTGTTTGGAAATAAACTATTTCCGAAAACGAATTAGGCCTCTGTTTTTTTGAAAAAAGTAGGGTTTGAATCAAAAACACTCAAATCTTTCCACTGCACTCTTTGCGATGTTTTAATATTTGTTTTTACTGAAGTGGAAAAAATTATTGCGACAAAAAATCTTCTGGTCAGTTGGCGACAGGCAATTTGAAAGAGGAGACAAATTAAAACTTCGTATCAATAGAGCTGTGTCGTGAACTAAACAACCATAACTATATTACTTGTAAGTTCAATGAGCTCAAAGGTGTTTCGCTTGACTCTTTGTAACACGATGTAATTGACATAGAAAAAGAGGGGTTAATTGCTGTTTTTCAACAACTTCCTTCCTCACAACAATTGGGATGTTTGAGCAACTTACACGACAACACTGCAAGCAGTGCTCCTAAAACAGGTGCTGTCAAATAGAGCCAAAGGTTTTCCAAATGCCCGGAGAGCAAAGCGGGTGCAAAAGAACGCACAGGATTCATAGACGCGTTGGTCATTGGCCCTGCAAACAGCGCTGCTAACATGACCACCCCTCCAATGGCAAAGCCAGCAATAATCCCTACTTCTTTGGCGCCTGTGGACACATTGATGATGACCATCATCAAAAAGAAAGTCAACAGTGTTTCCAAGACAAAAGCACGGAACGGGTCTATCAATTCAGAAGGTTGGGTCCCTCCTAAAAATTCACTTGTAGGAAAGAGGTACAACAACAGACTGCTGGCCAACAAGCCTCCGAGAAGTTGTGCCGCAATGTATTTGGGGACTTCTTTCCATGAAAATTTTTTGGCATAGGCAAAAGCGATGCTGACCGCTGGATTCAAATGTGCTCCAGAAATGTCTCCCAAAGCATAGATCATGGCCATAACGATGAAACCCCAAGTAAGTCCAATCCCTACATGGGTAACATCTCCGCCAGTGATCTCATTAATAGTCATGGCTCCTGTGCCACAAAAAACAAGGGAAAAGGTGCCAATAAATTCTGCATAATATTTTTTCACAATCAATGGGTTTGATATGCTGTTATTTGGTTTTCTCCAACCACTTGGCCAGCGATACTTCATCGTGGATCAAGTTTCTAAGGCTGGCTATGGGCAAACGTTGCTGTTCCATCGTATCTCGATGACGAATGGTCACAGTTTCGTCGGTCAACGTTTGATGGTCCACAGTGATGCAAAACGGGGTTCCTGCTGCGTCTTGCCTTCTGTACCGTTTTCCAACAGCGTCTTTTTCATCGTAGAGTATGTTGAAGTCAAATTTCAATTCCTCAACAATCTTTTTGGCAACTTCAGGCAATCCATCTTTTTTGACCAATGGAAAAATTGCCGCTTTAGTAGGCGCCAAAACAGCAGGTAATTTTAAAACGGTTCTAGTGGTGCCATTGTCAAGTGCTTCTTCTACCAATGCTTTTGAAAAGACTGCCAAAAACAAACGGTCCAATCCAACTGAGGTTTCCACTACATAAGGGACATAGCTCTCGCCCAATTCGGGATCGAAATACTGTATTTTTTTTCCAGAATGGGTTTCATGGGCTTTTAAGTCAAAATCGGTTCGGGAATGGATGCCTTCCAATTCTTTGAATCCAAAAGGAAATTTGAATTCAATGTCTGCGGCGGCATCTGCGTAATGAGCCAATTTGTCGTGGTCGTGAAAACGGTAGTTGTCAGCGCCTAAACCTAAGGACAGGTGCCATTTCAGTCGGGTTTCTTTCCAATGCTCGTACCATTCTTTTTGGGTGCCAGGACGTATGAAAAATTGCATCTCCATTTGTTCGAATTCGCGCATGCGAAAGATAAACTGACGTGCAACAATTTCGTTTCGAAAGGCTTTTCCGGTTTGTGCAATCCCAAAAGGAATTTTCATTCTTCCTGTTTTTTGCACGTTTAAAAAGTTGACAAAAATTCCTTGAGCCGTTTCAGGGCGCAAGTACAAGTCCATGGCGGAATCTGCAGAAGCACCTAGTTTGGTACCAAACATCAGGTTGAACTGCTTTACGTCTGTCCAGTTTTTGGACCCGGACAAGGGACAAGCGATTTCGAGCTCTTCAATCAGGGCTTTTACGTCTGCCAAATTTTCTGCCTCCAAAGACTGTCCCATTCTTTTGAGAATGGCAGCTCCTTTTTCTTGATAGCCCAACACACGTGGGTTTGTGGCTATGAATTGTGTTTTGTCAAAGGAATCTCCAAAGCGTTTTTGTGCTTTGGCAACTTCTTTTTCTATTTTGGCATCTAACTTGCCAACATAGTCTTCGATCAAGACATCGGCCCGGTATCTTTTTTTGGAATCTTTATTGTCAATCAACGGGTCGTTGAAGGCATCTACATGCCCGGAGGCTTTCCATATGGTGGGATGCATAAAAATAGCAGCGTCCAAACCTACGATGTTATCGTTCATTTGCACCATGGATTTCCACCAGTATTCGCGTATGTTTTTCTTCAGTTCTACCCCGTTTTGAGCGTAGTCATAAACGGCACTCAAGCCGTCGTAAATTTCACTAGACTGAAAGACATATCCGTATTCCTTTGCGTGTGAAACTACTTTTTTAAATTGATCTTCTTGCTTTGCCATGCTGCAAAAATAAGTAATTTCATTTGTTTTGCAGGATTTTTTTTGGAGGATTGGAAGGGTGGTTTTAGAGGCTATGTAGTCTGTGAAATGAGGGCAAAAAAAAAGAGTGAAGTTTCCCTCACTCTTTTTTTTGTATTTGTTTTTTTTTAGAAAATCCCCAAAAAGGATTCCTTCAGTGTGAGCGTTGTCGTTCCAACAACGTTTGCGTCTAAGTATGCAGCAACTGTATAAGTTCCTTTGCTCAAGGTTCCTTTTTCTACAGCGACATCAAAGACAACATCTGTTTCCTTATTTTGGTAGTTGACAGTAGCCACATCCGAGTAAGATACGTCTGTACCTCCTGCATTGAATGTTCCTTTAGAAGCTACGACAGCTCCACTTGCATCTTCAATTACAAAATAAACTTGTTTTTCTCCACTTACTGCAATTTCATTTGCGTCGATGATCATAGAGATTTGGAATGCTGTTGTCTTTTTGTATCGGTTTGTTTCTTTCAAAGTACCGCTACTCAATTTTTTCATGGACACTGCAGTCAAATCATCTCCTGTCAATACAGCTGCGATAGCTACTTTTGAAGTCAATTCTTTGTTTTCAGAAGTTAACTCTTCGTTGGCTGCAGTTTGTGTAACGATCGTTTCGTTCGCAACTACAAGTTCTCCGTTCAGTTTGGTGTTTTCCAATGACAAGGCTTCCAGTTGTGCAAACAATTCTTTGTTTTGTTGTTGCAATTTGTATACTTTATTTTTGTAGCGTCTGATCAGTTTGTAGCTAGTTTTCTTTTCGCTGTTCAAAGAATCTCTGTAAGAAATGATGTCTGCACGTGCAGCAGTCAATTCATCGTTCAAAGAAGTGTTTTCTACCAACTTCGCATCGTACTGAACGATCATTGATGTCAATTCAGTTTGAATTGCTGTCTTTTCAGTTTCCAATCCTGTTTGAATCTCTGAGTGTTGTGCATTTGCATACAAAGCATAACCAATTGCTGCAACAAGTAAAACCGCTAATACGATAACGATTGATTTTCCTGAATTTTTATTTTCCATGTTTAAGAATTTATTTTCATGTTTTGAAGTGCAAAATTAACATTAATAATGATAATTCCTATAAAATTAACAATATTGATTGGCTTCCCAACAATTAAAACTCAAATTTTAGGTACTTTTATAAGAAAAATGCGTGTCTTGTTCTTAAAAGACCTTTGGAACTTATTTTTTCCAGACTTGTGTTGTGGCTGCCACAAGCAGTTGACTCGAAACGAAACGCTTCTTTGTGTTCATTGTCGACACGACCTGCCTTTTGCAGGCCTTTCGAATCTCAAAGAAAATTCTTTGGAAAGGGCTTTTTACGGACGCCTACCGATCACAAGTGCAACTGCGCTTTTTGCATTCCATAAAAAAGGAAAAATACAGCAACTCATTCACCTGTTGAAATATCAAAATCGCCAAGACATCGGCGTTTTTATGGGAACTCTTCTGTCCAGAGAACTTTTGGAAAGCGATCGCTTTCAAGACATCGACCTGGTCCTTCCAGTTCCACTTCATCCAAAACAATTCAAAAAACGGGGTTACAACCAACTGACACTGTTAGGCAAAGAAATGGCAAAAAATCTCAAATGTCCTTATCTAGAAAAAATCTTAATCCGAACGACTTCGGCAAAAACACAGACCAAAAGAAGAAGAACGGACCGTTTTAGAAACACCTCCCTCTCCTTTGAGGTGACTGACTGCTCTTTGTTAGAAAACAAACACGTATTGCTCATTGACGATGTGATTACGACAGGCGCCACCTTGGAAGCTTGCTGCAGCGCTTTGTTAAAAGCCAAAAACGTCCAACTCAGCATCGCAGCCATTGCCTGTCCTCAAGAGTACTGCATTTGAACCCTAGCTTAAAAAGCACTTTCTTATTTCGAGAATCTACTTAAGATTTTGTATTCTTGCTTTGAAATAAATTGTTACTTTGTAATTTAAAACACCAAACACCTTTTTGTGAAAAATTTACTTCTTTTGTTTACGGTCTTGATTTTGACAGCAGGCCTCACGTCCAATTGCGCGCGAAAAGGAAATCCAATGGGAGGGCCAAAAGACAGTATTTCTCCAGTCATGGTGACGGCAAATCCTGCCTATAAATCTATTCATTTCAAATCCAAAAAAATAAAGTTGGACTTTGACGAATACGTAAAATTCAAAGACCTCAACAAACAGCTGATTGTTTCGCCGCCTCTAAACCATCCTTCCCTCATCAAGCCCTCAGGAACTGCGAGCAAAACCATCAGCATTGAAATCATGGATACCCTAAAAGAAAACACCACCTATGCTTTTAATTTCGGCAACAGCATCGTCGACAACAACGAAGGCAATCGTTTGGGGAGTTTTAAATATGTGTTTTCGACAGGGAGTTATGTAGATTCCTTAGAAGTGAAAGGGGTGGTTTCGGATGCCTTTGAAGAAGAAGTAGCTGATAATATTACCGTTCTTTTGTATGAAATAGACAGCAGCTATACCGATTCGCTGGTGTACAAAGAAAAACCGGATTATGTGACAAGCACCTTAGATTCGGTTTCTTTTGACTTGACGAACATCAAGAAGGGCAGCTATCAAATGATCGCCTTAAACGATTACAACAGCAATTACCTCTTCAACCCTAAACAAGACCAAATTGCTTTTGTCAAAAACCCCGTGAAAATTCCTACAGAAAAGGCGTTTCACTTGCGTATGTTTTCCGAAACCCCACCCTTCCAACTGAAACGCCCTCTGGAAAGTGGCGTTGGAAAAATCATCTTTGGCTTTGAAGGAAACGCAAGACCCCTCGATATCAAACTCTTGACGACAACCCCAGACGCGTTTAAAAGTTTTGTCAACCTTGAAAAAGAGACGGACACCTTGAATTATTGGTATGTGCCTTTTGAAACCGATTCTTTGCAATTTCAAGTGACTGCAAAAAATCTTGACACCTTGTTTACGGTGCAACTTCGCACGTCCAAAATGGACTCCTTGACCCTCAGTGCCATTTACAGCAGAACCCTACACCCCAAAGACACATTTGCACTCGAGAGTAACATTCCCTTAGAATCCATAGACCCCTCACAAATAAGATTGTTTGACAAAGACACCCTACAAGTAAATTTTTCGCCTTTTTTAAACAGCTCCAAAATGAAAATATCGCTGGACTTTCAAAGAAAACCAAAAGAAGACTACCTGTTGGAAATCCTTCCAAACGCTGTGGTGGACTTTTACGGATCCACAAACGACACCCTGGTCTACCGCTTGAAAACCTTGGATAATGAAGCATATGGCGCTATTGAAATGGACGTACAAGGCCTCCCTAACACAGCCCTAATCGCTGAATTGTTCACCGAAAAAGAAGGTGTGATCGAGCGGCAGTTTTCAAATGGGAAAAACCTATTTGTCTTTGAGCAACTTGTGCCAAAAACCTATAAATTTCGCGTGATTTCGGACTCAAACAAGAATGGGAAATGGGATACAGGAAGCTTTCTGAAAAAGTTGCAACCCGAAGAAGTGTTTTATTACCCTCAAGAAATCAAACTTAGAGCCAATTGGACCGTCAATGAAACTTTTGTTTTGGAACCTCAACCTTCAATTATAGTGCCTGTGGCGAAAGATTCTTTGCGCCAAATAAACTCAGACTAATTTTTTCAAAGACAGTACCACGCCCAAATGAATTCCTTCGTGAAAAGCATTGAAACTGAGGGCTTCTTCAATATTAGAAAGAACGATTCCAACACTTGTCGTGTAGGGCGTATAGTTTTTGAAAAGTCCTGCTTTAAGGTCTTTTTCCAAGGCCAAAGGGAGCGCGACAAACAAGGATTTAATTGCCTCAAAATTTTGTTGAGAAAGCGCTTTGGAAGGCACCGATCCCTTTTGAAAACTTTGAATCATATCCTCGGGAACCGCACAAGGCAATCCCGACAATTTGTAGCACAGCAGTTGCTGGGTCACAACCAAGTGAGCCAAGTTCCAAGCAATGCTATTTCGGTGACCCTTTGGAATGGTATTGACCTGTTCGAGTGTCAAACCTTCAATGATTTTTAAAAGAAGAGCTCTCGTTTTGCCGAGATGTGCCAATGGAATGTTCATGGACGTGTTTTTAGTTTGAAAATTTTCGATAAAAGTATCAAATTTTAAATAGAAAATCGGCTATTTTTGAGAGCGATCAAATAGGACTTTGAGGCTTTTACAACGTATGAAAAAAATATACCATTTGAAAACTTGCGACACATGTCGCAAGATCTTAAAAAACAGCAACTTGGAAGGTGTGAAACTTCAAAACATCAAAGAGACTCCTGTCACAGAAAAACAGCTAGAAGAAATGCACACTTTGGCAGGTAGCTATGAAGCCTTGTTGAACAAACGCGCGAGGATCTACAAAGAAATGGGATTGAAAGATCAAGTCTTGACTGAAACTGCTTGTAAAGAATTGATTTTAGGAGAATACACCTTCTTAAAAAGACCCGTGGCCATTTTAGACAAAGTTATTTTTGTTGGAAACAGCAAAAAAGTAGTCGAAGCCATGCAGCGTGCATTGGAACAAAAAACAAGCACCTCTCCTCTTTGTGACTAGGCTATTTTTTGGCGTATAGCATTGGATTCAACGCTTCGTCGTTGTACATTTTCATCTGTTTGTACACTTTCATAAACTTGTCGCCGCTTTCAATATCAGCAATCAAATCATCGATGGCTGTGGAAAGGTCTCTTCTTTGTTCTAATAAAATAGTGAGTTTTTCTTGGCAGTTGGTCTTGTGGGTTTCAGAAGCCGAAGTTCTGTTCGCTTCTTCACGCATGTGGTATATTTTCAAAGCCAATATCGACAAGCGGTCTATTGCCCAAGCAGGGCTTTCAGAATTGATTTTTGCGTCGGGCTTTGCAGCTACTTCTGTGTATTTGTGTAAAAAATAACTGTCTACATATTCGACCATGTCGGTGCGGTCTTGGTTGGAAGCATCTATTTTTCTCTTTAAGGCCAAAGCTTCAATCGGATCGATTTCTGGCAATCGGATGATGTCTTCGTAATGCCATTGTACCGTGTCTATCCAGCATTTTCGATAGAGTAAATGTTCCAAAGTATTTGCCTCGTATGGGTTTTCAAAAGACTGGTCTACACTGTCAATTTCATGGTATTTGGAAATTACTTTGTCAAAAATCTGGTTGTAAGCTGCTGCTTTCATTTTTTGCTTTTTCGTTTTTATATGATCACAAAAAGTCCTTGTGAATTTTTCAATTTAGGCAAATTTACGAGTAATTAATGTAACAAAGCGTTCCTCATAAGCTTCTTTTCCGATCCAATCGTAATCGGGTTTTACCGTCTTGTTCAAAAATTTATTGGCGTCCTTTTCTGTTTTAAAAGAATTGAGCTGGGATACAACCCGGTTGAAATCTTCTTGGCTTCCCTCAAACAGGTGTTTTACAAAAGCGATTCGGTCATTGAGCCCTATTTGCAAGTTGCTGTGCACCAATTTGTCGTTCAATGATTTTCGTTGAGGTTCTTCCACTCGAATTGCTTTCTCAAACATTTCATTGGCCACATCAACGGAAATGGTGTCCTTGAGTTCTTCTTCCAAAGTGGTGTTGCCTAGTTGAGTACGGTCTGGTTTGGAAGTTTTGGTTTCTACAGAGAACAAATCTTCTTTAGGTGGCGGCGGTGGAGATTGTTTCACGGGCTTGCTTTTTGATGCTGCTTTCTTATCCTTTTCTTTGGGAGGAACAGCTGCTGTTGCAAGTTTTTCTTCAGGATTGTCTACCGATTTGGACTCCTCGATACGGGTGATTTTCTCCAAAATTTCTTCTTTTGTCTCTGTGGCATTCGGAGTGGTTTGCAGATAGCGGTCTACAAAAGCTAAAACCGACAATTTTTCATAAGCGTCTTTGGCTCTTTGTTGCAAAGCGACCACATCGGCTTTGTTTTTCATCTGTAAAATTCCATGAGCGATGCTCACCAATTCTGCTTCTATTTTTTTGTGCATAACTTGATGTATTTAGTATGGCTGTACTTGTATTAATTTTGATAAATTTGTGAAGGGTTGTTTAGAAAATTTCGACACTTCTCCATACACGATTTAAAATTACAAAATGTTTCTTGAAAATAACGTAAATCAGACAGAACAATTTGGGTGGATCGAAGTAATCAGTGGCTCGATGTTTTCCGGAAAAACAGAAGAGCTGATTCGCAGACTTCGACGCGCAAAAATCGCCAAACAAAAAGTGGAAATATTCAAGCCGTCCATCGACGCTCGCTACGACCCAGAAAAGATCGTCTCTCACAACGCCAACGAAATCCGCTCGACACCTGTACCCGCTTCCTCCAACATCTCCTTATTGGCCAATGATGTTGACGTGGTTGGCATTGACGAGGCCCAGTTTTTCGACGATGAGATTGTCACCGTCTGCAACGACTTGGCCAACCGAGGCATTCGCGTGATCGTGGCTGGCTTGGACATGGATTTCAAAGGCAAGCCCTTTGGGCCGATGCCGGCGCTTATGGCTACTGCCGAATACGTCACCAAAGTACATGCTGTCTGCACAAAGACAGGCAACCTGGCTCACTTTAGCCATCGAAAAACCGCAGATGAAAACTTGGTCATGCTCGGCGAAATCGAAGAATACGAACCTTTGAGCAGGGCTGCCTTTTTCAAAGAAAGGAACACGAACAAGTCGGACTCAAAAAAGAAAAAATGACAAAACTCAGCCCTGTAAACGTTCTTGAAATTGACCTCGACGCAATCCTTCACAACCTTCATTATTTTAAGAGCAAGCTGCAAACTCACACCAAGGTATTGGCTGTAGTCAAAGCTTTTTCTTACGGACTTGATGCGGTTACAATTGCGCGGTTTTTGGAAAAAATCAAGGTAGATTACCTCGCAGTCGCTTATGCTTCCGAGGGAGTAGCACTCAGAAAAGCTGGGGTGCAGTTGCCTGTCTTGGTATTGCACCCGCAAGTCCCAAACTTCCAAACACTTATTGACTATCAGTTGGAGCCCAACCTCTATTCCTTTTACACCTTGGATGCCTTTGTCAAGATTGCGAAAAAAAACCACCTAAAAGACTATCCTACCCATCTCAAATTCAACACAGGCTTGAATCGATTGGGTTTTAAAGAAGAAGATCTCTCACAAATACTCGAGGTATTAAAAGATAGCGCCATCCTAAAAATCCAATCTGTATTTTCACATTTGGCTGCGAGTGAAGATGCGAGTGAAAAAGAATTTACCAAAAACCAAATCGACCAATTTTCCAACCTGACAACGCAGCTTCAAAAACAGTTGGACTACCGACCTATTTTACACCTATCCAACACCTCTGGAGTACTGAATTATGCCGAAGGGCATTTTGACATGGTGCGTTTGGGCATTGGTTTGTACGGCTTTGGAAACACTCCTGAAGAAACCAGCAACCTGAAAAATGTTGGATCCCTAAAATCCATCATTTCTCAAATTCACGTACTTGAAAAAGGAACCTCTTTGGGATACAATAGGGCTTTTGTCGCAGTGAAAACTACGCGAACCGCTACCATTCCCGTCGGCCATGCAGATGGAATTTCAAGAAGCCTTGGCAACGGAGTGGGATCGGTACAAATTCACCATCAGAAGTGTGCCATCTTAGGAAATGTATGCATGGACATGCTCCTGGTCGATGTCACGGAAATTCACTGCAAAGAAGGGGATCCGGTGGTGCTTTTTGACTCACAAGAAACTGTCGAAGAATGGGCGGAGAAATCCAACACCATATCCTATGAAATCTTGACAGGCATCTCTCAGCGAATCCCAAGAAAAATAAAAGGAGGCTCTTAAAAATTACAGCAGGCCCTGCTATTTAAAAAAGTAAAAAAAATATTTTTGCTTGTCTCTAAAAAAATCCCTTTTGGCGACAAAAAACAACTCTTTGTCGAAAAAAAAAGGAAATCAGCATTCTTTGGATGTATATTTGATTGAAGAACTAGACACGAATTTCTAAACTTGTTTTAGAATTTTTCATAAAAGTTACAGAGTGCAATTTTCTATTAGGGTTAGCGAAAATTGTTTAATAATAGAGGTTATTTTATAACCTCTATTTTTTTGCCCCTACCACAATCACAATTTCTCCCTTTAGCACGTGTTCGTTAAAATAAGCAATTACTTCTGTGAGTGTTCCCCGTTGGGTTTCTTCAAACATTTTGGTCAGTTCTCGGGAAACTGAGACCTGTCGATCTGCCCCGAAATAAGTTACAAAATGACCGAGAGTTTTCAACAATTTGTGTGGGGATTCATAAAAAATCATCGTACGGGTTTCTTCAGCAAGCTCAGTCAGAAGGGTATGCCTTCCTTTTTTGACAGGTAAAAATCCTTCAAACACAAATTTATCATTGGGCAATCCGCTGTTGACCAATGCCGGAACAAAAGCAGTAGCCCCCGGAAGACACTCAATAGAAACCCCTGCTTGGACACATGCTCTTGAGAGCAAAAACCCAGGATCAGAAATGGCAGGTGTTCCCGCATCTGAAATCAAGGCTACGGCCTCTCCACTTTGAATTCTCATCACGATCCGATCCACCATTTTATGCTCGTTGTGCATGTGATGGCTCATCATGGGGGTGGCAATTTCAAAGTGTTTCAATAACTTGCCTGAAGTCCGTGTGTCTTCGGCCAAGATCAAATCTACTTCTTTGAGTATGCGCAGGGCGCGGAAGGTCATGTCTTCCAAATTGCCAATAGGGGTCGGTACTAAATAGAGCTTTGCTTCCAATGAAATGTCGTTTGCGTTCAAAGTTACTAAAGATTCTAGGAATGAAAACTTTATTTTGTTAGGATTGTTCTCAAATCCAAAGCAGCTTAAAGAAAGCTCAAGTACAATTCTACAATTCGGCAATTAAATACTAAATTTGCAAGGGCCAAGTGGGTCAAGAAAATAAAAATAGCTTGGGAGTGGACACGACCCTCCTTTTAAACAAAACTACCATGTACAGAAGTCATACAAACGGAGAACTGAACCTCTCAAATGTCGGTCAAGAAGTAACCCTCTCTGGATGGGTTCAAAAAGTTCGCGACAAAGGGTTTGTCATTTGGGTCGATTTAAGAGATCGCTATGGCATTACGCAACTTATCCTCGACGAAGACCGTACGGATGCAGCACTTTTGAAAAAAACAAAAACATTGGGTCGAGAATTTGTCATTCAAATTCGAGGAACTGTGATTGAACGCCAATCAAAAAATGACAAAATAAAAACAGGTGCCATCGAAGTGTTGGTCTCTGAAATGCAGATTCTAAACGAAGCCTTGCTCCCTCCTTTTACCATCGAAGACGAAACCGATGGCGGAGAAGAACTGCGCATGAAATACCGGTATTTAGACATCCGTAGAAATCCCGTAAAAAACAGTTTGATTTTTCGACACCAAGTCACACAAGAAGTCCGCAACTTCTTGTCCAACCAAGCCTTTGTAGAAGTTGAAACTCCTTATTTGATCAAATCCACACCCGAAGGAGCACGCGATTTTGTGGTGCCTTCTCGCATGAATTCCGGTCAGTTTTACGCACTGCCTCAATCTCCTCAAACCTTTAAACAACTATTGATGGTTGGGGGAATGGACAAGTATTTTCAAATCGTAAAATGTTTTAGAGACGAAGACTTGAGAGCTGACAGACAACCAGAATTTACTCAAATTGACTGTGAAATGGCCTTTGTGGAGCAGGAGGATATTTTGGATGTTTTTGAAGGATTGACACGTCACCTACTTCAAAAAGTAAACAACATAGAAATTGGAGATTTCCCGAGAATGACCTTTGACCATGCCATGAAAACTTATGGAAACGACAAACCAGACATTCGTTTTGGAATGGAGTTCGGCGAATTGAATACCATCAGCAAACATCGAAATTTTAAAATCTTTGACGATGCTGAATTGGTCGTTGGAATAGCCGTTCCTGGAGGTGCTTCCTATACCCGAAAAGAAATTGACAAGTTGGTTGACTGGGTCAAAAGACCACAAATAGGTGCTTTGGGAATGATTTATGTAAAGTGCAACGAAGATGGCTCCTTCAAATCCTCGGTAGACAAGTTCTACGACCGAGAAGATTTGGCCAAATGGGCCAAAGAAACAAATGCGAAAGCGGGGGATTTGATATGCGTTCTTTCAGGGCAGACCGCCAAAGTAAGAGCGCAAATGAGCGCGCTTCGAATGGAATTGGCCGAACGCCTCGGTTTGCGTAATCCCAAAGTATTTGCTCCCTTGTGGGTTGTCGATTTTCCCTTGTTGGAATGGGATGAAGACTCCGCGCGTTACCACGCGATGCACCACCCTTTTACCTCTCCAAAACCAGAAGACATGCATCTGCTGGACAGCGACCCTGGAAAAGTAAGGGCAAATGCTTATGACTTGGTCTTGAATGGAAATGAGATCGGCGGAGGTTCCATTCGGATTCACGACAAAAAAACGCAAGCCTTGCTCTTTGAGCATTTGGGCTTTCGTCCTGAAGAGGCAGAAGAACAGTTTGGCTTTTTGTTAAACGCTTTTGAATACGGCGCCCCTCCTCACGGTGGGCTCGCTTTCGGTCTGGACCGACTGGTAGCAATCTTGGCGGGAAAAGAAACCATTCGAGATTTTATTGCCTTCCCAAAAAACAACTCAGGTAGAGATGTCATGATCGATGCACCTTCAAAACTAGACGATTCACAAATGACAGAATTGAGCCTGCAACTGAACCTTGCCGAACACAAAGAAGTCTAAATCACAAATCCCACCTTCAAAAAGTGGGATTTCTATCTACAAACCATGTCACCTCAAAAGAAAAACCTCATTACTAAATTTTTGATTTGGAAATACAAACACCTTTCCAATCAACAATTTATATATTTGGTGAGTATTCTGATCGGATTGCTTTCTGGCTTGGCTGCAATGGTCATTAAAAACTTAACGCACCTGATTCAAGGTCTTTTAAAAGGCAAGCTCATTCTCAACGACACCGCTTTTTATTTTGTTTTTCCCTTGATCGGCTTGTTGTTGACGCACCTGATCATCAAGTATTTTCTCAAACAAAAGGTCTCTCACGGAATTCCTGCGACCTTGCATGCGATTTCCAAAAGAAAAGGAATCATGAAGCGGTTTCAGATGTACAGTTCCATCCTGACCGCTCCCATTACTGTAGGTTTTGGAGGATCTGTAGGTTTGGAGGGGCCAACTGTCGCAACGAGTGCCTCCATCGGATCCAACGTCTCTCGTCTTTTTCATTTGAATCAAAATTCTCGCACACTTTTGATTGGAGCAGCCGCGGCAGCTGCCATGTCGTCAATCTTTAAAGCTCCTATCGCAGCGATTGTTTTTGCGGTAGAAATTTTCAGTTTGGACCTGACGCTGGTGTCTTTGATTCCCTTGCTGCTGGCATCGGTGTCTGCTATCTTAACTTCGTATTTCTTTTTGGGAGACGATTCGATTTTGCACTTTCAATTGAAAGACAAATTCACGTTGATCGACACAGGGTATTACATCCTTTTGGGCTTGAGCTGTGGACTGATCTCCATCTATTTTAGTAAAGTTTATTTTGCCATCGGGCGTTTTTTTGGAAAATTAAAAAAATCCATTCATTCGCTCTTGATTGGTGGACTCGGCTTAGGAGTGCTCCTCTATTTTATTCCACCTCTCTACGGAGAGGGCTTTCAGACCATCAACAAATTGTTGAACGGAAATGTGGACGGTGTATTCAACCAAAATATTTTTCAAGTGGTCACCGAAAACCAATGGGTTATCATCCTTTTTTTAATTGGATTGGTGGTCTTTAAAGTTGTTGCTACGGCAATCACATTCGGAGCTGGGGGTGTCGGTGGTGTTTTTGCCCCTTCCTTGTTTACAGGAAGTGTTTCCGGATTTGTGTTTGCGCTATTTTTCAATACTTTGGGGATTTCAGAGCACCAGTTGTCCCTGAGTAATTTTTCTTTGGTTGGCATGGCTGGACTGATGGCAGGTGTATTGCACGCTCCTTTGACCGCCATTTTTCTAATTGCTGAAATCACGAGCGGTCACGAACTATTTATCCCCCTAATGATTACTGCTGCCATTTCCTTTTTGATCACAAAAAAATACATTCCTTTTAATATTTACGCCTTGGAACTTGCAAAAAAAGGCGAGTTGATTACGCACGACAAAGACCAAAATGTATTGCTGTTGATGGATATTGACAAAATTATTGAAACCAATTTTATCCCTTTGCAGCCGGAGATGAAATTGGGCTATGTCGTCAAACATGCTGTTGCAAAATCTTCGAGAAACAATTTTCCTGTAGTCAACGAGCAGAATGAATTTTTAGGAGTTTTGTTATTGGATGACATCCGTAGCATCATGTTCGACCAAAATCTTTACGAAACTGTTTCTGTACGAGATTTGATGCACAATTCCGCCGCGGTGATTTTTTATAAAACAGACAGCATGAAGGTCGTGATGAAAAAATTCCAAGACAGCAGCGCTTGGAACCTGCCAATTGTTAAGGAGGGAAAATACCTCGGCTTTATTTCAAAATCAAAACTGCTGACAGCCTACCGCCGAAAACTGATAGAAGTGACAAATTAAACCGATAAAAAAATGAAAATCCTTATCAAATTCCTGCTCTTCTCTTTTATTTCACTTGTTGGAATAGGGACTTATTTGCAAAGTGTAAAAGCCGAAAAGGGAGATTTTTACGTGGGAATTGGGGTATTGCTTTTAGCTTTTGTACTGCTTCCTCTCTTTGTCTATCACCGGTACAAAGGAAAAGACCTTTCCAAATATTCTTTTAAAAACATGCAGGGTCCCGAAGACAAAGAGCCTTCATAACAAGGGCTTTTAGTTTAAATTTCTTTTTTCAATAAAAAATCGCTTGAGCAAGGTTTCGCATTCCTCCTTTAAAACTCCCGAAGTTACTTGGGTTTTTGGATGCAGAGTTGTCTTGCAACTTACAAACCCTCTTCGGACATCGGAAGCACCGTATACAATTCGACCGATTTGTGTCCAATAGCTAGCACCTGCACACATTTGACAAGGTTCCAAGGTCACATACAAAATACATTCTTTCAAATACTTGCCTCCCAAAAAATCTGAAGCCGCGGTAAAAGCTTGCATCTCGGCGTGTGCCGTCACATCGTTCAAGGCTTCGGTAAGGTTGTGCCCTCTGGCCACAATCTTGTCGGAAATCACAATCACAGCGCCTACAGGAACCTCTCCTTTGTCAAAAGCCAACTGTGCTTCTTGGAGAGCTCGACGCATATAATACGTATCGTCATAGGGTTGAATCATCCCACAAATATAAGTTTAAAATAAATGACCTTCCCCACAAAAATCAGCGGAGTTAAAAATACCCTTTGCAGGATGCCTACTACCTGCAGGGATTGTCGTAATTTTGAAACCGTGAAAGAATCCCTATTGAAATACATCTCCAATCCCGAGGATCTCAAAAAGATTTCCGCTGCGCAACTTCCAATGTTGGCGAAAGAGTTGCGGACTTTTATCATCAATATTTTGTCGACTAAAAAAGGGCATTTGGGCGCCAGTTTGGGAGTGGTGGAATTGACACTTGCACTGCACTATGTGTA
This sequence comes from uncultured Flavobacteriaceae bacterium, assembly GCA_963932955.1. Classification (GTDB taxonomy): domain Bacteria; phylum Bacteroidota; class Bacteroidia; order Flavobacteriales; family Flavobacteriaceae; genus Flavicella. The sequence continues at coordinate 60,170 of CAWVRK010000009.1, forward strand.
TGACACTCCAAAAGACCGCCTGATTTGGGATGTGGGCCACCAAGCCTATGTCCATAAAATTTTGACGGGTCGAAAAGACGTCTTCCACACACAAAGACAATATGGAGGAATCAGTGGTTTTCCCAAAAAATCAGAGAGTCCCTATGATGCTTTTGGCACAGGACATTCCTCTACTTCCATTTCCGCAGCCTTGGGCATGGCCATGGCTTCTCAAATAAAAGGAACTCCCGAAAGACAACACATTGCAATCATTGGCGATGCTTCGATCGCTGCCGGAATGGCCTTTGAAGGCTTGAACCACGCCGGAGCAACAACAGCCAATTTGTTGGTGGTTTTGAACGACAATGCCATGGGCATTGACCCAAGTGTTGGAGCGCTCAAAGAGTACCTTATGAAAACTAAAATAGGACAAAACAGCAAACAAAACAGCCTTGTTGAATCTTTAAATTTTCACTATTCCGGACCTGTTGACGGGCATGATTTGCCCGCACTTATTTCAGTACTCAAACATTTGAAAACCGTAAAAGGACCTAAGTTTTTGCACGTGATCACCACAAAAGGGAAGGGCTTAAAAAAAGCAGAACAAGACCAAGTGACCTACCATGCGCCTGGGAAATTTGACAAAATTACCGGTGAAATTGACATCAAAAATACTGAAAACGAAATTCCAAAATATCAAGATGTGTTTGGACTTACCATGGTAGACCTGGCTAAAAACAACCCGAACATTGTAGGGATCACACCTGCCATGCCAACCGGAAGTTCACTAAAGTTTATGATGGACGCTTTCCCTGAAAGGGCCTTTGACGTAGGGATTTCAGAACAACACGCTGTGACCTTGGCTGCTGGAATGGCCTCGGAAGGGATGCTCCCTTATTGTGCCATCTATGCTACTTTTTTACAACGTTCCTACGACCAAATCATCCACGATGTGGCTCTGCAAAATCTCCCGGTTGTCTTTTGTCTAGACAGGGCTGGCTTGGTTGGAGAAGACGGGGCGACACACCACGGGATTTTTGACATCGGATTTTTGAGGTGCATTCCCAACATGGTTTTGTTTGCTCCGATGAATGCCCGCGACTTGCGAAATATTTTATACACCGTTCAATTGGGAACCCTCCCTCACCCCATAGCAATTCGATACCCAAGAGGCCGTGCAGAAGTTGCCGATTGGAGAAGTCCTTTTAAAGAGATTCCCTTTGGAAAAGGACGGGTAGAAAAAGAGGGCGATACATTGGCGCTCCTTTCTATAGGAACCCTAGGAAATACAATCAATTCCATTGTAAATGATTTGCCCGCAGCAGAACAATCAAAAATTGCACATTACAACTTGCTTTTTATCAAGCCTCTTGACAAAAAAATGCTGCAGGCCATTTTTGAGAAATTCAAGCAAATCATGACTTTTGAAGACCATGCTGTCAAAGGAGGTTTTGGAAGTGCCGTTCTTGAGTTTGCCCAAGAAAACAACTATGCGAATCACGAGATCGAAATCATCGGTATCCCTGATGCTTTTGTGGAACATGGATCTTTGGAAGACCTAAAGAAAAGCATAGGGTTGGACACAAAAACATTGAAAGAAAAAATCCAAAACAAACTCTAATTTGGCACTTTATTTGATGTAATGTGTGTTTATAAAATTTATGAAACAACGACTTCCCATTGGCGTGCTTCTCCTTGTTTCTTGGAGTGTATTTTCGAATGTTGAAACCGATTCCATTTCAGCAAAAAAATGGACGCAAGAGAAAACCCTAGGACTAATCTTGACTCAGACTGCATTCGTGAACTGGAATGCAGGGGGTGAAAATTCGATTGCTGGGATCGCTTCGATAAATTTAAAATTCAATTATAAAAAAGACCGTATTTCTTGGAACAACACTATTAGGGGGCGCTATGGGCTGAACAAAGAAGCATCTGAACAGGTGCGTAAGACAGAGGATGTCTTCGAAATCACCTCAAATTTTAGCTACCAACACCGTGAAAAATCACAATGGTACAATTCTGCCCGATTCAATTTTAGAACACAGTTTGCAAATGGTTACAAATACCCAGATCGTGCTTTTCCCATCTCCACATTTTTTGCCCCTGCTTATCTTTTTTTAGGTGTGGGATCCCAATTTACCTCTTCCAAAAAAAAGTACAAACTGTACTTGTCTCCTCTCACCAATAAAACTACTTTGGTACTCAACCAACGCTTGGCAGATAGCGGTGCTTTTGGAGTCGAAAAAGCAGTCTATAAAGACGGTGTGCTCGTCGAAAAAGGAGCCAATTCAAAAATAGAATTTGGCACTTTGTTGACTGGTGAATGGCGGCACGAAATCATGGAAAACGTCCTGATGAACAACAAATTGATTTTGTATTCTGACTACCTCAACAAATACGGAAACATTGATTTTGATTGGGAATTGACCTTTGATTTAAAGGTCAACAAACACATCAAAGCAAACATCGGAACCCACCTTCTTTATGACGATGACGTCAAAGACAAGGAGTCTGATAATCCAAAAATCCAATTAAAACAACTGTTGGGTGTGGGCTTGACCTATGCTTTTTAAAAAAATCAATTGAAATTGAAGCGCACGATAAATTCGTGTGTTCCTGTGGCCACCGTATTGAGCTCTGAAATGGTGGCTTCGTAGGCATAGCCAAAATGAGTTTTGTCGGTTACTTTCAACAAAAAGGAACCGATAAAGGAGCTGTTCAATCGGTGGCTAAGTCCCAATTCTAAATTATTAGAAATGTCCGCCGTCACACTGAAATCTATCAAAGCTGTCTCGTCGGAAACGATTCTTGAAAAAACAGCAGGTGTCAAATCCAAATCATTACTGACCTTAAATCGGTAACCTCCTCCAACATAAAGATGAAGTTTTTCAGAAACCCCTTCAACTTCGATCTGACCCGCCCCTAATGTTGGTTTTTGAACCTCACTCAAAAGCAAATTTGGGGAAGACAGATGCACGTAATACCGGCTTCCTTTTAAGTAGGCACCTACACCCACCAAAGGACTAGAAGTACTGACATTTTCATTAAACAAAGGGTCGTTGTTCAATCCCAAAGAATTGAAATCAATGTTGTACATAGACAAGCCGGCTTTCAAACCCAAATAAAGGTTGGTGGTGGGAGCCATTTGCAATTTGTAAGAGAAATCTACCGCCACATCCGTTTGTTTTGACACAAATACTTTGTCATTGACCAAGGACAAGCCCAAGCCAACATTCTCGCCAAATGATTGGGAATAGGAAGCCATTTGAGTGACCGGTTCGTCTTCGAGGTCCATCGCTTGTTTTCGAAAGCCCAAGTTCAATACTCCAGCTCCATTTACACCTGCATAAGCAGGATTGATGAGGTTCATATTGTACCGGTACAACAAATAATTGGGCGCTGTTTCTTGAGCAAACAACGTCACAGAAAACAGAAAGAATAAAATGAGTATGGGAAAATTTTTCATCTAAATTAAATTTAATATTTGATATATATGACTCCTTTCTTGGGATAGCTCTTTTCGGAGAAAGGGGCTACGGGTGCTCCTAAGTTGAGTCGATAGTAATAGGTGCCTACGGGTAACTTTTCGGCACTGCCCACGTTGGAAAAACCATCCCAATCACTGTTTGCACTCAACTTCCCATCGTATACCAAAACCCCTGAGCGATTGAAGATTTGAATTTGATGTTTCGGATACATCTCAGTTACGCGGTCCAACAGCCAGGTGTCGTTACTTCCATCTCCATTGGGGGAGAAGCCTTTTGGAATAGCTGTAGTGGTGTCATTGACAAATTCATTAATGCTCAATGGAGGGAGATTGGCTTCAAAAACACCGGTAAACAAGCCCCTACCATAGGTCGCTGCCAAGACTGTGTGTCCATCTTTTCGGTACTGCAGGTCGGTAACTTTTACGTCTGACATGCCGTTGTATGCATGTTCCCAATTGGGTACTGAATCCTCCCAGTTTTCGGTTTTCCAAACACCCAATTCCGTCCCAACAATCACTTCATTAGGTTCGAGAGGGTTTTGCAAAATACTTTTTACGGGAAGGTCTGGAAGGTCTCCTTCTTTAGAAGTCCAAGTGCTTCCACCATCGAAACTCCACCAAATATTGTCGACTCCATAGTTGTGAAATGTCACTAAAATTTCGGATTCGCTGGCGCCAAACTCGATGTCAGAAATGCTCCCAACAAAAGAAGGCCCCGTAATTTCTTCCCAAACTGGATTGCTGTCTGCAGCTTGAACGGAAAACAGATTTCCTGTTTCTGTTCCAACTAATAATTTTGTCATCTCTGTTGTGTAGGGGGAAACTTTTAAAGCTGTTGGAAAGGAGTTTAGTTGAGAACTCTCTAGTATTGTTTTGCTGGCACTTCCTCCCTCAGGGATGTTTGTCAGGTCTGAAAAACGATAGAGTCGATACGAAGACCCGATGGAAGCATTGGTGTACAGAATGTCCTTGTTGGAATCCAAATCGGCTTGGTTGATAAAGTCTCCCTCAGAATTGTCAATATCCCGAATGATGGATCGCCAGCCTTGTTTATTGAAGTCGAAGAGTGAATAGTCTGCATTGTACACATAGGAAACAATCAAATAATCTGCTCCTACCTGGTCTACAAAACATGTGGCGCCATCACCTCCACTGATATCGTTGCTTTGATCGGGTCCCAAGGGGTTTGGATTGTAAAAATAAGGGGTTCCATTGTCTTGAGTGCCTCCTAGGAAAAATTCATCTGCTGCTGTCGGAGCGATGGCAGCACTGTAAAATTGGGTCACATTATAGTCATTTACACCCTGAACAATGGAAGTATTGGATCCTTCTATTTTCAAATCGTTGGCAAAATAAACGCCTCCATCGTTTCCAAAAACAGCTTGGTTTGGGTTATCGGGTCGAAAGACCATCGCGTGTTGGTCTGCGTGCACAAGAGGCACATTTAAATCCGCCAAATCGTTGTTGTAGGACCACTTGGAAATTTGAGTCCATGTACTGGCTCCGTTTGCAGATCGAAACAAATCAATGCCTCCTACGTAAAGAATTTCGTCATTGGAAGGGTCCGCTTCTATCAGCAAATCATAAAAGGACTGACCTCTGGTAAAATCGTTCTCGGAAATTCCAGTATCCGCATCTTTTGGGAGGGGCATTTCGGTTGGGCTTGATGCAAAAGCATCGGTTGTTTTGTATATAATTGGCACTCCCGCATTGGTACTTCCCAATACGTACAATTTTTCGGGATCTGTGGCAGAAACTTCAATCTCTGTTCGGTTTAAATTTGGCAATGTGGCAATCGCGAAAAACTGATTTCCATCGCTGGACCTGAGGATAGCACCACCGTTATCTCCAAAATAATTACGCGTGGTCGCCAACCAAATTTTGTTGTCGGCAGAAATTTCAAAATCATTGGGTTGTTGTATGTTGTCATTGACTAGCGGAACCGTTGGTTTGGTCCATTGCACACCTCCATCGGTGGTCTTGTATACTCCGTAGTCTGTGGTGCCTCCTAAAAAGGTGGTAATCGCTCCCCCATACCTCCAATAAGAGGCGCCAACAGCTATAAAAATTTCTGTAGTTCCGTTGTTGTTCCAAGCGGCAATGTCTTGAACAAAGTAGGCTCCTGGAACCACTTTTTGATCTCCTGATGTTTCCGTACTTCCTCCATTTCCTTCAAAAATATTCGTCCAGCTCATTCCTGCATCTGTGGATTTGTAAACCCCATTTCCTGTCACAGATCCCGAGGTATACAATTCGCCTGTCCCCAAGTAAAAAATATTGGAATCATTGGGGTCTACCGCAATGCACGACACAGACATGTTGCTGGGCACATTGGTAATGGCACTCCAAGAAGCATTGGGATTTGTAATGTCTTGGTTGACCCACAAGCCGCCGCTCACACCTCCTGCAAATACGCGTTTGTGTGTTGGATCGTTGGGGTCAAACAGCAGGGTTCTTGTTCTTCCCCCCACATTGTTCGGCCCTCTTTCAATCCATTGGGAAGCTCCACCAGGAACTCTCTTTTGAAGGTTCTGTGGTCTTTTGCTTTGCAAGGCGAGTACTTTCTCTGGTTCTGGTTTTCCGGTCGCAGGATTCATGGTCAGTTCCCACTCGCGTTCAAAGTATTTGTTGGGAGGCAAACCTTGCGATTTACGTTCCGCTTTGGAAAGCAGCAAAGAGGCTTTTACCGGACTGTTTTCAAGAAATACCTTGTGTTTGTGTCGCTTTTCCTGAACAGAAGATTCCGAAAAAAGAAGAAAAAAACAACAAACAAGGATTCCTAATAAGGTTAAAAAAAATAAGAAGGTTTTCTTCATGGAATGTTTTAACTAAGTTACAAAAATAACAAGACTCTCAAAAGTTGAACATTCTTTACACTTGAAATTCTTTTCATCAAAATCCGCGACCAATCTTCTTTTATTGGAGCGGCATCGTATTAAATCAAGTCTCCTTTGATTTTTTTGTGTAACACAATGGCATAGCCGTCAGACATGCTCGCAATATAACTGCAAACCATCAGGATCCGGTCGTAAAGTTTGTCAGGTGTTTTTTGAAGTTCTTCAGGCAACAATTTAAAAATCAAAGCGTCATAATTGGATGCGGTCCCTTCAAAAGTAGTGTTGACCGCCTTGACAAACACCTCCAAGAGGTCAGCGAGAATTTTATAGCCCGCTACTTCTTTTTCTACCACTTCTGTGCTGTTGTATATTTTGGAGATGCTCAACTGTAATATGTCGTTGATCTGGGCTTCGTATTTGCATTTTTCAAGCAAGGAGATGCCATAGGTTCCATCCATGATGGCTTGTTCGTTTTCTAAAAAGACGGCTGCCGCTTCTTGTATCAAAGTCCCTATTGCCAAAGCTCTTAAATAACTCACTCGGTCTTTTTTGTATTGCAGGGAATGGTATTTCTTGATGTCAATGCTATCCTTGACGAGCTTTATCAAGTATTCTAAGGCAAATTCTTCTTCGATCAATCCCAAATTGATTCCGTCTTCAAAGTCGATGATTGTGTAGCAGATATCATCAGCCGCCTCGACCAAAAAAGACAAGGGGTGCCGCTGGTAGGCAAGGTCCTTTCCAGTGCGCATGGGCTTGAGTCCCAATTCGGTAGCTAGCTCGACAAAAAACTCTTTTTGAGATTGAAAGAATCCGTACTTTTTATCGACGATGTGGTCGGTCGGTTTTTTGGGAAGGGATTCTTTGGGGTATTTCATAAAAGCACCAAGTGTGGCGTAGGACAAACGCAAACCTGAAGCGGTTCCTTGGTTTCCCGCTGTAGCGATTTTGAAACCATTGGCGTTCCCTTCAAAATCGATAAAATCTTGCCATTGTTTTGGGGTCAATAGTTTTTTGTATTCCTGCCCTTTTCCCGAGCGAAAGAATTCTCCTATCGCCTTTTCTCCACTGTGTCCAAAAGGGGGATTTCCAATATCATGGGCCAAGGATGCTGCGGCGACAATGGCTCCAAAATCGTTGAATGCATAGCCTTGTTCTTTTAATGTTGGGTATTTCTCGATGATTTTTTGTCCTACGATTCTTCCCAAAGACCTTCCTACCACGGAGACTTCCATGCTGTGGGTCAGACGGGTGTGAACAAAGTCTGTTTTGGATACAGGAATGACTTGTGTTTTGTCTTGAAGGCTGCGAAACGAAGCGGAGAATACAATTCTGTCAAAATCCACTTCAAAACCCAGACGGGTTTCGTTTTGGTGACTTCTCCATCGTTTTTCTTGATCTCCCGCCCTTTTTAAAGACAACAATTGTTCCCAATTCATAGGTTTCTTAGCTTAATTTTAAAAATTACAAGGTACAAACTAAAACGTTATTTTGGCACAGCTCTTTGTGTTTTCTCTCAAATTTTTATCCCCTATTTGTCAAAAATTTTGTATTTTTTTTCAGACTATATGACAAAACTCCAAAAGGGGTTTTCTTATCTTGTATTACTCAAAATCTGTATTTATGCATCTGAAAAAAAGCTGTATTTTTATTTCTTATATTCTTATAAGCGCTTTCGTAAGCGCTCAAAATCAAGGGGTTGATTTCTCTACAAAGGATTTGAAAAACCTTGAATGGAACCCTGATATTTCTATTCAAAACAATGACAACAGTTTTCGGTTGAAATGGGGAGGTCGCATTCAATACGATCATGCTTTCTTTCGTCAAAACAAGGAACTGGATCGACAGGAAGGCAAATTGGCTTCGGGGAACGGTACCGAATTTAGGAGGGTCTGGCTTTCCAGTACAGGGACTTTTTATCAAAATACTGATTTTGGCATCAATGTCTCTTTTGAAGGAAGTCGTGTGGCTTTCAGAGGGGTTTATCTCAAGCTTAGTGACCTGCCTTGGATGGGGAATGTAAAGATAGGTCAAATCAAAGAACCACATCGCTTAGAGGTGCTCATGAGCAGCAACCACCTCTTGTTTTTAGAACGAACAGCAAGTGTGGACTTTGCGCCAATTTTCAACAGCGGCTTGATGGTTTACAACGATTTTTTTAACGAAAAACTGTCTGCTCAAGTGGGCTTCTTTAGAAATGCCCATCCAAACAATGCCAACGATCTCAAAGCAAATGGGGGCTTCAATGTGACTGGAAGAATTACAGGATTGCCCTTGCGATCCAAAAAAGCTACCCTTCACTTGGGCGGCAGTTACAGCTATCGAAAACCTGGAACGGGGACTTACCAAGTTGCCTCAAGTGGTACTGCACATCTGAGCAGAAAAAAGTACTTGGACACCGAGGAAGTAAATGTCCGAGCTAGCGAACTGCTAAATTTTGAATTTTTATTTGTCCGGGGTCCTTTTTTTATTCAAAGTGAGTATTTAAAAACCCGGATACAAAAGCGCGATGTTCTCGAAGAAATCGTTTATCTAAGTACTGCATACAGTCAAATAAGTTATTGCCTGACTGGTGAAAAAAGAAGCTACAAAAGCTCGCTTTCTGGCCTAAAACCCTTACTTCCACGACATAATTTTGACCGCAACCACCTTGGGGCTTGGGAACTTGCCCTGCGCTATGCAGCCGCTGATTTCAATGACGGCTCAGTATCTGGTGGCAAGCAGCAAGACTTGACCTTGGGCCTCAATTGGTATTTGAATCCTGCTGTCAAAGTAATGGCAAATAAGGTCTGGACAACCTTTGAATCTGAAAAAAAATTAGCGGTTTTTGAATTCCGAATGCAATTGGCTTTTTGAGCGTAGTTTTCGCCCATAAAAAAAGGAACTCAAATGAGTTCCTTTTTTTATTTGCAAGCTGTTTAAGATCCACACATCAAGCAATCGTCTGGATTGTCTTTGGACTGTGTCAGCATCTCTCTGAATTCTTCTGGAGACATTTCTCCTTCTTCACTCGCTGCCGGTTTTTCTTGTTTGTCATTAGACAACGAGAATTGGATGGCATTTACAGCGGACTTGGTTCTCAAATAATACATTCCTGTCTTCAATCCTGATTTCCAAGCATAGAAGTGCATGGAGGTCAATTTGGAGTAATCTGGATCGTTCATGAATAAGTTCAAAGATTGTGATTGGTCAATAAAGTAACCGCGCTGACGTGACATGTCGATGATGTCTTTCATGCTCAACTCCCAGACTGTTTTGTAGAGTTCTTTCAACTCTTGAGGGATGGCCTCAATGTGTTGGATGGATCCGTTGGCTCTCATGATGTCTTCTTTCATGTTGTTGTCCCAAAGGTTGAGAGCGACCAAGTCTTCCAAGAGGTGTTTGTTGACGACAATAAATTCGCCAGACAGGACTCTTCTTGTGTAGATATTGGAGGTATAGGGCTCAAACGCTTCGTTGTTTCCAAGAATCTGAGAAGTAGAAGCGGTGGGCATTGGTGCCAATAAAAGAGAGTTTCTGACTCCGTGTTTCTTGATGTCTTTTCTCAGTTTTGACCAATCCCAGTTTCCACTGAGGTCTTCTTCTTTGACTCCCCACATATTGAACTGGAATTCTCCTTGTGAGATCGGCGATCCTTTGTAAGTAGAATAGGGTTCCTTTGCCTTTGCAATTTCCATAGAGGAGGTGACGGCAGCGAAATAAAGGGTTTCGAAGATTTCTTGGTTTAGTTTTTTTGCTTCGTCAGAGGTAAAGGGCATGCGTAACATAATAAAGGCATCTGCCAATCCTTGGATTCCCAATCCTACAGGTCTGTGGCGCAGGTTTGAATTTTCCGCTTCCTTCACAGGATAGTAGTTTCTGTCGATGACTGTGTCCAAGTTTCGGATGACTTTTTTGGTGACTGTGAAGAGTCTTTTGTGGTCAAAAAATTTCTTTCCGTCTTTGCCTTCACTGATAAACATGGGCATCGAAATGGAAGCCAAATTACATACCGCTACTTCATCTTTTGCAGTGTATTCCATGATTTCCGTACACAAATTTGAAGAACGGATGGTTCCTAAATTTTTCTGATTGGATTTTCTGTTGGCTGCATCTTTGTACAACATATAGGGATTTCCAGTCTCAATTTGGGATTCTAATATTTTCTCCCACAGTTCACGAGCTTTGACCGTTTTGCGACCTTTGTTGGCTTTTTCATAGCCTTCGTACAAGCGTTCGAACTCTTCTCCATAGGAGTCAAACAAGTGGGGACACTCATTTGGACACATCAAAGTCCACTCACCATTTTGTTCGACACGTTTCATGAACAGATCTGGAATCCACAAAGCCAAAAACAAATCACGCGCACGCATTTCTTCTTTTCCTGTATTTTTTCTCAAATCCAAAAAATCGAAAACATCCGCATGCCAAGGCTCGAGGTAGATGGCAAAGGAGCCCTTTCTTTTTCCTCCTCCTTGGTCTACATACCGCGCTGTGTCGTTGTATACTTTAAGCATCGGAATGATTCCATTGGAAGTTCCGTTGGTTCCTCTGATGTAGGAACCCGTAGCTCTAATGTTGTGGGCAGACAATCCAATTCCTCCGGCAGATTGTGAAATCTTGGCTGTTTGTTTTAAGGTATCGTAAATTCCGTCGATGCTGTCGTCTTGCATTTGCAACAAGAAACAGGAAGACATTTGAGGTTTTGGAGTTCCCGAATTGAAGAGTGTCGGAGTGGCGTGTGTAAAAAACTTTTTACTCATCAACTCATAGGTTTCTACGGCAGCTTCCATGTCCTCCATATGGATACCGATGGCGACCCGCATCAACATGTGTTGGGGGCGTTCGGCAATTTCTCCATTCAATTTGAGCAGGTAAGAGCGCTCTAAGGTTTTGAAACCAAAGTAATCGTAGTTGAAGTCTCTGCTGTAAATGATGGTAGAATCAAAAAAGTCTGCATTGTCTTTGATAATTTTGTAAACCTCGTCCGAAAGCAAAGGGGCTTTTTTACCCGTTCTTGGATTGACATAGGTGTACAAATCCTCCATCACTTCGGAAAATATTTTTTTGGTGTTTTTGTGTAGGTTGGACACGGAGATTCGAGCTGCTAACCTTGCGTAGTCGGGGTGTGCGGTGGTCATGGTAGCTGCAATTTCTGAAGCCAAATTGTCGAGTTCGGATGTAGTCACTCCGTCGTACAATCCTTCGATCACTCGCATGGCTACTTTTACAGGATCTACCAACGGGTTCAATCCATAACATATTTTTCGCACCCTCGCAGTGATTTTGTCAAACATCACGGGCTCTTTCTTTCCGTCTCTTTTTAATACAAACATAAGTTGATCTTGTTTTGTTGTTGGTTAATTTTTTTAGCAATCAAAGTCGTTCTCGCATTCGTTTAAAAAACGAATGTGACTACAAATGAACGGCCTTTTGTAATGCTAGGCTTTTATACTGTAGGGTTTCTAAAAATCGGCGTCAAAACTGATCGCTCCAGTACCTCCGGATTTGACTCCAGCTTTTTGGTACTCAGAAACGCGTTTTTCAAAGAAATTGGTTTTTCCTTCCAAGGAAATCATTTCCATAAAATCAAAAGGATTGGAAGCGTTGTACACTTTGTCGCATCCAAATTCTGTCAACAATCTATCGGTCACAAATTCCAAATATTGCGTCATCAATTTGGCATTCATTCCAATCAAACTCACAGGCAAAGACTCTGTGATAAAGACGCGTTCTATGTTCAAAGCGTCTACAAGGATTTCCGTGATGCGTTTCTTTGGGACTTTGTTGACAATGTGGTGGTTGTGCAAGTGAACTGCAAAATCACAGTGCAAGCCTTCGTCTCTTGAGATCAACTCATTAGAAAAAGCCAATCCTGGCAACAAACCTCTCTTTTTCAACCAAAAGATAGAGCAAAAGCTTCCTGAAAAGAAGATGCCTTCTACCGCAGCAAAAGCAATCAGTCTTTCCGCAAAAGAATCCGACTCAATCCACTTCAAAGCCCATTCAGCTTTTAGCTTGATGGCAGGAAACACTTCAATTGCACGAAACAATTGGTCTTTTTCGGCTTCGTTTTTCACATAAGTGTCAATCAGCAAAGAATACACTTCTGAGTGAATGTTTTCCATCATGATCTGAAATCCGTAGAAAAATTTTGCTTCAGAATACTGCACTTCACTCACGAAATTTTCTGCCAAATTCTCATTGACAATCCCATCAGATGCGGCAAAAAATGCCAAAATGTGCTTGATGAAATAACGCTCATCATCCGACAATTTTCCTTCCCAATCAATGACATCTTGGTGAAGGTCAATTTCTTCAGCTGTCCAAATACTCGCTTCTTGCTTTTTGTACCACTCCCAAATGTCTTGGTGTTGGATGGGGAAAATTACAAATCTGTTGTCGTTTGGCTGTAAAATAGGTTCTATTTGAGGCATTTTTTGAGAGTATTTTGGAGTGTTCTTAATTTCTTACTTTGAGTCTTACAAAGATTGTAAAAATTGCTTCTAAATGAAAGCCATACTTATCCACAAAAGCGCGAAGTTCTTAACAATGTTTTGGAGGTGGTTTTTTTAATTTTTCAACAAACTTAAAATCAGCTATTTAACTTATGTATTGAACAAGGATGTAAATTTCAAAAAAAAAGAAAGTATGCGCTTTAATGCATTCTTAAAAGAATTTAGCAAACCACAAAACAGCTTAAAAAAAGTAGGATTTAAAAGAGAACACCGGCTTTTTTAGTCAAAAAAAAAAACAAAAAAGAAGTGTGGTAAAAAAAACAAATTTCTATCGGAAGAAATCGTGAATTTTGAGTTTCAACCCTCAAAAAAACGCCTGAGAACTAAAATCTAAAAATCGCGTCATTGGTTTTGATAGGTCTCCCCTATTTTCTCCAGTTCAGCATACCAATCTTCTCCAAATTTTCGGACCAATGCTTGTTTTAAAAATTTATAAACGGGCACCTGAAGTTCTTCTCCCAAGGCACAGGCAGGATCACAAATTTCCCATTGGTCATAATTGACTCCTGAAAACTCCGAGTAATCGCGAACACGGATGGGATACAAGTGACAAGAAACTGGTTTTTTCCAGGAAATCAAACCGCTGTTGTAGGCTTCTTCGATCCCACAGAGTGCAGTTTTTTTTTCGTCATAAATAACGTAGGCACAATCTGCATTGTCAATCAAAGGTGTTTCGTGTTCTCCAAGAGCGTTGGTCGTATAGCATCCTTGTGCTGCTATAGCTTGCACTCCTTCCGGTCTTAAAAGGGGTTTTACCTCAGGATAAATGTCTTTTAAGATTTGCAACTCTCTTTCTTCCAAAGGAGCCCCCGCATCTCCTGCTACACAACAAGCCCCTTTGCAGGCGGACAGGTTGCACACAAAATCTTTTTCAAGAATTGCTTCGGACACGATGGTTTTTCCCAGTTCAAACATGCGACAAAAATAGGGAATCTTTCGGCATGTTTTGACGGGCAGGATCAAAAAAGGAAGCTAAAAATAGATCCTTGTGAAAATAATTTGTGAAGTTTTATACTTGCAAACGTAATGCTTGTGGACTTCAGTGTCAAAGAAATGTCCATTTTATGTGATTTTGAAGTTGAATAATACCTAACCTTAATCCTTTCTGCATTTTCTCTCAAAAAAGTGGTTTTCTTTGAAAGGTTATAGTTTGGAACTTTTCCTAATTCTTTATTCATTCTCTCTACCCAATTAATCCAACCTTTTGTATCAGAAAGAAGAACCTCTTCTTTTTTGTATGAATTCAAATTCTTTTGATTTTCAGTTATGATTCCATTAAACTTTTCTCTCAATTGTTCTCCAACCTTCTGAGTTAACTTACCAACCGTTATATCAAATTCTATTTGAATCAACTCATCATTATATCTATGTTTATTCTTCTTTACTCTCTATTATTTTTTTTGAAAATTCTTTTGAAAACCACTCTAAACCTTTTTTAGACAAGTGACAATTATCATTAGCTCGGTAATTGAAATATGTAATTAAGTCCGTATTGGGTCCTCTGAGAATATTGTTTAAATTTTTGATTAGACTATCTTGAATTTGAAGAAGTTCTCTATCAATCGTATTATTACAATAGGATGTTTGACATAAATAAAGGGGACTTAAAATATTGTTAATTTTGTTTCTTTCGGTGAAATCTACAAAGTCTTTATAGTATCCATCATGTCCAGAAACGTTTTCGTTGTTTCTCTCTCCTTGATGGAAAAGAATTCCGTCCACTTTTCCATATATCTTTGTGAGTTCATTATAACTATTAACGAAAGAACTATATAAATCCCCAGAAGTAACTTGTTTTAGACTAATACCTCCTACACCTAAGTTTAAAAAAACTACTTTATCAGTATACCCAGAAACTATTAACTCTCTCCCTATCAAACCCCAAACCGACATACCTTTACCAGTTGTTCCTAAACTTGGGTCTTTGTATTGATACGTTTTTCCATTATAATAATTGAAAACACCATCGTAATCTGTTTTGAAAAGTTCACCAGAATTTGAAGAGTTTGATTGACCTAACGTTATAAATACCTTTACATTGTCTGTCCCTTGAGTTTTAGAGACAATTCTATCTGAAACATCATTATAGGGTCCGGTTTGACTTTGTTTGTGGACATTAAGATATTCATTAACAATTCCGTAAGGAAACAAACGATACCTACCAGTTAATACACCAAGTAAATAAATGAAACAGAGAAACGATAAAAGGGTTATTAATTTTTTTAACATAAAATTTTAAATTATATAATAGTATTAAAATAAATAAAATTAAACAAGTTCCAAGAGTAACCAGGGGGAATTTTGTTGATTGATCTTGGGAGGGATTGTGATATGTAAATTTATACCCAAATTATTATTTTTTCATTTCCCTTCTTCATCATTACTAATCTAATACCTCAATTGTAAGATTAGAAACCTCCACGATATCCTCTCTATTGATTCTTTCTTCTCTAATTTTACCCTTCTTATAAATGGAATGAACGTGATTGTTCTTAAAGATACTTCCACGAGGTGTTTTTAACCCCTCCTCATTGAATATTTGAGATATCTTTCTATACCCAATAGGGGTAAGAAAACACTCTTTATATTTACAAATTCGGTTGAATAAATACTGTTGATA
>CAWVRK010000010.1:0-70193 GCA_963932955.1 uncultured Flavobacteriaceae bacterium
TGGTACTGTTATCTTAGACAATATCTACTTTTACTAGAATTTAAATTTAACACCCGTGGCCTTCAAGGGGATACGGGTGTTATTTATAAAAATTTGGTAGAAATTCTAAACAACTCAAAACTATAGAATCAATACAAGTAAACCATTTATTGGTTGAAAAATTTATAGCACTCTTTTATTTGTCAAAATTAAACAACAAAATTTCTTTAATTTTAACAAACTAACTGAATAACTATACAATTTCTAAAATAAACGGATACTAAAATAGTACGATTTTCAGTACAGATTTGCTTGCAATTAATACCAAACTAATATTTTCAATAACGTAACTAAAAATGAAGAACCAAACACTTAAAATCGCATACTTATTTCTTGCTATGGTTGCCGTAGCATGTACTGAAAACGACGAACCTATGTACGTAGGAGAACGTATTGCTCAAATTGTAACCGAGTCTGACTTCCCTGCCGAAGATGGCACACCAACGTTGCAAAATTTAATGGATGCAGGTGCTCAAGAAATTATATCAACTCAAGAACAATATGAAGAGGCTATTGCAGTTCAAAATGCCATTGACTCCATTTACACGCTCACAAGATTACAAGAAATTGTCGATGAGGTAAATAATAAATTAATTAGCAATGATGGTGCTTTTGAAACATTAAAGTGGTCCGATGAATTTAATTCAGATGGGCAGCCTTCCTCAGACAATTGGAATTATGACATCGGAAACGGAGACTGGGGATGGGGTAACGGTGAAGAACAATACTACACGAAAAGCTCAAATAATGTAACCATCGAAAACGGCTCCTTAAAAATTAAGGCAAAAAAAGAAGCATACGGAGGGAGAAGTTATACATCAGCACGATTAAAAACTCAAGGAAAATATAGCTTTACTTACGGAAAATTAGAAGTCCGTGCAAAACTGCCCAAGGGAGGTGGTACTTGGCCTGCAATATGGATGCTCGGAAATAACATTTCAACGGTCGGATGGCCTGCTTGTGGTGAGATAGATATTATGGAACACAAGGGCAATGACGTCGGATACATATCGAGTGCCATTCATAATAACAGTGGATCTGGAGCTACGCCTTTTTTCCATGGACTTAACAAACCAGATGTAACTGATGAGTTTCACGTATATGGGGTTATTTGGACCTCAAAAAAGATTCAATTTACTGTTGATGGGAATATCCATTACACTTACAACCCTGCTGTAAAGAATGACAACAACTGGCCATTCAACAAAAGACAATTCATCATATTAAATGTAGCTATGGGTGGCACCCTTGGAGGAAATATTGACAACGGTTTTACAGAAGGCACCATGGAAATAGACTATGTAAGGTTGTATCAATAAGAACCAACTCAATACATAATTTGGGTCAAAAATTTATGGGAAGGAGAAGTTTTCAAATTCTCCTTCCCATTTTTATGTTCATTCATAAACACAGCTCTTAAAAAGACTGCGTTTTTTTTCTGATGCACAACAAAAAAGAAGAAAGCAATGGAATTCACATTCTCAATTTTGGGATTTGCCTTCGGAATAATTGGATTTACATTAGCAATTGTTTGTTTGGTCAAAATGCAAAAGATGGAAACATTCCTGAAAGAAAAAGGAATTTTTAAGGAAAATTACAAGGAAGAGTAAATCACTGTTTAAAAATGCCACAAATGAAAACCCGTCACAAAAAACACACAACACTGCTCTGCGCACTCTTTGCAAATACCTTCTTATTTATGGGATTCTCACAAAGTTTAGCCCCTGAAACTGCCAAACTAAAACAAGAGGCGTCCAATAAGATTTACACCACGGCGCACGGTACGAGTCTCAAACTTTCTGAAACAGGGAGCTTGACTTTCAACCCTTACAAACAACCCTTAGAAACGGATGTTTGCATTGTGGTCGATCCTACAAAACAATTTCAATCCTTGTTGGGAATCGGTGCTGCCTTGACAGACGCAGCTGCGGAAACCTATGCAAAGCTTCCGAAAGCTGCGCAGAAAAAAGTCTTAGAAGCCTATTTTGACAAAGACAAAGGGATTGGTTATAGTTTGGGACGCACCTCCATTCACAGCTGCGATTTCGGAACGGGAAGTTTTACCTATATCGAAGAAGGGGATGCAGCCTTGCAAACCTTCTCCATCGATCACGACCAAAAATACCGATTGCCTTTTATCAAAACTGCCATTGCAGCAGCAGGAGGCAACCTTACATTTTATGTGAGCCCTTGGTCCCCTCCCGCATTTATGAAGACCAACAACAACATGCTCCGAGGAGGAAAACTGAAAAAAGAATACTACCAACCCTGGGCAAATTACTACGCCAAGTTTATCAAAGCCTATGAAAATGAAGGCATCCCAATATGGGGCTTGACCATTCAAAACGAGCCCATGGCAGTGCAACGTTGGGAATCGTGCATTTACACCGCAGAAGAAGAACGTGATTTTCTCAAATACAACTTGGGGCCTACCTTGGAAAAAGAAGGTCTTGGTGATAAAAAAATTGTGGTATGGGACCACAACCGCGATTTGCTCTTCCAAAGAGCAAACACCATTTTCAACGACCCAGAAGCGTCCAAATACGCTTGGGGCTCTGGCTTTCATTGGTACGAAGATTGGAAAGACGGACAGCCCATGTTCAATAGCGTAAAAGCTGTAAACGAAGCCTATCCCGACAAAAAACTTCTCTTTACAGAGGGCTGTAACGAAGGCTACAATTTGGATAGAATTCGAAACGAAGACCCCAAATTGGCAGAGCGTTATGGGAAATCAATGATCAACGACTTCAACAACGGAACGGTAGGTTGGACAGATTGGAACATTTTACTAGACCAAACAGGAGGGCCAAACCACGTCGGAAACCTTTGTTTTGCTCCCGTACACGGAGACACCAACACAGGAGAATTAACCTTTACACATTCCTACTACTACATCGGTCATTTTTCAAAATTTATCCGTCCTGATGCCAAACGCATCTCGAGCATTTCTAGTGGAAATCAATTGCTTTCTACTGCCTTTGTGAATCCTGATGGCAGCATCGCCATCGTAGTCATGAATCAAGGAGATACAGCCCGCAACTACACCATTCAACTGGATGCAAAAACAGCGAAACACAATGCCTTACCGCATTCCATTCAAACCATACTAATCAACTAAAACAACCTACACCCATGTCAAAAAAAGTAATTTTTATCGCCTTTGTCGTCTCCCTTGGAGGATTTTTATTCGGATTTGATGCTGGAATCATCTCTGGTGTCATGTCTTATGTTGGACCTGAGTTTGATTTGAACGATGTCCAGTCCGGTTGGGTGGTTAGCTCCCCTTCCTTTGCAGCCATGATTGCCATGCTGATCTCAGGAAGACTGAGTGATGTGGTTGGGCGTAAAAAAATATTGATTCTCGTGGCATTTTTATATGCCGTATCTGCCTTGTTTTCTGCTTATGCCCTTTCTTATGAAATGCTTTACATCGCACGTATGATCGGAGGGTTGGCATTTGGAGCAGCACTTATCCTCGCTCCTACCTACATCGCTGAGATCTCAACAGCTGAAAACCGTGGTAAGCTTGTTTCAATTCAACAATTGAACATCGTACTTGGGTTTTTTGCAGCCTTTTTAAGCAACAATTATTTGAACGAATTGAACACCTCTGGCGAATCATTTTTAAGCGATGGAAATGTGTGGAGATGGATGTTGGGCTTGGAATTGATCCCTGCAGTGCTCTACTTTTTCTTTCTGTTCTTTGTCCCAAGAAGTCCACGTTGGTTGTATTCCCAAAACAAAGTAGCAGAAGCCAAAGAGGTACTCGAACAAATTCACGGGGAAGACACTGCTGCGGTGGAGATCAAATCCATTGAAGAAAATGTCAATGAAGCAGGTCATAAAGAAAAAATAGCCCTTTTGGAATTGTTAAAACCTTCCCTTCGATTGATTTTAATCATTGGGTTGGTCCTCGGAGTATTGCAACAAATCACGGGGATCAATGCCGTCTATTTCTACGCAACCTCTATTTTCAAGCAAACGGGAATGGGAACCAATGCGGCCTTCGAATCCGGTGTCTTGATGAGCCTCATCACAGTGGTTTTTACTTTTATTGCCATCTTTTTGATCGACCGCGTGGGAAGAAGGCCTTTATTGCTATTCGGAATTGCAGGAATTGCCATAAGCCTTTTGATTTGTGGCTATGGATTCCAACAAGCGACTTACGAGCTAAGTTCGGAGGAGGTTGCGCAATTTGAAAATTTTGACGCCACTTCGCTCAACCCCTATATAGGAAAGCAATACACAGATGATTTGTCTTTTAAAAATGACATGAAAGAAGCGCTAGGCTCTCAAACATACGGAAAGAATGAAGGAGACATCTTAGAAGCTGCCACGACCATGAATGCTACTTTGGTACTCGTTGGAATCTTAGGATTTATTGCTTGTTTCGCCTTTTCATTAGGTCCTGTAATGTGGGTCATGCTATCGGAAATGTACCCCAATAAATACCGAGGCCTCGCCATTGGAGTGATTGGATTTGTCAATTCCTTTGCCAGTTGGGTCATCCAACAAATTTTCCCTTGGGAACTCTCCAATTTAGGAAATGCGATGAGTTTTTATATTTTTGGGGTGATTGCTGCTGTAGGATTTTTTGCCCTCCTAAAAATCCTTCCAGAAACAAAAGGAAAATCTTTGGAACAAATTGAACAAGAACTCGTTCGAGGCTAAGAAAAAGGTGAAAACATAGAATAAAACAAAACATAGAACCCGAATAAAAATGAAACGAATTCTCATCATCCTTCTCTTCGCTTATTGCATGCAGAGCTGTAAAAAAGGTAACGCTCAAAAAACCATGAATCCCATTCCCAACCAACCCACAAAAGTTGAACTGATCCAAGAAAACGGCAAATTTCAACTGCTCGTAAACAAAGCCCCTTTCTACATCAAAGGAGCGGGATTGGAGTTTGGAGACATCCCTTCTTTGGCCAAACACCAAGCCAACTCATTTCGAACTTGGCGTACGGAAAACGGTCAAAAAAGCGGCAAAGAAGTGTTGGACGAAGCCTATAAAAATGGCCTGATGGTCACAATGGGAATCGAAGTAGAGAGAGAACGTCATGGCTTTGACTACGACAATGCGGAAGAAGTGAACAAACAACTGGAACGAATTCGCAAAGAAGTCCTCGAACTAAAAGACCATCCTGCCCTAATGATCTGGGCCATCGGAAATGAATTGAACCACAATTACAAAAACCCAAAAGTATGGGATGCTGTCAATGGAATTTCGAAAATGATTCACGAGGTAGACCCCAATCACTTGACCACAACCACTTTAGCGGGGATCTCAAAAAAAGAGATTGACCTAATCAAAGAAAGAGCATCCGACATAGATATCCTCTCTGTACAGATGTATGGAGACTTGCCAAACCTTCCCGTCTTGATCCGCGATTTTGGATGGACAGGTGCCTATATGGTCACCGAGTGGGGTGCCACTGGCCATTGGGAAGTACCCACTACAAAATGGGGCGCTCCTGTTGAAGAAAACAGTACGGTAAAAGCCGCCAATTATATGAAACGCTACAAAGGCGGAATTGAAGCGGACACTCAACAATGCATCGGTTCTTATGTGTTCCTGTGGGGAAACAAACAAGAACGAACTCCTACTTGGTACGGTGTCTTCTTGGAAGATGGACAAGAGACCGAGTCCATAGATGTCATGCATTTTATCTGGAACAAAAAATGGCCAAAAAACAGAACCCCTCAAATCGCATCCTTTGCCCTTGAAAACAAAACTGCCTATGAAAGTGTCACGTTGACTTCTGGTCAAAACTCCCAAGCATTGGCTGTCATCAACGACTATGAAAAAGATGCACTTTCTTACAAATGGGAAATATTGTCAGAAAGCGAAGCCAAACAAGAAGGAGGCGATCATGAAGAACGCCCCAAAAGCATCAAAGGTCTTTTTCAAAATTCCGAAGGTGGCGTGTTGAAATTTACAGCTCCAACTCCCGGTCATTACCGACTGTTTGTATACGCTGATGATGGGCAAGGTCATGCCGCAACTGCAAACATTCCATTTAAAGTAAAGTAACAAAAAAACACGTATCATAAAAAAACTCAAACCTCTTTAAAACATTCGTTTTTACAGGGGTTTTTACAAAATACAAACAGATAAAAATGAGCCAACAACCCATCTACATCGGCGAAAAAAAAGCCTCTTTTTCAAACAAGGAAGTCAAAGGAAGCTTGGGGTCTCTTGAAGGAGAAACCTATTACAAAATAACGAACAACGACAGCATGAGGCCTTTCTTTATGAGTCTTGTCAGCAATTCCAACCACTGGATGTTTGTTGCCAGCAATGGAGGGCTTACAGCAGGAAGAAAAGACAGCAACAACGCGCTGTTTCCTTACTATACAGATGATAAAATTACGGAGTCCTTTGAAATTACAGGCTCTAAAACCCTCTTCCAAATTCACAAAGCTGACAAAACCTTTTTGTGGGAACCTTTTTCTGACAACTATGCCGGTGTCTACAAAACAGAGCGCAACCTGTACAAAAATAGCTGGGGAAACAAATTGATTTTTGAGGAAGTCAACGAAGATTTGGGACTTACCTTTCGCTACCAATGGTCGAGCAGCGATCGTTTTGGTTTTGTTAAAAAAGCCACTTTGCGCAACGACCAAAAAGAAGCGGTTCAAGTAGGTGTTTTGGACGGCTTGCAAAACCTACTTCCCTACGGATTGAATTCTGACATGCAAAACAACCGTTCCAACTTGGTGGACGCCTATAAAAAAAGTGAACTTTTGGAAGCCTCTGGATTGGGAATCTACAGTTTGAGTTCTGTCATCGTAGACCGCGCAGAACCCAGTGAAGCACTCAAAGCAAACATCGCCTGGTCCGTAGGATTGGAAACCCCTTCTTATTTGATTTGCTCAAAACAAATACCACATTTTCGAGAAGGAAAAGAACTCGAAAAAGAAACAGAAGTAAGAGCAGAAAAAAGTGCATATTTTGTAAACACCACCCTCGATATAGCCGCTGGTAGTGAAAAAACATGGATGCTCGTCGCCAATGTCAACCAAGGTCCTTCTGATGTGGTCGCCATCGCTGCACTTATCAACTCAGAAAACAACCTTTTTGAAACCGTTTTGGAAGACGTCGCTGAAGGAACTAGAGAATTGATTGAACTGAATGCAACGGCAGACGGAATCCAATTGACAGCCGACCCACTCCGCGACACACGTCATTTTGCAAACGTGCTTTTCAACAACATGAGAGGCGGTATTTTTGATCACAATTACCAAATCGAACAAGCCTACTTTACAAAATACGTGCAGCAAGCAAACCTCGAAGCCTATACGAGAAACCAAACGTTGTTAGAAGGACTTCCAGAGACACTCCCTTTTTCAAAATTGAAAACCTTGGCCGTAGAAAGTAAGGATTCCGACTTTGAACGACTGACCATGGAGTATTTGCCCTTGAAATTTAGTCGTCGACACGGAGATCCAAGCAGGCCTTGGAACAAATTTTCCATCAACACCAAAAGTGAAATTGACGGATCGAAAATACTCGACTACGAAGGCAACTGGAGGGATATTTTTCAAAACTGGGAAACCTTGGCACACGCCTATCCTGAGTTCATTGAAAACATGATCCACAAATTTTTAAACGCCACTACTTTCGAAGGATACAACCCCTATCGCGTCACAAAAGATGGCTTTGATTGGGAGACCATTGAACCAGACGATGCTTGGTCGTTTATCGGATATTGGGGAGACCACCAAATTGTCTACCTCTTAAAATTCTTAGAATTTATAGAAAACCACCAACCGGACCGATTGGCAGAACTGTTTGACAAAGACCTTTTTGTCTATGCAAACGTGCCTTACAAAATCAAAAGCTATGCAGAGACTCTGAAAGATCCCAAAGACACGATCTCTTTTGACGATGCACTGGACCAAACCATCCGAAACAGAAAAGAAGAATTGGGCGCAGATGGCGCTTTGTTGCGCGCGCAAAACAATACCATTTACAAAGTGAATGGAATCGAAAAACTACTGGCAACAGTCCTTTCTAAAATTTCCAATTTCATTCCCGAAGGAGGAATTTGGATGAACACACAAAGGCCCGAATGGAACGATGCCAACAATGCTCTTGTTGGAAACGGTGTTTCCATGGTGACGCTTTACTACTTGAGACGTTTCCTGAAATTTTTTGAAAAAACCGCTGCACAAGGACTCGGAAAAGAGTTGGCGCTTTCTTCCGAATTGGCTGAATTTTTCAAGGAAATACACCACACATTTGAACAGTTTCATGGAAAACTCGACGGAAAAATAACAGATCGTGAACGCAAACAGATTCTCGACGGACTCGGGAAAGCAGGAAGTGCATACAGAACAACCATCTACAACTCGAATTTTAGTGGTGACAAAACACAGCTGCCAAAAAGTGAACTCCTAAAATTCTTAAAGCTCGCATTGGACTTTTTAGACCACACCATTGCCGCAAACAAAAGAACCGACAACTTGTACCATTCTTACAATTTGATGTCGCTTACAAACGATGAAGAAATCCGTATTTCAAACCTCCCAGAGATGCTAGAAGGACAAGTTGCCATCTTGGGGTCCAATTGCATTTCTTCCGAAAAAAGTTTGGCGCTTTTGGATGCCTTAAAAGCAAGTGCTTTGTACCGAAAAGACCAATACAGCTATGTGTTGTACCCGGACAAACAATTGCCCATTTACATCCATAAAAATACCATTCCCGCAAAAGACGTAGAAAGCTCCGCTTTGTTAAGCCAGCTTGTAAAAGAAGGAAATACACAAATCTTGGAACAAGACCTCAAAGGTGTTTACCATTTCAATGGCAACTTCAACAACGCCAACAGTTTGAAAGAAGCCTTGGGAAAACTTCCAAAGCAATTTCAAAAATTGGTAGAAAAAGACAATGGCCAGGTATTCAATACATTTGAAAACTTGTTTGATCACAAATCCTTCACGGGAAGATCGGGTACCTTTTTTGGATATGAAGGATTGGGATCCATCTATTGGCACATGGTTTCAAAACTATTGTTGGCCACGCAAGAAACGGCATTGACTGCGATTCAAAGCAAAGAAAGCAAAGAAGTTGTTGACGGCTTGGTACAGCACTATTTCGAAATCAACGATGGAATTGGCGTTCACAAATCTCCAGAATTGTACGGAGCCTTCCCGACCGATCCTTATTCGCATACCCCAGCTGGTAAAGGCGCACAACAACCCGGAATGACCGGACAAGTAAAAGAAGATGTCTTGAGTCGATTTGGAGAATTGGGCATTGCTGTCAAAGAAGGAAAATTAGGATTCAACATTCAACTCTTAAAAGAAGAAGCGTTTTTGAAAACTTCCGAAGTGTTCTCATATATCGATGTTTACAAAGAAGCCAAAAAAATCCCGTTGAAGCCAAACTCACTTTGTTTTACCTACTGTCAAATTCCAATTGTTTTTCAATTGGCAGACAAAGAAGGCATCGAGGTGCAACAAGCGACAGCTCCCGTTATCAAATTTGACAGCCTTCAACTCGACAAAGAAACGAGCAACAACCTCTTCGAAAGAAATGGAAAAATTGAACAACTTGTGGTTTCCATCAACAAATCATCCCTCCGATAAATGAAAAAAGCAATCCTCCTCTTTTGCAGTGTATTCCTTCTGTGGAATTGTGCACCGACGACAGTTGAGCTTCAAAAAGTGCCGGGTTTGGATCCGGAAACGGAAGTGAAAATCGCCGAAATATTAAAACAGATGACGCTGCGAGAAAAAGCGGGGCAAATGTTGAATATTGGATTGCCAACGATTTTAAAAGGAGACTATTGGTCGGAAAGAGACCGTGCCGAATTTGACCCTGTAAAATTTAGAAAATTCATACAAAAAGTCGGTGTGGGGTCCATTCACAATACCCCAGGCTATTTGGCAGATCCCAATGCTTGGTTTCAAATCGTAAAAACAATACAGGATTCGGCCATGTTGAAAACGCGTTTGGGAATTCCCGTATTGTATGGGATAGACAACATACACGGAGCCAATTATATCAAAGGATCTGTGCTCTTACCCCAACAGATTGCCCTTGCGGCAACTTGGAACCGAGCACTGTGTAAAAGAAGTGCTGAAATCACGTCTTATGAGTCGCGAGCAGCCTCTTTGCCTTGGAATTTCAATCCGAACATCGACATCGCTGCAAATCCACTTTGGGGACGTATCGCTGAGAGTTTTGGCGAAGATCCTTACTTGGTCGCTGAAATGGGCGCTGCCTATACAAAAGGATCGCATGGAACTTCCTTGAAAAACCCGAAACAAACAGCCGTTTGTTTGAAACATTTTATCGGTTACGGTGCCGGAAAAAACGGAAAAGACAGGGCCAATGCCCTGATCCCAGAAAATAATCTGAGACAGTATTTTTTGCCTCCTTTTGAAAAGGCCATTGCCGCTGGGGCGAAAGGTGTCATGATCAGCTCCAACGCCGTCAACGGGATCCCTTGCCACATCAACAAAACCTACATCACCGATGTCCTCAAAGGAGAACTCGAATTTCAGGGTGTGGTAATTTCCGATTTCAGCGATGTGGAATTTTTGGTCAAAGCCCATCACAGTGCTGAAAATTTACGAGAAGCCACAAAATTGGCGGTCAACGCAGGTTTGGATTTATTGATGAACCCCTACGATGCCAAGGTCGTTGATTACATCGTTGATTTGGTCAACAACAAGGAAATTTCCATGGCGCGCATTGACGATGCCGTCACACGTGTCCTGCGTCTTAAATTTGACTTGAACTTGTTTGAAGTTCCTTACAACTCTCCAAAGGAATACCCTGAATTTGCCAGTCAAAAACACAGCGAGGAAAACTATCAAATGGCAAGTGAAGCCATCACGCTTTTAAAAAACAACGAAAATGTGCTTCCTTTAGACGCTTCGAAAAAAGTGTTGGTCACGGGCTATGCTGCTCACTCCATCAATATCTTAAACGGCGCTTGGTCCAGAACCTTTTTGGGAAGAGACACCCAATACAACGACCCGACAAAACTTACGATTTTAGACGCCATTCAAAAAGAAGTTGGCAATGCAAATGTCAGCTACGTCGCAGGAACCAATTACACAGAGGACCTCAACACCTCAGCAGCCGTAAAGATGGCAAAAGAGGCGGACTATATTGTGGTTTGTTTGGGAGAAATTCCAGCTACTGAAAAACCCTCAGACATCAATGAACTGGCATTGCCAAAAGCCCAACAAGAATTGGTCAAAAAGCTTGCCGTATACAACAAACCCCTCGTGCTTGTCTTGGTGCAAGGAAGACCCAGAATTCTCAGAGAAATCGAACCGATCGCAGATGCTGTAGTGATGGCCTACCTTCCCGGAGACGAAGGAGGTCGTGCCATTTCAGACATTTTGTACGGCAAGACCAACCCGAGTGGAAAATTGCCCTATACCTACCCAAAATACTCTGGAAATGCACTTCCCTATTTTCATAAAAAGACAGACATAAGAGATGTCAACTGGGCTTTTGACGGTTTTTATCCGCAATACGAATTTGGACAAGGCCTTTCCTATACCTCCTTTGCGTATTCAAAGGTGCGTACTGACAAGGACAGCCTGTCAAGTTCAGAAACACTCAACTTCGAAGTAAGCGTTCAAAATACAGGAAACCGAGCAGGGAAAGAAGTCGTTCAGCTTTTCCTCAAAGACCTCATCGCTACGGTGTCTCCAGACGTCAAAAGATTGGTTCGGTTTGAAAAAATAAACCTGCAGCCAGGCGAAACCCAAACCGTCTCCTTTCAGCTACAAGCCAAAGACTTTGCCTCTATTGGATTGGAAAACAAATGGATCGTCGAACCCGGAAGTTTTGAACTGACTGTTGGTGGCCACCCTAAAAAAATGATTAAAAAAGAGATTTTTATAAAAGATTAAAACCCACCTGTAGATGAAAGTCGCTGCTGATTTTTTGTTGTTTTTTATAATGATAGTTGCAAAGTGAAAACTCAAAAATCTTCCCTTAAAATGAGTAAATTGAACCCGAAAACAGACGTTAAAAATACAACCATCTTGTTCTTTGTCAATGGAATTGCTGATTGCGATGGAAATGCCCTAAAAATTAAAAACATACGGCACCTACAAAACTAAACAATTGCTCAGATGCACAGAACTGAAAACCTTAAAAATCAGATGAAATCCTCCAACTCAAAAATAGCATTCCTAAGTGTACTCTTTATTTTGGGAATCCTCGGTTCCTGTTCCAAAGATTCCGAAATCAGCATCGATACACCAACAACAAAACCTTTGATCCGTTCTTTTTCCTTCTTGGCAAGCGACAACGAACAAATGACTGAAGATGTCTCTTTAAAAATTGAAGGAAAAACCATTAAAGGGGTGCTGCCTCCGTCAAACAATGCGGAAAACTTGATCGCTACTTTTATCTTCGATGGAGCAGCGGTTTATGTAAATGACACCGAACAAGTCAGTGGGTTTAGCCAAAACAACTTCAGCAAGTCTGTCAACTATACGGTTACAAACAAAGAAGGCGAAAGTAAATCCTATCTAGTAACGCTTGTAAATAAAATAGATGATCCTGAAATTGGCGAGATCTCCACAACTTATATCAATACGAATGACGGTTCTCCTATTGTCAGCAAAGAAAATTACCAAGAAGGAAGCATTTTGATTTCCGGAATCTCTCAGGAAGAAGAGGTGAGCGATGCACTCATGAAAATTCGTGGCAGAGGCAATTCTACATGGGGCTTGCACGATAAAAAATCATACCAATTGAATATGACAGAAAAGACCCGTGTGTATGGAATGCCCAAGGACAAAAGGTGGGTTTTTCTCGCAGAACATTCGGACAAAACACTGATGCGTAATAAGATTGCCTATGAGATGGGATACATTAGCAAGCTGGATTGGACGCCGCAAAGTGTCTATTCCGAAGTGCACCTCAACAACGAGTTCCTAGGAGCCTACCACATTAGCCAAAAAATAGAAATGGGAAACAACCGTGTCGATGTTGGAGAGACAGGATATCTTTTGGAAATCGATCAATTGGAAAGATTGGATTTTGATGACGTCTATTTTAGAACCGATGAATTTTTAATCAACATCAAAGCACCAAAACTGAATAATGGAAGTACCGAATACAACTATATAAAAAATTGGATAACTGAATTTGAAAATGTACTGAAATCAAACACTTTTTCCAACCCAACCGAAGGCTATCAAAAATACATTGATGTAGATAGTTTTGTCGATTGGTATTTAATCAATGAAATTACAAAAAATCAAGATGCTCGAAATTACTCGAGTATTTACCTCAATGTGATTCCTGGTGAAAAAATAAAAATGGGGCCTCTTTGGGATTTTGACTTGGCCTTTGGCAATGTGAATTATTCCGAATGTGAATACCCCGATGGTTTTTGGATCAAAGACAATGCTTGGTACAGTAGGCTTTTTGAAGATCCTAATTTTGTAAACAAGGTGAAAACACGCTTTGCCTATTTCCGTTTACAGCAAGAATTCATACTTCAAAGAGTTGACTTCTACGCAAGCTACTTAGACGAACTACAACAAAAGAACGATGCGCGGTGGAATGTGATCGGAAACTTTCTATGGCCAAACCCCGTTGCCTTTGAAACCTACGAAGAAGAGGTGGCCTACCTGAAATCTTGGTACAACCAAAGAATGGACTGGTTGGAAAATGCCATTGGAAATTTGTAGTAGCACAAAATAAAATTAAGAAAATATTTTTTCTTAAACTCCCGAAAAAGAAGGTTATTCTAAAAAACTGTAGAGGTTTTATTGAGGTTTTTATTCCAAAAATTGAACTGAAATAGACGTTCTTTACTTTGGGATATGCATGCATCAATCTATCTTTGTGTCCCATAATTTTAAACTTAAACCCCCCTAAATGAATCCAATCTTAAAACTTGTCTTCAGCCTGGTATTCTTCTTGTGTGTTTTCGAAGGGCAAGCACAATCCATCCTTCTCACAGGAAAAACTGTAGACAAAGAAGGCGCTCCTTTGCCTGGCGTTTCTATTGTCGTCAAAGGAAGCTCGAACGGAACCTCGAGTTCTTTTGATGGAGACTATGCTCTAACCGTGAATTCAAAAGAAGACATTCTTCAATTCTCCTACCTTGGATTTGACACAGAAGAGCTTATTGTGTCAAACAATACCGTCATCAACATGGTGTTGACGGAGTCTCAAGAATCTTTGGAAGAAGTTCAAATTGTCGCCTTTCAAAAACAAAAAAAATCAAGTGTTATCGCTTCGATCAACACAATCAAACCATCTGAACTCAAACAACCCTCGAGCAATCTGACCGCCGCCCTTGCAGGAAGGCTGGCAGGGGTTATCTCCTACCAACGATCTGGAGAGCCCGGACAGGACAATGCCGAATTTTTTATCCGAGGGGTAACTTCCTTTGGTTATAAAAACAGCCCCTTGATCATGATTGACGGTTTGGAAGTGACCTCCAATGACTTGGCGCGAATTGACCCAGAAAACATCAATAGTTTTTCCATTATGAAAGATGCAACTGCTACGGCTTTGTACGGAGCAAGAGGTGCAAACGGAGTCATCTTGGTCACCACCAAAGAAGGAAAGAAAGGAAAACCGAAAATTTCTGTTCGGATAGAAAACTCCTTTTCAGCACCCACAAAAATCAACCAGTTTTTAGGAGCTGTGGACTACATGGAATTGTACAACAGCGCCCTGAGAACACGTGATAATAATGCTTTGTTACTGTATTCAAAAAATAAAATTGAGGGCACCCGAAATGGCTTGGATTCTAATATCTATCCTAACGTTGATTGGTACAGCGAAATGTTCCGAGACTATGTCATGAACAAAAGAATCAATATGAACGTCAGCGGTGGTGGAGACATTGCGCAGTACTACCTTTCGATCACACAGTCCAATGAAAAAGGCTTGTTGGAAGTTGACGCACTGAACAACTTTAACAACAACATCGACATCAACCGCTCCAACTTAAGAGCAAACATCAATATCAACCTCTCCAAAACGACTACTGCTAAGGTGAAATTTTACTCCTTGTACGAACGTTACAATGGTCCCGTAGACGATGCAGACGCCCTTTTCGAAGGAGTCGTCAACGCCAACCCCGCCAACTTTCCAAAATACTATGACTTTGAGGATGCCAACCTGTTTTATAACCACACCCTGTTTGGCAACAAGGGGAATGGAGGTTTCTCCAATCCCTATGCCGATATGGTCAAAGGTTACAAAGATCGCTTTCGATCCACCATCTTGTCTCAATTTCAACTGGAACAAGACCTAAGTTTTGTCACAGAGGGATTAAAAGTCAGGGCAATGGCTTCAGTAAAATCTTACAGCTCCAACGAAAACACACGTAGCTTTACGCCTTTCTTTTACGGGGTGTATGAGTCAGAAACAGAAGAGGGTGTCTCAAATTTACTTTATCAAATTCAAGAAGGGACGGAATACCTTAACAATCCTCAAGTGAGCAATGAAGCCAATAGCAATTTTTACTACGAGTTTGTCACCCAGTACAGCCGTACGTTCAATAAAAAACACGATGTGGGTGCTCTTGTGGTATTCAACAGAACAGAAAAATTAAACGCCATTGGGGGAGGGAATAGCGCCTATACCACTTTGCCTTCAAGGAACTTAGGACTTTCAGGAAGGTTTACATATGCCTATGACGACCGGTATTTTTCAGAATTTAACTTTGGGTTCAACGGAACCGAAAAATTTGCCAAAAACAACCGTTTTGGATTCTTCCCCTCTGCCGGATTCGGATGGAACGTATCCAACGAATCGTTTTTTGAAAAAATCAAACCCGTCGTTAGCTTACTGCGTTTAAAATACACCTACGGAATCGTTGGAAACGATGCCATTTCGGGTCCCGAGGACCGCTTCTTTTACCTTTCTGATGTCAACATCAGCGATGGAGGAAAAGGATATACCTTTGGAGAACAATTCAACAACTACTATCCTGGGTACTACATCAGCCGATACCCTAACCCAGAAGTTTCCTGGGAAATTGCAAAAAAGGCTAACTACGGGTTGGAATTAGGCTTGTTTAAAAAAGCAACCTTGCAGGTGGATTATTTTACAGAAGAGCGTAGCAACATCTACATGTCTCGTGACTATGTGCCTGAAACTTTTGGTTCGACAGCTACCATAAAAAGCAATGTCGGTGAAGTACATTCTCATGGGATTGACATCTCCTTAGACAGCAATTTTTCCTTCATGAATGGATTTTGGCTGACCACAAGGGCTAACTTTACCTATGCTACAAACGAAATTATCAAAAATGGGGAGCCTGTATATCCCTACGATTATTTGAGCAAAAAAGGATACTCCGTAAACCAAGAATGGGGCTACCTCGCAGAACGCTTGTTTATCGACCAAGCAGACATCGACGCATCACCGAGTCAGTTCAACCAAGGCAACAGCTCTGAATTGGGCTACCTAGCAGGAGACATCAAATACACGGATGTAAATAAAGATGGAAAAGTGGACGAATTGGACAGGGTTCCAATCGGACAGCCCACCATTCCGGAAATCGTTTATGGCTTCGGAGCTTCCATGGGCTATAAAAACTTTGACATGTCCTTCTTTTTTCAAGGAGTTGCCAAACAGTCTTTCTTTATTGACCCAAATAAAATCGCACCTTTTGTCGATCAAGGAAATGCCTTGAGTGTCATTGCAAACAACCATTGGTCTGACAAAAATCCAGATCCGAATGCCTTTTGGCCTCGCTTATCAACCAGTCCTGTCGCAAACAATGAAGAGAGATCTACTTGGTGGTTGCGAGATGCAGATTTCTTGCGCCTTAAAAGTTTAGAAATCGGTTATTCCTTGCCAGAAAATCTTATGAAAAAAGCCCATTTACAATCCACACGTATCTACCTCAGCGGCTTGAATTTGTTTGCCTTGAGCAAATTCAAATTATGGGATCCAGAAATGGGAGACAATGGACTGGGGTACCCAACCCAAAGAGTGGTGAATTTAGGCTTACAAATAAAATTATAAAATACAATTCTTATGAATTTTTCAAAAAAACTATTCGCAATCGTTCTCACTACTGCTTCCCTCCTGTCGAGTTGTGGTGATTATTTGGACATTGTGCCCGACAAAACACAAGAAGTTGATTTGCTTTTTGAACGTAAGGAAGCGGCCTACAAAGCTTTGGCTACCTGCTACAACCACCTGCCCACCAACGACGCCTTTTACGGAAGTTTTGTGATGGCATCCGATGAGTTGGCCATCCCTTCGGTACAACAAACGGAAGGAACCGATTTGATGAAAGGAAACCAATCCGCCTCAGAACCCATCATGGGATATTGGTCAGGATACGGAGCTACTGGGCAAGGGCAAAGCTCCCTTTGGGAAGGCATTCGAAGTTGCAACATACTCATTGAGAATATTGATTTGGTCAAAGACATGACAACAGTTGAAAAAGAAATGTGGAAGGCAGAGGCACAGGTGCTCAAAGCACAATTTCACTTTTTACTGCTTCGCAACTACGGTCCCATCCCTATTGTGGATGTGAATTTGCCCATTTCAGCGAGCGAAGAGGACGTAAAAGTGCTAAGAAATACGACAGATGCGTGTTTTGAATACATCGTCAATACCCTTGATACTGCAATGAGTAGTCTTCCTCTCAAAGTCAGTTCTAGCAACGATTTTGGAAGAATCGATCAGGTGATTGCTACTTCTATCAAATCAAAAGTATTGCTCTATGCAGCCAGCCCCCTTTTCAATGGAAATTCTGATTATGAGAATTTTGTAGATGCCAAAGGCAACAAACTGTTCAATACCACAACGGATCCTGAAAAATGGAAAAAAGCAATGGACGCCTCTAAAGAAGCTCTCGATCTGGCGATTGCAACAGGCTTTTCTTTGTATACCTTTACCGATTCAGCCCCTGAATTTGACGCAGAAGACATGCAAGCTACAGAAGTAAAATCGCTTTACAACTACCGGTATATGATTGCCGAAAGATGGAACAGTGAACTCATCTGGGGAGCTTCAAACCCCGTGAACAGCTGGTGGCAATTTCAAGCGTCTTTACTGATGAAAAATCCCGGTTCCTCTTCCGTAGAAGCGGCCTGGCAGTGGGTGTCTCCTACCTTGCGCATGGCAGAATTGTACTATACAAAAAATGGGTTGCCAATCTCTGAAGACCTGTCTTTTGATTACAACAATCGCTATGAGATAACAACCATTCCTGCCTCCGAAAAATTTCACGCCCAAGAAGGAGAAAGAACGGCAAAACTCCACCTCGGAAGAGAACCTCGATTTTATGCTTCCCTTGGGTTTGACAGAGGGATCAACCGTACCTGGGGAGAAAAGTGGAATTTGAAAATGAAAAGTGGAGAAATTCACGGTAGAAAAGGATTTAGCAACGATTACTTGGCCACTGGATACAGCCTGAAAAAAATGGTGCATCCCGACTCTCAAGGAGATGGCTACAACAAACTCATCAGCTATGCTTGGCCGACGATTCGTTTGGGGGAATTGTACCTCAACTACGCAGAAGCTGCGAACGAATACAACGGACCAAGTCAAGAAGTTTATGATGCGCTCAATGCGATTCGATCCCGATCGGGTGTCAACAACTTAGAAGATGCGTGGTCCAACCTCGCATTGACAAGAAGTCTAAACAAACACTTGGACAAAAAAGGATTGGAAGAAATCATCCAACAAGAACGCATGATTGAATTGGCTTTTGAAGGCCACCGGTACCACGATCTCAGACGATGGAAAATAGCAGACAAACATTTAAATACTCCTGTAAAAGGATGGCGAGTCAATGAAAGTGACGAAGCCAATTATTACCAAATACAAGAAGTTGGACAACGCATTTTTGAAAACCCAAGAGATTACTTACACCCCATAAAAATCTATGAATTGACCGTCAACAACAATTTGGTTCAAAATCCAGGTTGGTAATTCAAAACGAAAACCCATTCTTATGAAAACACCTAAAAAAAACAGCCTACTCCTTCTTACAGTACTTCTATTTGTACTCACCTCTTGCTCTGAGGACAGTGGGACAGATACAACAGCTCCGGGGCCCGTTCAAGTGAAAGCCATCATTCCTCAAAATGGAGGTGCAAAAATCGTTTATACACTTCCTGACGACAATGACATTCTTTATGTAAAAGCAGCTTATAAAAATGCACAGGGAGAGGATGTCTTTAACGTTGCAAGCGCAAGCAAAGACATCATCGAAGTAGGTGGATTTGTAGATACAAGCCCCAAAAAAGTAAAGCTATCGGTCATCGACGATAGCGGCAACCAATCCAAAAGTGAAGAAGTTACGGTAGAACCTTTGGAGTCTTTTATCTTCCTTGTGAGCAACAGCATTCAATTGCAAGCCGATTTGGGTGGTGTTGAGGTACAATGGGACAATGACAATGAGAAAACAGTTTTTGTGTACCTGTACTACAACGACGGTGTCGAAGAAGGGCAACGCATTCTTTCTTCCAATTCCAAAAACGAAAAACGAACGGTAAGAGGTTTGCAAGCAATACCCTATGACTTTTCTGTAGTCGTAGAAGACTTTGATGGAAACAAAACTGAAAAAGTATTTGTGAGCAGTATCACTCCTAAATTTGAAGAAAAAATAGACAAGTCTACTTGGACAGTCGTTTCACAACTATCTGTAAATGGCAATGCCTGGGAAGGAAGCACTGTGAATTTTTGGGACGACGTGATCGACACCAAAGAAATCAATACCGACAACAGCTATTTTATGATCAATCGCGATGACAATGGAGGTGCCCTCAATTGGCCTTTGGACATTGTTATTGACCTCAACAAAAACGTTAAAATCAACCGTTTCAAATTGTGGCAAAGAGCTTTTTGGTACGGAGGTGTCGAAGGAGTTCCTTATTACTACCAAGGCGAAAATATAAGAGCTTTTGATATATACATCAGTAATGACCGACAAGAATGGACCCTCGCAGGCACTTTTGACATCGGAGACCCAAAAGACACCAACGGAAACATCTCAGATGAGAAGTTACAAGAGGCCGAAGATGGTCACGATTTTGAATTTGAAAAGACAACAACTCCTTTTCGTTATTTAAAACTAAGCATCACCTCCAATTACGGTAGTGAACAATACGTAAACGGTTCAGAAATTACCTTGTACGGACTTGACAACATGCTCGAAGAGTAACAGATATAAAACAAAAAACACTTAGAATGTTCCATCGAACACTCTGCCTTTCGGGAAGCTTTATACTCTTCGCATGTGTGCAAAATCAAGAAACAACAGACACAGTCCAAACTCCGTTTTATATCGGAGAAAAGGATACAGGAATTGGGTATTCCCTCGCAAGAACGACAATCCACAGTTTTGACTTCAGTGAAGAAAGCTATACCTATATCGAGGAAGGAGATAAAGAACTGAAGACTTTTTCTATTGAAGAAGATCGAAAAATTCAAATCCCAATGATCAAATAAATATGACGCACTAGATCCCTTTTAAAAAGACTGTAAAAAACAACAACGTAACATTCATGTCTCAAACTCGTAAAAATATTCTCTTTGATTTCTCAGTGGCCTTTCTAGTCCTGCTCCTCTTGGTTGCTTTCGAAAGTCATGGACAAAAAAAAGGGGGGTCTCCCATTTCCAAAATAACTGCAAAAGTAGATTCCCTTCTCAACTTGATGACCTTGGAAGAAAAAATAGGCCAGATGAACCAATACAACGGTTTTTGGAATGCGACTGGTCCCGTTCCAAAAAACAAAAACAGTGCCGAAAAATACCAGGATTTGAAAGTGGGACTCGTCGGATCTATGTTGAATGTAAGAGGTGTTGCACAGGTGAAAGCAATCCAAAAAATTGCAGTCGAAAAAACACGTTTGGGCATCCCATTGCTCATCGGTTTTGACTTGATCCACGGCTACAAAACCATCAGCCCCATTCCCTTGGCCGAATCTGCAAGTTGGGACTTAGAAGCCATCGAGAAATCTGCGGCTCTCGCTGCTTTGGAAGCCTCCGCCGCAGGCATCAACTGGACCTTTGCTCCGATGGTAGACATCTCTCGTGACCCCCGATGGGGACGAGTGATGGAGGGTGCTGGTGAAGATCCTTATTTGGGCAGTCGGATTGCGGAAGCACGCGTCATTGGATTTCAAGGAAAGGCTCTTTCTGAAGTACATACAATTGCTGCATGTGCCAAACATTTTGCGGGTTACAGTTTTGCGGAAGCCGGAAAAGATTACAATACCGTAGATGTAGGAACCTCTACCTTGTACAATATCATTTTACCGCCCTTTATCGCTGCAAAAAATGCAGGTGTCAAAACCTTTATGAATGGTTTCAATGAATTGAATGGCATCCCTTCAACAGGAAATTCCTTTTTGCAAAGAACCCTGCTAAAAGACCGATGGGGGTTTGAAGGTTTTGTTGTTTCGGATTGGCTCTCTATCACAGAAATGGTGAGCCACGGGTATGCCAAGAATGACAAAGAAGCCGCTTTGAAAGCCATCTTAGCGGGATCAGACATGGACATGGAATCCCACGCCTACCGCAATCACTTGGCGGCACTTGTAAAAGAAGGAAAAATCAAAGAACGTTTGATTGACGATGCTGCAGGAAGAATTCTTAGGCTAAAATTCGAATTGGGCCTTTTTGAAGATCCCTACAAATACTGTGATGTCGAGCGGGAAAAAGCGGTCATTGGAACACAAAAAAATAACGAACGAGTCCTCGATATGGCAAAAAAGTCAATTGTCTTGTTGAAAAACAAAAACAAACTTTTGCCTTTGGACAAAGAAGGGCTAAACATTGCACTTATTGGTGTCCTAGCTGCAGACAAGACAAGTCCTTTGGGGAATTGGTGTATTGCAGCAGAAGAGCAATCCGCAGTTTCTGTTTTGGAAGGGCTTGAAAAATACACGAAAAACAAAATCACCTACTGTCCTGGGGTTGCTCTTGACTTGGACGAAAACAAGGCAGAGTCGGATCGATTGGGAATCAAAAAAGCGGTAGAAATAGCAAAAGGAAAAGACATCGTCGTGCTGGTCTTAGGGGAGCACGGGCTGCATTCTGGAGAAGACAAAAGCCGCGCTACTCTCGACCTTCCGGGCAGGCAACAAGAATTGTTAGAAGCTGTCTACAAGGTCAATCAAAACATTGTTCTCGTCTTGCTAAACGGACGCCCATTAGCGCTCAATTGGGCAGAAAAAAAGATTCCTGCCATCGTTGAAGCTTGGCATTTGGGAACCCAAAGTGGCAATGCCATCGCTCAAGTCCTCTACGGAGACTACAACCCCAGTGGAAAACTGCCAATGACCTTTCCCAAGAGTGTCGGACAAATTCCAATTTACTACAACTACAAAAACACGGGACGCGCTTGGTCTCAAAAGTACACCGATGAAAGCAACGATCCGCTGTACGTCTTTGGACACGGATTGAGCTATACAAATTTTTCTTACAGCGCGCTTGAATTGACAGCTCCTGAATTTGACAGCAAGGGTTCGATTGAAGTTTCTTTTGTTTTAAAAAACACAGGAAACCACACGGGAAAAGAAGTAGCACAGTTGTATCTCCGAGACCTTGTAGCAAGTGTCACTAGACCTGTAAAAGAATTGAAAGGATTTGAACTGGTGTCGCTGCGGCCTGGAGAATCCAAAAAAGTACGTTTTGTCATTGATTCCAAAACCCTTGAATTCTATAGCGCCCGTGAAAAGTGGGAAAGCGAAGCAGGGACTTTCAAGGTCTTTGTTGGCGGAAGTTCAAAAACACAATTAGAAACTGAATTTTTGTTTAAAAAATAAAAAATGTCGACCAAAAAAAACATCTTATCAATCAAGATTTTCAGCTTATTGCTGTTGTTCAATGTCTGCACATTAGTAGGCCAAGGGCTGCGTGCTGACGGAAAAAAAATAGTAGACAAAAATGGAAACGAGGTCCTTTTGAGGGGAATGGGTCTTGGAGGCTGGATGCTTCAAGAAGGGTATATGATGCAATCCGCGGGGATCGAAGGAGCCGGGACACAATTTGGATTTAGAAATAAAATTACCGAACTCATTGGAGAAGACAAGACTGCCGAATTTTACGATGCTTGGCTCGAAAATTACGTAAGCAAAACAGATATTGATTCCTTAGCAAGTTGGGGTTTCAACAGTGTTCGGGTTCCTTTGCACTACAACTTATTTACCCTTCCTATTGAGCAAGAACCTATCTCAGGAACTCAAACTTGGTTGACAAAAGGCTTTGAAATGCTCGATGAATTGTTGGTTTGGTGTGAAGTCAACCAAATATATTTGATTTTGGATTTACACGCAGCGCCTGGGGGTCAAGGAAAAAACGCAGATATTTCTGACTACGACGAAACAAAACCTTCCTTGTGGGAAAGTGAAGACAACAAAACAAAAACAGTTGCCCTTTGGAGAAAACTTGCAGAACGCTATCGAGACAAAGAATGGATCGGGGGCTATGACCTCCTCAACGAAACCAATTGGCCTATGGACAACAACAAGCCTTTGAGGGACTTGTCCATCCGAATCACCAATGCCATTCGAGAAGTGGACACGAATCACATCATATATATCGAAGGGAATGGTTTTGCAAACGATTTCACAAACATGACCCCTCCCTGGGACGACAACCTCGTCTATAGCTTTCACAAATATTGGTCGTACAATGACCAAGGTTCCATCCAATGGGTGTTGGATTTGAGAAACCAGTACAACGTTCCCCTTTGGTGTGGTGAATCTGGAGAAAATTCCAATGTTTGGTTTCGAGATGCGATTCGACTGTTTGAAGACAACAACATCGGTTGGTCTTGGTGGCCCGTAAAAAGATTGGAGACAATTGTTTCTCCTTTTTCAGCACCCATCAATAGCGGATATAGAAGCATTCTCAATTATTGGAAAGGCGAGGGGAGCAGGCCTTCCGAGATAGCTGCCTACAATGCCCTTATGCAACTCGCTGAAAACACACTCGCTTCCAACAACAGCTACCACAAAGATGTGGTAGATGCCATGTTTCGTCAAGTGTATTCGGACAAAACCCTTCCCTTTGCAACACACTCGATTCCTGGGATAATCCATATGTCTGATTTCGATTTGGGAACCCTGAACCATGCCTATTACGACACAGGTGCTGCCAATTACGACCTCAGCACTGGAGCCTACGTCGCTTGGAATACCGGATGGGCCTATCGAAACGATGGTGTGGATCTCCAACCCAATACAGATGTTTCTTATAGCAACGGTTACCACATCTCCCATACTGAAAAAGGAGAATGGGTCAAGTATACCGTAACCGTCGAAGAGACGGGGGTATACCAAGTCAAAGCACGTGTTGCAACAAGTAGCAGCGGTGGAAAATTTCACCTCTCGCTTGATGGAAATGACATTACATCTAAAGAGTACGTATCGAATACCGGAGGGTTTTCTTCGTTTGCAAACAAAACCATTCATGGAGTCTTTCTTGAAGAAGGAGTTCGGGAATTGACCTTCCACATAGACGGAGAAATCGCTTTCAACATTAGCCGATTGCAATTTGTGAAAACAGGTGACGCCTCAACAATTCCATTCAAATTGATGAATGCCTATGCCGGTACTGATGAACAATCTATTGAGTTGATTTTCAACCAAGGGCTCGCTATAGAAAGTCTTTCAAAAAATTCAAAAGAAGATTTTCAGGTCAAAATCAATGGACTGTTGGCTACCGTCGTTTCCCTTATTTCCAATTCTGAAAATCCTAAATCCTTGAGCATCGCTTTGAGTAGTCCGCTGCTGTATACAGATAAAATTGAGGTTTCCTATTCTGGGGAGGAACTCACCTCTCAAACAGACAAACCGCTCGATTCGTTTGTTAATTTCACCACCACTAATAATTTGCCCAAAAGAAATATCATTCCTGGAAAAATAGAGGCTGAAAACTACACAGAAATGGAGGGGCTTTCTACCGAAGAATGTACGGATCTCGGGGGGGGGTTGAACATCAGCTATACGGACAATGGAGATTCTGCAGACTACCCTATTTTTGTTCGAAAAAGTGGGGAGTACAAAGTAAGTGCGAGAATTGCTTCGGAATGGGATTCTGGACGTATCGGAATCTACTTGGTTGAAAACAACAGCACAACATTTTTAAAATCCATCAATACAACTGTGACCGGTGATTGGCAACAGTGGAAGACCGTTTCAACTTCTCTAACCTTAGAAAGCGGGTTGCATCTCCTAAGATTTCGAGTCCTTTCTTCAGGTTTCAACTTGAATTGGTTTGACTTTGAATTTTTAGACGATGATGGAGACGGTATCCCAAACAGTGAAGACCAATGCCCCAATACGAGTGAAGGAGCGGAAGTAGATTTGGTGGGATGTGACTTGTTTGCTGTAGCTCCCTCCAACTATCGCATTGCTGTCAAAGATGCGACTTGCAACGGAAGTAACAACGGAAGTATTTCCATTGAATTTTCCGACAAATCTTTCCCCTATCGCGTGCAGTTGGGAAACGGAGCGCTGCTTTTATACACGCCTGAAAGCAGCGCTAATATGTTGTTTGAAAACCTGAGTCCTGACCTCTACACGGCTTGTATCTCCATTGAGGGAATTACAGGATACAAAACGTGTTTTGATCTTCAAGTACAAGAACCCAGTGCCTTAACTGCGCGTTCCCAAATGGACCCAAAAGACAATTCCATTTCCCTGTACCTAAGCGGCGCTGATCGTTATGTGATTGAAATTAACGAACGCACATACACCACCGACCAAAACTTTTTTAACACTCAATTAAGTGGGGGCTTAAATACCGTAAAAGTGGTCACAGACTTGCTTTGCCAAGGAACGTATTACGAGGAAATTGAAGTTTCAGAAGCCGTTGTCTTCAATCCAAACCCTTTTGAGAACAAAGCACAGCTCTTTGTCCCTGGTACTGATAAAAAGAGAACGTTGGTCATTTATAACATGGTCGGCAAACTCGTCTTTCAAAGGGAACTTTCTTTAGATGCCAACCGAAATGCCACGCTGGACTTAAAGGACTTGGCAAAAGGAGTCTATTTAGCAGTGACCGAAGGAGCGTCGGGTCGTCAAACTTTTAAAATCATAAAGCAATGATAAAAATAGCAAAAACCGGAATTGTTGGCTCTTTTTGGCTCCTAGTTTTGTCCTGTGGAGGAGACAGTGAACCCTTAAATCCCAGTGTTGCAAGTCCAAAAAATCCTGTTTTGGCAAAACCATTGAATGCAGCAACCTGCTTTGAAGGAACTCCCCTATCTGAAACAATTAGCAGTGTTGATTTTCAATGGAGTGCCGATGAAAATTCAGAATCCTACGAGCTTACAATTGTGAACCTAAACACCAACCTCGTTGTCACCAAACTACTCGGAATTGAAACGAATACGATCCGTGAACCCCTCACAAAAGGAATCCCTTACGCATGGACTGTAACGGCAAAATCCTCCAAAACCGAGGAAACTGGAGAAAGCGATCTTTGGAACTTTTTCTTAGCAAGTGATGGAATTGTAAACTACGCGCCCTTTCCAGCTGCTCTTCTCACTCCCAAATCAAGTGAAACTCTTCAATTGTCTGGAACAGCTTCAACTTTTAGCTGGGCAGGAAGTGACCCCGATTCAGATAGCGTTTTGACATACACCCTTTATTTGGATCGCATAGATGGAATGCAAAATCCTTCTGAAGAGCGGTCAAACTTGACAGCACAGAGTGTCGATGTCTCATTGGAACCCAATGCCAATTATTTTTGGAGAGTCAAAACCAGCGATGGATCCAATAATAGTTACTCAAGTATTTATCGCTTTAAAACAGAATAAAAAGGCCTCGCCTTTTCAATGCCGATCGATGTTTGTAAAATACAAACGACGTGTAAAAATGTTATC
The DNA here is from genome assembly GCA_963932955.1 of uncultured Flavobacteriaceae bacterium. Classification (GTDB taxonomy): domain Bacteria; phylum Bacteroidota; class Bacteroidia; order Flavobacteriales; family Flavobacteriaceae; genus Flavicella. The sequence goes on from CAWVRK010000010.1 coordinate 26,853, forward strand.
TTTGAAAAACTGCTATTTGACCAAACCACCTGAAAAATGATTCGAAAAGGATTCGTTGTTTTTTTTCTTAGCCTTGTGTTCCCCCTCTTCGGACAGTTTACGGGGGTGCCTTATATTGAAAACTTTGCAAAAGAAAACTTTCATTCAAAAGTTTGGGATATTGCTCAAGGAATCAATGGAGAGCTGTATTTAGCTACCCCAAAAGGTTTGACGGTGTTTGACGGGATTCGATGGAAAAACCATTCTGTCAATTTTGAGTCAGACTTGCGTTCCGTATACTTTGATGAGGCACAGCGGATCTATACTTCTGGTCACGGAGGTTTTGGATATTGGTCAAAAAATGACAAAGGAGCCTTGGAGTACACCCGCTTGTTTTTCAAACCTGCAACTGAAAGGTCTCCTTTGATGCCTGTTTTCTCAAAAATCATTGAGCTTGAAGGCAATATTTTATTTCAATCTTTTCAAAAAATTTATGTCTACGACCCTCTTACCGAAGTTTTTACAATTATTGGCGCTTCCAAAGAGTTTGAAACGTTGTTTGTTTCGAAAGAAAGAGCGTTTGTCGTGGACTACGGGAAAGGCCTTTTTGAACTCAAAGAAAATTTACTGCACCCCATTGCAGGTACAACTCAGTTTCAAAAAGACATTGTAGGCGTCTTTGTGGAGGAAAGTGAGGAGCTCCTGATCATCACTAAAAAAAGAGGTGTTTGGTCTTATAAAGATGGGGAAACCGTGAAAAAACAATGGAACAGCAACCAATCGTTTGAAACATCCTTGATCAATGATGTTGTCAAAACAAAAAAAGAAAGTTACGTTTTTGCCAGCCAAAGAAACGGGGTATACCTTGTTTCCAAACAAGGTGAAATTTTGTTGCACTTAGACAAAAATTCAGGTTTGCAAAACAACAGCACACTCAATGCTTTCTCCGACAGCAACCATAACATTTGGCTCGGGTTTGAAAATAGCCTCAGCTATGTAAATGCCAACAGCAATAGCCGCATATTAAATGACACTAAAAGTGAATTTGGAAATGTCTACGCAAGCCTTCAGAAAGATTCCATTTTTTACTTGGGCACGAACCAAGGGGTCTTTCAAAAAAAACGAAACGATCGCTCAAAAAGCCCCGAACGCATTCCTGGAGATGAAAAGCAAATCTGGTCTATTGAAGATATCGACGGGTCTATTTTAGTCGCGCATGACACTGGTGTTTCTAAAGTTGTTGGCAATCGTTTGGAAACTATAAACACTGAAAATGGGGCTTGGATTTTTAAAAAACACCCTCAAAAAGAGGACCTGCTATACGTCGGCTATTATTCCGGTATTTGCTTGTTCAAACGCATCGAAAACGAATGGGTGTTTCAACACAAAATAGAAGGTTTTGGCGAATCTTCGAGATTTATTGAGTTCGATCAGTTTGGGCAATTGTGGGTTGCACATCCCCAAAAAGGATATTATCGATTGGTCTTGACCCCTGATGGGGAACAAGCCAAAAAGATTTCTTTTTACGGAGAACAAAACCAAAATGTAATGCCCTATGCTTATTTTTGCAAAATTGACAACAACCTTGTCTTTTTCAACCCGCTTGGTTTTTTTGAATACGATCCCATCGAAAATAATTTTGTACCCGTCAAATATGCGAGTCAGATGTTCAAAGGGCTCAAAAAAACGAACAACATCAAACAATACGGAAATATCTTTTGGTTTTCTACAGAAACCTCTTTGGGCTATGTGTATCGAAATGGCAACAAGTTCAAACGGATAGAAGAAGCTTTTGCGCCAATTCGAAAAAAACATTATTTAAACGATTTCCACAAATTTACAAAGCTCAATGACTCTCTCTATGCAGTCGGAATGAACGAAGGCCTGCTCTTTCATGAAATCCTTCAAGAGCCTGAAGAGAAGAAAAAAATCGATCCTCCCTTGATTCAATCGCTTCACCTGATTGGAGCACAAGATACCATTGCTGGCAGTATTGGTCAAAAAACAGTATTGAACGTTCCCTATAAAAACAACTTCTTAAAATTCACCTTAGCGACCCCCAAAGCCCCTGTAGGAACCACTTGGGAAATCCAATATAAATTAGAAGGCCTTGACAGTATGTGGTCTCCCTGGAAACCCATTACGGAGTTGAATTTCCCCGGGCTTGCTTCCAAAAAATACACGCTGCTATTGAGAGCAAAAGACCGTGATGACAACATTTCTCTCACAACATCCAAGTCTTTTTATGTTGCTACTCCTTGGTATTTTAATGAGGTTTCCATTTTGGCCTATGTGCTAATTATCATTGTTTTCAACGTGTGTTTTAGGGTCTACTTTAAAAGGAAAAATGTCAAACACATCGCTCTTCTTAAAGAACAAGAACGGGAAAAAAGAGTCCGTGAAAGAGAAACATACGCCTTGGAGAAATTAAAGACCGAAAAACAAATGCTCGTTTTAAAGGAAAAAAATCTCAGTCTTGAAATTGAAAATAAAAATGCAGAATTGGCTTCCTTGACGTTAAAAAGATTGCAACGAAATGAATTGATCTCTGCGCTCAAAGAAAATGTAAAAGAGCTAAAAAATTCCACTCAAGATGTAGAATTGAACACACAAATCAAAAAATTGCTCAAGAAAACAGACAACCTCCTCGTAGACAAAGAAGATTGGCTGTCATTTGAACTGCACTTTCGAAATGCCCATGAAAATTTCTTTAAAAACATCCGCGAAAAACACAAAGATTTGTCATCAAACGAATACAAATTGAGCGCCTATTTAAAGATCAATCTTTCCTCAAAAGAAATTGCTTCCTTGATGCACATTTCTACAAGAAGTGTCGAACAAAACCGATACCGTTTGCGACAAAAAATGAATCTCGACAAGGAGGAAAATTTGGTGCGCTACATTCAGTCGTTTTAAAAATTTATTTTGTGTTTTGTTTGCTTTCCCCTGAATGGCATTTCGCCATTGCTACGCGAATTTCTCTGTCCCCTAAAACTTCCCTTATTGTTGCCGGGTCTTTAAAAGACAGTAGACATTAGAACAACTGCTTGGAAAAACTCCTCAAAAAAGACGATTTTACACCTGTTTTTCAATGGCATACCTACATTTTAATGACGATTCAAAAAAATATCGAATGATTTGTAGGGGTTTTTTAGAGGTATTTGTTGCCTCTAAATAGGTGGTTTTACTTTATTTTAGCAAGGCAAACAATAAAAAACCTCCCGTTGCTAAAAGTTCGGGCTTACAACCAAAAAAAATGAACAAAAACTTCTTTTTAGCCCTGTTCTTGTTGACAGGAATTGTGTTCGGACAAGAAACCCTGCACGTAGATTTTGAAACTGTGAATGCGGACATTGTTTTCAACAGTTGGAACAGCTCTTCTACTTTTTCTAAAGTTGAAAATCCAAATTCATCAGGGATCAACACCTCTAGCCATGTTGGACAGTTTACTTCAGGAAATGACAATGGAATTGGCATCGGAGTCATGGGATCAACAGAAATCTTCCAAACACCCTTCGACCTGAGCAACATCAATTATTTTAAAATGAAAGTATGGTCCGAAGAAGTGATCGATGTAACCTTTCATTTGGAAAACAATCCGGACTGGGGAAATAATTTTGAAGTAACCCAAGGTGTTTTTGAAGAACAGTTGAATCAATGGGTGGAACTGACCTTCGATTTCAGTGACTTCTCAAATGCATACATGAACAATATTGTTCTCAAAATTAGCGGTGCAAATACGACTGAAGGAGATGTGTATTATTTTGACGACATTGTCGGTTCTCCCTTGTACCCTCCAAATACAAGTACAAACCCAGCTTCAGGTGCCACAGATATTTCTATAAGATCAAATCTTAAAATTTCAACCAATTCAAAGTTCAAAAACACCGACGGCTCTGAACTATCCGACCTTTCAGGGACTGTTTCCTTGAAAATCGGAAGTGCTGATGGAACTGACGTTCCCTTTACTGCAAGCATCAACGATGCTAAAAATGTCATCACCCTTGACCCAAGTTCACCATTAGAAAATGCGACCACCTACTGGTATGGGATCATTGACAATGCCTTGGCTTATGAAAATGGAACAGAAATCATCGGAGCCAATGCTGCTTTTACAAGCAAGGAAGCAAGCGTTGGTCCTGTTGAAGAAATGCTCTTTGACTTTGACCAAAGCAATGTAGCTGTTGATTTTTCTGCTTGGGACGGAAACTCTCAATTTGAAAAAATAGCCAACCCAGATCCTACAGGAATCAATACTTCTGCAAACGTAGCTCAGTTTACCGCAGGAGATGGCGCAGGTGATGGTGGTGGTTGGAGCCCTCTTGGTGCTAATATCCCATCGGGTGCTGTGGATTTTACAGAAACCCCATTTGTACGTGTAAAAATTTGGGCAGCAAATCCAATCACGCTCACGTTTAAATTTGAAAACAATCCAACTTGGCAGGACCAAGCAGAGTTCTCTTATACCCTCCGTGAAGACGAACTTAGCCAATGGACTGAAGTTGTTTATAATTTTGGCAGTGTCACGCTGACAAATCAAAATAAAATCAATCTTTATTTTGACGGAGCGAGAAATCATACGACTGCAGGAACCGTTTATTACTTTGACGAGATCAAAGTAAGCGATGTTGCACCTGCTGCTACGTTCACAACCAATCCTCCTTCCGGATCTACTGAAATCCCTTTGGGAAGTAACTTGCAAATCAACACCAACCTTGCGTTTAGAAATTTGGACGGCACAGCAATTACAGATTTTACAGGAAAAGTGGCCTTGAAAACAAACGATGTCAATGGTGCCGACATCCCTTTTACGGCAAGCATCAATGAAAGTAAAAACAGCATCACCCTTGACCCAACTGAAAATTTGAGTGGCGCCACAACCTATTGGTTTGGAATTTTAGACGGAACACTTAAAACCTCTGAAAACGAGTTAATTACGAGTGTAAATACTACATTTACCACAAAGGCCGCTGTTGTTGGAGATGTGGTGGAAACACTGTTTGATTTTGACACGACAAATACAGCTGTTGGATTTGAAAGTTGGGGAGGTACAGGTTTTTCTAAAATTGCAAACCCAGACGCGACAGGGATCAATACTTCTAGTTTTGTAGGGGAATACACACACGCAGGAAATGATTCTGGGTTGGAAAACAGTCTTGTCGGTGGGGATACACCTCTGACAGCTTTGGATTTCTCTGAAACTCCTTATGTCCGAGTAAAAGTATGGGTGAACAAACCCGTGAGTGTCATGGTGAGAATTCAAAATTATCCAGATTATGGCAAAGGTTTTGAACAAAGCATTGAGGTTACAGAAGTCAACCAATGGGTGCAACTAATTTACAACTTCAGTTCTGTCACTGCTTCAAATTACGACCGTGCTCAGATCTATTTTGACAGAACCGGATCGGGAGAATCATTAGCTGGTGACACGTATTATTTTGACGATTACGAAAAAACCAACATTGCGCCTGTGGCGACATTTACAACCAATCCTGTTTCGGGAACTGCTGACTTTTCCGTAGGCCGTGCTTTAGAAATCAGCACCAACCTGGACTTCAGAAATTTGGACGATTCGGACATCATAGACTTGACAGGAAAAGTAGCTTTGAAAACAAACAATGCCAATGGAACTGACATTCCCTTTACAGCTGCTATCAACGAAACCAAAAACACCATCACCCTTGATCCTGATATATATCTGGAAGGTGAAACTACCTATTGGTTTGGAATTGTCGATGGAACTATTGAAACTTCCAACAATACAGTTGTTACTGGAGTCAGTGCAATGTTTACAACCAAAGCAGTCGTAGAACAGACACTTGTAGACTATGAGACTTTTGAGGGAGGAACTAATTTTGACACTTGGTTCGGAGATGAATGTGACTTCGATGCAGCCTTTTCCAATCCGTTCCAAGACGGAAACAACTCCTCTACTACGGTATTCAAATACAGCGATATAGGCGGACAATATGCAAATGTGCGTTTTGATCTTGAAGAAAATTTGGACCTCAGTACCAATAGTACATTTAGTTTGATGGTTTATGTGCCGTCTGATGGCCTTAGCGGAGTACAAACCAATCAAATCTCATTAAAACTTCAAGATGGAAACACAGCAAGCCCCTGGGAAACACAAACTCAAATTGACAAGCCTGTGATCTTGGACCAATGGCAAGAAATTACCTTTGATTTTGCGAATGACCCTTATGTCAACTGGTTGATTATCAACACCGCTCCTGAAGACAGGACCGATTTGAACAGAGTTGTTCTTCAGATGAATGGCGAAAACAACACCGACCAGGTAATCGCTTATATAGACAACATCAAAGGTCCTAAAGTGTCGGATTCAGGAACAGGGAACACTGACTTTTCAGTTCCTGCAAACAACTTTCGGATTGCCGTCACAGGTGAGACTTGTTTGGACAAGGGCAATGGAAAAATTGAAATTATCGCGATTGAAAACAACACCTATAATGCGACTATCAACAACAATACCTATCCATTTGTAGACAATACTTTGACAATTGAAAACTTAGCAAGCGGTTCCTATACGATGTGTATTTCGGTTGCAAATCAAAATTTTGAAAGCTGTTTTGCAATCGAGGTCGCCCAAGGAGAAACGCTAAAGGTCGCTGCAAAAATCATCGTGAACAAAATTCAAGTTGAAATTGAGCAAGGTACGGCTCCTTATACCGTCTATCTCAATGAAAAACCAGTCTTAGAAACCTATGACAGCGCTTTGGAAATCGAAGGGATTCACTACGGAGATCGTCTTGAAATCAAAACAGGCATTGCCTGTGAAGGATCTTTTACAAAAACAGTTGCGAACAATGGAACAGTCACTGCCCTACCGAATCCAACAAATGGCAGCTTTGAAATCGGATTGGCAACAGAAGAAAAAGAAGTAATCGTTTCGATTTACAATTTAAAATCCAAATTGCTAAGTCGCAAGCCGTACCCTGTTAATTCAGGAAAAATTCAATTGAATCTTGAAGGTGCCCCTAGCGGATTGTACCTGGTAAAAGTAAATGCAGAAGAAACTATCACTTTAAAAATCGTAAAATACTAAAGCCATGAAAAAATACATCTATATACTATTTGTAAGTTTTGCACTCGGATCCTGTAGCGGAGGGACTTCTGATGAGGGTCCAGAAGACACCAATCTAAACCCAACAACTCCGGGACTCATCTCTCCGACAAACAACTTACTTTGTGTTGATGCTACTTTGAATTTTAGTTGGGATGCTGCCACTGATGCCGATGGAGATGCCATCAACTACTTGCTTGAAATTGCAACTGACAATCAGTTTGAAAATATCGTAAAAACGCGAAACAACATCACTACAACCTCAACGCAATTTTCGTTGGAAACAGGAACTAGCTATTATTGGCGTGTGAAAGCGATGGATGAAGAAGATGGAGCGAGTGATTACTCTTCCGTCTACCAATTTTACACAGAAGGTGTCGGATTGGTCAATCACATTCCTTTCCTGCCTGCACTGATCGGTCCAGAAATGGAAGCAACTGTTTCTGAAAGCTCAGTAACTTTAGAATGGACTGCTAGTGATGTAGACAATGACACACTCATGTATGACCTCTATTTTGGAACGACTGAAACACCGGAATTGGTTTCAGAAAACCAACGTGAAACAACTTATGTCTCTACGGTTAGCAGTGCGACAAATTACTACTGGAAAGTGGTTGTAAAAGATGGAAAAGGAGGCGCTTCCATCGGGCCTGTTTGGCATTTTTCTACAAACTAAAGAGAAGAAGTATAAGGCCTGTTCTTTTTTAAATCAAACCTATTGGAAGAGGTAGTTGAGAAATTAACTGCCTCTTTTTTAGACAACTCCTTGTGCCAACATGGCATCGGCAACTTTTACAAAACCTGCAATATTGGCTCCTTTTACATAGTCTACATATCCGTCTTTATCCGTGCCGTACTGAACACAAACCTCATGGATATCTACCATAATTTCTTGTAATTTTTCATCTACTTCAGTCCGTGACCAATGAAAGCGCAGCGAATTTTGAGTCATTTCCAACCCTGAAGTGGCCACTCCGCCTGCATTGGATGCTTTGCCAGGTGCAAACAAAATTTTGGCTTTGTGAAACTCGTATATCGCCGCTGGTGTCGACGGCATGTTGGCGCCTTCACTGACGCAAATACAACCGTTTTTTAAGAGTTTCTTGGCGTCTTCCACTTCCAATTCGTTTTGCGTGGCACAGGGCATGGCAATGTCACAAGCAACCGCCCAAGGACGTTGTCCTTTTTGAAAGCTAGCCCTTGGATACTCCTCCAAATATTCTGAAATGCGCCCTCTTTTCACATTTTTCAACTCCATCACAAATGCAAGTTTTGCTGCATCGATGCCATCGGGGTCATAAAGCGTCCCCGTGGAATCCGAAAGCGTCACTACTTTGGCGCCTAACTGAATCGCTTTTTCAGTGGCAAATTGTGCTACATTTCCCGAACCTGAAACACAGACTGTTTTTCCTTCTAAAGATTTCTTCTGTGTTTTTAACATGTTTTCGGCAAAATACACCGTCCCGTAACCGGTAGCCTCAGGACGAATCAGAGAGCCTCCCCAAGTCAAGCCTTTGCCGGTGATGACTCCTGTAAATTCGTTGCGAAGCTTCTTGTATTTCCCAAACAAATATCCAATCTCTCTTGCTCCTACGCCGATGTCTCCTGCAGGAATGTCTTTGTTGGGTCCGATATGACGAAACAACTCGCTCATAAAGGCATGGCAAAAACGCATGATCTCATCGTCTGATTTTCCTTTCGGATCAAAGTCTGAACCTCCTTTTGCTCCTCCCATCGGAAGGGTTGTAAGCGCGTTTTTAAAGACTTGTTCAAAGGCCAAAAATTTCAAAATGCTCAAATTCACAGACTTGTGAAAACGCAGCCCCCCCTTATAAGGCCCAATGGCAGAATTCATCTGTATGCGAAAGCCTCTGTTTACATGGATCTCACCTGCATCGTCTACCCAAGAAACTCGAAACATCAATACACGTTCGGGCTCAACCATGCGCAATAAAATATTTTTCCCATAATAAATGTCGTGGTCTACAATATACGGGATGACCGCATCTGCAACTTCTTGAACGGCTTGTATAAATTCTGGTTCGTTGGTGTTTCGTGACTTTACCAAGTCCATGAACTCGTCGATGATTTTTTTCATACTTTGATAGGGCTTTATCGGTTGTACTTGTTCTTTACGAATATAACAAAAATAACGTCCGTAATTTATGTTGTTTAGACTGTGGTTTCGATTGCGCCCTGAGTCATTGCTTCTTTCGCTTAAAAAGCTTTATTTTTATCCCTTGAAAAAAAATAAGACACGACTTATTTGGGTTATTTTAATGTTGTTGAGCCTTCTTTTGATAGCTCCTCGGACAACTGACCCTGTTCAAGGCAGGCATGCTTGGGCAATGGCAGATCATTTTGCCCTCTCTTTAGGCTTTTTAGACAATAACTTTGATTTTTTTCATCCACAGACCTATTGCTTGAATCCTCAATTTGCTCCTGAAAAGGCCACAGAAAAATCAACTGCTTATTGGAGTGTTTTTCCCAAATCTCCCAAAGGAATTACCGCCGTGGATTTTCCCATACACCCTTATATTGTTGCAGGGCTTATGAAGTTGTTGGATACGCGAAGTCCTTCGGTCTATCGAATGTACATGTTCTTGTTGAGCCTTGTTGGTTTGTTTTACCTCTTTAAAACAATTCTTTTAGCTACCCGCTCTTTTGCAAAAGGACTCTTTGTCATTCTATTTGTCTTATTAGCTCCTACTTATGGCTATTATGCCGTCGGATTTTTACCGAGTGCTGCAGCACTTGCGCTCCTTTTTATCGGTGCTTACCATTTTACAAACTACTTAAAAACAAACCGTTTCCAATCGTATCTTTTCGCTTTGTTACTGATCACTCTTGCAGCATTGACAAGACTCCCTTTTCTGATGTATCTTCTTGGACTTTTTTGCAGTTATGGCCTCAAGGCTGTTTGGCAAAAAAAAGGCTTTGCAAAAGAGCTTGTAGGTGCAAGTATCGGTATTGGAGCCGTCCTTTTGTATTTTGTGTACAACAAAGTTGTTCTTTCCGCCAATTATGGTTCCAATTTTTTAAATTCCCCTTTGCCCCCGACCTCTTTAAAAGACTTTTCAGAGGTGCTTTACGGGACTTTGTACTACGAAAGCTGGAGGTACCTAACCCTGATTCACTACCTGTTTTTAGGGTTGCTAGTGCTCTTCGTCCTAAAAAATCGCGCTCAGATTTCAATCCCTCAAAAACACCAATTCTCAATGGGGTTCCTTGGAATCGTCACCCTAGGGGTGAGCTGTTATGCCTTGCTGATGGGGCGTCAATTTGTAGCTCATGATTATTACATCTTGGATACTTTTTTCCCAATACTCGTGTTCTGGTTGGTCTCATTTGCTTCATGGAACAAAAAAGTAAAACTTCGGAACTATAAAAAACAGCTACTTTTGATGGGCATTCTTGCTTTTGCACTGAACCGACTTGTGTTTGCATACGGCTACGATGCCCGAGAAAAATCGCCTCTTGAAAAAACGCGCAGAAACTTTGAAAATAGTCACCTAATCTTAGACAGCTTACAGGTGCCCAAACAAGCAAAAATGCTACTCCTTGATGCCTACAGTCCCAATTTAGCTTTTATCGGCATGCAGCGCAGCGGCTTTTGTGTCATGCAGCCTTCCTACGAGAGCCTTCAACGCGCACTGTCTTGGGAATACGACTACATCGTCACTCAAAATTTTTCCTACCGTGAAAAGGTGTTGCAAAATTGCCCTGAATTCGAAGAAGGGACAACCGTGTATTTTTCAAATGACAAATTTACTATTCACTCAAAAAAATAGTACAGGTCTTTTTCTTTTTTTAAATTTGCCTTTTAATTTTCCATCCCATGCTAGACAAAGTAAATGAACTGATTGGCGAGGCAAAAGCCTTCCAAGCAAAGACACAGGAAGAAGTAGAAGCTTTTCGAATTCAATACTTAGGTAGCAAAGGAATTTTAAAAGAGCTGTTCAACGAATTTAAAACCGTGGACAACAGCTTGAAAAAAGATCTAGGCCAAGCCTTGAACCAACTGCGTGCAACTGCAACAGACAAAGTCAGTCAACTCAAAGACGCTTTTGAAAACACTGGCAAAAGAAAAAACCACTATGGAGATTTGACACGTCCTGCAGAACCGATCGAATTGGGAGCAAGACATCCCATCTCTGTTGTGAGAAATCAAATCATTGAGATCTTTGATCGCATTGGCTTTACGGTTTCGGAAGGACCCGAAATTGAAGACGACTGGCATAATTTTACGGCACTGAACTTGCCTGAATACCATCCAGCAAGAGACATGCAGGACACTTTTTTTATTGAAAAAAATCCAGATTTGCTCTTGAGAACGCATACCTCTTCGGTGCAGACACGCTATATGGAAAACCACAACCCTCCGATTCGTACTTTATCGCCTGGACGTGTGTTTAGAAACGAAGATATCTCAGCGCGTGCCCACTGTATTTTTCACCAAGTAGAAGGACTCTATATCGATACGGAAGTTTCTTTTGCCGATCTCAAACAGACACTTTTGTACTTTACCAAAGAGATGTTTGGAAAATCAAAAATACGTTTGCGTCCTTCTTATTTTCCCTTTACAGAACCCAGTGCTGAAGTAGACATCTACTGGGGTCTTGAAACAGAAACAGACTACAAAATTACCAAAGGAACCGGATGGTTGGAAATCATGGGCTGTGGTATGGTGGACCCCAATGTTTTGAAAAATGCCAACATCGACCCAGAAACCTACAGCGGCTATGCTTTTGGAATGGGAATCGAACGGATTGCCATGTTGCTCTATCAGATTCCTGACATTCGAATGTTTTATGAAAACGATGTTCGTTTTTTGGAACAATTCAAAGCTGTTTTGTAAACTTCCTTTTTTCAAAATCCCCCTCAAGTCCCCTCATATGAAAAAAGACATTGCCATTCCAAAAGTGACTGACGTCTATATGGCCATTGTAAAAGAGTACAATGAAGATTTTCAATCGGAAGACTGGAATGCCTACATCATCAACAACAAAGAGGTGGATTTGGAGATGTTTTTGATTGTTTCAAAAGGTGACGAAGAAACGACGGCCTTGGAAACGTCAAAAATGCGGCATAAAATTGAGCTACTGCCCGCCAAATCCTTTGCAAAAGTTGAATACATCAATCCTGCAGTCCTGCGTTTGAACAACCGTTTTGAAGTGACTTTTTTTGAAGGAAATCAGCTCTATGACAAAACCTACTTGTTCAAAAAAGGGACTGTAAAAGATGGGGCGTTGAGAAGAATTCCTCTGCTTGAAAAGGACGGTGTACTCATCAAATAATTCCTGTACAAATCAGCAGTTACAATCGCTAGTCCAAGATGTCCGCCAACAATTTGAATTGTTTTTTGGGGCTCTTTTTCAAATAGACAATGTTGTATACCGTATCGATAATGGGGGTCTTTGCTTTGTTTGCTTTGTTGCTTTCATAAGCGCTTTTTAGTGCGTAATAGCCTTCTGCTACCATGCTCATTTCAAACATCGCTGCTTTGACCGTATAACCCTTGCCCAACATGTTTCCAAACATGCGGTTTCTGCTAAATGTAGAATAGCCCGTAACCAACAAATCTCCCAAATAAGCAGAGTTGTTGATATTGCGCTTCATTTTGTGCACTTTTTTGATAGAGCGCTTCATCTCACGAATGGAATTGGACATCAAGACAGCTTGAAAATTGTCGCCATAGCCCAAACCGTGTGCAATTCCGGCGGCAATGGCGTAAATGTTTTTCAGCATCGCAGCATATTCGGTTCCGATGATGTCATCCGAAACCTTGCATTTGATATAATCTCCTGACAAAAACTCACTTAACAGCACTGCTTTCGATTCGTCCTGACAAGCGATGGTCAAATAGGAAAGACGTTCCAACGCTACTTCCTCAGCATGACAAGGTCCTGTAATGACACCGATGTTTTCAAAAGGAACACCAAAGGCTTTGTGAAGATGCTCTCCGATGATCAATCCCGTTTCAGGAACAATCCCCTTGATGGCCGAAAAAATAATTTTTTCCTTAAAATCAATCGTTGCCTTGGAAATTTCGTTGTGAAAATAAGCAGAGGGAATCGCAAAAATCAACAGGTCTGCATAGGCAACCATCTCATCGACGTCACTGCTTAAAAAAAGTTGATTGTTGTTGAATTCAGCAGAAGTCAAGTAATTGGGATTGTGGCTGTGCTCTTTTATATAGTCAATCGCTGTTTCGGATCGCATGTACCAACCGACTGTTGGCAAGTTTTCACACAACATTTTAACGATTGCTGTCGCCCAACTTCCCCCTCCAAAAACGGCTACTTTTAATGGTGTATTCATGAATGTTCGATTCCTTTTTGTTTTGCCAAAAATAGCAATTAATCTGCAACAAACGACTCTATTTCAATTTATCCCCAAATGTTGTCCCAAAAATGACTGGCAAGACGCTTGTGGAGAATCCGCCCTTTCTTCTCTATTCTATATGCAGAATTGTTATCTTTGGAAACACCTTAAACAAGCGTCTTGAGTACCGCAAAAAGTTTTATTAAAAATACCCTTGTATACGGCATCGCTGCAGTACTCCCCAAAGCCATCAATGTATTGTTGGTTCGTTTGCACACGGGAACGCTGAGTACAAGCGAATACAGTGTCAACACCTCTTTTTATGTGTGGGCGGCCTATTTCAATATCGCACTTACCTACGGAATGGAAACCGCATTTTTTCGTTTTTTCAACACAGAAAAAGAAAAGGGAAAAGTGGTGACTACCGCATTTATAAGCCTTTTCGCTACCTCGCTACTCGCCTTGGCAACGCTCCTGTTTTTTAAAAATTCCCTTGCAGCCCTTCTCGGGTTTTCAAATCCCTTTTATTTTTCACTCCTCGTATGGATTTCTATTTTGGACACCTTGGTCGTTATTCCTTTTGCTTATTTACGTGTCGTTGGAAAATCCAAAAAATACACTTTGCTTCGCGTAATCAACATCTTGATCTACACGTTTTTCAACCTCCTATTTTTGTGGGCATTGCCAAAAATTTCTGAAAGCAATTCTTCCTTTTCAGAGAGCATTGGGAACGCTTACCGAGCCGATTTTAAAGAAGGCTATATTTTTATCGCCAACCTCATTGCAAGTGCCGCCACCTTTTTAACTGTCTTGCCACTCCTAATTAAATTTCAATTTTCTTTTGACAAAAAGATTCTTAAAAAAATGCTTTCTTATAGCTGGCCTATCTTTATTGCTGGGTTGGCCTATACCACCAATGAAAATTTAGACAAACTTTTGCTGGAAGATTGGCTGGGGAAAAGTGTGATGGGTGCTTATGCAGGTGCTTATAAAATTGGTGTCATCATGTCTCTTTTCGTCATGGCTTTTCGTTTGGGCGCCGAACCGTTTTTCTTCAACCACGCACAAGACAAAAACGCCCCAAAAACCTATGCCTTGATTTTAAAATGGTTCGTGATTCTAGGGGTTTTCTTTGTCGTCATCATCGTCGGTTACCTAGACCTGATTGCGCAAATTTTCCTCGGAGACAAAGCCTACTACCAAGCCCTGTCAATCGTTCCTGTCATTTTGATGGCCAACTTGTTGTTGGGGATCTACAACAACCTCTCAATCTGGTACAAACTCACAGACAAAACCCACTACGGAATGTACATCTCTTTGTGGGGCGCTGCAACAACTGTTCTATTGTTGGGGCTTTTGATTCCCCAAATTGGATTTATGGGTGCTGCTTGGGCAACACTTGCGGCTTATGGAAGCATGGTGTTGCTTTCTTACTGCATCGGTCAAAAACACTATGCCGTCCCCTATGATCTGAAAAACTGCAGTTTTTACTTGATTTTAGGAGCCGGAATGAGCGGTTTGTCTTTTCTAAAATTTAAAGGTAACTTTACAGTAAGTGCTCTTTTTATCCTCTTGTTCTTAATCATTGTCTATGGAAAAGAAAAAGAAGAACTTAAAAAAATAAAAATTACAAAGCGGTGATGAGCTAACTGTCAAAAAACAACAAACGCGTTTCATTCACATTAAAAATTGAGCCCCATGAAAATCAACATCATCAACAAATCAAAACACTTCCTCCCGCATTACGAAACACTTGCTTCTGCAGGAATGGACTTGAGGGCCAATCTCGACGAAGTCATAATACTCAAACCCATGCAAAGAGCAATCGTCAAAACAGGACTTTTTATTGCCTTGCCTGTTGGAACAGAAGCCCAAGTAAGACCCAGAAGCGGTCTGGCAGCGAAAAATGGCGTGACGGTCCTGAACAGCCCTGGCACCATCGATGCGGATTATAGAGGTGAGATTGGGGTCATCTTGATCAATCTGTCTTTAAAAAATTTTACGATAAATGACGGAGAACGCATTGCGCAATTGGTCATTGCAAAACACGAACGTGCCGAATGGCGAGAAGTCACCGAATTGGATGACACCGAAAGAGGCGCTGGAGGTTTTGGAAGTACAGGTGTTTAGCACAAAAAGGAAATTCCTCATTTCAATTACAAATCAAAACCAATTTTGACGTCCAATTTGTGAGCGATGATCTTATTGAGCTGCGCCTTCAATTCAGGAATTTTTACGTCTTTCAGCGCATCGTTGGAAAAAGCGTACATCAACAAGGCTTTGGCTTCCTTTTTAGGAATTCCTCGTTGTTGCATATAAAACAGGGCGCTTTCGTCCAATTGCCCGATGGTACAGCCGTGCGAACATTTTACATCGTCTGCAAAAATCTCCAATTGAGGCTTGGTGTTTACCGAAGCTTTGTCTCCGACAATAATGTTGTTGTTCTGCTGAAAAGCATTGATTTTTTGAGCAGCTTGTTCCACAATTACCTTGCCGTTGAACACCCCAGTCGAGCGGTCGTCATAAATGCCTTTGTACATTTCATGAGATTCGCAATTAGGGGCCTTGTGTTTGACCAAAGTATGGTTGTCTACATGTTGCTTTTCATTCAAAATAGAAATGCCGTTGAGGTGAGACACACAGTGCTCTCCTTCTTGGTAAAATTCCAAATTGTTTCGCGTCAAGTTTCCGCCAAAAGAGAAGGTATGTACCGAAGCGACACTGTCTCTTTTTTGGGAGACAAAGGTGCTGTCAATCAAAGAAGCAGAAGCACGATCGTTTTGCATTTTATAAAAATCCACAATCCCTCTCGTCTTTACAAAAATCTCAGTGACCGAATTGGTCAAGGTATTATTTTCTGTCAGACTTTGGTGACGTTCTACGATTTGTACATGTGCATTTTCCCCCACAATGACCAAATTTCGCGGTTGGATCAGAAGCTCTTTTTCGGTTCCCGTTGAAAAATTTACGATTTGAACTGGCTTGGGAACCACAGTGTTTTTTGGGATCTGTATGTACGCTCCTTCATTGGAAAACGCAGTATTCAAATCCGAAAGACTGTTGTTTTTGTTGGCCAATTGGTTGAAATACGCATCAATGACCATTTTGTATTTAGGCTTTTCCAAAGCTGCAGACATGACACAAACGTCCAATCCGTCATGCGTGGTTTCCGAAAGAAAAGAACTAAAAACACCGTCGATAAAAATCAAATTGTAACAATCTGTTTCATTGAGTAAGAATTTTTTTACCTGTTCGTATGCCAACGTGGGAATCGCCTTTGGAAACACATTGTAATCGTGTTTCAAAACAGCATTCAAACTGGTGTATTTCCATTCCTCGTCTTTTTTAGTCGGAAAACCTTTGCTCTCAAAAGCACCGAAAGCTTCGGTACGAATGTCGTGAACCTTCGATGTGGTATCGATATCTACTTTGTTTTCAAAAGCCAAAAATGAGGAGGCCAATTTTTCTTTTAATTCCATTGTATGAGGTTGTAAAGTCTCGGAAATTCCTTGAAATGAGAAGTGAAGTCCGAAAATCTAAATTTATGCTTTCAGTTCTTCTTTGATCCAATCGTATCCTTTTTCTTCCAATTCTAGCGCCAATTCTTTGCTTCCTGATTTGACGATTTTACCGTCGTACAATACATGAACAAAGTCGGGTACGATATACTCTAAGAGTCTTTGGTAATGTGTGATTACAATCACCGCATTGTCATTGGATTTCAATTTGTTGACACCGTTGGCAACGATGCGAAGGGCGTCGATGTCCAAACCAGAGTCGGTTTCGTCCAAAATCGCCAATTTCGGCTCCAACATGGCCATCTGGAAAATCTCATTTCTTTTTTTCTCTCCTCCCGAAAAACCTTCGTTCAAGGAACGGGAAAGAAATTTTCGATCGATCTCCAGCAGTTCGGACTTTTCACGAATCATTTTCAACAAGTCTTTGGCAGGCATTTCTTCCAAGCCTTTGGCCTTGCGTGTCTCATTGATGGATGACTTGATAAAGTTGGTTACGGTAACTCCAGGAATTTCAATCGGATATTGAAAAGACAAAAATACACCTTCGTGCGCTCTTTCTTCGGGCGCCAATTCGCTGATATCTTTTTCGTTCAATGTAATGTTTCCTTCGGTTACTTCGTATTCTTCTTTTCCAGCAATCACAGATGCCAACGTACTTTTTCCGGCTCCGTTAGGACCCATTATGGCATGAACTTCTCCTGCATTTACCTGAATGTTCAATCCTTTTAGAATTTCCTTGTCTTCTATTCTGGCGTGTAAATTCTCTATTTTTAACATTTCCTTCTTTTTAATATGTGTGCTTGTTCGTGTTGGAAGCCATCAATGGACTCGAAGCGAGCTTCTTTAAAATTAATTTTATCCTACAGAGCCTTCCAAGCTGATTTCTAATAATTTTTGTGCTTCTACGGCAAATTCCATGGGCAATTTATTGAGCACGTCTTTGCTAAAACCATTGACAATGAGTGCGATCGCTTTTTCGGTATCGATGCCTCGCTGGTTGCAATAAAACAACTGATCTTCTCCAATTTTACTCGTCGTTGCTTCGTGTTCTATCTGAGCAGTGGTGTTTTTGGCCTCTATATAGGGGAATGTGTGTGCCCCGCATTGGTCACCCATCAACAAAGAATCACATTGAGAGAAATTCCGTGCATTTTCCGCCCTGCTGTTGATTTGCACCAAGCCTCGATAACTATTTTGAGAATTCCCAGCGGAGATTCCTTTGGAGATGATGGTGCTTTTGGTGTTTTTACCCAAGTGAATCATTTTAGTCCCCGTATCTGCTTGTTGGAAATTATTGGTCACCGCGATGGAGTAAAACTCTCCTACAGAATTGTTTCCTTTCAATACGCACGAAGGGTATTTCCACGTCACAGCAGAGCCGGTCTCTACCTGCGTCCAGGAAATTTTTGCATTGGTCTCGCAAATCCCTCTTTTGGTCACAAAATTAAAAACCCCTCCCTTACCTTCTTTGTCTCCGGGAAACCAGTTTTGAACCGTGGAATATTTGATCTCTGCATCGTCCATCGCAATCAATTCAACCACTGCTGCATGCAGCTGGTTTTCATCACGTGCCGGTGCTGTACATCCTTCCAAGTAACTCACATAACTACTTTCGTCAGCAATGACCAAAGTCCGTTCAAATTGTCCTGTTCCTCCCTCATTGATTCGAAAATACGTGGACAATTCCATCGGACATTTGACTCCTTTGGGAATGTAACAAAACGAACCGTCCGTAAAAACAGCGGAGTTCAAGGCCGCATAAAAATTGTCTGTTTTGGGAACGACTGTCCCCATGTATTTTTTGACCAATTCAGGGTGCTCCTGAATGGCTTCAGAAATGGGACAGAAAATAATGCCTTTTTCTGCCAAGGTCTTTTTAAAAGTGGTCGCTACCGACACAGAATCAACGACGATGTCTATGGCTACACCTTGCAATTTTTTCTGCTCGTCAATGGAAATTCCCAATTTTTTATACATTTCCAGCAACTCCGCATCAACATCGTCCAAACTCTTGTTGGGGTCAGATTTTTTGGGTGCAGAATAGTAACTGATGGCTTGAAAATCGGGTTTTTTATAACGGACATTCGCCCACTCCGGTTCTTTCATTTCTTGCCAGATTCGAAAAGCGTCCAAACGCCAATCGGTCATCCATTGGGGTTCGTTTTTCTTTTGAGAAATGGCGCGAACGATGTCTTCGTTGAGACCTTTTGGAAAGGTATCCGATTCAATATCTGTATAAAACCCGTACTCGTATTCTTGAGTTTCAAGTTCTTTTTTTAAATCGTCTTCTGTGTATTTCATGGATTCACATTTAAGTCAAGCTATTCGCAAGGAAAAATTGCCCTTTTGCTTGTCTTGTTTAAATCTTATGTTCTTCTTTTTTGCAACGCTCTTTAGGTTTTTGAATCGTCTCTTTTTACAGTGAAAAAGATTCTCCACAACCACAGGTTCTGTTCGCGTTGGGATTGTTAAAAACAAACCCCGTTCCGTTCAGCCCGCCAGAATACTCCAAAGTGGTCCCAATCAGGTACAGAAAACTCTTCTTGTCAACGATGATTTTCACCCCATTATCTTCAAAAACCTTGTCCTCTTCCTGGCTGTTTTTGTCAAAATCCAAATCGTAAGACAAACCCGAACAGCCGCCACTTTTCACCCCAACTCGAACAAAATCTTTACCGGGATCAAAGCCGTCTTCCGACATCAATTCGATGACTTTTTTCTTTGCGATGTCTGAAACTTTTATCATAGTGCAATTGCTTAACTCATATACTGTCTGCAAAGATACGATTTGTAAACTGTATTTAGAACAAATCTAAGTTGAATTAATTTATCCTTTGATAGAATCCTTTTTTTCAAAAGCGAGATATTTTTCTAAAAATAAATCCGAAAGTCAAAAAAAAGATGGAATTTTGCAATTCCTAAAAGCAAGTCCTATGATAGAAGACAAAGCCCCCAACAAAACAAGCCTCTCCGAATTGGGAGAATTTGGCCTGATTCGCCACTTGACCGAAACTTTTAAAATTGGTCAGAAATCTACCGTCAAAGGAGTGGGAGACGATGCCGCTATTGTGGACCACAAAGGCCAAAAAACCCTTGTGACAACAGACTTGTTGGTGGAAGGGATTCACTTCAATTTGGCCTACATGCCACTAAAACACCTCGGCTACAAAGCAGTCATGGCCAACCTTTCAGATATCTATGCCATGAATGGAACTGCCACTCAAATCACAGTTTCCATAGCAGTCTCAAACCGTTTTACGCTAGAAGCTTTGGAAGAACTGTACGCCGGCATCCAACTGGCTTGTGAAACCTATAAAGTAGATTTGGTAGGAGGAGACACTAGCTCTTCCAAAACTGGACTGCTACTCAGTATTACGGCTATTGGAACCGCCAAAGATGAAGAACTTGTCTACAGAAGTGGCGCCAAAGAAAACGATTTGTTGGTGGTTACTGGCGATTTGGGTGCGGCATATCTAGGACTACAGGTCTTGGAACGAGAGCGCCAAGTATTTGAGGTAAATCCCAATGCACAACCAGACCTAGAGGCTTATACCTATTTGGTGGAACGCCAATTGAAACCCGAAGCACGCAAAGATATCGCTAAATTACTCCAAGAATTGGAGGTCAAACCCACAAGTATGATTGACATCTCTGACGGACTTTCCTCAGAAGTAATTCACTTGTGCAAAAGTTCAGACCTCGGGTGCAATGTCTACGAAGACAAACTGCCTTTGGACCCTCAAGTCATCTCAACTTCGGAAGAATTCCAAATGGACAGTACCGTGGTGGCTCTGAACGGAGGAGAAGACTACGAGCTATTGTTTACAGTAGCGCAAAACGATTTTGAAAAAATCAAAGGAAATCCCAATTTCTCCATCATCGGACACATGACTCCCAAAAACGAAGGCATTCATTTGGTTACCAGAGCCCATCAAAAAATGGAACTCACCGCACAGGGATGGGATGCTCTTTTGAAAAAACCATAGCAATTTCGACTTGAAGATTCGGGGTTCGGGGTTCGGGATTGGTTGGACATCCCCTAAATTCAAACAGATGTATTCCCTTTTTTGTCTTTTTTTTAGAAAAACAACCCCAATAAAAAGGTTTCTGTATCTTTAAAACCTTAATTCAGCCCCTCAATTCCATCATATGAAAAACACAATTTTAGCAACAGGAGGCACCGGATATGTAGGTGCCTGGGTAGTCAAAGGACTGCTTGAAAAAGGACATACCGTGCGCTTGACGGTTCGCGACAAAGCCAAAAAAGAAAACTACCAGTTTCTGTCAGAAATTGCTGAGAATTCAGTCGGTTCCTTGGAAATATGGGAAGCCGACTTGTTGAAAAAAGGAAGCTTTGACAAAGCAGCAAAGGGCTGTGATCGTATTGTGCATATGGCTTCTCCTTTTCGACTGAATGTCAAAAATGCCCAACGTGATTTGGTCGATCCAGCCGTCAAAGGAACGCTCAATGTGCTGCAAGCGGCCAACCGTTCCAACTCCGTAAAAAAAATAGTGCTGACTTCGAGTATCGTTGCGGTATTTGGAGACAATTCTGATCAAAAAAAGCAAGGTCTTACCGCTTTTACAGAGGCCCACTTTAACAGCTCTAGTACGCTAAAACACCAACCCTATTCTTTTTCAAAAGTGCAAGCAGAAAAAAGTGCTTGGGAGCTCGCCAACCAACAAAGCGATTGGCAGTTGGTCGTTATGAACCCCGCTTTTGTCATGGGGCCCTCACTCACTCAAAATTCACAGTCGGAAAGCTTGAAAATCATGTCTGAAATCTTGTCGGGAAAGTACCGATCAGGAGCTCCTGAATTGTACCTGGGCTATGTAGACGTTCGCGATGTCGCAAAGGCCCATGTCTTCGGTCTCGAAAACGAAACCATAGGAAGGCACATTTTATCCGAACGTGTTACAGACATGCTTTCTTTTATTCAAATCGTCAAAGAACACAGTCAGCACAAAAATAAATTGCCAAACACATTTGCTCCGAAATGGCTGCTGGGCATCGTCGGTTTTTATTTTGGAATTACCCGAAAATTTGTCAATAACAACGTGGGCATTCCGATTGACATCGACGCCTCCAAAAGCAAAGAAAAATTAAACTTGAACTACCACCCCTTAGAGCAGACTGTGAAAGATATGGTGCTGCAAATGGAGGCTGATTGAATCCCTAAAAGACATGCCACACCTCCTTCAAAACAAAACCCTAAAAATTGTCGTAGACCTCCCCTTGGAAAACTACGGCCTTGCTCGCTTTGACTGGACCGGGAAAATTGTGTCCGTAAAATTTCGCGGAACAGAAGTTTCGGGCCAAGAAAAAGCAGGGGATAAAAAACATGCACAACTTGGAAAAGGCTTTTACAACGAGTTTGGGATTGTCAGGCCTGTCGGGTTTGAAGCTGCTGAAGTAGGAGGCTGGTTTCATAAAATAGGAGTCGGTTTGTTAAAAAAAGAGGACGGGCAGGCCTATGCTTTTGACAAAGCCTACAAAATAAAGCCCGCTGCCTTCAAAATACACAAGGAGACGCAGCAAATAACAATGCGGTGTACGCCGCCTTCGGTCAACGGCTATGCCTATGTCTTGCACAAAGAAATACGCTTGTTGGAAAGTGGATTTCAGCTTTATACACGTCTTGAAAACACTGGAGAAAAAACAATTGCCACCGACGAATACAACCATAATTTTCTGGCCATTGACTCCCAGTTTTCCAAAGAAAATTACCACTTGAAATTTCCTTTCGATTTGGACCCCAACAACTTTGAACAAAGCATCAATCCTGAAAACAGCCTGTGTTTTGACCAAAAGAACATGGCTTTGAATGCTCCCGTCAGAGAGCCTTTCTTTTTTAGCGACCTGAGTGGCGGTAAAACCTTTCCCGCAAGTTGGGAACTGACCAACCAAAAGCGAAATTTTAAAATTCGGGAAGAGGCGAGTTTTCAGACAAACAAAGTAAATGTATGGGGATGGAAACAGGTTCTGAGTCCGGAACTGTTTTGCGAAGTTCTTGTCAAGCCAGGACAATCCATGGAGTGGTCGCGGACTTACAGCCTATCGAAGCTGTGTTAAAACCTAGCCCAAAGCTGGTTTTTGAAAAATGTCGTATTTTGATGGAAAACGTTCATTGTCCTTGAAAAATTTACCTTTCAAAAATTGGATTTATGGGCCTTTTTATCCTCAAACCCGCTCCCCTTTTTTGACAACGTATTTGAGACATACCTACCCTTACCCCTAGCCTTCTAATTTTGTTGACAATTCAAACCACCGGCTTTCCTTGTATTCGATCTCTTGAATGATTTTTTGGAGCGCTAGAGACCGATCGTTGATTTGATCTTCCGCGATTTCTCCTTTGGAAAATTGCGCCTCTATGGTTTCTTTTTGATTTTCCAATTTGGCAATGTCACTTTCTAAAGTTCCGTATTCTCGTTTTTCTTGGTAGCTCAACTGCAACTTTTTCGCTGGCTTTTCTGCGGATTTTTTTTCGACTGGGCGTTCTGCCAT
Source organism: uncultured Flavobacteriaceae bacterium (assembly GCA_963932955.1). Taxonomy (GTDB): domain Bacteria; phylum Bacteroidota; class Bacteroidia; order Flavobacteriales; family Flavobacteriaceae; genus Flavicella. Next base: position 50,263 of record CAWVRK010000010.1, read on the forward strand.
TTTTTTCGGAGAAGCTTCGGTGGGTTTGGAATCTTCATAGGTCCTAAAATCCGAATAATTTCCTGGAAAATTTTCTACCATGCCCGCTCCGCGAAAAACAAACAAAGAATCGACAATTTTATCCATAAAATAACGGTCATGAGATACGACTATGAGGTTTCCGGGAAAATCCAATAAGAAATTCTCTAAGACGTTTAGCGTCACAATGTCCAAATCATTTGTAGGCTCATCCAAAATCAAAAAATTTGGATTTTGAATCAATACGGCACATAGGTACAAACGTTTTTGCTCGCCGCCACTCAACTTTTCCACAAAATCGTATTGGCGTTTTCTAGAAAACAGAAAACGCTCTAACAGCTGCCCCGCAGAAATCTTGTTGCCTTTGGCCAAGGGAATGTAATCCCCAAATTCTTTGACAACATCGATGACCTTTTGCCCTTCTTTGGCTTGGATTCCGTTTTGGGTGTAATAGCCGTATTTAACGGTTTCTCCCAAAATCACTTTCCCATGATCTACAGGCGATTTTTGAGTTATGATGTTTAAGAAACTGGATTTTCCTGTTCCGTTTTTTCCGATCACCCCAATCCGCTCCCCTCGTTTGAACACATAGTCAAAACCCTCGAGGATTTTCAAATCGTCAAAAGCTTTGTAAACTTTGTGCAACTCGAGAATTTTACTCCCCAAACGCTCCATGTTGATTTCCAACTGCACCTTGTGCTCACTCCGTCGATTTTGGGCTTTTTCTTTAATCTGGTAAAAATCGTCAATCCGAGATTTGGATTTTGTCGTTCTTGCTTTGGGCTGACGCCGCATCCAATCCAGTTCTTTTTTAAACAGGTTTTTGGCCTTTTCTTGAACCACTTGTTCCAAGACGACTCGCTCTTCTTTCTTTTGAAGGTAATAGGAATAACTCCCTTTGTAGCGGTAGAGTTGACCGTTGTCTAATTCGATGATTTCTGTACACACCCGTTCCAAAAAGTACCGGTCGTGTGTGACCATAAACAGGGTCATTTTTTCTTTCTTAAAGAAGGCTTCCAACCATTCGATCATTTCCAGGTCCAAGTGGTTGGTGGGCTCGTCCAAAATCAACAAATCGGGTTTGTTGATCAAAACAGTGGCCAATCCCAACCGTTTTTTTTGCCCCCCGGAAAGCTGCCCAACTTTTTGAGTGAGGTCTTCAAATTTCAATTTGGACAAAATCTGCTTGTACTGGGTTTCAAAATCCCACGCATCGTATTGGTCCATCAGCTCAAAAGCACGTTGGTAAGCATCGGCATCCTCTGGATTTTCAAGTGCTGCCTCGTATTGTTTAAGGACTGCAAGGGTTGGGTTGTCAGAAGCAAAAACAACCTCTTCAATGGTCAATTCCAAATCTAGGTGGTCGTCTTGTGCCAAATAACCGATGTGGATGTCTTTTCTGCAAACTACCTGACCTGTATCCGAGCTGTCTCTTCCAGAAATGATGTTCAGAATGGATGTTTTTCCGGTTCCATTTTTGGCGACAAAAGCGACTTTTTGGTCTTTACTGATTCCAAAAGAGAGGTTTTCAAACAAAACACGCTCTCCATAAGACTTGGAGATATTTTCTACAGATAGGTAATTCATTCGGAGATTATTGAGTGCTCAAAGATACAGAGACTTCAAGGAATATTTGGGCTTTCCAAGAAAAAAGGACTGCGCAGTACCTAGGTCTGTAAAATGGAAGCTGTCTTTTTGTTTGTAGGTCACAATCGTTTCAAATATTTCATGTAATTTTAAAGGCGCTTTCCAAACAACATATGCGACAAAAATAGAACCTGTATCCATGTCAAATGCTCCTTTGCTTTCTGTCAAAAACCTTCACATCTCTTTTGTGTCAAAAGCAAAAACAAGCCCTGTGGTTCAAAACCTTTCTCTTGAGTTGCACCCAAACGAAATTTTGGGAATTGTCGGAGAATCGGGAAGTGGGAAATCGGTTTCTTCTTTGGCGGTTTTGGGCTTGCTCCCTAAAAAAGAAGTCCTGTTGGAAGGGAGCATCACATTTGAAAACCAAGAACTCCTATGTCTTTCAGAAAAAGAGTTCCGCAAGCTAAGAGGCAGGGACATCTCTTTAATTTTTCAAGAACCGATGAGCGCACTGAATCCCAGCATGACCTGTGGCGTTCAAGTGCAGGAAGTCTTATTGCAACACACAAAAAAGTCCAGAAAAGAGAGCAGAGCAGAAGTGCTTCGGTTGTTTGAAAAAGTAAAACTCCCCAGAGCGGAAGTGATGTACAACCAATACCCGCATCAGATTTCTGGAGGACAAAAACAACGGGTCATGATCGCCATGGCGATCGCCTGCAAACCGAAAATTCTCATTGCCGATGAACCAACTACAGCACTAGACGTGACTGTTCAAAAAGAAATCATCAAACTCTTAAAAGAGCTGCAAGTAGAAACAGGAATGAGCATTCTTTTTATTTCACACGACCTCTCTTTGGTGGCTGAGATTTGCGATCGTGTTGCGGTCATGTACCAAGGAAAATTGGTAGAACAAGGAGCGGCTGATGCGCTGTTTGCCAATCCCAAAAACAATTATACAAAAGCACTGATTGCCTCAAAACCTCGAATTTATGAACGGTTAAAAAAACTGCCTACAGTCAAAGATTTCATTGAGAACACGGTCAATCCAGCCCTATACACGGACGATGAAAGACGAAAATTCCACCAGACCTTGTACGCGAAAAAACCGCTGCTGGTAATCAATGACTTGAAAAAGTATTTTGTAAAAAGCCGTTCTTTTTGGTTTCAAAAACAGCCACCCGTCAAGGCGGTAGACAACGTATCTTTTCAACTTTACGAAGGAGAAACACTCGGATTGGTCGGGGAGTCGGGTTGTGGAAAATCCACTTTGGGTCGAACGCTGTTGCAATTGGAAAAAGCGACTTCAGGAAAAATATTTTACAAAGGAAAAGACTTGACCCTCCTCAAAACCAAAGAGCTCAAAGCGCTCCGCAAAGACATTCAAATCATCTTTCAAGACCCCTATTCTTCTTTGAACCCACGAATCCCTGTCGGAAAAGCCCTGATGGAGCCCTTGAAGGTTCATGGCATTTTAAAATCCCCCGCCGAACGCAAAAAAAGGGTCTTGTCGCTTTTGGAAAAAGTCGGCTTGTTGCCCGAACACTTTGATCGCTATCCTCATGAATTTTCAGGAGGTCAACGACAGCGGATTGGAATTGCCAGGACCATCGCCCTTCAACCCAAATTGATTGTCTGCGATGAATCTGTCTCTGCCTTGGACGTTTCCGTTCAGGCACAAGTCTTGAATTTGTTAAACGAGCTCAAAACAGCATTTGGCTTTACCTATATTTTTATTTCACACGATTTGTCCGTGGTCAAATACATGTCCGACCAACTGCTAGTGATGAACAAAGGAAAAATTGAAGAAATAGGCGATGCAGATTCGATTTACACAAAGCCTTCCTCTGTATATACCGAAAAATTAATCGCATCCATTCCGCAAGGAAAGCAACTGCCGTAACATCCATTTAGAATCCACAAAAGACCGTTTCAGTTGATGTATAAAATTGTATATTGCCCCTTAATTTCTTCTTCTTAAGACCGCAGGCATTCCATGAGCATCAAAATCTTATATTTCGTTACAGCCTTGACCCTCGTCTCTTGTGGTGCTCGAAAAGAAGTTACAGAACGAACAGTTCTGATGGAAAGCTCCGCCAGAAAAATTCTCAAAAACCACCAAAAAAACAAATTTGACAAACAAACACTGAGCGCCGATCTCAAATTGAACTTCGCAAAGAAAAACAGCAGCCGAAACGTATCTGTAAAATTGCGAATTCAAACAGGAAAAATGCTTTGGCTGAGTGGTTCTTTCTTTGGATTGCCCATTCTCAAAGCAACCATTACACCAAACCACGTTCGATACTACAACAAATTGAACAAAACCTATTATGAAGGTGATTTTTCTTCGTTGAGCAAGCTCCTCGGTACGAAAGTGTCTTTTGAAATGCTTCAGAACTTGCTCTTAGGAGATGCAATCCTTCCAGTAAAAAGCAGGCATTTCAATGCTAAAATAGCCAATCAAGCCTACCTGTTACATCCCAAAAACTCAAAACACCCCCTGCGTTTTTGGTTCCATCCTTTTTATTACAAAATCGAAAAGCAGGAAATCCGAAATCCCGACAAAGACCAAGTGCTGACAATTGCCTATAAAAACTACAAAAACATCGAAAACACAAGGGTTCCTGGAAGTATTGAACTCAGGGTACAAGACAAGACTGAACGAGCGAAAATCGAACTTGACTTTCGATCAGTTTCCGTAGACAAAAAACTCTCCTTTCCCTACAAAGTTCCAAAAGGCTATCAAAAAATTGACAACTGATGGAAAAAAGATCCGCCCTGCAAAAACGCCCACAAAAAAGACTTAAAAGCACTTCTTTAGCAAGTATTTTCTGTTGTATATTCCTCTTATTTGCATCCTTTTCAGCAAACTCCCAATCCAAAAAACAAAAAGCACTAGAAGCGAAAAGAACACGCCTTCAAAAAGAAATAAAAAAGGTAAACACCCTGCTGTTTGACACCCAGAAAAAAGAAAAAAACCTGTTGCAGCAGTTAGGAGATTTGAAGCAAAAAATAAAAGTTCGCTCCCAACTTATCAAAACCATAGATCAAGAAAAAAATCTGTTGGACTCTAAAATCAACGCAAACAGCCTTCGTATTCAAAACCTAAACGATGCCTTGGCACTTTTAAAAACAGAGTATGGAGACATGGTCTACAAATCTTTTAAAAGCAAATCCTTGCAGAGCAGAATGTTGTTTGTCCTTTCTTCAAAAGATTTTCATCAAGCGTCTAAAAGAATCCAATACATGCGTCAATACCGGGCGTTTCGGAAAAAGCAAGGAACAGAAATTGCCGTCAAAACGACTCAAATCGAAGCGCTAAACAACGATCTTTTGGTCCAAAAAATACAAAAGGAAAACTTGGCTTCGGAACAGCGAGAAGAACAACTCAAAATCGAAGTAGAAAAAAAGGAACAAGAAAATTTGATCAGTAAGGTCAAATCCCAAGAAAAAACTTACGTCACACAAATCAAAAAGAAACAACTAGAAGAACGCAGTATTGATCGAGAAATTGAAAGGCTGATCCGAGCGGCCATCGCAGCCTCTAAAAAGAAAGCAAAGAGCAGTGCCAAAGGGTTTTCACTGACTCCAGAAGCAAAACTTTTGGCTTCTAAATTTGCCTTAAACAAAGGCAAACTTCCCTGGCCAGTGGCCAATGCCTTGGTCGTAAGAAAGTTTGGAAAGATTCCCCACGAGACCCTGCGTGGCATCACTATTCAAAGCAACGGCATTCATATTGCAACCAACAAAGGAGCCGATGCCAAAGCGGTCTTCGAAGGAACTGTCCTTGCTATTCAAGTGGGTTCTAGTGGCTTGAAAACCGTCATGGTCCAACACGGGAATTACATCACGCTCTACAGCAATTTGGAAACGTTGGCTGTTCAAAAAGGAGAGGACATTTCTTTGAAACAGCCGTTGGGAAAAATTCATACAGACAAAGTGACAGGGAAAACCATTTTGAAATTCCAAATCTGGAAGGACGTGCAAAAAGAAAACCCTAAATCTTGGCTGTTGCGATTGTAATGACAGTCGATTGGCACCAATTATACAAACAAAGATTTTAACTCGGTAGCGTCTGCTGCTTTAAGCTTTCCCGAAAGGACCAAACTCAATTGGCGTCTGCGCAAAGCCGCTTCAAAGCGTTCTTTTTCCAAGTCTGTTTCTGGAACGAGCTTCGGAACTGTTATCTTTTCTCCGTCAGCACCCAAAGCGACAAAGGTGTAGATTCCTTCGTTGACTTTTGTTTTGTGTCCTGAAAAGCGGTCTTCAATCCAGACATCTGCATAAATTTCCATAGAGGTTCCGAAAGCCCTCGACACTTTGGCCGCTATGGTCACCGTACTACCAATGGGAACGGTTTTGTTAAAAGCCACGTGATTGACCGCTACTGTAACGGCGATTTGTGCCGAATGCCTTTGCGCTGCAATGCAACACACACGATCCATTCGAGACAGCAACTCCCCACCAAACATGCCGTTCAAAGCATTGGTATCGCTTGGCAAAACCAAGTCTGTAGAAATACTGAGAGATTCTTTTGCTGTTTTTGTTTTCATACAAAGTCTTTTTAAACAAGACCTTTTCGAATTGGCCTCGTTAGCCAAGTTACAAAAATATCTTTCTGAGCACCTCTCAGAACTTACTTTTTGTGTTTTGGTGAGAACAGACGCCACATGCTGCTCTTTGGGCCTTGACATCTGTTCTCACCAAAACACAAAAAGCCTATCTTTACAAATGCCCGACTTGAGGAGGTCGTTTAAAGAATTGATCTTTTTTAAGCAGTCAAGAGTGGGGCAATAAACGATTAAAAGACAAAAAATAAGATGCAAAACCGATTGACTGTCTCCTTGTTACAAACGAATCCTGCTTGGAAAGATGTGGGCAAAAACCTGCTCGATATCGAAAACAAACTCGTTGGCGTTTCTTCGGAAACAGACTTGGTGTTGCTGCCAGAAATGTTTGCAACAGGCTTTGTCACCGACCCAACTGACGTGGCAGAAACCATGGAGGGAATGACGGTGCAATGGTTGCAAAAAATGGCAAAAACAAAACAATTCGCTCTTGCAGGCAGCCTGCCAATCAAAGTTGCAAACCACTGTTTCAATCGCTTTGTCTTTGCAGCTCCCTCTGGAAAAATTTCCTTTTACGACAAAAGACACCTATTTGCCTTCGCAGGAGAAGACCAACACTACACTCCTGGCGTCACACCGCTTGCCATCACCTACAAAGGATGGAAACTCGCTCCTTTTGTCTGCTACGATTTGCGGTTCCCTGTATGGTCTCGCAATACAAATGCCTACGACGTGTGCCTCTACGTAGCCAATTGGCCCTCGACACGCATCGATGCATGGAACGCCCTTCTAAAAGCAAGAGCCATCGAAAATACGAGCTATTGCATCGGTGTCAATCGCGTGGGAAAAGACGGCGCCAACCTGATATATTGCGGCCATAGCCAAGTCCTTGGCCCCCTTGGAGAAATCCTTCAAAAAGCTCCAGAAGGAAAGGAAGCCCTTGTGACCGTAGAGCTCCGCAAGGACCATTTGGTCAAAGCACGCAAACAATTTCCCTTTTTGGCAGACCGCGATATTTTTCAAATGGGATAGCCTGTTTTTACGAAGCTCCTGTACCCTTTAAATTCCTAAATATCTTCAGAGATTCAATATCTTTGCCCTGCAATTCAAACACTAAAAGATGTATGCACTAAAAAATGATTGTCTGCACGTTCGTGTCAAAAAAACAGGGGCAGAACTGAGCAGTATTGTTGGAAATGGAAAGGAATACCTTTGGGAGGGAGACCCTGCCTATTGGGCTGGCCAAGCGCCGATTTTATTTCCATTTGTCGGAAGGCTAAAAAACGATACCTATCGCTACAAAGGACAGCACTATTCTTTGCCACAACACGGGTTTTTTAGAAGAAGTGAAGACATCACACTGCTTGAACAAAGCGACACAAGACTCCTTTTTTCATTGAAAAGCAATCCGAAGACACGTTCGGTGTTTCCTTTTGAATTTGAGTTCCAAACTGCTTACGAATTGCAAGGCACAAAAATCAACATCCAACACGAAGTCCTCAATTTAGGAGACGAGAAACTTTGGTTTTCTTTGGGAGAACACCCTGCCTTTTGCTGTTCATTAACAGACAAAAAAGCAAAACACGACCAGTGCTTTTTAGAGTTTGAAGAAAAAGAAACGGCAAGTACTTCTCTCTTGACAAAAGAAGGATTGATCGGGCCAGAAGAGAAAGAAATTTTAAAGGAAAGTCAGTTCTTGGAGTTGCCTGAAACGATTTTTGATGCCGATGCCTTGGTGTTTCAAAAAATGAACTCAAAAAAAGTGACTTTGCACAATCGCAAGGAAGGGAAGTTGGTCACACTTGCCTACCATGACTTTCCGTTTTTGGGCATTTGGTCGAAGCCGATGGCGCCTTATGTTTGTATAGAACCTTGGCTAGGCATTGCAGACTCATATGACTCCAAGCAGAGCTTAGAAAGTAAAAAAGGCATTCTTTCTTTGGAAACTGGAAAAAGCTTTCGAGCGAGTTACAGCATAGAAATTCATTTGAAGGAATGAGCTTCTGTGGTGTTTTTTAACTAAAAAAAGGCTGTCTTTGCAAGACAGCCTTTTGAGTTATGTGGTCAAAGGATTCATCCATTTGAAATCGTATGCGGTGTCGGGAACGACAATTCTGTTGGCAATGCGTCTCATTCGATCCGGCAAGCGCATCAAATAGGTTCTCGCTTTGTCTGCTTCGTCTGTCAATCCCGTAAAGGTATCAATCGCCCAGGCTTTGTTCAGCTTTTCCAAAATATCAATATAATCAAAAGCTGAATAAACCCCTGACCGTTGTGCGACATCCGAAAACTTGTCAAACAAGGAAGCTTTGGCTTGAAAAGATTCTCTCAAGTACATGGCAGGCATTTCGATTTTGTATTTCATCATGTCGCAAAAAGCCAACATCATTTCACTGGGGTCTATTGTAAAAATTTGACGTACAAATTCTACATACGCCAAATGGTGTCGCATTTCATCTCCAGCAATGATTTTAGACATTTTTGCCAAGCCTTTCATCCCTGCTTTTCGAGCAATTTTGGCCACATTGTTATGAGAAACGTAGGTTGCTAGTTCTTGAAAACTCGTGTAGACAAACGTTTTGTAGGGATCTCTTGCGGTCCCAATGTCAAAACCATCTGCCACAAGGTGCTGGGTGGTAATCTCAACTTCCCGCATGTTTACACGTCCAGAAAGGAAGATGTATTTGTTCAACACGTCTCCATGCCTGTTTTCTTCTGCGGTCCATCTGCGGATCCAACTCGACCATCCGTTGCCACCACCCTCTCCGTGTTGGTCGACACCGTCCAAGTCCAACAACCAAGATTCATAGGTAGGCAAAGCTTCTTCTGTAATCATGTCTCCGACAAGGGAAATCCAAAAGTCGTTGTCCAATTCTTTGGAGAGCTCACGAATCTCTGCGACTTCGTCCATAAAAGTATCGGATTGGGGATTGGGCAAAAAATCTGTAGGTTGCCAAATTTCTTCTGGCGGAATCAAAAACTTCCCAAAGGTCGTTTCTATGTTTTTTTCGAGTGATAACATCACTTCTTTTCGTACGTTGTGTAAAGACATCTTTTTCAATTTTTCTTTTCGCTAGGTAAAGTTACTGAGTTTTTTATGGTTGCTTCCACATTTTGAAACAAATCTGCAAATTCCATGGAATTAACCGCCACCGGGGCGTGTACTTGCATTTGAAGTGTTTCTCCTATGTTCAAGGGGAATAGGCCCTTAGAGACCAATTTCCAAGAGTTGTTGATCGTAATGGGAACGAGGTAAGCTGAGGGGGTGTTTTTGATCACTATTTTGAGTCCATTTTCTGAAAATCGTTTTGGAACCCCGTCTTTGCTTCGTGTTCCTTCTGGGAAGATGACCCCTGCCCAGTTATTTTTTTCAAGTTTTTTACCAAATGCTGCCAAAGCGGACAATGATTGTTTGACATCTTTGCGGTCGATCAATACAGAACCGCCGTACTTGAGGTTGAAAGAGACACTTGGAATGCCTTTCCCCAATTCAATTTTTGAAACAAACTTGGGATGTGTCTGTCGCAAATACCAAGATATGGGTGTGATGTCATGTGCGCTTTGGTGATTGGACACCAATAACAAAGGAACGTTTTCGGGCAAGGTGTGTGGCATGGAAACTTCAATTTTTGTTCCCAAAATAGACAGACACCAAAGCAAAACTAGGTTCAAAAGATCGACTGTTTTTTTGTGAGTTGTGTATCCAAAAAGGCGGAGTGTCAACCATTGCAAAGGGTGAAAAACGACCAAAGTCAGTCCAAAACAGAGGTAGTACACCACAGAGAGAGGATAGGAAAGAAGTGTTTTAAGTCGCTGCATGAAGCCCGCGTATAGTGTTATTTATAGCCACTGATTCCAGGGGATCCTAGAAATAATTACCAATAGTGCAATTCCATAAAAAAGCACAAACGTTTTGAATTTCCCTTGAGAGCTTGTTTGTTTTTTGTGTTTGGACCAACCGATGGTGATCAAAACAATTCCTAGCAACATGGCAATCGGGTGTTCTACTGCCAACAGGCGTGTAGGAGCTTCCTTCATAATGGCGCCCATCCCTTCGCTTTTCATGGCTTTGTAAATTGGTGACATAAAGTACCAAGCCAAACCGATCAGCAATTGAATGTGGGTAAAAATAAGCGCAAACAGCCCTAGACGCAAATCTTTGGCTTTGAATTCTTTTTTTGAGGCGAGGCCGATGACTGCATTGGCAACAGCAAGGATCAAAACTGCCAAGACCAAATAAGCCCAATACGAATGGAGTTGTTTCATTTTTTTTGTTTTACGTACAAATGTAAGTCAAAATCCTCAATTATGCCTTGTTCAGTCCCTAAGCGCATGTTAATTTTCAGACAAACATACGTGGGCTTCTTAATTTATCATAACCCTAAAAACAGGGGGGTCTTTTTGCTGCGGTATCACTTGACAATTTGGGATAGCTTTCATTCTTGCTGTTGCCAATGCAGTCCACGAGAATTAGTACAAGCCAAATCAACAGACGTTTCAGAAATTGTAAACATTCATTATGTTGTCATTTGAGCGTATATTTTTTTGGCCAACACTTTTCCCAATTCTACCCCCCACTGGTCGTAACTGTAAATGTTCCAAAGGACTCCTTGAACAAAAATCTTATGTTCGTACATGGAGATCAATTCCCCCAAAGAATGCGGCGTCAACTTGTCAATCAAGAGAGTGGTGCTGGGCTTGTTTCCTTCAAACACTTTGAATGGAGCGACCTTTTCAACGGTGGCCGCATCTCCGGTCATTTCTAACAAGACCTCTTCTTTTGTTTTTCCGTTGCACAAAGCTTCTGCCTGTCCGTAAAGATTGGCCATCAGCTTGTTATGGTGTTCTTCTTTGCCGTGCAAAGAGGCTTTGTACCCGATAAAGTCACAAGGAATCAATTTGGTTCCTTGGTGAACCAATTGCATAAAAGCGTGTTGCATGTTGGTCCCTGTACTTCCCCAAACGATGGTTCCCGTTTGGTAGTTTACCTTTTCACCGTTGCGATCTACACTTTTTCCATTGCTCTCCATGATGGCTTGTTGCAAGTAAGGTGTCAATTTTTCCAAGTATTGAGAATAGGGCAAAATAGCTTCTGTTTCAGCTTGGTAAAAATTGTTGTACCAAACACTCAACAAAGCCAAAACAACGGGAATGTTTTCTTCAAAAGGCGTTGTTTCAAAATGGGCATCCATTTCAGAGGCGCCTTCCAAAAGATTTTTAAAATTGTCAAATCCTACCGCGAGACTGATGGACAGTCCGACGGCACTCCACAATGAAAATCTTCCCCCTACCCAGTTCCACATCGTAAAGACGTTTGCAGGATCGATGCCAAAAGCTACAACGGCTTCTAAGTTGGTAGAGACTGCGACAAAGTGTTGAGCGATGTCCGCTTCTGTAGCAGTTTCCAGAAACCATTCCTTGATGGTTAGGGCATTGGAAATGGTTTCTTGTGTAGTGAATGTTTTGGAAACGATCAAAAAGAGGGTGGTCTCCGGATTCAAATTTTTAATGACCTCTGTAACATGGTCTCCGTCTACGTTGGAAACAAAATGAACGTCCAAAGGAGTTTTGTAGTACTTCAAGGATTCAACGACCATTTGTGGCCCCAAATCAGAACCTCCGATACCAATGTTGACCACATCGGTAATGGCTTTGCCCGTATGTCCTTTCCAATCTCCAGAAATCACTTTGTTGCTAAAAGTTTCTATTTGAGCCAAGGTCGCTTGTACGTCTTCAACCACATTTTCTCCATCGACAAGGATTTTTTTGTCAGCAGCTGCACGAAGTGCTGTGTGCAAGACTTCTCTTCCTTCGGTCGCATTGATTTTGTCTCCACCAAAATAACTGGAAATGGCGCCCTGCAAATCGACTTCGTTTGCCAACTCGATCAATAGAGAAAGTGTCGTTGCATCGATACGATTTTTTGAGAAATCGACATCAAAATCATTGAATTGAATGCGAAAGCCTTCTTTTCGCTGTGGGTTTTCAGCAAACAGGTCTTTTAGGTGAAGGTCTTTTGTCTCTTGGTAATGGGCTTGTAGTTTTTTCCAAGCTGCTGTTTTCGATGGGTTTGTATTTTTAAGTGTCATGTTGCTGTTTTCTGATGATTAATTGTGTTCTATTTCTTTTAAAGTGATGGCGTCCAACGAATCTTTGATAGATTCGACGAATTCCAAATAATGGGGTTTGGTTTCTTTTTTCATGGCCTTGGCCGCAGGAAGTTTTTGTTTGAGAGGATCTACCTGAACCCCGTTCTTCCAAAAGCGGTAACAAACATGTGGGCCTGACGTGTTTCCTGTCATCCCTACGGATCCTATTATTTGACCTTGTTTGACGTATTGCCCTACTTTTACTTTGCGTTTTTTCATGTGCAAGTACTGGGTGGTATAGGTAGAATTGTGACGGATTTTAACGTAGTTTCCGTTGGCTCCTTTGCGACGAGACTCGATGACTCGTCCATTCGCAGTACTCATGATAGGGCTTCCGACAGGTGCAGCAAAATCCGTTCCTTTGTGTGCTTTGACGCGTCCGTAATAGGCTATTTTTCGCTTGAGGTTGTAGCGAGATGAGATTCTGCTAAATTTCAAAGGGGCTTTTAAAAAAGCTCTTCGAAGGTGGTTGGCATTTTCATCGTAGTACTCCTGGATGCCTGTAATCGAATCTGAGACATACTGAAAGGCATAAAAAGGCTTCTTGGCATGTTCAAAATAGGCCGCTTTGATGGAGCCGATCCCTGCAGGAATACTGTCTTCTATATATTTTTGTTCGTAAATAACTTTGAAGCGGTCGTTTTTTTGAAGTCGAAAAAAATCAATTGTCCAGGCGTAAATTTCCGAAAGGTCATTTGCGACAATGGCATTGACTCCTTGTTTGTCCAAAGCTTCAGAAAGGGAACTAGTGATGACTCCAGATGCCTTTTTAAGTACTTTGCTGATGGGTCGCTTGCCCTTGAAAGCCCTGATGAGAGAGTCCTTGAAATCGATGACCGTGTAGTTGATTGGGTCGTGTTGGTAAATAAAGACCTGCGCTTTTTCGGTGCTGTCTTTTTTTGCCAAAATGGTATAGGGCTTGCCTGCTCTTAGACGCCTTACGTTGAAGGTTTTTTTTACTTTTTTTGAAATTTGAAATATTTGTGGGAGCCAGATGTGGTGTCGGTCCAAGATTTCTCCGAAACTTTCCCCATGGGAAACAGTGTCGTGAGTGACTTTGAAATCGTTTAGCTTGTATCCAAATTTGTAAACAATTTTTGGAGGAGCTTGTTTATTTTGAGCGTCCTTTTCTTTTTGTCCCTCTCCACAGGACAGAAAAACGAGTGAAAGGAAGAATATGTGCAATATCTGTCTCAAAAGAATCGGAAATTGGTCCGCGCCAAATTTACAACAAATCTCATAAAATAATGGGAAAAGGATGGGACAATCCTTTGTATTGTTTCAAATCTACTTTGATGGATCCTACCTTCAAAGAGGCTTTGATTCGGATGGGAATCTTATTTTTGTCCGACGAAATCCAAAGAGTCAAACTTTCCTTTTCTTTAAAGACCCTTCCCGACTGTACAGAGGGTCTCATTTTGTAACAAGCCACTTTTCCGAATTTTGTTGAAATGACTTCTTTTCCTAAATAAATGAGTTTGAAAGGATAGGTTTCTGAATCAAAAAAAAGGTCCAAATCCAAACTTTCTCCTATTTGGAGTTGCTCCACATCGCTGTTGCGAAGTAGGTAGAAGGACGAGAGCAAATCTTGAACTTTTGAAATAGTGACTTCCTGTATGGTTTTTTTCTTGTGATCTTCGACCTTCGCAATTTTCTTTTCCGGATAAAAATAAATGTCTCTACGGATTTTGTACCCGCCCTCATTGACCCTTCTTTTAAAGTGTTTGGGAAGTCTTGATTCTTTGTCTACAAATGATTCGTACGTGTCTCTGACCTTGAAAAATAAATTTGTGATACCTACAGTCCACCCTTTGCCGACGAAGTGAAAGAGTTCGTTTTGTTCGTCTGCTGCTTCGTCAACTTTTAGTGTGGCATAACCCGCATTGACAAAGCCGTAGTGAATGCGGTATTTCAGCCATTCTCCAGATTGAAACGCCTCTTTGTCTTGCTGAGAAAAGACGGTCATGCTGCAGATCAACATCAAAAGGAAACTTCTTCTTATCATGAATTTTTTGACTTTTCTTTCGGTTTTACAAGTTTAAAACAAAATTCAAAACGGGCACTGTTTTATCCGTTAAGTTTTTGTGAAAGTGTAGGCTATGATCGGATCGGTTCGGTGGGGAGAGGGTTTTTGAAAACAAAGCCTCTTGCTTCTTCTGAGAAAAGGTCTCTCAGAGAATGCTGCTCAAATCGATGACTTTTTCGATTTGAGGCGCGTATTTTTTAATGGAGGCTTCGACACCATTTCTCAAGGTCATTTGATTGATTGAACAACCGACACAAGCTCCTTCCAATTTTACTTTTACAACATTTTCTTCGATGGAAACCAAGGAAATGTCCCCGCCATCCGCTAACAAAAAAGGGCGAATTTCGTCCAATGCTTTTTGTACCGTCAGTGTCAAATTTTGTGTGTCCATAGGCTGTGTTTTTCAATTTGAAGGCAGCTTTCGCTTGCAAACCGTTTTGCTAACGAGAGCAACCACTCATCGTCGTGATTTTTACGACTTCCGTTTCTGGCAAATCTTTGTTGCGCTTCAACAGTTCCGAAAGCATGTTTTTGGTGAGACTTGAAAATGCCGTTTCCAACAGCGTATTTTCTTGCAAAGCGACAGGGCGGCCAACGTCTCCTGCTTCCCGAATTCCTTGCACCAAAGGCACTTCTCCTAAGAATGCAGCTTCGATGTCTTGGGAGAGGTTTTTTGCGCCGTCCTGTCCAAAGATATAGTATTTATTATTAGGCAATTCCTCAGGGGTAAAATAGCTCATATTTTCGACGATTCCCAAAACGGGAACGTTGATGTTTTTTTGTTGGAACATGGCCACTCCTTTTTTGGCATCTGCCAAAGCGATGTTTTGAGGCGTACTGACCACAACAGCTCCTGTAATAGGAAGTGCCTGAACAATGGAGAGGTGGATGTCTCCCGTCCCTGGTGGCAGGTCAATCAACAAAAAGTCCAAAGTCCCCCAAGCTGCGTCAAAAATCATTTGATTCAACGCTTTGGAAGCCATTGGTCCGCGCCAAATGACTGCTTCGTTTGGGTTGGTGAAAAAGCCCAAGGACAAAATTTTAACTCCGTAATTTTCGACAGGCTTCATTTTGGATCGTCCGTCCTCTTGGACAGAAATTGGTTTTTCTTGTGCTACGTCAAACATCAAGTGCATGGAAGGCCCGTATACATCCGCATCTAAAATCCCCACTTTAAAGCCCATTTTTGAAAGGCAGACTGCTGTGTTGGCAGTGATGGTAGACTTCCCTACTCCTCCTTTTCCAGAGGCAATGGCGATGATGTTTTGAATGCCAGGAAGTTTTTTTTCTTGGACGGCGTCTGGTTTTTTTTCTACAGCAATCGTGGAAACGTTTACTTTGACCTGTAATTTTTCAGAAACCTGTTCGCGAATTGCTTTTGAAATCTCCGTTTCTATCTTCTTTTTCGCTTGTAGGGTCGGGTTGCTGATCGAAACATCTACCACCACCTCATCTCCAAAAACAACGATGTTTTTTATGTTGTTGTTTGCTACCAAACTCTTCCCTTCTCCGGGAGCGGTGAGGGTTTCCAATGCTTTGTATATATCTTGCTTGTGCGTACTCATTTTCTTCTTTGTGTGTTGTAGGCTACAAAGATACTGTGAAAACTTCACATATACATCCCTCGGCAATGCGAATTCAAAGCAGACAAGCCAACGTGAATTTTGCTTTAAGGCAGGCGGTGCGCTAAAGCCGTATTTGGATCCCAAAAAACAAGGTCAAACCCTTGAATTTGATGGTTGTCCACTTCGATGCCTTCACTTTCCAAAAGCTGCTGCATCAGGTTTGTTCCCTGAAAATGGTGTTTGCCTGTGAGCAGCCCTTTTCTGTTGACCACTCGATGGGCTGGAATGGCCGCATTGCCATGTGAAGCGTTCATGGCCCAGCCTACCATCCTAGCTGAACGTGCGGTTCCTAAATACCGCGCAATGGCGCCATAACTTGTGACCCGTCCAAAGGGTATCTGCTTGGCAACTTCATAACAGCGTTCAAAAAAATTGTCTTCTGGCATGTTTCTTTTTGTTAAAAATAGTAAAAAACAAACGCATCCCCTGGATTCACAAAAAACAGCTTTTTGGAGGGTTAAAAAAGAGATTCCGAAAAGACACACTCTTCTTCGGTCAGCAGGGGCTCGTTGTTGAACCTCAAAAACAATTGGGCGACTGCCAGGGTGTCTTTTTCGCAATAGGCAGCGATTCGTTTTAGATCTTTTTCGCGGTAATAGACTCCAGCAACTTGACTCCCGTCGATGTCTTCTTTGGGAGATGGAATTCCGAGTAACATCGTTAAAAGTTTTAAAGAAGTGTAGTTTTTGTAATCCCCAAACTTCCACAATTCCATGGTGTCTAAATGGGGTATTTGCCAGGGCTTCTTCCCAAAAAGTTTCAATTTTAAAGGCAATCCTATCTGATGGACAATCATCCGTCGTGCGATGTAAGGAAAGTCAAATTCTTTGGCATTGTGTCCGCACAAGAGGTGTTTCGGGTGGTTGAAATGACGGTCCAAAAGGGTTTTAAACTCTTGCAGCAACTGCCCTTCGTCATCCCCAAAAAAAGATTTGATCCGAAAAGAACGCTCTTTTCCCAAGGGGGCAAAATAGCCCACCGAAATGCAAACAATTTTACCGAATTCGGCCCAGATTCCCGCCCTCTGGTAGAATTCTTCGGGAGTGATCTCCGGCTCGCCTTGTGCCTTCGCCTTGCGTTGGTTGGCTGTTTTTTCGGCAAAAAGTTCTTTTTGCAAGTCCGAAAGGTCACCGTAAAATTGGTGTTCCGGGACGGTTTCAATGTCTAAAAACAAAATGTGCTCTTTGGAAACGGAAAGATTCATCTTTGAAATTTTAATGAAAGGTACTTAAAAAAAGAGAGAAAAACCCTTTGATTTACCGGGTGTATACCCCTAAAAAAAAGCGCCCAAAATATTTTGGACGCTTTTTTGAAAAGTTGTTTGCTTTGTTTTTATTCCAAAACTTCGGAAGAGCTTTGGTTGGCCGCGTAATACTCGTTGAGCAAACTCATCGAAGCGGTCAGCAAATCTTTTGTTTCCAACAAAAGTCCGAAGTACAAGGTCGTGTTTTTTGGACTGGACTCTTCTGTACGGGTGCGTTCTACTTGTTTTTGAATTTTTTCAGAAAGCATGTCAAAAACGGTTTGGTCGTTCAGAATCTCTCCGATCTGTTCAAAGGATCGGGAGTCGAAAGCTGCTTGGATCTGACTGAAATAGGTGTCCAATGCCTGTTCTACCTGGACCAGTTCTTTGAGCTGACTTGTTTTCAACCCTTTGTGGTTGTTGTTGACGTGTTTGTTGGTCGCTCTTACGATGAACTCCAAAGACTGGGTGATGTCTTGCAAATAGCTCAAGATGTTGATGTAAAAACTACTTGCATTCACACTTGAATCGTCTAGGTTTTTGATAAAATAGAAAATATTGTCTCGCAATTCGTCTACTTCATCTGAGAGTTTTTCAATGTTCTTTTTGCATTTTTTAAGCAAGTTGAGGTCTTGTTTTCCCAATCCTTTGACCGCATTGCCATAGATTTTGTTTCCTCTTTTAACTACTGAAGCAATATTGCCCGCACTTTCTTCAATGACTCCTTGGATAGAAGTGCTTTCTGCTATGCTCAACTGATCTTCTGCTTTTACTTGTTTTACCTTTTTGTTGTGTGCGATATAGTTTCTTACAATCATCGCAAAAACGATGATTAGTAATAACGGAAACATTAGATGAAGGTTTAGATTCAATAAATAAGCAACAAGTGCTGCTGCACTAAAGGCACTAAAGGCCGTAAAAAACCATCCTCCAATTACGTTCAAAACTCCAGCAACGCGGTACACAGCACTTTCTGCGCCCCAAGCTCTGTCTGCCAAAGAAGTTCCCATCGCGACCATAAAAGTTACATAGGTAGTGGACAATGGTAATTTATATGAAGTTGCAATAGATATCAATACGGCAGCTACCATTAAATTCACCGCAGCACGAACCATGTCAAATGCAGGCAATTCGTGTACTTTTTCTTTTGATATCGAAATTACTGGTCGTTGAAATTGACTGTTTATTTTCTTTTGTATCGTTTCTGGAACAACATAGTTAATAAATTTTGACATCCCCATCGCAAACCTTACAAAGCCTCTTGATAAAAAGTTGGGCTGAAAACGCTCTTTGGTTTCTCCCTGGCTAGAAAGGTCTAAGGATGTTTTTACCACATTTTTGGCTTTGCTTGAAAACCACAATGTAACTACCATTACCATACCTGCCCCAAAAAGCAACCAATTATTTGTAGGTACTTTTTTTGCTAAAATTTCCATCGAAAATTCAGAAGCAACTTGTCCAGAAGCAATAAAGGACTCATAAGAGTTGTAAGCTGCCATTGGCACACCAATAAAGTTTACCAAATCATTTCCTGAGAAAGCCAATGCCAAAGCAAAAGTCCCTACAACAATAATCAATTTGTAAATGTTTGTTTTTGTGAAAGAGATTAGCGCATACGATAACAAAGACCAAAAAATAGAGCTAACAATAACGATTCTGAGCACTTGAGTTTCTAAAAAGTTTTTCATGGTACCTCCTCCTAAAATCTCAAATGATTCCTTTGCATAGGACGTTCCTTTCAATCCTTTCATAAAAATAAAATAGGTAATTGCTGTCAATGCAAAACCTCCAAACAAAGCTCCTACCCACTTTGCTTTCTTTTCAAAGTCATAGGATAATAGTACTCTAGAAACCCATTGTACGAGTGCACCTACAGAAAAGGCAACGACAACAGAAAGCAATATTCCTGAAATAATTAAAATTGCTTTGTCTGTATTGATATAATTGATCACATCAGAAAAACTTCCGTTATCGGCTCCAATTTTAATCAATGCCATGGCTACAGCCGCTCCTAGTAATTCGAATACAATGGATACCGTTGTTGATGTCGGCATTCCTAAGGTATTAAAAAAGTCTAATAATAAAATGTCTGTTATCATAACTGCCATAAAAACAATCATAATTTCATCAAAGTAAAATTCTCCTGGATTGAAAATCCCTTTTCTAGCAACTTCCATCATTCCACTAGAGAAAATTGCTCCTACCGCAACCCCTATACTCGCAACAATCATGATGGTTTTGAAAGAAATTGCCTTTGATCCAATGGCAGAATTCAAGAAGTTTACTGCATCATTACTTACCCCAACCACTAAATCAGCAATGGCTAAAATTGCAAGAGCAACAATCATTAATAAATAAATATTATCCATAATTAAAATTTTACTGTTTATTAAAAACCCTTTACGTTGTAAGCTACTGCAAATATCCTGTTTAATAAATGCTGCAATGTTACCTGAATGTTAAACTTTATAGGTGAATGTCTACTTGAAATCGAAATCCTACTGTGTTTGTTTTTCCTATGATATCGATGTAACTCAAATCTGTTTGTACTTTTAACTTGTGTCCTGCGATGTATCTTGAAACACCAACGGTGTATTCGTTTCTATCTTCAACTTTTGTAGCTCCATCTAAAGAAACATTGGTAAATCGTCCTGCAATTTCCCAGTTGCTTTTTAATAGGTATCCCGCTGTCAAGTTCAATCCATCACCAACTCTAAC
>CAWVRK010000011.1:0-55463 GCA_963932955.1 uncultured Flavobacteriaceae bacterium
TGGTACTGTTATCTTAGACAATATCTACTTTTACTAGAATTTAAATTTAACACCCCTGTCCTTGATTGGGATTTGGAATTCAGAATTGGCATCCGTCACAAAGACCTGCGTGGATTGCAAAATGGACAAACGCCAGGCACTTAAAACAGCTGTATTCTCTTATCCAGCGAGGCGTTTTTTATTTTTTGAGGACCCATTGGTTTTTCCAAAGGGCGCGAGAGTTTTTGTTCGGTTGAATTTCTTTTCGTGAGCCCATGTCATTCGATGCAAGAAGCCGTATTTTTTATACAACAGGCACTGCAAATCGAGCAATTTCAGTATATTTGCAACCTATTTTTAAATCATGGCACAAAAACCGAGCATCCCCAAAGGAACCCGAGATTTTTCACCCGTAGAAGTTGCGAAACGCAACTACCTCTTCGGCGTGTTGAAAAAGGCTTTCCAGCGCTTTGGTTTTGCTGCCATCGAAACCCCTTCTTTTGAGAATTCCAGCACCCTTATGGGGAAATACGGCGAAGAAGGAGACCGCTTGATTTTTAAAATTTTAAACTCGGGTGATTACTTAAAAAAAGCAGATACAGCCCTGTTGCAGGCCAAAGACAGTGCAAAGCTCACCACACAAATATCCGAAAAAGCCTTGCGCTACGACCTTACAGTCCCGTTTGCGAGGTACGTCGTACAACATCAAAACGAATTGGAAATGCCCTTCAAGCGTTTTCAAATACAACCCGTATGGAGAGCAGACCGACCTCAAAAAGGCCGTTTCCGTGAGTTTTTTCAATGCGACGCCGATGTGGTTGGCAGCAAGTCCTTGTGGCAAGAAATAGAGTTTGTCCAGCTGTACGATGCCGTTTTCGACGAACTCGGTTTGCGAGGAACCACGGTAAAACTCAACAACCGAAAGATTCTCTCCGGAATTGCGGAAATCATTGGCGCCAAAGACAAGCTGATTGATTTTACCGTTGCTTTGGACAAATTAGACAAAATCGGCAGCGCAGGAGTCACAGATGAGATGTTGGCCAAAGGCATTTCAGCAGCTGCCATCGAAAAAATAACCCCTTTGTTTTCCCTTACAGGAACCAACGCTGAGAAACTAGACCAATTGCAAGACCTGCTCGCCAATTCGGAAGAAGGCTTGAAAGGTGTGCAAGAACTGCGATTTGTCATCGAAAAAATAGACGCTTTGACCCTCGAGAGCACCAACTTGGAATTGGATGTCACCTTGGCACGCGGCCTGAACTATTACACCGGAGCTATTTTCGAAGTGTCTGCCCCTGAAGGAGTTCAAATGGGCGCTGTTGGAGGAGGAGGACGTTACGACGACCTCACAGGTGTTTTTGGATTGAAAGACATGAGCGGTGTCGGAATCTCTTTTGGCTTGGACCGCATCTACCTCGTCATGGAAGAATTGAACCTCTTTAAAACATTTGACCCACCGCGTCCTGACGTTGTTTTTGTCAATTTTGGAGACGAAGAGGCACTGTATTGCACCCGAGCCATTCAGCAGTTGAGACGCCAAGGAGTAAATGCAGAACTCTATCCAGATTCGGCCAAAATGAAAAAACAAATGAACTATGCCAACAAAAGGGAAATCCCTTTCGTGGTCTTGGTTGGGTCCAAAGAAATCCAAGCCAATACCTATACCCTTAAAAATATGCAAAGCGGAACACAGCAAGAATGCAATTTCGATGCGTTGTTGAAAGTCTTGAATAATTCGTAAATTTGCCTTATAAAGTACACACCATGTTTGAAGGAAAAAACGGAATGCATTCCGAAAATAGTGATGAATTGGGAGACAACCACGTGGGCACTTCAGCCGAGACGCCGCTTCGCAAAGACGCTTTTGAGCTGTCTGATGCTGAAAAAATTGTCAAAATCGAAGAAAGTGTTCAAGAAATTTTGACCACACTTGGGATGGACTTGACAGACGACAGCCTGAGAGGAACCCCAAAACGTGTTGCCAAAGCCTTTGTCAAAGAATTGTTTTCTGGATTGAACCCCGACAACAAGCCGAAATTGTCCACTTTTGATAACAGCTACAAATACGGAGAGATGTTGGTAGAAAAGAACATTGTACTCTATTCTACCTGCGAACACCATTTGCTGCCCATCGTTGGAAGAGCCCATGTGGCTTATATCTCCAAAGGAAAAGTAATTGGCCTGTCGAAGATGAACCGGATTGTAGATTATTTTGCCAAACGCCCACAAGTTCAAGAACGACTGACCATGCAGGTGGTACAAGCTTTGCAAGAAGCGCTAGGCACCCAGGACGTGGCTTGTGTCGTCGATGCCAAACACTTGTGTGTCAATTCACGGGGGATCAAAGATATCGAAAGTAGTACGGTCACTTCAGAGTACGGAGGGGTTTTTAAAAACAAAGACGTCAAAAAAGAATTCTTGGAATACATCAAATTGGATACGGTTTACTAATTCTCGATTGCATTACAGACCAAGCGCCACTTACAGGCGCTTTTTTTGTGCAATTTGCTTTGTCAAATTGCGCCCTTTTGAAAGAACCTTTCCAGAGAAATAAACCTATCTTTGCAGTCTAAACAAACGATTTTGACAACATTTTCAAGTTTGGGCGTCTCCAAAGACTTCCACCAAGCACTCAAAGAGAACAAGCTACTAGTTCCGACAGAAATACAAGAAAAAACCCTCCCGGTATTGCTTCAGCAAGCGACAGATTTTATCGGTTTGGCACAAACAGGAACAGGAAAGACAGCTGCTTTTGGTTTGCCCATCCTGCAACAAATAGACCCTTCTAAGGACTATATCCAAGCCCTCATTCTCTCTCCCACGCGTGAGTTGGTGCAGCAAATCAACAAACAACTGTTTCGCTTGACCAAATACGCTCCAGAAAAGATTTTTTCCGAAGAATTGTACGGGGGAGTGAAAATAGACTTGCAAATAGCCAAGCTCAAAAGACCGACTCATTTTATTGTAGCCACACCAGGACGTTTGGTCGATTTGATTGAGCGCGGTGCCTTGGATCTGACCAAGATCAATACCTTGGTTTTGGACGAAGCAGACGAAATGTTGAGCATGGGTTTTAAGCAAGACCTCAATCGTATTTTAAATTACACCAATGGATTCCGAAAAACTTGGTTGTTTTCTGCGACCATGCCCGAAGAAATCCAGCGAATTGTAAAAACGTACATGGATCCAGAAGCGGTACGCGTAACTGTAGACGTAGATACCTTGATCAACAAGAACATCACACACCAATACTGTTTGGTAAACGGAAAAGAAAAATACGACGCTTTGGTGTCTTTCCTAGAAGCCCATCCAGAGGGGAGAGGGATTGTTTTTTGTAAAACCAGAGCAGGTGTTCAAAACATGACCGAATACCTTGTGGAAGATGAATTCTCAGTAGGAGGATTGGAAGGAGAGATGGGGCAGCGAGACCGCGACAAAGTGATGCGTGCTTTTAAAAAGGGCAGCACAAGAATCTTAGTCGCAACCGACGTGGCTGCAAGAGGCATCGATGTCAAAGACTTGGCTTTTGTGATTCACTACCAATTGCCGGAACAGTTGGCTTACTACACGCACCGAAGTGGACGTACGGCAAGAGCCGGTAAAAAAGGAATTTCTTTAGCTTTCGTTACGGCTACCGAATTGGGACGCCTTCGAGAAATTGAAACGGACCTTCATATCAAAGCCACGCAAATACGTGTTTGAAAAAAACAGTTAAGAGAGATTTAGCCTTTGTAAAAAGGCGTTTTGACAACTTGTGCTTTTAACAAGCGTTTGCGCACACGGATGTAAATCTCACTCCCTGCTTTTGCAAACGCGCTTGGAACATAGCCCATGCCGATGCCTTTTTTGACTGTGGGGCCCATGGTTCCCGAAGTGACCCTTCCAATAAGGTTTCCCTTCACATCTGTGATTTCATAACCGTGACGGGGGACGCCTTTGTCCAGCAATTCAAAGCCGATTAATTTTTTGGAAACCCCGCTTTCCTTTTGCAGAAGTAAAGCTTCGCTGTTGGTGAATTTTTTACTGAATTTGGTGATCCATCCGAGCCCGGCCTCCAGAGGAGAAGTGCTGTCATCGATGTCATTCCCATAAAGGCAGTAACCCATTTCCAAACGAAGCGTGTCGCGTGCTGCCAATCCAATGGGCTGGATGTCAAATGCAGCCCCGGCTTCTAAAACACGGTTCCAAATCTGTAAAACGTCCTCGTTTTTACAATAAATTTCAAAGCCACCAGAGCCCGTATAGCCCGTTGCTGAAATCAATACGTCTTCTATTCCGGCAAAAGTGCCCATTTGAAAGCTGTAAAAAGGAATGTCTGCCAATGAGACATTGCTAAGGATTTGCATAGCTGCTGCCGCTTTGGGGCCTTGAATGGCGAGTAGGGAATAAGCATCCGAAAGGTTTTCAACTGTCGCTCCAACGGTATTCTGACCCTCGATCCATTTCCAATCTTTTTCTATGTTGGAAGCATTGACGACCAACAGGTATTCTTCTTCTTGCAATCGGTAGACCAGCAGGTCGTCTACAATCCCGCCAGTGGCATTGGGAAGGCAGCTGTATTGTGCCTTGCCGACCATGAGTTTGGCGACGTTGTTGGAAGTTACTTTTTGCAGCAAATCCAAAGCATGCGGTCCTTTCACAAAAAATTCACCCATATGGGATACGTCAAAAACCCCCACACTTTCGCGTACCGTTTGGTGTTCTTTGGTGACACCAGCGTATTGTACGGGCATGTTAAAACCTGCAAAAGGGACGATCTTTGCGCCCAAAGCTTGGTGTGTGTCGTGAAGTGAGGTGTTTTTCATGCGCCTGAGTTTAGCAACGTCTTTTTAGAAAGGACTTGAGTTCATCGTATGTAGCGATGGCAATGGCTTCCTTGTCGAGGTCCATCACAGCTTGAATTTGTGGAGGGATTGGCAAGTTTTCAGCCACACCCGGGTACAAAACATCTCTAAATTTGATCGGATGCGCTGTTTCCAAAAAGATCCCTTGTGCATCAGGTCTTGTCTTTAAATAATTTTTCAAAGCCAGGTAACCAATGGCACCGTGTGGTTCTGCGATGTAGTTGAGTTTTTTGAGCAAATGTCCCATGGCTGCCGTTGCTTCTGCATCTGTATAGCTGAAACCCGACAGGTTGGCCCGCAAGCGGTCCAATTTGTAGTCGTGGAGTTCTTCGATGCGTATAAAATTACTCGGAGCTCCCACATCCATGGCATTGGAAATCGTCTGCACAGAAGGTTTTGGGGTGTAATTCCCGGTTTTCAAATAGTCTGGCACCACCTTATTGACATTGGTTCCTGTGACAAAGTGGTGGATGGGCAAGCCCAATCTTTGTGCCATCATTCCGGCACAAATGTTTCCAAAATTGCCGCTAGGGACAGAAAAGACCAAGTCTTTATTTTTGTCTTTTAGCTGTTTGTAGGCAAAGAAAAAATAAAACATCTGCGGCAGCCAACGAGCGATGTTGATTGAATTGGCAGAAGTCAGTTTCATATGGTCTGTCAAATCGCTGTCCAAAAAAGCCTTTTTCACCATCGCCTGGCAATCGTCAAAAGTTCCGGTAACTTCCAGCGCTTTGATATTTTGGCCAAGAGTAGTCAGTTGTTTTTCTTGTACGTCACTCACCTTTCCACTAGGATAGAGGATGACCACATTGACACCTTCAACTCCTAAAAACCCACTGGCCACAGCACCTCCGGTATCCCCAGAAGTTGCGACGAGCACTGTAACCTCTTCTTGTGTTTGAGCGTTTTTGTTGAAATACCCCAAGCAGCGCGCCATAAAACGTGCACCGACATCCTTAAAAGCCATGGTCGGACCGTGGTAGAGTTCCAAAGAACCGATGTTTGTATCTACAGGGACTACTGGAAAATCAAAACAAAGGGTTTCTGCAATGATGGCTTTCAGCTCTTTTTCAGGAATTTCATCTCCTACAAATTGTTGGATGGCGGCAAAAGCGATTTCTTCATGGCTGTACGTTGAGATGTTTTCAAAGAAAGCTGTTGGCAGCGGTGTGATGCTCTCCGGAAAATACAAGCCTTTGTCAGGAGCCAGTCCTTTGACGACAGCTTCTTCAAATGAGGTGTTGGGTGCTTTTTTGTTCAGGCTAAAATAATTCATTGCAATAGGTATTGTTGTGTGTTTTTATTGTTTGAAGAGGCGGCAAACAGGCTTATAAAATTTTCATTCCTTCGGTGTTGATCTTAGAGACGTGTACGTCGTAATCAATCCCGACTTTGTCGTATACTTTTTTTATGCTATCTCCCACTTTTTCAGCTACTTCTATTCCTTTACTTAAAGCAAAAATAGAGGGTCCAGACCCTGAAATTCCCGCGCCCAAAGCACCGGATTTGAGGCTGGTTTCTTTGACCGCATTGTAAGCAGGAATCAAAATAGAGCGAATCGGTTCCACGATGTGGTCTTCGAGCGAACGGCCGATCAGGTCGTAATCTTCGGTGTACAATCCGCTGATCAATCCTCCGACATTTCCCCATTGTTGAATGGCTGTTTTTAAGGGGACGGCGCTTCGTAAGATTTCTCTGGCATCGGAAGTCTTGACTTCAATCTGTGGGTGAATCACTGTTGCGTACAATTCGGAAGGGGTATGAATTTTTATAACATCCAAAGGCGCGGTACTGCGCACAAGTGTAACCCCTCCCAAAAGAGCAGGAGCGACATTGTCAGCGTGGGCCACGCCACTGGCCAAGCGTTCACCTTCCATGGCAAAGGCAATCAAATCGTGGTTGCTAAAAGGGCGTCCCAGCAGTTCGTTGATGCCAAATACGGCGCCGGCACTGCTGGCGGCACTGGAACCGATGCCACTTCCGGGTTTGATGTTTTTATAAATTTCGATTTCAAATCCAAAGACACTGTCTGTTTTTGAGAGCAGTGCCAAGGCAGCCACTCCGGCCACATTTTTAAGTGTGTCTAAAGGCAGTGTCTGTCCTATAATTTTTGTGATGCGCACCCCTTTTTCAGCGGTTTTCCGAATGACCATGCGGTCTCCGACACTGTCCAAGGCCAATCCAAGGACGTCAAAGCCACAAGAGACATTGGCAATGGTTGCTGGGCAAAACAATTCAATTTGGTTCATAATGCTGAGTATCCGTCCATTCTTCGTTTTCTGAGGTCTTTCAGAAATTCCAAGAGTGGCACATTTTATAAATTTCCTATTCGTATGATGTCTGCAAACAAACCAGAGGCTGTGACATCTGCACCTGCTCCTGCTCCTTTGACAATCAATGGCTGCTCAGGGTAGCGGTCTGTGTAAAACAACACGATGTTGTCGCTTCCTTTGAGGTTGTAAAAAGGGTGGTCTGCTGGAATTTCTTTCAAGCTTACTTTTGCTTTGCCATTGTTATATTCTGCCACATATTTCAATTGGCAATCCTTGGCGATCGCAGAAGCGCTTAGCTTGTCAAAATGCGCGGCACAGGTTTTCAAGGTTTCTTTAAAATCCTCAATACTATGGGCTTCTAAGCTTTCTTTGGGTAGGAAGGACACGTTTTCGATGTCTTCCAATTCCAATTGCACGCCGCTTTCTCTGGCCAAAATCAATATTTTTCGCGCCACGTCAACTCCGCTGATGTCTATTCTTGGGTCGGGTTCGGTAAAACCTTCCACACCTGCTTGCTGCACCACGTCGTAAAAAGGGTAATCAGGACCAAAATTATTAAAAATAAAATTCAAACTACCGGATAAGACGGCTTGTATGGAGCGAACTTGGTCTCCAGAGCTGATGAGGTTGTTCAAAGTGTTGATGATTGGCAAGCCAGCACCTACATTGGTTTCAAACAAAAAAGGCGCATTGTATTCTCGGGCCAATTTTTTCAAATGCAGGTAATGCTCGTATTCTGAAGAACAGGCAATTTTGTTACAGCAAACAACGGCCACGCTTTCTTTGAGGTAGTCGGCATACAACTGGGCAATGTCCTTATTGGCGGTATTGTCGACAAAAATACTGTTGCTCAAATTGTAGCTTTTGACAGTTTCGTGAAATGCGTCAAGATCCAATGGAATTCCATTGTCTAACAAGTCGTTTTTCCAGGTGTTTAGGTCGATGCCTTCTTCCGAAAAAAGCATTTTTTTTGAATTTGCCATTCCGACCACATTGATTTTCAACTGAAGGTTTTCTAACAAATACACTTCTTGTGTTTTGATTTGCTCCAAGAGTTTTCCTCCGACATTTCCGACACCTACCACAAACAAATTCAAGTGTTTGACTTGGTTTTCAAAAAAGGCGTTGTGCAAAGAGTTCAAGGCTTTGCGGATGTCTTTGCTTGCGATGACCGTCGAGATGTTTTTTTCTGAGGCCCCTTGCGCAATGGCACGGATGTTTACATTGTTTTTTCCCAAAGTACTGAACATACGTCCGCTGATACCTTGGTGATTCTTCATTTGGTCTCCGACCAGTGCAATGATGGCCAAGCCACTTTCGACCAACAAAGGGGCTACTTTGCCCAAAGCAATTTCGTATGCAAAAGCTTCGTCCACACTTTCTTTAGCTCTTGCCGCATCAACATCGTGGATGCCGATACAGATGGAATGTTCAGAAGAGGCTTGTGTGATCAAAGTCACGTTGATTTTTTCTTGGGACAAGGCTTCAAAAAGACGTTTGGAAAAACCAGGAATGCCGATCATGCTATTCCCTTCCAAGGTGATGAGAGATACGTGATCGATGTGACTGATTCCTTTGACCAAAGTTTCGCTTTTGTTGTCGGTTTTAGAGACGTAGGTTCCTGCCGCCTCGGGATCAAAGGTGTTTTTGATCAACAACGGGATTTCTTTTTGCAACACAGGTTGTATGGTAGGCGGGTAGAGGACTTTTGCCCCAAAATGAGACAGCTCCATCGCTTCTTGGTAGGTGATGTTTTCTATTGGGAAAGCGTCTTTGACCAATTTGGGATTGGCGGTGTACATGCCGCTGACATCGGTCCAAATTTCCAGAACGGGACTGTTGAGTGTGGCAGCAATCAGCGCAGCGGTATAATCGGAGCCTCCACGGCCCAAGGTTGTTGTTTCGCCTTTTTTGTTGGCAGCGACAAAACCAGGGAGTACGACAATTTGCGCTTTGTTGTCTTTGAAAAAGTTTTCAATATTTTTGTGTGTTTCTTCTTGAAAAACAGTTGCTTGTGTAAAGGCGTTGTCAGTAAGAACCAACTCACGACTGTCTTTTAAGGCAACATTTTTTGTCTGGGATTTCAAGGCATTGAAGACGATGTAAGATGACAGTCTTTCGCCAAAACTCACAATTTTGTCATGGGTTTTGTCTGAAAATTCACGCAATAAGCAGATGCCTTCTAAGGTGCTTTCTAGTTCGTTGATGATTTTTTTCAACCCGCCTAATACTGCAGATTGTTTGTCAATAGGAATGAGTGCTCGTACTGTTTCCAAATGCCTGTTCTCAATATTTTTAAAAATCTCAAGGTAATGGCTGTTTCCTTCCTGCGCCTCGGCACCAGCTTCCAGCAAAAGGTCTGTTGTTCCTCCCAAAGCTGAGACGACCACGGCCAATTTTTCATTTTGAGCACTTTTTTTGAGGATAGTGATGACTTTGGAGATGTTTTCCGCATTTGCTACTGAAGTTCCTCCGAATTTTAAAACTTTCATTTTTTTATAGTTTGATCGTGTGATGATTTTCTTTTGGATATATGTGGACTGCTTGGTTGGGTTTGACAAGCTTTGTTCAGGGGTTTGTCATTGAAATTGCAATTTTCTTTACCTGTGCTGCCGGTTGCGTCTAAACGAACAGACCCTTTGTTTTTTTGGAAATAAGCGTGAATTAACCCCAAGGGGTTGTCGTATTTCCTGTGGTTGTCGTGGAAATACGCCCAATCGAAATTGAGTTTGTAGAAAGACATGTATTTTTTGTCAAAAAAATCATGAAGCAAATATAAAGATTAAATTAAAAAGAAGCCGCATTGTTCTCAAAAAAAAACACGCCCATATTTTTTAGTTTTTAAGCTGTTTTTTATGGGTATAGGTCATTTCGTCTATCATCGTCCTAAATACGAACACGACTTTTTTTGAAAATGAAAAAAAACAGCGAATGCACTCTGTTATGGATTCGTTAAAACAATCATGAAAAGAAGCTTAAAAATCATTTTTTTTTTGATTTTGGTGATGTGTTGAGAATTTTTCTTGGATAGGTATTTACCCTTAGCTAAAGTTAAGGATTTTAAATTTTCCTTATTTTCAGGTATTTGATTTTTTAAGAATGTATTGTAACTTTAGCGTATAGATAGCAATAGCAGGTTCTTTTCCTTACGATACAGTAAGGGTAGCAACCCTCAAAAAACCAACAATCCCCACTGAGTTGGTTCTCCACTTTTTGCTATTTTTACAAGAGGTGTTTTTTATGATTTCTCGGAAGGAGAAGTTTGTAAAGAGCACCTTTTTTTTGGGACTATTAAAAAAAACCACTTTTTTAAAAGTGGTTTTTAGGTTTTAGAAATCCAATTCTACTTGGTTTTTGAAAAGATCTTCGATGGTTTCTCTTTTTCGTATCAAATGGTCTTCACCATTGTGTAGCAATACTTCAGCAGGCTTGAAACGTGAGTTGTAGTTGGATGCCATCGAAAAACAATAGGCACCCGCGTTGTCAAAACACAAAATATCGCCTTCAGAAATCTCGTTGATTTTTCTGTTGATACCAAAGGTATCTGTTTCACAAATATAACCCACTACTGAGTAGTAACGTTCTTTTCCTTTTGGATTGGAAACATTGTGAATATGGTGGTAAGCATCGTACATCATCGGCCTTGCCAAATGGTTGAAGCCACTGTCAATTCCCGCAAATACCATAGAAGTGGTTTGTTTCACAACGTTTACCTTTGCCAAGAATTTCCCCGCTTCACTGACCAAGAATTTTCCAGGTTCAAACATCAAAGTCAGGTCTTTTCCATAAGCTTTGCAAAAGGCATTGAAACGCTTCGTCAAAACTTTTCCGAGTTCCTCAATATCCGTAGCAGCAGCTCCTTCGTAATAGGGAACTTTAAAGCCGCTGCCCAAATCGATGAATTCCAAATCTTTAAAATCTTTGGCTACATCAAACAAAAGGTCTGCAGCAGAAGAAAATACGTTGATGTCCAAAATATCCGACCCAGTGTGCATGTGAACACCGTTGATGGTCATGTTGGTGTTTTCAACAATTCTCAAAATGTGCGGTACCTGGTGAATGGAGATTCCAAATTTGGAATCGATGTGTCCCACAGATATTTTTGTGTTTCCACCCGCCATGATGTGTGGATTGATCCGAATACAAACAGGAATATCAGGGTAGTGGTGTCCAAATTGTTCCAAGATCGACAAATTGTCAATGTTGATTTTGACGCCCATTTGCGCTACTTTTTCAATTTCTTCCAAAGAGACTCCATTGGGGGTGTAGATGATGTCTTGTGGCGCAAAGCCTGCTTTTAGTCCCGTCATCACTTCTTGTATGGAGACAGTGTCCAATCCTGCATCCAAACTTTTGAAAAGTTTTAAAACAGAGAGGTTGGACAAGGCTTTGGTCGCAAAGTGCACTTTGAGGTTGGCAACCCCAGAAAAGGCATTGCAAATTCGTTCGTATTGCGAAATGATTTTAGCGGCATCGTATACGTAAAGAGGACTTCCGTATTTTTTAGCCAAGGACTGTAAAATTGTTGTTTCCATTAGGTGTTTCTTTTTGCTGTTAGGTGTGCGATGTTGGTGATGACTTCGGTTGCTTTGACCATGGATTCAAGCGGGACGTATTCGTATTTTCCGTGAAAATGATGTCCTCCTGCAAAAATGTTTGGGCAAGGCAGTCCTTTAAAGGACAGCTGAGAGCCGTCTGTCCCTCCACGTATGGCTTTGATCAAAGGACGAACTCCTGCTTGTTCCATCGCTTCTTTTGCAATGTCGACAATGTGCATGACGGGCTCAATCTTTTCCTTCATGTTGAAGTATTGGTCTTTCAATTCGACGTCTACTACCGAAGCGCCGTATTTTTTGTTCAGATGGGCTGCAATTTCGAGCAATGTTGCCTTGCGTTTTTCAAATTTCTCAAAGTCGTGGTCTCTGACAATGTATTCCAATACGGTTTCTTCAATCCCTCCTTTGCTGCTGTGTAGGTGGTAAAACCCTTCTA
Source organism: uncultured Flavobacteriaceae bacterium (assembly GCA_963932955.1). Lineage (GTDB taxonomy): Bacteria > Bacteroidota > Bacteroidia > Flavobacteriales > Flavobacteriaceae > Flavicella. The sequence continues at coordinate 12,089 of CAWVRK010000011.1, forward strand.
GTCCTTCCGTTTTTTCAGGAACGTGCGCTGGAGGCAGTTTGGAAGCGAATTCATTTCCTATCAAGATGGAGTTGACCATTTTGTTTTTGGCATATCCAGGATGTACACTTTTTCCTTTGATTACAATTTTGGCACTTGCCGCGTTGAAATTTTCGTATTCCAATTCGCCAATTTGACTTCCGTCCATCGTGTATGCCCACTCGGCGCCAAACTTGTTTACGTCAAAAAGATGCGCTCCTTTGCCAATTTCCTCGTCTGGAGTAAAGCAAATGCGTATTTTTCCATGCGGAATCTTTGGGTGTTCTATCAGGTGCTCCATGGCAGAAACAATCTCTGTAATGCCTGCTTTGTCATCTGCGCCGAGCAGCGTAGTGCCGTCAGTAGTGATCAAGGTCTGTCCTTTGTAAAGCAACAAGTCTTCAAAATAATCAGGAGACAATACGACGTTTTGCGCGCGGTTTAAGACGAGTGCTTTGCCGTCGTAATTTCGATGGATTTGTGGACGTACGTCTGTTCCTGAAAAATCGGGACTGGTGTCCATATGGGCTACAAAGCCGATGGTGGGCACTTCTTTTGAGACGTTGCTAGGCAACGTTGCCATCAAATAACAATTTTTGTCCAATTCCACTTCTTGCATCCCGATGTTTTCGAGTTCTGTTAGCAAAATACGCGCCAAATCCCATTGCTTTTCAGTACTTGGAAAAGCAGGGTTGTTCGGGTCAGACTGGGTGTCGACTTGCACGTATTTGAGAAAACGATCTAAGATGCGTTGCATATTGCTCTTGAGATTTTTTTCAAAAATAAGTTTTCCACTAGAACTGACAATAGGCTGAGAGTAAATAAAACTCTTTTTGTGGTTTTTGATGAGAATTAAACAGTTGTGAAGGTTATTTTAGAAGGTTCTGATGCTGTGTTTTGGGATGCAAACAAACGGCCCGTCATTCTTTGCGCTAAAAAGAACAGGGAGGCCTTTAAAACCAAAGGGCAAGAAGGGGGCTAAAAAAGATAGTTTTCCCTTCTGTATATTCCAAAATAAGTACTATATTTGCAGCCTTAAATAATTTAAAAGATCAATAATTATGAATCATTACGAAACTGTTTTCATTTTGAATCCCGTTTTATCTGATGTTCAGGTAAAGGAAGCAGTACAGAAGTTTGAGGACTATCTTGTTTCTAAAGGTGCCGAAATGATTTGGAAGGAAGATTGGGGACTAAAAAAATTAGCCTACCCAATCCAAAAGAAAAAAAGTGGTTTTTACCACTTGTTTGAGTACAACTTAGCTGGTGAAAACTTGGCTGCTTTTGAACTTGAGTTTAGAAGAGATGACAGCATCATGCGTTATTTGACTGTTCGTTTGGACAAACACGCTGCTGCTTGGGCTGAAAAGAGAAGAGAACGTGTTAAATCTGCTAAAAAATAAAGTATGGCGTCAATTGAACAACAAGCAAAAGGAGGAAAACAAGGAGAGGTAAGATACCTTACTCCATTGGATATCGACACGAAGAAAGAAGCAAAATACTGTAGATTTAAGAAAAATGGAATCAAGTACATTGATTACAAAGATGCAGACTATTTGATGTATTTGGTAAACGAGCAAGGTAAAATTTTACCGCGTCGTTTGACAGGGACCTCTTTGAAGTTTCAACGAAAAGTGTCCGTAGCGATCAAAAGAGCGCGTCACTTGGCACTAATGCCTTATGTTGGAGATTTATTAAAATAAAACAGATACGACATGGAAGTTATATTGAAAAAAGACGTAGAAAACTTAGGTTTTAAAGACGATATCGTAGCTGTAAAAAATGGATACGGAAGGAACTTTTTAATTCCTCAAGGACAGGCTGTTTTAGCAACAGGATCTGCCAAAAAAGTTTTGGCAGAAAACTTAAAACAACGTGCATACAAAGAAGAAATGATTGTCAAAGAAGCTACAAAAATAGCTGAGGCAATCAAAGCATTGGAAATCAAAATCACGGCGAAAGTTGGAGAAGGCACCAAATTGTTTGGTTCTGTTTCAAACATTGATGTGGCTGAAGCCATTGCAAAATCAGGAACTGAGATCGATAAAAAATTCATCAAAGTAACTGGTGGATTGGTCAAAAGAACTGGTAAATACAACGCCTCTGTTCGTTTGCACAGAGACGTGGTTGCTGAAATCTCTTTCGAGATCGTAGGAGAATAATTCGGCACACCAAGCCTTATAAAATCCACCACTCTGTAGAGCTGGTGGATTTTTTATGTGGTGTGTTTTGCCAAAGCCTCTTTGTTTTTTACATTTGAATATCAAGACAGCCCAGCATTATGAAATACAGACTCCTTACCAAAGAGCAATTTGAAGCCCTTCATGAAGAATTTGCTCGTTTTTTAGCGTCTCAAAAAATAGACGTCCAAGAATGGACCGCTTTAAAAGCGGACAAACCCGAAATCGCGGAAGAAGAGATGCGGCTTTTTAGCGACCTCGTATGGGAAGATGTGTTGAGCAACACCCATTTTGTAGAACATTATTCCAAAAACAGCATCAACTTGTTCAAGTGCAAACAAACCTTGATTGAACGCATCATGGTCAAAACATCCAATACGTCCATCGATTTTTTGTCAAAAGAGGGCATCGACTGGTTGTCAAAAAATGCTGGGCATGCGTGTTTGGACTATTTTTATGCACACAAAGATTACTCAGAGGAACGCAATGTGGAAGTTTTTGATTTGATTGAAAAAGGGGCTGTCATCACCCAAGGCCATTTGTATGGGGCCTTGGCAGAAATCATTAAGAAATAAGAAGAATGGACCATTCCAAATTGATTGCGTATTTAGAAGCTTTTGTGACCGAAGAGCGCAAGGAAACCTTTCAAAAGGTACTTCAAAACCGTACCCGTCATTTTACCGTTATTTTGGAAGATTTGTATCAAAAACACAATACAAGTGCCATTACGAGGAGTTGTGATATTTTTGGCATCCAAGATTTGCACATCATTGAAAACAAATACCAGACCTATGTTTCCAACCAAGTCGGAAAAGGTTCCCAAAAATGGTTGACCTTTCACCGTTACAACCAAGAACTGCACAATACACAGGCTTGTATCGATGCAGTACGAGCAAAAGGATACCAAATCATTGCAACCACTCCACACGAAACTTCTGAATTTGTAGGGAATTTTGATGTCACCAAAAAGGCAGCTTTTGTTTTTGGTGTTGAAAAAGAGGGGGTGTCTGACTTGGTCTTAGCACAGGCAGATGCACATCTTAAAGTGCCTATGTACGGATTTACAGAGAGCCTCAATGTATCTGTTGCCGCTGCCATTGTTCTGCAAAACGTTTCCTCAAGATTGCGTGATACACCTGTCCCATGGCAACTTTCTGCCGATGAAAAACAGGCCGTTTATTTGCAATGGTTGCAAAAATCCATCAAGAGTATCGACAAAATCCTCAAACGCTATGAGGAGTAATTTTAGCTCCTTCACATCAATTTTTCAAATACAAACGCTTACTTGTCTACCTTCAAACGCTCCGTTCTGTTCGCGATTTCCCAGGCCGTGTAGAAAATAAGTTTTGTTCTCTTGGTCAGCAAATCGTAATTGATTTTTTCTGGGGTATCCGTTGCTTTGTGGTAATCTTCGTGTACCCCGTTGAAGTAAAAAATAACGGGAATGTTGTTTTTTGCAAAATTGTAATGATCGGAACGGTAGTAAAAGCGATTTGGGTCATTTTCGTCGTTGAAGGTATAATCCAAATCCAAGTTGACAAACTTCTTGTTTGCTTCTTCAGAGACTTCGTGCAATTCGCTGCTCAACTTGTCAGCACCGATCAAGTAGATAAAATTCGGTTTATTTTTATGTGCATCGTCCACACGTCCGACCATGTCAATGTTCAAGTTGGCAACGTGGTTTTCGATGGGAAATAAGGGGTTTTCAACATACCATTTTGATCCGAACAGTCCTTTTTCTTCCGCGGTGACATTGAGGAATAGCAGCGAGCGTTTGGGGCCTTTTCCATCGTTGGCAGCGAGTTGAAAAGCCTCTGCGATTTCGAGAACAGCTACGGTTCCTGAGGCATCGTCATCAGCGCCGTTATAGATTTCACCATTTTCAATACCGATATGGTCGTAATGTGCCGAAATGACGATGATTTCTTCTGGAAATGTCGTTCCTTCCACAAAAGCCACCACATTTTCGCTGTCTTTGATTCCTGCAGGTAAAAAGGAAGCAGGAATTTTTTGAAAATAATCGTCGTTTCCAATCGGTGTAGCGACACCGCTATTTTTGTACTGGTTTTTTAAAAAAGCCGCCGCTTTTTTTTGTCCGAGTTCTCCTGTATTGCGACCTTCATAAGCATCAGAGGCAAATTCGTATAGGTTTTCTTTGAGTTCTTCCAAGGTGATGGAGTTCGCGTATTTAATCGCTGGATCTGGACTAATTCCAACAGAGCTTTTGCTACAGTTGACAGTATAGGCTGTCAAAAGAAAGAAGGTGAAGGAGAATAGTAATTTCATAGACATGTTATTTTTGATTAAAAGTAAAAAAAACAATTTTTAATGTAGGGAGAATGACCTATTTTTTTGGAGGCAAGTCCGTATTTGTGTTTTGAGTTCGAAAGACAAATTGCTTTAGTTTTTCATTGAAAGTCAGTTGTTCGGTTGGGAACAAGTTTTGGAGGTCTTGGCTTTCGATCAAGTTTGCAGTTGACCCATTTACAAACTTGTCGTCACTCATCAGCCAAAGATCGTCTGCCAAAGTCAGGGCCAAGTTGACTTCATGTGTAGAAATCAAAATGGTTTTGTTTGTGTTGCAGACCAAATCTTTGAGAAGTTGAAAGACTTCGATGGTGTGGTGTAGGTCTAAATGGGCAGTCGGTTCGTCCAAGAGGATGAGGGCTGTATCTTGTGCCAAAGCACGTGCAATCATGACTTTCTGTAGCTGCCCGTCACTCAATTCAAAATAATTCCGATGGGCGAGCGCTTCAAGTTTGACTTGTTTGATGGCTGTGTTTACTTTTTGATGGTCTTCCGAACTCAACTTCCCAAGCCAATTGGTGTAGGGCTGTCTGCCCAAAGCTACGAGTTCAAAAACGGTGAGTTGGCTTTCAGGAATTTTTTCTGTCAAGACCAAACTCATTTTCTGTGCCAATTGCCCACTGTCAATTTCTGAGAGATCTCGGTCTTCAAGAAAAATAGTTCCGCCCAGTTTGTGTTGTGTTTTGGAGAGTGTTCGCAACAAGGTCGATTTTCCCACCCCATTTTTACCTAACAAACAGACCAATTGCCCTCGTTTCAATTTAAGGTTTAAATTTTCGGCCACGTAATGGGTGCCTTTTTTTGAGCAATACCCGATGGCAAGTTGCTCCGATCTTAATATGGAAGTAGTGGTAGGCTTTTTCACGTCAGACATTAATTTTTTGTTTTCTTACCAATAGCCAAATCACGATAGGTGCTCCAAACAAGGAAGTGATTGCATTGATTGGCAAGGTGAGTTCGCTGTTGGGAAGCTGAGCAATGGCATCACAAACAAGAAGCAAAAGCGCCCCGTTTAAAGCAACGGCAGGCAAGAGAATCTTATGATTGGAAGTATTAAAAACCAATTTGGTCAAATGCGGCACTGCCAATCCTACAAATGCAATGGGTCCTGCAAATGCCGTGATGACTCCAGTCAACAAACCGGTCGAAATAACCAAGATGCGTCTTGTTTTTTTAAGGTCTACTCCCATACTTCGTGCGTAATTTTCACCCAGAAGTAAAGAATCCAAAGGTTTGATACTGCGGAGCAACAATACGATGCTAAAAGCAACAATGCCAGAAAAGAGTGCAAGTTCTGTCCAGCTTAGGTTGCCCAAGCTCCCCAAGCTCCAAAACACAAATTGCTGCAACTGTTCGGCATTGCTAAAATAGCTCAACACATTGATGACTGCCGCACTGATGCTGCCAAACATCAATCCTACGATGAGGATGGATAGCGTATTTCGAATTTTTTTGACCACCAATAGTACGGCGCCCAAAACAAAAAAAGAACCCAAGCTCGCAGCGAGTGCTATGCTCCAAGACTGTTGCGCAAGCCCTGCAAAAACACCTCCAAAAAGAGAAGCGCCTAACAAAAGAAAGGCGACACCAAGGCTCGCACCAGAGCTGATTCCCAAGACGAAGGGACCTGCCAAGGGATTTCTAAAAAGGGTTTGCATCAACAAGCCACTGATTCCCAAACCCGATCCTACGAGAATGGCGGTGATGGCTTTTGGAATTCTGTAATTCAAGACAATATAGTCCCAGCTTTTGTCGGCAGAGGGGTGTCCTGTCAAAATACTGGCGATGTCGCCACTTGGAATGTGGATGGATCCCAAGTGAATGTTGGCAAAAGCGGTTAGTAGCAAAAGCAGTCCCAAGATGGCAAAAGAACGGGTATGTGTTTTTTGACCTGTTAGCAATTTAAAGAGTGTTTAAAAATTGAATCAATTTTGCGACAGCCAAGCCTCTATGACTGATTCGGCCTTTTTCTTCTAAAGTCATCTCGGCAAAAGACCTGTCAAAACCTTTGGGAATAAATATGGGGTCGTAACCAAAACCTTTGCAACCTGATTTTTCTTTTGAAATACTTCCTTCGCAGCTGCCTTCGAAATAATGAACACGTCCATTTAAATACAGGCAGATAACGGTGCGAAACCGCGCAGTTCTGTTCGGTTTGTTTACGAGTTCATTGAGCAGTTTGTCCATGTTCTTAACAGCATCGTTTTCAGGCCCTGCATAGCGTGCTGAATACACCCCAGGAGCTCCGTCGAGTGCTGCCACCTCGAGTCCGGTGTCATCTGCAAAGCAGTTTAGTCCATAGTTTTCAAAGACGTGCAAGGCTTTTAAATGTGCATTCCCTTCCAAAGTAGCTGCTGTTTCTGGAATGTCTTCATGACATCGAATGGCGTCCAAAGACAACAATTCTAAAGAGGGAAGCAATGCACTGACCTCTTGAACTTTGTTGGAGTTGTGCGTGGCAAAAACGATTTTCATGTTCGGATTTCTTATAGAAACTTTGCACAAAGATACTTTTGATTTGTGAATATCAAAGGACAATGGAGGGATTTCTACTTTTTTGAGCGTTGCAGTGGGGTAATTTCTCGATTTCTTGTACAGGAAGTAGGGTTTTTAAACCAAAGCGGTTTCTTTAGGTCTGACATGTATTCACTAAGAAAAATTTTTGCGGGTCAATCGCAAGGGAAGTGTTGTAGGAGTAAACAAAGGCACCTTATTTCTGACTGTCAAAAGGCTGCGCAAACACACTTAATTTTCAAAGCAAGAAACGGACTGAAAACCCTTTATTTTTTCTTCATGTCAATCAAAATAGAAAAGGTGCTGTTGACATCTTCTTCCTTGACGACGATGGTCATCTCATGCGTTGTGGAGATGATTTCTTGTACTGAAATTCCAGCCCAAGCCAGTTGTTTTAAGATAAAGTAATAGACACCGGATTGTTCTACGTTGGTTTTAGGGAGTTTGATAGTGATTGAGGCCAAATCTACATGTGAGTAGATCATGAATTCTTTTGAAAACAAAGTTTTGACGCTGTCTTCAAGATTTTTACTCGTCACAATATTGGTTTCAAAAATCCCTTGGGATATGGTGAAAAAATAATCTTTGTCATCCCCGATTTCGATCAACAAGGCAGAGATGGATTTTAAAAGACTGGAGGTGTTTTTAAAAGTGAAATTGCAGAGGTCCGAACGCACAATAAAGTCTCCCAAAGAAAAGGTGAATTTCTTAATGTTTTTTCGGATCCTTAGCAGGTTGGACGGAGACAAACGGTTGATGGCCATCATGATGGCACCTGGTTTGACTTCTTTGCCCAAATCTTTTTCTACATCCTCTTGTATGGCCCTGGCAAGAGAAGAGACATTGATGAGTTTGTCGTTGAGTGCTTCCTCGTAAAAAGGAGTTTTTCGGATGATACTTTCTACTGCCTCTTGTATGGTTTTCATAGCTTGTTTAAATTCAAACAATTTGTGGTAAAGTGTAAATATATTACAAATTTTTTGCCGCAAAGAATCATTTAAAAGATTTTTGTATCAAATAGAGATGACCGGATGAAAATTTTAAAATTTGGAGGAACTTCTGTAGGAAGTTCAGAAAATATTCAAAAAGTAGCAAAGATTGTTGCAGAGATTGATGGCCCAAAAATCGTTGTTCTGTCTGCGATGTCTCAAACCACGAATGTCTTGCATCAAATCTGTGATTTGATTGGAGCTTCTCAGTTTGAGGAAGCCAAAGACACCGTAGCCATGTTGCTGGAGCGTTACAAAGGAGTCATTAATGATTTGTACAACAGTCCTCAATACCATAAAAAGGCATCTGCTTTTATTGAAGAACGTTTTGATTTCATCAGTTCTTACATACACGAAGCTGCTGTGACAGTTTTGTCAGAAACAGAAAAAATTATTGTAGCACAAGGGGAGATCTTGTCGACCAATTTGTTTTCCCTCTACATGGATGAAGCTTCAGTAGCGGCGAGTTATTTGTCTGCTTTCGACTTTATGCGAATTGACGAAGCAGGAGAGCCAGATTCGGACTATTTAACCAGTGCTTTGGGAGCCATTTTGGATGCAAACCCTCAAACAGAATTATACATCACTCAAGGGTATATTTGTTTGAATCCAGAAGGAGATATCGATAATTTAAAACGCGGCGGGAGTGATTATTCCGCTTCTCTGATCGGAGCAGCCATTCAGGCGGAAGAAATTCAAATATGGACTGACATCGACGGGATGCACAACAACGATCCTCGTTTTGTCGACAACACCTTTTCATTGGAAGAAATTTCTTTTGACGAAGCGGCAGAGTTGGCTTACTTCGGTGCCAAAATCCTTCATCCACAAAGTGTCATTCCGGCACGTGAAAAAAACGTACCTGTATTGTTGAAAAACACGTTTGATCCAACCTCACCAGGAACAATCATTCGAAACTGCGAAGTGCCCAATCGTGTCAGAGCAATTGCGGCCAAAGATGGCATTACCGCCATCCGAATCAAGTCTTTTCGAATGCTGATGGCTTATGGGTTTTTAAAAAATATCTTTGAAGTTTTTGAAAAATACAAAACAGCTATTGACACTATCACCACATCGGAAGTAGCGGTTTCCTTGACCATTGACGACACTTCGTCTTTAGATGCCATTGTCAATGAGTTGGATGCTTTTGGAAGTGTCAAGGTAGATACAGATTTGACAATCATTTGCCTGGCAGGGAATTTTTCCAACAAAGACAACGCTGCCAATGCTGCTATTTTTAACAGCCTGCAAAACATTCCCTTGCGAATGATTTCTTATGGAGGAAGCAATTACAACGTTTCTCTAGTTGTCAATACCGACGATAAGATAAAGTCCTTGCGAGCTTTGAATTCAGGTCTTTTCCAAACTGTGGAGCTTTGATTGTTTTCTGAGAGCGCTCCCTTTTTTCCTCAGTTACAACCAAAATTATTTAAAAAATCACTGCTAAAATGTGCAAAGTACTTGGATCTTTTGTTTATTTTTGTACTATAGAATCTAATAGCAATCAACAATGGCAATAATAATAACAGACGAATGTATCAATTGTGGCGCTTGTGAGCCGGAATGTCCAAACAATGCAATTTATGAAGGCGCCGAAGATTGGCGGTATTCAGATGGAACTTCCCTCGCTGGAAACGTCGTGCTTCCCAATGGAGAAAAGGTAGATGCAGACAGTGATCAAGAAGCAGTAGATGATGAAGTATATTTTATAGTACCCAACAAATGTACTGAGTGCAAAGGCTTTCACGACGAACCTCAGTGTGCGGCAGTATGTCCGGTAGACTGTTGTGTTCCTGACGAAGATGTCGTCGAAACCGAAGAGGAACTCTTGGCAAAACAAGTTTTTCTTCACAAAGACTAATTTTTTTTAGACAAAAGCAACAAGCACCCATCTCCGCAAAGAGTTGGGTGTTTTTTTGTTTTAAAAATCAAAAGCCGTTTTTCAAGGGGCTGCAGTGAGAAGTTGATTTTGAGATAGGGCAATTTCGAAGCAGTACATGTTGTTTTTTTTTAGAGATAAACACTATCTTTGCACACAAATTTTCAATAGATATTTTATGAAAGCAGGAATCGTAGGATTGCCAAATGTAGGAAAATCAACTTTGTTCAATTGTTTGTCCAATGCAAAGGCACAAAGTGCCAATTTTCCATTTTGTACCATTGAGCCCAATATTGGCGTGGTCAATGTTCCAGATGCACGTATTGCAATTTTGGAGGGCATGGTCAGTCCAGAACGTGTTCAGCCTGCAACTGTAGAAATTGTGGATATTGCCGGATTGGTAAAAGGTGCGAGCAAGGGAGAAGGATTGGGAAATCAGTTTTTGGGAAATATCAGAGAAACCGATGCCATCATTCATGTTTTGCGTTGCTTTGACAACGACAACATCATCCATGTAGATGCTTCCATAAACCCGATCAGAGATAAGGAAACTATTGACATCGAATTGCAATTAAAAGATTTGGAAACCGCAGAAAAACGCTTGGAGCGCGTCAAAAGAAATGCCAAAACTGGCAACAAAGAAGCACAAGCTGAATTGGACGTTTTGTTAAAAACTCAAGCTGTTTTGTTGGAAGGAAAGTCTGTTCGAACCATTGATTTTTCAGAAAAAGAATTCTCAATTGTCGCTTCCCTTCAGTTTATCACTGCCAAACCGGTGTTGTATGTCTGTAATGTAGACGAAAGTGCTGCTGTATCTGGGAATGATTATGTCACACGGGTCAAAGAGGCGGTAAAAGAGGAAGGAGCAGAGGTCATTGTCTTGGCTGTCGGAACGGAAGCGGACATCACTGAATTGGACGATTTTGAAGAGCGTCAAATATTCTTAGAAGATATTGGATTGGACGAGGCAGGTGCTGCCAAATTGATTCGAGCTGCTTATAAATTGTTGAATTTACAAACCTATTTTACTGTGGGTGTCAAAGAAGTAAGAGCTTGGACCATTCCCATTGGCGCAACAGCACCAGAAGCTGCAGGTGTCATTCATACAGACTTTGAAAAGGGCTTTATACGTGCAGAGGTCATCAAATACGAAGACTATGTACATTACGGAACTGAGGTAAAGATCAAAGAAGCTGGAAAATTAGGTGTGGAAGGAAAGGAGTATATCGTTCAAGATGGTGACATCATGAATTTTAGATTCAACGTATGATAAAATAAAGAACAGAAACCCGGCCGTGTTGTTTTACTTCACGGCTTTTTTTTGTTTATGTGCTGAGGTAATGCCAGCCCATCAAAGACCAACCGGCGAGCAGAAACAAACCTCCAATCGGTGTGATTGGACCTAATATTTTTATTTTACGATGCTTTGTAGCAGAAAAAACGAGTCCATAGATGCTAAATGAAAACAAAAAGGTTCCCAAAATAATGCCTTGACTTGCATAGGTTTCGTAAGGGCTGTCATAATCGAAATTTTTTCCCATATACAGCAACAAAAGAGCGTGGTACATTTGGTATTTGACACCAGTTTCAAAAGATTTTAACAGTTTTGGTGTTGTTTTCTTTTTGAGGGAATGTGCTGCAAAAGCACCTAAAATAATGGCCAAAGCTCCGTAGAAGCATCCTGTCAGAAGTACAAATTGATTCATTTTTTTTGTTTTTTTTAAAAATTAAGAACTGCAAGACAACATGGAACATCCCACTTTGTGACGTGCCCATTCAGGACGTTTTGCAAACCATCTCTCAGCATCGGGTTGCTCGTCATAGGGGTTTTTTAAAAGGACAAACAATTCGTCAATCAAACTGTAGTCTCCTTTTTCTGCCGCCTCAATAGCCAATTGCGCCATGTAATTTCTCAACACGTATTTTGGATTGACAGCATTCATTTTCTCTTTTCTCTCTGAATCGGTATTTGTTTCTTTTTTCAGTCTTTGTAAGTACGAGCTGAACCATGTTTCCCATATTTGGACGACACTCTTTGTGAGCTCTTTCGGTTTGTAAAAAGCATCGTGGATCAGTAGCATTGCCTCTTTGGGATTGTTGGTTTTGGAAAGGCTCGAAAGCTTTCTAAAAAACAGCGTCATGTCTGTTTCGGTCAGTTGCAAGGTTTCTTCCAATTTGTCATACAATTTCCGATCTGCTGCACCGCTTTTTTCGAGGCCCAATTTGGATGCATGCATTTCGAGTTCTCTTTGTTCAAAAGAGGTTTTGTACATTTCCAAAACGGCTTCAAGTGGCGCAGCTTCTCCAATCAAGGGATAGAGAGCATTGGCCAACTGCAATAAATTCCACAAACCGATGTTGGGTTGGTTTTCATAGCGGTATCTTTTGTGTTCCCGATCGGTTGTGTTTGGTGTCCAGTGGGGGTCGTAACCTTCGAGCCAGCCATAAGGTCCGTAATCAATCGTCAATCCTAAGATGGATAGGTTGTCTGTGTTCATCACACCATGGACAAAGCCCACACGCTGCCAGTGAACAATGGTTTCCAATGTTTTTTCAGCGACTTCTTTGAAAAAGGCGAGATAGCTTGTTTTCGAAGGACTGCCCAGATGTGGAAAATGGTTTTTGATTGTGAAATCAACGAGGATTTTTAAATTTTTCACATCGTTTCGTGCTGCAAAAATCTCATAATTTCCAAAACGCAAAAAAGAAGGTGCCACGCGACATACAATCGCTCCTTTTTCATAGGCGGGGTTGCCGTTGTAAAGTACATCTCTCAACACTTCTTCTCCTGTCAGCGCGATGGATAGTGCACGCGTAGTGTTTATGCCCAAATGGTACATGGCTTCACTGCAGAGGTATTCTCTGACAGAAGAGCGCAAGACTGCCAAGCCGTCTGCAGTTCTCGAATAAGGGGTTGGACCTGCACCTTTGAGTTGCAGAACCCAATGGCGGTTGTTGTGTTCAATTTCGGCAAGGTTGATGGCTCTTCCATCTCCCAATTGTCCTGCCCAATTGCCAAATTGATGCCCGCCATAACACATGGCGTATGGCGAAGAGTTGGGAATGAGTGCATTGCCAGTAAAAACATTTAGGAATTCTTTAGAGTGGAGTTCTTTTACAGTCAAACCCAGTTCTTCTCCCATGGCTTCTGAAAAATGAAGTATTTTTGGTGCATTGGTTTTTTGAGGGGTCACGTAAGAAAAACAACTTTCAACAACCTGTCTTCTTGTGTTTTCTCGAAGTGGGTCTGAAGGGAGGTTTTTTACAAATCTGTCTGAGAGCTTAAATTTCATGACTGCTTATCGAAGGGTTCCAAATTTATAACTGCAAAATGAAGTGTAGATTTCTTTAGCCTGCCAACATAATTTGTGATTTGAGCGACCATGCCATCGCTGTTTTTCAAAGTAAAAAGACCTGCTTTTTTTCCGCCAAGTAAGCGGTCAAAACCAGCGTTTTTTACCAAGTTTTTAGAAAATTTCATTTTTTCATTTTTTTTGAATGTGAATTTCCTTAAACGTAGCGAAGGAATCACAACGTTCAATAAGCATAGAGACTGATAAATCTTTCAGTTCTCCATTTACTTGGTAGGTTTGACAGGGGATTTTTACGTTGGTGTCGCTTTTTGAAAAATCGACATCGCTCGTTCTTAAAAGGTCGTCAATTTTCAAAGAGTCCAATTGGTAATCGCGCAGTGTTTTCTGAGCTTGATCAGAAAAAAAACGCTGTTCTTTAATGCGAATGCTTTTCAATGTTCTTGCATCGGGACCGTAGGGGAATTCTATCTTTTTTTGTTTTGCGATAAAAAGCACGATGACGGTACCAATAGACATTCCAACTAAAAAATAAAGGCTACGTTTTGCAAGGTTCATATGGCATGTATTTGAGGGTGTAAAAATACAATTATAGAATCGATTGAATGGTTTTTGATTTTGAAAATACAAAAGGATTTTACAAAATCAACAAATTGATGTCTCTAAAGGGAAGGTCGAACCACTCGGCAACGGATTTGTTAGTTAGAATTCCGTGGTAAAAGTATATGCCACTTCGCATTACTCGTTCGTTTCGTACCACTTGCTCAAGACCGCCCTCTTCGGCAATGTGCAAAAGGAAGGGGGTGAAAATATTACTGATCGAAACGGTAGCGGTTCTCGCATAACGAGAAGGAATGTTTGGCACACAATAATGGGTGATGCCGTGTTTTTCAAAAGTAGGTTGGCTGTGCGTGGTGACTTCCGAAGTTTCGATACATCCACCTCGATCGATGCTAACATCGACAATGACAGAACCAGGTTTCATGAGCCTTACCATTTCTTCAGTCACCACAATAGGTGCTCTTGATTTTCCGCGAATGGCACTGATGACTACGTCACAACGCATTAACGCTTTTTGCAGGGTTCTCGGTTGCAATGTGGAGGTGAATAGGGGGCTTTTTGAAATTTGTTGCAATTTCCTCAATTTGGAAATGGAGTTATCAAAAACTTTGACAGATGCACCTAAGCCCAAGGCGGATTTGGCTGCAAATTCTCCAACGGTTCCTGCCCCCAAAATCACCACTTTTGCAGGAGGGACACCGCCGATATTTCCCATCAACAGGCCATTTCCGTTTTTTTGATTGCTCATAAGTTCTGAAGCGATTAACACAGAGGCGGTACCCGCAATCTCACTGAGGGATTGAACCACAGGATATTTGCCTTCAGGGTCTCGAATGTAATCGAAAGCGATGGCGGTAATTCTTTTATTGGCAAGAGCTTCAAAGTATTTTTTTGTCTGTGTTTTGAGTTGCAGTGCAGAGACCAAAACACTTTGGGGTCTGATGTAGTCTATTTCGGCAAGAGTAGGGGGTTCAATTTTTAAAATAAGATCGCAACTGAACACTTCTTCTGTGCTGTAGGATATTTTTGCTCCTGCATCCGAATAATTTTGATCGGTGTAGTTGGCTCCTTCACCTGCACCTGTCTCTACGACAATTCGATGACCGTTTTTGGTCATGGCACTTACAGCATCGGGTGTCAAACAAATTCGCTTTTCTTCGAAATGTGTTTCTTTAGGGAGTCCGATAAACAGGGTTCCTTTTTGTTTTTTTACTTCCAGCATTTCTTCTTTAGGAATCAGTTCTTCTTTGCTGAAGGGCGAATAGTGTTTGCTCATGTTTTGGCTAAAGTAATGGGGTTTTAGACTATTTTGATGTTGCGTGAATTGTCCTCGTTTTTCGTAAGGTGTATTTCCACACTTTCTAAAGGTAGTAAATTTTCAACACACGAAGGCCATTCGACCAAGCACCAAGCATCTCTAAGAAAATACTCTTCCATACCAATGTCGTATGCTTCTTCTTCATTTTTGATGCGGTAGAAGTCAAAATGATAAACAGTTTCCCGAGTATTGGTTTGGTATTCGTTGACCAGTGAAAATGTGGGGGAGTTGGCAATCTCTTCTACACCCAATTGCTTGGCAATCTCTTTAATCAGAGTTGTTTTTCCAAGTCCCATTTCTCCGTAAAATAGAAGTGTTTTGTGGCTTGCTTCTTGGAGAATGGATTTTGCTATAGTTGGCAAGTCTTTTAAGGTATAGGTGGTATTCATGTTATTTGGGTTCAAAGACAGCACAAGGGATGATCATTTCTTCCAAAGAAATGCCACCGTGCTGGTAGGTGTTCTTATAATATTTTACAAAGTGGTTGTAGTTGTTTGGGTAGGCAAAGAATAGGTCTTCTTTTGCAAAGACAAAGGAGCTGTTTATGTGTTGTGAAGGTAAAAAAATATCTTTTGGGTTTGGTACTGCGTATACATCTTTTTCTTGGTAAGAAAGACTTTTGCCTGTTTTGTACCTGAGGTTGGAACTAATGTTTTTATTGCCGATGATTTTGGTTGGGTTTTTACTGTTGATGGTCCCGTGATCTGTGGTAATGACAAGTTGCATGCCTGCCTTGCTCGCTTTTTGAAGGGTGCTAAAGATGGGGGAGTTTTTGAACCAGCTTAGAGTCAAGGAGCGGTAGGACTTTTCATTTCCTGCGAGTTGTTTGATGACGTCCAACTCAGTTTTGGAATGAGAGAGCATGTCAACAAAGTTGTAGACCACTACCGAAAGCTCTTTTGTTTTCAGATTGTTGAAGTTGTCGTCCAATTCTTGGGCTGCTTTTGAAGTGGTAATTTTGTGGTATCCGTGCTTCATTTCGGGCTGAAGTCTTTGTAGCTGAGCTGAAAGAAATTCTTTTTCGTACAGGTTTTTTCCACCTTCATCCTCATCATTTTTCCAGTATTCGGGGTGTCTTTTTTCCATGTCCAAAGGAGTGAGTCCTGAAAAAATAGCATTTCTTGCGTACTGTGTCGCTGTAGGTAAAATACTAAAATAGGAGATTTCTTTGGTTTTTTTGTAAAAAGGTTGCAGGTGAGGTTCCAATACCTTCCATTGGTCGTAACGCAAATTGTCAATCACAACGAGCAGCGTTCCGTTTTTAGGATTCATCTGAGGAAGGACAAAGTCTTTGAGCAAGGTGTGGGAAAATACAGGTCGGTCTGCACTCTTGAGTAAACTTTGGTAGTTTTTTTTAATAAATTTAAAAAACAAGCTATTGGCTTCCTGCTTTTGGCTTTCTAAAATGCCCAACATTCCTGGGTCACTAATGGTTTCGAGTTCCAATTCCCAATGCAGCAGTCGGTGGTAGATGTCGATCCATTCCTCGTAAGAATTCACAGTTGCTAGATCCATGGATATTTTTCGGAATTCTCGTTGGTATTTGGAGGTGGTCTTTTCGTTTACCAAGCGGGAGTGGTCTAAGTTTTTCTTCAGACTTAGAAGAATTTGATGGGGGTTTACAGGTTTGATTAGGTAATCGGCAATTTTCGATCCGATGGCTTCTTCCATGATGTATTCCTCCTCGCTTTTGGTAATCATTATTACGGGAAGATTGGGTTTTGAATTTTTGATTTCTGACAGTGTCTCAATACCAGTGAGTCCGGGCATGTTTTCATCTAAGAAAACAATGTCGTAGTTGTTTTCGGCAATAAGATCAATAGCATCGGCACCGTTGGTTGCTTTGGAAACAAGGTAGTTTTTAGATTCTAGAAAAAGAATGTGTGGTTTCAAAAGATCGATTTCATCATCTACCCAAAGTATGTGCATGGCATTCATAGCATT
Organism: uncultured Flavobacteriaceae bacterium; assembly: GCA_963932955.1. Taxonomy (GTDB): domain Bacteria; phylum Bacteroidota; class Bacteroidia; order Flavobacteriales; family Flavobacteriaceae; genus Flavicella. The sequence goes on from CAWVRK010000011.1 coordinate 29,110, forward strand.
TTTTTGTTATGTGTTTGAATTGTTCCTTCCGCATTCTTGCCAAAAGATCTTTTTGAGCGCCTTGTTTTACGAAGGGATGCTCAGATTTAAAAATACATCCGTTCCTTCGAATTGCCAAAGATTGTTATCTTTGTTTTTTTATAAAAATCCGAAATCTTTTGAGTGCAAAAAAAACAAACAAGTTAAAGATATTAAACGACCCAATTTACGGATTTATTACAATTCCCAATGCATTAATTTTCGATTTGATCGAGCACCGTTATTTTCAACGTTTGAGGCGAATATCTCAGATGGGGCTTTCTTATTTGGTCTATCCTGGGGTCCATCACACTCGTTTTCATCACGCCATCGGTTGTATGCATCTGATGCAAAACGCCATTCGCACTTTGCGTGTCAAAGGAGTTGAGATTTCCACAGCGGAAGAGACGGCCCTGAATTGTGCGATTCTTCTGCACGACATTGGTCACGGTCCTTTTTCGCACGCATTGGAACACAGCATTGTGACGGGGGTCAATCACGAGGAAATCTCATTGTTGTACATGCGGGCTTTGAATGAAGAATTCGAGGGACAGTTGACCATGGCGATTGCTATTTTTGAAGGCAACTACCCGCGAAAATTTATGCACCAATTGATTTCCAGCCAGTTAGATATGGACCGCTTGGACTATTTAAAACGCGATAGTTTCTACAGTGGTGTTTCAGAAGGAAATATCAATTCTGAGCGACTGATTGCCATGCTCAATGTGGTTCATGACGAATTGGTCTTGGAAGAAAAAGGAATTTATTCTGCCGAAAAATTTATTGTTGGCCGTCGCTTGATGTATTGGCAAGTCTATTTGCACAAGACGGGAGTGGTGGCAGAACGGATGTTGGTCAATTTATTGCGCAGAGCCAATGAACTCTCTACAAAAGGGTTTGTGCTTCCAGGCAGCAAAGCATTTCAGTTCTTTTTAAAACACCAAATATCCGATGCAAATTTTGATTCGGAAACATTGAAAACTTTTGCAAAATTAGACGACTACGACATTTTGTCGGCCATCAAAGATTGGATCAGCCATGAGGATGAGATCCTTTCTTCTCTCTCAAGGATGTTGATCAACAGGGAGTTGTTGAAAATTGAAATTTCTCAGACCTCCATGTCTGATAAAGAATTTGAGCAATTGAAAGTTTCAAAACAAAAAGAATTGGGCTTGTCTTCGGAGGCAATGTCCTATTTTGTTTTCAAAGATTCCATTCAAAACCAAGCGTACGATTCTTCCAAGAGCAAGATCAATATTTATTTTAAGAATGGAGAAATTGCTGACATCACGGAGGCTTCTGATCAGTTGAATCTTCAGGCTTTGACCAAACCGGTGGTGAAATACTTCGTGTGTTACCCAAAGAAATAGCTATGGCACAAGACATATTATTTTCATACTTTTGCAGATAATGAAATTTACAGCATCACAAATAGCCGAACTGTTAGAAGGGGAGGTTCTAGGGGATCCCAATACGGAAGTCTCAAAGCTCGCAAAAATAGAGGAAGGTGAACCCGGTTCTCTCACATTTTTGTCAAACGAAAAATACACCCCATTTATATACACAACCCAGGCTTCAATTGCAATTGTAAATCAAACTTTTGTTCCTGAAAAAAAAGTGACACCCACCTTGATCAAAGTGGCGGATGCTTACAAAGCATTTTCTACACTATTGGCATTTTACAACGAAGTAAAGAATAACAAAACAGGGAGAGAGTCTCCCACTTTTGTAAGCGATTCCGCGATTTTAGGAGCTGACATTTATTTGGGTGCCTTTGTGTATATCGGTCAAAATGTTCGCATTGCGGACGGTGTCAAGTTGTATCCTAACTGTTTTATTGGAGACAATGTGGTCATTGGAGAGGGGACAACCTTGTATTCAGGTGTCAAAATATACTCTGAGACAGTCGTCGGAAAGCATTGTAAAATTCATGCAGGCGCGGTACTCGGTGCTGACGGTTTTGGCTTTGCACCCGGTACAGAGGGTGTGTATGCTCCGATTCCTCAAATAGGAAATGTCATTGTTGAAGACGGAGTAGACATCGGTGCCAACACCACGATAGACCGAGCTACTTTAGGGGCAACGCGTATTTGTGAAGGTGTGAAATTAGACAACCTGATACAAATTGCTCACAATGTGGAGATTGGCAAGCACACAGTGATTGCTGCTCAGACAGCTGTCGCAGGTTCTACAAAAATCGGAAGCCATTGTATGATTGGTGGAAAAGTGGCAATCTCAGGTCATTTGAGAATCGGTGACGGAGTGAAAGTACAAGGAAATACAGGGGTTACTAAAGATATAAAAGCGCATGCAACCATCAAAGGAAGTCCCGCGTTCGATGCCAAGCAGTGGAACCGTTCCTATGTTCATTTTAAAAATTTGCAAGATTACGCTGAAAAAATAGCAGCATTTGAAAAAGATATAAAAGTTCTAAAAGGAGAATAATGAAACCACAGAATCAAAAAACCATCAAGAATGAGAAGACGCTTCGAGGCGTTGGATTGCATACTGGAAAAGAGGTGGTACTCACATTCAAGCCTGCTCCTGAAAATTACGGTTACGCTTTTGTAAGGGTCGATTTAGAAGGGAGTCCTGTGATTGTTCCAAAGGCAGAATATGTAGTTGACACACAACGCGGAACCAATCTCGAAAAAAACGGTGTGAGCATCCACACTTCAGAACATGTGTTGGCTGCGGCTGTCGGATTGGGGATTACCAACTTGATCATTGAAATCGATGCAGCAGAACCTCCTATAATGGATGGTTCTTCAAAATATTTTGTAGCCGCTTTGGAAGATGCAGGCATTGTAGAGCAAGAAATGCCTATTGAAGAATACATCATAAAAGAAATCATCAGTTACAAAGAAGAAGCAACAGGAAGTGAAATTATGATCATGCCAAGCGAGGAATACCAAGTGACGACCATGGTTGATTTTGGGACTCAAATTTTAGGAACTCAAAATGCGAATATAAATTCTTTGTCCGAATTCAAAGAAGAGATTTCCAATGCGAGGACTTTTAGTTTTTTGCACGAGTTAGAAATGTTGCTGGACAACAATTTGATCAAAGGAGGTGACTTGAACAATGCCATCGTTTACGTCGACAAAGAGATTTCTGAGGAAACCATGATCAAATTGAAAACCGCTTTTGGAAAAGATAAAATTGAAGTCAATGCCAACGGAATTTTGGACAACCTAACTTTGCATTGGGCCAACGAAGCTGCAAGGCACAAATTGTTAGATGTGATTGGCGACTTGGCTTTGGTGGGCATGCGCATCAGAGGAAAAGTGATCGCCAACAAACCGGGCCATTCCATCAATACAAAATTTGCAAAAAAATTGGCAAACATCATCAAACAAGAAAAGAGAAACAAAGTTCCACAGTACGATTTGAGTTTGCCACCCTTGATGGACATATACAAAATCATGGAGATTTTGCCACACAGGCCTCCATTTTTATTGATAGACCGCATTTTAGAATTGTCAGACACCCACGTTGTTGGAATGAAAAATGTCTCGATGAACGAACCTTTTTTTGTGGGGCATTTTCCTGAAGCCCCTGTTATGCCCGGTGTATTGCAAGTAGAAGCCATGGCACAATGTGGAGGTGTTTTGGTGTTGAGCACCGTTCCAGACCCGGAAAATTATTTGACCTATTTTATGAAAATGGACAATGTAAAGTTCAAGCAGAAAGTTTTGCCTGGAGATACATTGATTTTCAAAGCAGAATTAATCAGTCCCATAAGAAGAGGAATCTGCCACATGCAAGCTTATGGCTATGCCAACAACAAATTGGTCGTAGAAGCAGCATTGATGGCGCAAATCGCAAAAAAGAATTGATATGAACCAACCTTTAGCATACATACACCCGGAAGCAAAAATAGCGAGAAACGTCGTTATTGAACCTTTTACCACCATACATAAAAACGTCAAGATTGGTGCTGGAACTTGGATTGGCTCCAATGTGTCCATCATGGAGGGCGCACGGATCGGAGAGAATTGTCGTATTTTTCCAGGTGCTGTGATTTCCGCCATCCCTCAAGATTTAAAGTTCGATGGGGAGGATTCTGTAACAATTATTGGCAACAATACGACCATCAGAGAATGTGTTACAATCAACCGAGGAACGAGTGCTTCAGGAAAGACATCAGTGGGAGACAATTGTTTGATCATGGCAACGGCTCACATTGCTCATGACTGCGTGGTTGGAAACAATGCCATCATCGTCAACGGCGTTCTGTTAGGCGGTCATGTGGTGGTTGGAGACTATGCCGTATTGGGTGGTTTGGCAGCAATCCATCAGTTCATTCATATTGGAGAACACGCAATGGTCTCTGGAGGTTCTTTGGTAAGAAAAGACGTTCCTCCTTTTACCAAAGCTGCCAAAGAGCCGCTTTCTTATGTGGGGATCAACTCCATTGGATTGCGTCGCAGAGGATTTGACGCGTCTAAAATCAAAGAAATTCAAGAAATCTACCGAATTTTGTATCAAAAAAATTACAACAATACCCAAGCCGTTGAAAAAATAGAAGCCGAAATGGAGGCGACTCCCGAGCGCGATGAAATCATCCTGTTTATCAAGAATTCTCAACGCGGTATCATGAAGGGCTATTCAGGAAACCAATAACAGTGATCAAGCGCTTTGAAACAGCAAAATAGAAACGAATAAACACTTAACTATAGAACCATGGCATCTACTTCAGACATCAGAAATGGATTGTGTATCAACTACAACAACGACACGTTTAAAATTGTTGAATTTCAACACGTAAAACCCGGAAAAGGCCCCGCTTTTGTAAGAACCAAAATGAAAAGTTTGACTTCGGGGAAAGTAATAGACAACACCTTTTCTGCCGGGCATAAGATTGAAGAAGTGCGTGTAGAAACAAGAAAGTACCAGTTTTTATATGCAGAAGGCAACATGTACAATTTTATGAACACCACGGATTACAACCAAATCATGCTTGAAAAAGCCATTTTGGATGCTCCAGAGTTCATGAAAGAGGGTGAGGTGGTTACCGTCATTGTTAGGACGGAAGACGAATTGCCATTGGCTGTGGACTTGCCTGCAAGTGTTGTTCTTGAAGTAACGTATACGGAACCGGGTGTAAAAGGAAATACAGCGACCAACGCAACCAAACCCGCAACCCTAGAAACTGGCGCGATTGTCAACGTACCTTTGTTTATCAATGAAGGGGACAAAGTAAAAATTGAGACGACAAAAGGAAGCTATCAAGAACGAATCAAAGAATAACCCGGTTCCATCATTTTTTTTCTGTCAACATCATATTTTTACACAAGAATGTTTATGATTTTGTATCACTTGCAATTCAACTCCTAGATGAAGTTTAAAAACGCACACGCTTTGAAAGACATTGCTGCAATTCTTAATTGTAGGTATGTAGGTGCTGCTGATTTTTCGGTTACTGGCATGAATGAAATTCACGTTGTTGGCCCAGGAGATCTTGTCTTTGTAGACCACCCAAAGTACTACGAGAAAGCACTCAACTCTGCAGCAAGTGTTGTTTTGATCAACAAAGAAGTACCTTGTCCCAAAGGCAAAGCATTGCTGATTTCTGAGGATCCTTTTCGGGATTTCAATTACTTGACCAATCATTTCAATCCTTTTGTCAGCAGCACAGTGAGTATTAGCCCCACTGCAATTGTCGGCGACAACACACACATACAGCCCAATGTCTTTATTGGAAACCATGTACGTATTGGAAAGAATTGTGTGATCCATCCCAATGTCACCATTTACGATCATTGTGTCATTGGTGACGCAGTGGTTTTGCATGCAGGTTGTGTCTTGGGAGCAGATGCTTTTTATTACAAAAACAGAGCAACGGGTTATGACAAGTTGCTTTCTGGTGGACGTGTTGTTTTGGAAGACGAAGTGGAGCTAGGTGCCCTGTGTACCATCGACAGAGGTGTCAGTGGAGATACGCGGATTCAGACAGGAACAAAAATTGACAATCAGGTACATGTTGGACATGATACGGTGATTGGGAAAAATTGTTTGATTGCTTCACAAACAGGTATTGCCGGTTGTGTGGTGATTGAAGATGAGGTCACCATATGGGGGCAAGTGGGAACCACCAGCGGCATTCGTATTGGCAAAGGAGCCATCATACATGGACAAACAGGAGTGACAAAATCGGTAGATGGAGGAAAATCTTATTTCGGGACTCCCGTGACCGAGTCTAGAGAAAAGCTCAAGGAAATTGCCGGATTGAAAAAGATTTTAAGCAATCAAAAAAAATGATTATTTTTTTGATGCTCAACGGAGAGCATGTCTGTACTTGTTAAAAAAGACTTTATGAATATCGGAATTGTTTGTTACCCTACTTTTGGAGGGAGCGGTGTTGTCGCTACGGAACTCGGAATGGCTTTGGCCAACAAGGGGCACGAGGTACACTTTATTACCTACAACCAACCTGTTCGATTGGATATTATTTCTAGCGGCTTGCATTTTCATCAAGTAAAAATAGAAGAATACCCGCTTTTTGAGTACCAACCCTACGAGTTGGCACTGTCTTCTAAAATGGTGAGTATTGTCAAAAACTACAACTTGGATATTTTGCACGTGCATTATGCAATTCCACATGCATATGCGGCTTATATGGCCAAGCAAATGCTCAAAGAACAAGGAGTAGATATCAAAGTGGTGACCACGCTTCACGGAACAGACATCACCTTGGTGGGGAGTCACCCGAGCTACCAAACGGCTGTGGAATTTAGCATCAACCACTCCGATGCGGTTACAACGGTTTCCAACAGTTTGAAAAACCAAACACTGGAATTGTTTGAGATCCACAAGCCGATAGAAGTGATTTACAACTTTATTGACTTAAAGAATTACCCTTCTGAACTGAGTGAGGATTGCCAGCGTTCAAATATCGCGCTGCCAAACGAACGTATTGTGACTCATATCAGTAATTTTAGACCTGTCAAACGCGCTGTTGATGTGGTAGAAATCTTTTGCGAAGTGCAAAAGAAGTTGCCTGCAAAGTTGCTCTTGGTAGGGGAAGGACCCGAATTGGAAAAGGCACGTATCAGAGCCAAACAATTAGGTATTTATGACAAGCTGCTCCTTTTGGGTAACAGTGTTGAGCTTTCAAAAATACTTTGCTACACGGATTTGTTTTTGTTGCCTTCCGAAACCGAAAGTTTTGGTTTGGCTGCTCTCGAAGCAATGGCAGCCAAAACCCCAGTAATTTCAAGTAATTCAGGAGGGCTTCCTGAAGTAAATGTGCACGGTGTGACCGGGTTTTTGAGCGAGGTAGGGGACGTGCAGGACATGGCAAAGAACGCCCTGTATATTTTGGAGGATTCCGCACGTTTGGAACAGTTTAAAATTGCAGCGCGCAAGCATGCAGAACAATTTTCTATCGAGGCGGTACTGCCTTTTTACGAACATATTTACGAGCAATTGAACGCAGTTCGGGATAAGTAGTGCGTGCCTTTTAATCTTTATTTCGTTCTAGAATAGCCAATCCGAATTTTAGTGAAGGGTAGGGCATTTGCTCCTCAAAGTGGTCGTAATAAAGCCGCAAACTTTTGGAGTTTTTCAGTTGCTTTTTAGCTTTCTGAATTTCTGTAACTTCTTTTTCTGTAACAAATTCATTCAAGTTCACTTCTCCTCCTTCTTGAAAGAGTTTCAATAGGTGGTTTTGTACCGTCGCGAGGTGTATTTTTCGATTTGTAGAGATTTCTAGTGCACTCAGACCCTTTTGATGCAATTTCAACGTTTTTTGAAAGGTGCTTTCCACGGACTTTTTTAGTTTGGTAGGGGTTGTGTCCTTTTGAAATGCAACGATCCGTTTGATAAAAGCTTCGCCATAGTCTTCAAGCTTTTTAAATCCTACTCCTTCAATTTCTTTGAAATCATCATCGTTCATCGGACGTTTCAATTCCATTTGTTTTAAGGAAGCATCGCTAAAAACTAGGTAAGCAGCAATGTTTTTTTGTTGGGCAATTTCAAGACGCAGGCTTCGCAGGTTTTCAAAAAGTGAAGGAATTTCTTTTTGTTTTGCTTTTGGGCTGCTTTTCTTTTTGGATGTAGGTTTTAGCAGTACTTTTGTCAAGAATACTTTTTCATTTTCAAACAAGATTTTTTTTGCCAATTGGCTGAGTTTGATTGCATTGTTTTCGTGAAATGCCAGCTCGCAATAGCCAAGATTGAGCAGTTGAATGGTGTATTGTTGTACATCGCTCCAAGCCATGTTTTTCAGCAAGCCATAGGTTTTCAAATGTTGGTAGCCTTTGTCATAGATCAGTGCGTTTTGGGAGCCTTTTAAAAAATCTACCACCGTACCGATCGGTTCTTTTTCTCTGAGTCTCGCAATGCCTGAGAGTATTTTTTGACTGAGGAGTGTTCCGTCAAAAATGGTGGGAGGGTTTTTGCACACGTCGCAATTTCCGCAGTCTTTTTCAACGAATTCTCCAAAGTAGTTCAAAAGGATTTTACGACGGCAACTCAGTGCCTCTGTGAACTGTTTCATTCGTTCCAGTTTGGAAAGTTGCACTTCTTTGTTGCTGGAATTGTTGGCAAATTTTTGCAGTTGAATCACATCGGCATAGCTGTAAAACAAAACTGTTTCAGCAGCAATTCCATCTCGTCCAGCCCTTCCAATTTCTTGGTAATAGCCTTCGATATTTTTGGGCAGGTTGTAGTGGATGACCCAACGAATGTTGGATTTGTCAATTCCCATTCCAAAAGCAATGGTCGCACAGATGATTTTACTTTTGTCATGCACGAAGTTTTCTTGAATTTCTGAGCGTTCTTCCGCGGGCAATCCTGCGTGGTAGGCTTTGGCTTTGTACCCTTTTTTTTGCAAGCTATTGGCAACTTGTTCGGTTGTTTTGCGACTGAGGCAATAGACAATCCCAGAACTGTTTGGGCGTTCCTTGATAAAAGTGACAATTTTAGTGATTCGATCGTGGGCTACCTGGACTTCCAAGCTGAGATTGGGGCGGTCAAAAGAAGCGATGTGTTGTTGGGCACTTTTCAAATTCAATTGGTTCAAAATGTCAGAACGGGTGGCTTTGTCAGCTGTTGCTGTTAAGGCGATGATCGGTATCGTGGGCCATTGTTTTTTTAAAAAGCTGAGTTGGGTATAGGCAGGTCTAAAGTCATGTCCCCAAGAGGAGATGCAATGTGCCTCATCGATGGCAATCAATCCGATGGGGAGTTCCGCAATTAGTGTCTCAAAAGTTTTCAAGCTTTCCGGAGCGAGATAGAGTAGTTTGAGCGCACCAGTAGAAAGTTTTTTGATGACTGTTTCCACTTCGCTGTTGCTCTGGCTGCTGTTCAAGTATGCGGAAGGAATGCCGTTGGCATTCATCCCGTCAACCTGGTCTTTCATCAATGCAATTAGAGGTGAAAGGACCAAAGTGACGCCATCCAAAACCAAAGCAGGTAGTTGGTAGCACATGGATTTTCCTCCCCCCGTAGGCATGATGACCAAATTGTCCTTTTTCTCTAAAACAGCCTCGATGACTTTTTCTTGAAGGGGTCTAAAGGTGTCGTAACCAAAATACTCTTTGAGGTGTTTGTGAAGTAGTGCCTTTTGATCCATGATTGCAATTTTTTTGGAAGGGTAATTTGCAATACAAATATAGGCACAATCTAGCGAAAGGAGCTTCTTTGTCTTTTAAGAATTTTGTGAAAAGATCAGTGAGGTTTGTTTTTTGCAAACATCGATTTCATGACAAAGGCATGTGGAAAGGTAACGGCAGCGATGAAACAAAAAAACAAGGTTGAGAACTGTTTTTCATTTGCAAAATAAAAGTAGAAAACGGCCACTCCTATAATAGAAATCAACCAATAGGGAAAGGCTGCTTTGCAGTATTTGGTCAAATTTTTAAAACTTGCATTTCCATAGAGGTACGAGATTTGATCAAAGAGTGAGGGGATGCTGTGCCAAAAGATAAAATAGATGGCAAAACCCCAAATCAAGGAGGAAGATTTAAAAATAAGTGCAAGAAGACCGATAAAGAAAAGTTCTTTAAGTCCTTTTTTTAGAGAGGTCTTTTGCGCATAGGCCAACAAAAGATAGGTGGTGACTGTTGCTACTCCAAATCCCAATAAAAGAGGTTCTATGTACAGGTTGTTTGTTTGCTGTTTGGTGATTTCAAAAACGATTTTTTTCACTTCGGAATCATTGAAAAGGAAGAGCAAGCACAAAACGCACATTCCATACAAGAAGTAAAAGAGTGGAGTTAAGGTTTTAGAAGCATTGTTCCAATGGCTGTGCCAGTGTTGTTCTCCAAAATGATAGGCACTGTATATAAGAAACCCCAAAAGTGCTGTCGTTGGAAGAACATAGAATAAGACAGCTACTAAGAGTATGCTGAGAATGTAGCGAATCAAGATGTTAGGCAATGAGAATCTTCTTTTGTGGAGTGCCAATTTGTGGAGCAGTAAAATATCGTTGGCTCCGTGAAGCATTCCGAAGGATAAGATCAATGCAAACCCCAATAAAAGTTCGGAATCACCCGAAAAATGGGTGCTAATCCACAATCCTAAAAAACTAGCAACGATTGATATTTCTTGAATTTTATACATAGAATGGTTGTAAAAGTATAATATTTTTAATCGAAAAAAACACTATTCGTATATATTGCTAAAAAATATTATATATTTACAACTATCTATTAACTTAAATCTTTAACAAAATGAATCATTTTATGTTATTATCAGTTCCTAAGTTAGATCCCACAGACTACGTAGGATTCACATTTTTTGTTGGTTGCATGGCCATGATGGCGGCCTCAGCCTTTTTCTTTTTATCACTAAGTCAATTTGATAAAAAATGGAGAACTTCCGTTTTGGTCTCAGGTTTGATTACTTTTATTGCTGCAGTGCATTATTTCTACATGCGTGATTATTGGGCAGCGCACACGGACTCACCGACCTTTTTCCGTTATGTGGATTGGGTATTGACGGTGCCATTGATGTGTGTGGAGTTTTATTTGATCCTAAAAGTAGCAGGTGCGAAACAATCTTTGATGTGGAAAATGATCGTCTTGTCCATCGTGATGTTGGTCACAGGATATTTAGGAGAAGCTGTGTACACAGACAATGCGCAAGTTTGGGGATTGATTTCCGGAATCGCTTATTTTGCAATTGTGTATGAAATCTGGTTAGGGAGTGCTGCAAAACTTGCCAAAGAAGCAGGAGGAGCTGTTGAAAGCGCTCACAAAATGTTGTGCTGGTTTGTATTGGTAGGATGGGCAATCTATCCTATTGGTTACATGGCGGGTACAGAAGGTTGGTATTCAGGAATCTTTGGAGGAATGGATATGGATGTTCTTTACAACATTGCGGATGCGATCAACAAAATCGGCTTCGGTCTTGTGGTTTACAACTTGGCTGTCAAGAGTACATCTTAAATGGCATAGAAAAAACCATACTTTACAAAAGCGCAACCGATGGTTGCGCTTTTTTTTTGAAGTATGTTCGTCTTGAGAGGTGTTTTTAAGCGCTGTAATAGTCCAAAGCCGCTTCGATAAGCGCAGTGTCTACTTTGCAGTCAATTTTGTATTGAGTCAAGTCTTCCAGCAAAACAAAATTCACCTGACCATTCGCATTCTTTTTGTCGTGTTTCAACATGCCAAGAATCGCTGGGTAGTCTTCCTTTTCAATCGGTACGCTTCCAAAAATGGCTTTGATTCGAGATTTGATATCGCTCAATGTTTCCAATGGAAAATCAAACAACTGTTGTGAGATATAGGTCTCTGCGATCATGCCCAAAGCAATTGCTTCCCCGTGTGTCAAAGTTTGTTTGTGATTGGATTCTAAAAAATAAGATTCTACAGCATGTCCAATTGTATGTCCAAAATTTAGAATTTTCCGAAGGTGTGTTTCCATGCGGTCTTCCAAAACAACCTCATTTTTTATTTCTATCGAACGGTGGATCAGGTAGTCACTGTTTTTTAGGTGGTTGACTTTGATTTCTTCCCATATTTTTTGGTCGTAGCTGAGGCCGTATTTGATAATTTCGGCTGTTCCAGACACAATTTCTTTTGGAGGGACAGTGGCCAAATACTCGGTGTCTACCAAGACCATTTCTGGATCTGCAAACAAACCAATTTGATTTTTTAAAACTCCGAGATCTACCCCTGTTTTTCCTCCTACGGAGGCGTCTACCATACTGAGCAAGGTGGTGGGGATGTTGATAAATTTGATACCTCTCTTGTAAGTTGCTGCCACAAAGCCTCCCATATCTGTAATGACGCCTCCTCCTAAATTGATGAGCAGACTTTTTCTGTCAGCTCCCAATTCGGTCAGCGCATTCCAAAGCCCTGTACACGTTTCCAAGTTTTTATGTATTTCACCAGATTCAATCTCAACAACTTCAATGGTCGCATTTGTAGCCATTTCTTGCATCAATTTAGGCAAACAGGCATCATTGGTGTTTTCATCCACCAAAACAAAGAGGATGGAATGGGAGTTGCTTGCCAAATATGCATTCAGTTGTTTGTAGGCATCTTCTTGAAAATGAACAGGGTAGCTTGAAGATTGTATTGATTTCATATGGATGTGTTTCAAGCTACAAATTAAAGCCAAAATATTGAGAAACGGAAATTCAAATTTTTATTCTTTTTGAATTCTCATCGGTGATAATTTTTTGTGGTGAAGTGTTTTGCAGTGCAACCTTTTTGTTTTTGAAATATTTTTTTTGCTCATGAAAAGCTTGCCAATTTATACGAAATACAGTGCAAATTATAGGTTTTGTGGGAAAGGCAACCTGAATTCAAACAGCAACAATAATAATAAACCAATGTTAGTATGAAACTCATTTCAAAATCAGGTTATTAAATAAATAAAGTGTTTTTTTGTAATTGATATATTTTTTCAGGTATGAACTTTCGGATTTTTTTTGTCATTGGTTTTTTTGTTTTGTTGGATGCATACATTTTATGGGGTTCAAAGGCGGTGTTTTCGAAAGGGTCCTCCCTGGTTTTTTCGATTGCTTATGGCTTGATGGCGTTGCTTTTTTATACGGGCTTGTGCCTCTTTTTTATCAATTTTTCAGAACGACCTCTCAATGCAACTTCAAAATCTAATTTTTTAATCGGCATTTGTTTTTCATTTGTAATCTTTAAATTATTGACCTCATTCTTCTTGGTTTTTGAAGATTTGATCCGCGTTTTTCAATATGCTTTTCAATCCATTGCCCGTCTTTTTTCTGTGGAAAAAGCAACAGTTGATTTTAGCAGCCGAAGGGCTTTTATTTTTAAATTAGGTTTGGGGCTTGCAAGCATTCCTTTTGGTTCCATGTTGTACGGCATCACCAAAGGGAAATACAATTACAAAGTAAAAAAACTCACCTTGCAATTCCCAAACCTGCCAAAGGCCTTTGATGGTTTTCGCATGGTGCAAATTTCCGACATCCATGCGGGGAGTTTTGACGATATTGAGGCTGTCAAGAGGGGCGTCGCTCTTGTAAATGACCAAAAGGCAGATGTGGTTTTTTTTACAGGGGATTTGGTCAACAACGATGCTCTTGAGGTGCAGCCTTATGTAGATGTGTTCAAATCGATGGAATCGAAGTTTGGAACCTATTCCATTTTGGGAAATCACGATTATGGGGATTACAAAAAGTGGCCCTCTCGAAATGCTAAAAAGGAAAATTTTTCTTTGCTGGAACAATTTCAAAAGGAAATGAATTTCAAACTTTTAAAGAACGAGCATGTTTGTTTGAAAAGAGGAATTGACGAATTGGTGGTTTTGGGTGTCGAAAATTGGGGGAAACCCCCTTTTGTAGCGCATGGAGATCTGGACAATGCCCTCAAAGGAGTCGATGAGAATGCGTTTAAAATCCTTTTGTCTCATGATCCTTCCCATTGGGACGCCAAAGTACTGCCCCATGCAACGAACGTAGACCTGACCCTTTCAGGGCATACCCACGGCATGCAATTTGGTATAGATATCCCCGGATTCAAATGGAGTCCTGTCAAATACAAATACCCTCGTTGGTCAGGTTTGTACCAAAAGGGGATGCAGCATTTATACGTAAACAAAGGATTTGGATTTTTAGGTTTTCCAGGTCGAGTAGGTATGTGGCCTGAAATAACAGTGATAGAATTGACATCATAAATATCCTTTTAATTATGGAAAGAAAACGAAAAGAATGGTTGGAAAAATCTTTGGAAATTTTGGAAAAAAAAATGACCAAAAGAGGAGCTGACTTTGTAGCGTTGGAATTGGAAATGGAAAAGAGAAAATCTCTTTTCAACAGTTTTAAAAAAAGCCACCAAGCACCGCCAATTTCGAAACAATCTATTACTGGACAATACCATGTCGTGGGCAACCACGCGGACAACAATTTCAAAGGGTATGAAGGGCTGTTGTATTTGTTCTATGAAGAAGATCAAATTCGTGCAACTTGGCAAATTGAAAAAGAAGAGGTGCATTCCGGTTATGGCATGATTTTTAGCAATGTGCTCTGCTTGAATTTTTCTTATGAAGTAAAAGAGGTGCTATTCCATGGAATCGTTGCCTATGAATTCTTATCTGACGATACCATTTCAGGAATCTGGACGGAACAAATAATCGAGAGTTTGGGGGTGGAATTTGGTCGTAAATTGTCCAGCTTTGACCAGCAGGCCAATTCTTTTCAAAAGACCACAGTAAATCAAACCTTAAAATAAGGGAAGCAACTATTTTTATATCAATATAAAACAGTACTTTTGCAACCTTAAAATTCTTGTATGCAAATTAGAAACATTGCTATTATAGCACACGTTGACCACGGAAAGACAACTTTGGTTGATAAAATCATCGACCAAGCAAAGGTTTTGGACGAAAGAAAAGAAAGAACCGATCTCTTGTTGGACAACAACGATTTGGAACGAGAAAGAGGGATTACCATTCTTTCCAAAAACGTTTCCATTCAATACAAAAACACAAAAATAAATGTAATTGACACTCCCGGCCATGCCGATTTTGGAGGAGAAGTAGAGCGTGTCTTAAAGATGGCTGACGGTGTGTTGCTTTTGGTTGACGCCTTTGAAGGGCCAATGCCTCAAACACGTTTTGTTTTGGGAAAAGCGTTGGAACTGGGTCTAACACCAATTGTGGTGGTAAACAAAGTAGACAAAGAAAATTGTACACCAGATATCGTACATGAAAAAGTATTTGACCTCATGTTTGCTCTAGAAGCAACCGAAGAACAATTGGATTTTACTACGATATATGGCTCTGCCAAGAACAATTGGATGAGCACTGATTGGAAAAACCAAACGACAGATATTGTCGCCTTGTTAGATGCGGTTTTGGAATCCATTCCAGAATCTCCATTCAACGAAGGAACTCCTCAAATGCAAATTACATCTTTGGACTTTTCTTCATTTACAGGTAGAATTGCCATCGGACGGATTTTTAGAGGAAATCTTGAAGTAGCCAAAGATTACACCCTTTGCAAAGCCGACGGTTCTACTAAAAAAGTAAGAATCAAGGAGTTGCACGTATTTGAAGGTATGGGGAAATCCCAAGTAGACAAAGTTCGCTGCGGAGATATCTGTGCCATCACAGGGATTGACGGATTTGAAATTGGGGACACCATTGCTGATTTGGATAATCCGGAAGCCCTTCCAAGAACTGAAATTGATCAACCGACCATGAGCATGTTGTTTACCATCAACAATTCCCCATTCTTTGGAAAGGAAGGAAAGTTTGTCACTTCCCGACACTTGCGAGACCGTTTGTTTAAAGAAATGGAGAAAAATTTAGCTTTGAGAGTCGATACAACCGATTCTGAAGATAAATTCAATGTATTTGGAAGAGGTGTGTTGCACTTGTCCGTATTGATTGAGACCATGCGTCGAGAAGGATACGAATTGCAAGTGGGGCGTCCACAAGTGATTTTAAAAGAAATTGACGGAAAAAAACACGAGCCTTTTGAAACCTTGGTCATCGATGTGCCCGAAGAGGTAGCATCCAAAGCAATCAACTTGGTATCTTTGAGAAAAGGAGATTTGTTGGTCATGGAACCAAAGGGAGATTTGCAACACTTAGAATTCAATATCCCCTCAAGAGGGTTGATTGGGTTGCGTAATAAAATTTTAACGGCCACTGCAGGTCAAGCTATTGTCAACCACCGCTTTAGTGAGTATGAGCCTTACAAAGGCGAGTTTTCTGAGGAATTGAAAGGAGCCATTGTTTCTTCTGCAGCTGGAAAAGCAACCGCATATGCATTGGATCGTTTGCAAGACAGAGGTCGCTTCTTTATTGATATCAACGAGGAGATTTACATCGGTCAAGTGATTGGTGAAAACAGCAAATCAGAAGACATGGCAGTCAATCTGATCAAAGGAAAACAACTGACAAATATGCGTAAATCTGGAACAGATGACGCGATGAAAATTGCTCCTAAAGTTGACTTCTCTTTGGAAGAATGCATGGAATACATCAGAGGAGACGAGTATTTGGAAGTGACTCCAGAAAGCCTTCGAATGCGAAAAATGGTTTTCAAGGGCTAATAAACCAGAAAACTCTCTCTTTTCCAGTGCTTATATTTGCAAAGCTTCCATTTTCATCATATGAAAATGGAAGCTTTTTTTTAAGCAATAATCAGTTTACCCACATTATTTTATAAATAAATGTTTATTTCTTGTTTTTTTTTCTTAAATTTAAAAGGAATTACAATTTGTAATTTAGATTTATAGTTAAGTAAAGATTATAGAATTTGTGGGGGATTTTATAATTTTGTAGAACCTCTTGCTTCGGCAAGGGTTTTTTTTTGTACACATAACTTAGGACTCGTTTTCAAAGATTTTGAGTTTTGTGTCAAAATATTTTTTAAATCAGCTTTCCTCAGCTCTCTCGATGATGTCAATAGGCAATGCTTTTTTTGCTTTTGCACCGAGTTTTTTGATTTTTTGAACACTTGTGATCAAGTTGCCTTTTCCATCAATCAATTTGTTCATCGCACTGTTGTAGTCTTTTTTTGCGTCTTCCATTTTTCTACCTACTTTGATCAGGTCTTGCCACAAGCCTTCGAACTTGTCGTAAAGCGCACCTGCTTGTCGGGCTATCTCAATGGCGTTTCTCTGTTGTTTTTCGTTTTGCCACATGCTGTCTATGGTGCGCAAGGTGGCCAAAAGAGTAGCGGGTGTAACGATGACAATATTTTTGACAAAGGCTTTGTTATAGAGCTCGTTGTCCGACTCCAAAGCCACTCCAAATGCGGGTTCTATGGGGACAAACAATAAGACGAAATCGGGGGATTCGATTTGGTGTAAATCTTCGTATTTCTTTGCACTCAATTGATCCACATGTCTTCGTAAAGAATTCACATGTTCTTTTAAGAAAACAGCTCTCTCTTCTTCAGTATCTGTGTTGACGTATTGCTCGTAAGCAGTCAAAGAGACTTTGGAGTCAATCACCATCTTTCTGTTGTCCGGTAAGTTGATGATGACATCTGGTCGCAACCTTATTTTATTTTCAATACCTGCTACTTCAAAGCTCTTTTCCAAGTCGTATTCTCGCCCTTTTTCAAGTCCTGATTTTTCCAAGACGCTTTCCAAGATCATCTCTCCCCAGTTTCCTTGGGTTTTGCTGTCTCCTTTGAGTGCTTTGGTGAGGTTGACGGCCTCTTTGCTCATTTTTAAATTCAAATCTCTCAGCCCTTCAATTTGAGTTTTTAGTGTAGCATGCCTTCCAATGCTCTCTTTGTTGGTGTCTTCAACTTTTTTCTCAAAGTTTTGAATTTTATCTTGCAAAGGAGTTAATATTTGTTTGAGGTTTTCTTTGTTTTGCTGCGTAAATTTGTTGGTTTTTTCCTCCAAAATTTTGTTGGCTAAATTTTCAAACTCCTTGTTGAATTTTTCGTGTAGCTTGTCTATCTCTTCTTTGTTTTCTTCTAGCTTTTCCTTATTGTTTTTTAAAGCAGCTTCGACTTTTGTCACTTCTATTGTCAGTTCTTTGTTTTGTTCTCGCAATTTTTCCAAGGCGTTGTCCTTTTCGTGACGAAGCAGTTCCAATTTTTCTTGTCCTTCCTTCGTTTTTTGCTCGAAGTCTGTTTTTTCAACTTCAAGTCTTTTGCGAAGGTTTTCAACTTCTTGGAGTTTCAATTGGTATTTTTTTTCTAATTGCAATTTGGATATCAAATTTCCAAAATAGAAGCCAACTGCCATCAGTAGCATTCCGCCGATCAAATATAGAGTCGTTTCAATCATGTGTACTGTTTTTAAGAGGTTCAGGTAGGGATTCATTTGCCGTTCCCATGCGTTACAAATTTAATGGAATTTTTAGGACCCGAAAACACTTGTTAAAGAAGTTCTGTATTTTTTAAAATGGTTTTCTTGTAAGTCATGGGCAGGGAACTGTTTTTCAAATGTTCCAACACATAGTCTCGGTCTTGGAAAAGGTTTTCGTTGTATTTTAAAAAAGAAGGACATTTTCGCTGTACGAGCATGCGCAGATATTTTGCTTCCAAATGCTGGGGGTTTTTTTTGATAAATCCTTCCAGTTGTTCCTTTCCAAAAGTAAAGTGATTGATTTTTTGATGTGGCCAAAAAGCGTGTTTTGCCAGCAGCATGTGAGCCGTAAACAAATAAGGTTTTATATCTTCACAGCTCGTGTCCTCGTAGGTTTTGAGAAAGTGTTCTATTTGACCGGCCGTTTCCAATGCATGGAACTCTTGTTGCATCTTTTCTCTTTGTGTGCAGTGGGGAGGAGATAAGGATAAAATAAGACTCAGGAATAGGGAGATCATAAGCGTTGCTTTGCGTAAAACTACGATTTTATTTCAAAAACTTTTCCAGATTCCGCAAGACTGCAATTTTTATAGATGGTTTGCGCTTCTTTTACAAAAGCGTCGAGGTCTTTGTACCTGTTGGAAAAATGACCGAGAATCAGTTGCGAAACATTTGCCTGGGAAGCAATGCTAGCTGCGTCTTTTGCTGTGGTGTGTTTGGTGATGCTTGCGAGTTCTTTTTTGTCTTCTAAAAACGTTGATTCGTGGTACAACAGATCGACTCCTTGTAGCAGAGGTACCAATTCGGGTTTGTAAGCGGTGTCGCTACAAAAGGCATAAGAAAGTGCTTTTTTTGGTGGAAAAGTCAAATCGTGGTTGGAGATTGATGTTTTTCCGTCAGCAGAACGAAAATCTTTTCCTCTTTTTAAGTTGTGAAAATCACAAACTTCAATTTCCGGGTAGTTGCCAACAGCCTCCATGTTTAGTTTTCGTTCACCTATTTTTTCTTTGAATAAAAAACCATTTGTGTATACCCTATGGTCTAGAGGTAAGGTGTGCACTTCTACTTTTTTGTCTTCGTAGATCAATTCACTTTCTTTGCTTTCCAGCTCGTGAAAAAGCAACTTGTATTTTGTCCAGGATTTGGAGTGTTTCAATTGGAGTAAAATGATTTCTTTGAGGCCCTTTGGTCCGTATATATGCAAGTCATGTTCTCTGTTATACAGCCCAAATGTAGCTATCAATCCAACCAAGCCGAAAAAATGATCGCCGTGCAAATGCGAGATAAAGATGTGTTTGATTTTAGAAAACGAAATTTGATGTCTGCGCAAAAGTGTTTGTGTTCCTTCACCACAATCAATGAGAAAGTTCCGGGATTTGATTTCAAGATATTGAGCCGTTGGATAGGCATTTTCTCTTGGAGTAGCAGAATGACACCCTAAAATGGTTAATTTGATACTCATAGCTGTTTTTTAAAGTTCCAAAAAAAACAGGAACTACTTTTTATTTATCGCAGGTTTTTACAAACCCAAATCCCGCTCCATCGCATCCATGTCCAAAATGTCTTGGGCTTCTAACAATGTGGGGACTACACTCAGCATTTCATCTTCCAAAGCATCTATTTCAATCGTTTCAGAAACGAGTACAAACGATGTGTCTTGCTCTTTTTTAACGGCGGCTATTTTTGAAAGTACTTCCAAGTTGTCAGGCGACAAATTAAAAGAACGCAGTAGGTTGATGACAAGGTGTTCATTTTCGAACGATTTATTTTTAAGCGATTTTAAAAAAGCTTCGAAATTGGATTCGGTGGGTACAAGCAATGTATGTGCTTCTTTTTTGAAAACTTGCATAGGATTTAAATAGGACCCGTTTACGGGTAATTTTTGTTAAGAACGTTTGATTTGTTGTGCCAACAAATAGATACAGGCCATTCGAATGGCAACCCCATTTTCTACTTGGTCTAGAATGATGGATTGGTCAGAGTCAGCCACATCACTTGTGATTTCAACACCTCTATTGATGGGGCCTGGGTGCATCACCACAATTTCTTTGTCCAAAGCGTCTAGGATTTTTTTGTTGATCCCAAATAGTTGTGTATATTCTCTTATGGAGGGAAAGTAGTTGATGTCCATGCGTTCGTGCTGGACTCTCAATACATTGGCAACATCACACCATTCCAAGGCTTTTTTCAAATTGGTTTCCACCTGTACGCCCAAACTTTCAATGTGTTTTGGCATCAAGGTGGTTGGGCCGCATACTTTTACTTCTGCGCCTTGAAGTTTCAAAGCGAAGATGTTGGACAATGCTACACGTGAATGCAGTATATCCCCGATGATGACCACTTTTTTTCCTGCAACTTCTCCCGTCTTTTCTCGGATGGAATAAGAGTCTAAAAGGGCTTGGGTAGGGTGTTCGTGGGTGCCATCACCCGCATTGATGATTTTAGCATCGACGTGTTGGGCTAAGAATACACCGGCCCCAACATTGGGGTGGCGCATGACGACGATGTCCACCTTCATGGATAAGATATTGTTTACCGTATCAATCAAGGTTTCTCCTTTTTTGACGGAGGACTGTGAAGATGAAAAATTGAGTACATCTGCAGAAAGTCTTTTTTCTGCCAATTCAAAAGATAATTTGGTACGCGTACTGTTTTCAAAAAATAAATTTGCAATTGTGATGTCTCTTAGAGACGGGACCTTTTTGATCGGTCTGTTGATCACTTCTTTAAAATGGTCAGCTGTCTCAAAGATCAAATTTAAATCTTCTTTTGTCAGGTCTTTTATTCCGAGCAAATTATTGACACTTAATGTTTTCATTCTTCTAAGAGTTCGTTGTTAAATAAACAGTGTCGTTTTGATTCTTTTCTTTCCAATGTACGGAGACAGTTTCGTCGTTGATGACATCCACCTGTCTTCCTCGATAGTCTGGCTGAATGGGCAGGTGCCTGCTAAATCGCCTGTCGATTAAAACCAACAATTCAATGTGTCTTGGTCTTCCGTAGGATTGCAAAGCGGACAGAGCTGCATTAATACTTCTTCCAGAGAACAATACATCGTCGACAATCACCACGTTTTTGTCCTCTATCAAAAAGTCAATCTGTGAAGAGTTGGCTTGTAAGGGGGCCTCTCTTCTTCCAAAGTCATCTCTGTAAAAGGTGGTGTCCAATCTTCCTAGTTGGATGTTTTGAATCTGGTAATTTTCTTTTAAAAGCAGTGCCAATCTCTCTGCCAAAAAAGTTCCACGAGGTTGCAAACCGATCAAAACGGTGTTTGAAAAATCTCCGTGATTTTCAATTAACTGGCAGGCCAAGCGGTGCAAGATAATTTCAATTTCTTTAGCGTTGAGAAGTGTTTTATTACTCATACCCATATAGCCGAGGCTGTTTTTTTGTAAAACAAATATAGGTAATTATGTTAATTAAATTGTTAAAAAGAAAAAGCAATCTTTTAGAGAGATTATAGGGCCTTGTTGTATTTTTATAAAATATTGACTCAGTGGTTATTCCCTTAACAACAATCTATGGCGTTATCAAGATTTGAATCCATGCTCAAAACAAATAAGGTCTATTTCTTTGATTCCTTAGAGTTTGAAGAAATCATTCACCATTATATTGACGACGGTAGGCATTCCTTGGCAAAAAAAGCCCTTAAATTAGGATTGGAGCAGCATCCAACTTCCATGACTTTAAAGTTGTTGAAAGCAGAGCTACTCGTTTTGGATGGGGGTTTTCAAGAAGCTGAAAAACTGTTGAACGAGTTGCAAGCCTTGGAACCTACAAATGAGGAGGTTTACATTCAAAGGGCCGCAATTTTGTCTAAGAGGGACCAACATCTTGAGGCCATAGACTCTTTGAAAACGGCAATGCAATACACAAACGACCCGGCAGATGTCTTGTCGTTGTTGGCGATGGAGTTTTTGTTTCTCGACAATTTTGAAGAAGCGCGTTTGCACTTTGAAAAATGTTTGGACATAGATCCTGAAGATTATGCGTCCTTGTATAATTTGATTTATTGCTACGACATGGATGAAAAACATGTAGCGGCCACTGCGTACTTAAATAAATATTTGGATGTCAATCCCTATTGTGAAATTGCTTGGCACCAATTGGGAAGGCAATACATGGTCACAAAGGATTATGAACAGGCACTCAGGGCTTTCGATTATGCCGTGCTGATCGATGAGTCTTTTATAGGGGGCTATCTTGAAAAAGCCAAAACCTTGGAGCTTTTGGGCCGCTATAAAGAAGCCATTGAAAACTATGTAGTGACGCTGCAACTGGACGACCCTACTGCTTTTGTATACCAAAGAATCGGGGGTTGTTATCGAAAAACAAATCAGCAGAAAAAAGCAATCGAATTCTACAACAAAGCAGTTGTAGAGGATCCCTTGTTGGACAAAGCATGGGTTGCCTTGTCAGAACTTTATTTTAGCAAGCAAGACTATTCGAAATCTCTTTACTACATTAAAAAGGCAATTTCTATAGACGAGTTCAACGCATTGTATTGGACTAAATGTGCGGAAATTAATTTGAAATTGAGTTTTTACGAGGAGTGCATTGTTGCTTTCAAGCAGAGTTTGAGTATCGAGGAACAAGGGCTTGAAATATGGCTTGCTTTGGTAGACGTCCTCTATTATTTAGGCGATTATAAGGAAGCTCTCAAGTACTTAGTAAAATCTAAAAACACTTACAAAGAAGCTGCAGCAGTGGAGTACCGTTTGTTCGGTTTGTTGATGGAGGTTGATCAAAGGGGAACTGCATTGATGCATTTGAAAAATGGTTTGGCATTGGACTTTGAATTTGTTCAAATCGCAAAAGAATTGTTTCCACATTTTTTCAAGCTGAAAGAAGTAAAATCCATTGTTTTAGAGTTTCAGAAATAAGCAACTAAAAACACCCGTCTTTAGAGTGTTTTTTTCACTTTTGCATCCCCGTTTCTATTGTGTGTTAAAGAGAAATATCAGTACATTTGTCAAAACCTTAAGAACAGATGAAAACAAGATTCAAAGACACGTTCTTTCTATTTTTCAAAGGCATGGCCATGGGAGCTGCAGATGTTGTGCCAGGGGTTTCAGGTGGAACCATCGCTTTTATTTCAGGAATTTACGAAGAGCTTTTGGCAAGCATCAGCAGCATTAATTTTCAAACCGTATCCCTTCTCAAAGAAAAGGGAATCAAAGCTGTTTGGAAATCAATCCACGGAAATTTTTTGGCAACGTTGTTGGCTGGAATTGCGGTGAGTGTCGTTTCCTTGGCCAAAGGCATTTCGTATTTGTTAGAAAACGAACCCATCTTGCTGTGGTCTTTCTTTTTTGGATTGGTATTGGCGAGTGTTTTGTTTATCGCCAAACAAATCAAAAAATGGCAGCTATCTAGGGGATTACTTTTGATAGTGGGAGCGGTTGCAGCTTATTACATCACGATCCTAGAACCCTTGGTTTCGCAAGGAGCTTCTCTTTGGTTTTTGTTTTTGTCAGGAGCTTTGGCCATTTGTGCGATGATTTTACCTGGAATTTCAGGTTCTTTTATTTTGGTTTTGTTGGGATCCTATAAAATCATTTTAGAAGCCATTCATACCCGTGATTTACAAACCATCGCAACAGTAGGACTTGGTGCAGTGGTAGGACTTTTAAGTTTTTCAAAACTACTAAAATGGCTGTTTTCAAAATACCACGACCTTACCTTGGCAATCTTGACAGGTTTTATCATCGGCTCTTTGAATAAAATATGGCCTTGGAAAGAAACTTTGACGTGGCGAGTCAATTCCCATGGAGTGGAAGTTCCTCTTTTGCAAAAAAGCATCAGTCCCTTGGCATATGATGGAAATCCTGAATTGGTTATGGCTGGTGTTTGTGCTGTCTTTGGTTATTTGGTGATTTTGTTTTTGGAAAAAATACAACTAACAAAAAGCAACAATGCGCTTTAAGTTGTAATTTAGAGTTTTGTTTTAAATGTGGGGCTTATGAACAACAGACCTAAAGTAGCTGACAAAGTTGCTCTTTTTTTAAAGGGTTTGGCAATGGGTACGGCCAACAAAGTTCCCGGAGTTTCTGGTGGTGCCGTCGCTTTTGTTTTGGGCTTTTACGAAGAGTTGATCTACACCTTTCAGAAAATAAACATAAAAGCCTTGAAACTCCTTCTAAATGGACGTTTCAAAAGTTTGTTTGCTTACCTCAATGTGTCATTTTTGATTTTGGTAATGGGAGGGAGCCTCTTTAGTTATTTCAGCGTTTCCATTCTCTTAGATTACTTCTTAAGCCATTACGAATTGTATGTATGGAGCGGTTTCTTCGGAATGATTATCGGCTCCGTTTATTACATCGGTAAAAAATACGATTCTTGGAATTTTAAAAATTTCCTATTCGTTTTGCTAGGTACAGCCATCGGACTGGCCCTTAGTTTTATGCCTCCTGCTAAGGAAAACAGCAATCTGTGGTTTGTCTTTTTTTGTGGTGTGGTAGGTGTGAGTGGGATGACCTTGCCAGGGCTTTCAGGGTCATTTATCTTGATGCTTTTGGGCAATTATGTTTTGTTGCTTGTAGCGACAGTCAATGTTGTTTTTAAAGTGTCCATTTCGCTCCTGAGTGGAGACTTTCAGGTTTTAGAGATTCCGTCAAACGTACAGTATTTAAAAATAGCAGGAACCTTTTTTGTGGGCTCTTTTTTTGGACTTGTTTCTCTTTCGCACGTATTGAGTTATGTTTTGAAAAGGTGGTCATCAATAGTAACTGCTTTGATCATTGGTTTTATATCCGGTTCCTTAGGAATTGTATGGCCATGGAAAAAGCCCGTTTATGTCAAAGAATACGATTTGCTGCTCCATGGACTCGAGGGGGAAATGATTTTAGAAAACTACAAACGCTATGTTCCCGAAGCCAATGATTTAGAAACGTGGATTGCAATCGGATTCATTCTTTTAGGAATGGCAATCGTCATTGGAATCGATATGTACGAGCGAAAAAACAAAAAGAAAAATACAAAAACTGCAATGCAATTAAAAAGACCTGATTAGGGTTGCTTAAAATTTGAATAAAAATGAACATAAAAAAACGTTTTGGATTGGTGGGGAAAAACATAGCCTATTCTTTTTCCAAAGCTCATTTTTCAAAGAAATTTGAAAAATTAGCGCTTCACAACCACAGTTATGAAAATTTTGATTTGGAAAATATCCAAGATTTTCCCGACATCTTCACGAGAGATTCAGCAGGGCTAATCGGATTGAATGTCACCATTCCGTACAAAGAAAAAGTAGCTGAATATTTGGATGCCATAGATGAAGATGCAGCAACCATTGGAGCAATCAATACCATTAAAATAGAAGCCTCAGGAAGAAAAGTAGGTTACAATACCGACGTGTACGGTTTTAAAAACTCCTTGCTACCTTTGTTGCAAGCACATCACAAAAAAGCCTTGATTTTAGGGACTGGTGGCGCTTCAAAGGCCGTAGCTTTTGCATTTGACCAGCTCGGAATCTCGCATGTGTTTGTATCTCGAACTCCAGACTTAAACCAATTGTCCTATAAAGATTTGAATGCAGAACTGATGGAAGGATATCATATTCTTGTCAATTGTTCTCCTCTCGGGACTTCTCCAAATACAGCATTATGTCCGGACATCCCCTATGCGTCTTTGACCCAAAAACACTTGTTGTACGATTTGATTTACAACCCCGCTGAAACTACTTTTTTAAGATTAGGCAAAGCACAGGGTGCTTCCATAAAAAATGGTTTGGAGATGTTGGAGATGCAAGCTGAAAAGTCCTGGGAGATTTGGAATACTTGAGTTTTTTATACATTTAATCAACGAGTTTTTAATGTTTTAAACAAAGGCTTTTTGTGTTTTGAAAGTTTATTATTTTGATGATTCAATTGCTATTGGTATCTTTAAACAATTATAATTTAGGAACTTTAAACACATTGCGATGTTAGATGCTACAAATCAAAATTTACAGGAGGAAAAAAACGAGGAAATTTCAGTAAAACCCCCTCAAGTTGAAGGCAGTGCTTCCCCCGAAAAACAAGAAGAAAGCCTACAGAAAGATTTGAAGCTGGAGGAAAAATTCGACAAGTCGACTGAGCCTCAGGAAGTGAGAAATACTGCATCAGAAGACACCAAAAGTGAATTGAA